>NZ_SOBN01000002.1:1301782-1952674 GCF_004365705.1 Streptomyces sp. 846.5
GCGGCCAGCTCGCTGAGCGTGCCCGCCGCGAACGCCTCGCGCACCCGCCGGATCCCGTCCGAGGCGAAGAACGCCCCGTCGAAGTCCTCGGCGATGCCGTCCAGGCCGAGGTAGCGGTCGCGGCCTTGCGCGGTCGTGTCGAGCACAGTGGGCCGTTCCGCCCCGGGGGCTCCGATTCGCAGCAGTCTCATCGGCCCAGCCATCCGCCGTCGACCGGCAGGATGGTGCCGTGCACGTAGTCCGATGCCGGTGAGGCGAGGAACACGGTGGCTCCGGCGAGGTCGTCGGCCCGGCCCCAGCGGGCCGCCGGGATTCGGTCCAGGATGGCGGCGCTGCGCGCCGGATCGTCCTGCAGGGCCTGGGTGTTGTCGGTGGCGATGTAGCCGGGGGCGATCGCGTTGACGTTCACGCCGTGTGCGGCCCACTCGTTGGCCAGGGCTTTGGTCAGACCGGCCACGCCGTGCTTGGCCGCGGTGTAGCCGGGCACGGTGATACCGCCCTGGTAGCTGAGTAGCGAGGCGGTGAAGATGATCTTCCCTTGGCCGCGGCGGACCATGGACGCGCCGACCGCCTGGGTCAGCGTGAACTGGGCGGTGAGGTTGACCTGGAGGACCAGATTCCAGTCCTCGGCGGGATGCTCGGCGGCGGGAGCGCGGCGGATCGTGCCGGCGTTGTTGACCAGGATGTCCACCGGCCGGTCCCGCCCGGCCAGTTCGCGGCCGAGGGCGATGACGGCGGCCTGGTCGGACAGGTCCGTCCGGATCGGCTCGAAGTGGCGTCCGGCGGCGGTGACGTCCTTCTCGACGTCGCTGCCGCTCTCCTCCAGGTTGGCGCTGACGCCGATGACGTCGGCGCCGGCCTCGGCCAGGGCGCGGGCCATCGCCCGGCCGATGCCCCGGCGGGCGCCGGTGACCACGGCCAGTCTGCCGGTCAGGTCGAAGGGGTTCACTCGGCGCCTCCGGCCACTGCGGTGGCGCAGTCGAGCAGGATCTTCATGACGTCGCCGCCGGCTTCGAGCGCCTCGAAGGCGTCGGCCGCCTCGGCGAGCGGCACCACGGCGGAGATCAGGGCCTTGGCGGGGATCGTGCCGTCGGCCACCAGGGCCACGGCCTTCTCGAAGTCGCTCCGGTCGTAGAGGCGTGCGCCGACGAGGGTGATCTCGCGCCAGAAGAACCGGTGCAGGTTCACCTCCCGGGGCACGGGGTGGATCGCCACCTGGCACAGCCGTCCGCGCACCGCGAGCACGTCCACCGCGGTGGTGACACCGGCCGCCGCCCCGGAGACCTCGAAGGCGACCTCCGCCCCGGCGTCCTCGGTCCACTCCGACACGAGCGCGGTGACGTCGTCGACCGTCGGGTCCCAGGCGGTCAGGCCGAGTTCGCCGGCCACCCGCCGCCTGCTGGCCGACAGTTCGATCACCCGTACGTCGGCGCCCGCGGCCCTCGCGACGAGCGCGATGAGGACGCCGACGGGACCGCCGCCGACCACGACCACGTGCTCCCCGCTGACCACTTGGGCGCGCGCGACGTCGTGCACCGCGACGGCGGTCGGCTCGACCAGCGCGGCCTCGTCCAGCGGGAGGCCGGGCGGCAGGGCGACGAGCGTGGTGGCCGGGACGACCCAGCGCTGCTGCATCGCGCCCGGCGAGTCGATGCCGATGAAGTCGAGGTTCTGGCAGATGTGCTGGTGGCCCCGGCGGCAGGCCGGACAGGTCCCGTCCCAGCTCAACGGCATCACCGTGACCGGGTCGCCCGGCTGCCAGCCCTCGACTCCGGGGCCGACCCGCAGGACCCGGCCGGACATCTCGTGGCCGAGCACGGCGGGCGCCTTGACCCGCGCGTCCATGTCGCCGTGGAAGATGTGCAGGTCGGTGCCGCAGATGCCGACGTAGGCGGGACCGATCTCGACCTCTCCCGTACCGGGCGGCGCGGTGTCGGACGACCCTGCGGCCAGGGTCCTGGCCGCGGTGTAGGAGACCGCGAAAGTACTCATGGGGACAGAAGTCCTCTCTGTGCGTATGCGGGAGGAGTCGGTGGCTGACCCGGAGGCAAAGGGCACCGGGGCAGGCGAGGGCGCCGCGTCAGTCCCGAGCAGGCCTGCGACGGTGGAGGGAAAGGCTGGTCAGCGGCTCTCGGCCGGGCCCGATCCGAAGACCCGGCGCTGGATCTCGCGCCGGTACTCCTCAAGTGTCTTGTCCAGGTGCACGCTGGTCGCCTCGGCCGCGGCCTCCGGGTCACCGTCGCGGATCGCGCCGAAGATGGCGGCGTGCTCGACGACCGCGTCCCTGGCGTGGTCGCCGACCGCCCCGTGCAAGCCGATGGTGCTGGCCTGACGCTGCAACCGCCGGGCCTCGCGGACCGACGCGACCAGGAAGGGGTTGTGCGAGGCCTCGGCGATGCCCAGGTGGAACGCGTCGTCACCCTGGTCGAAGAGGCGGTCGCGGCCCGTGTGGTGCCCCTCGCTGCACAGGTCCATGGCGTCCTTGATGACATTCAGCTGGACCGGGGTCGCCCGGGTCGCGGCCAGTCGGCTGGCGGCCATCTCCTGCACCCGGCGGAACTCGAAGAGCATGAAGATCTGGTCCAGGTCCGTCGGCATGAAGAACCCGCCCCAGCGCGACGAGCCGAGCATGCCCTCGTCGTCCGCGACGTAGAGTCCGCGTCCCTTCTGGGCGCGGACCCGGCCGATCGCCGAGAGGATCTTCACCGCCTCGCGCACGACCGTCCTGCTGGTCCCCAGGGACGAGGCCAGTTCGACCTCCGTCGGCATCCGGTCCCCCGGTTGCAGCTGCCGCTCGGCGATGAGCTTGAGGATCTGCTCCGCTACGACCTCGTAACCGGGCCGGTACACGGAACCGTTCGCCGCCGGCTCGACCGGTCGCGCGTCCGATGCCGTCTCTGTTGGCGCGCCGTCCACCGGATGCTCCTCCTCTGCCTGGGTCTGGTTCAGCATGACTGGTCTCCATCCGCTGCGGAAGAGCATACCTTCCATCTGGGTGAAGATCCTATATAGGTACGACTCATTTGGGCAAGCGATGGCACTGTTGCTCTCCCACCTGGCCTGATTGCCGGGAACCCAGGAGACAGCGTCGTAACGTTCTGGAAATAGGACCGCTCATCCTCTTGACGCGCGGGGCGCCTTGCAGCTCTTATGTCACATCACGGTGACCGGCTGGCCTGCTGGCCGGTCGGATCCGTTCCCCGAGACGCTAACAGCGGGCGCAGGTTAAGTCAGACTCATCGAAAGCCGCGATCCGCCTGTCCGGTCGGATACGTGTACACCACCACGCATAGGAGTCCCCATGGCACACATTTCCCGAGTGTCCGTCACTAGCAGAGCGAAGAGCCGCCGCACCCGCGCCGGCCTCGTCGCCGCACTGACCGCGATCACCCTCGGCTCGCTCACCGCTTGTGGCGGCGGTACGGCCAAGTCCTCGCCGAACGGAGCCGCCAGCTTCTCCCCTGCGGCCCAGGAGGCCGGCAGCGTCCTGACCGTGTGGGTGGACGCGACCCGGCTGGCCGCGGCGCAGCTTTACCAGAAGGAGAACCCTTCGGTGAAGATGAAGATCGTCACCTATGACGGGGATGCCAACGGCTCGAACTACGTGCAGACCAAGGTGAGCCTGTTCAACCGCACCGGCAGCGGCTGGCCGGACGTGGTCTTCAGCTCCCAGAACAACGAGGCCAGCTGGGCGGTCCAGTCCGGCTTCACCGCTCCTCTGGACAAGGGCCTGATCCCGCAGGCCACTCTGGACGGCTGGGCGACCGGCGCCAACGCGCCGTGCACCGTCAACGGCACGGTCTACTGCCTGCGCAACGACCTGTCGCAGACCGTGCTGTGGTACAACGCCACGCTGATGAAGCAGTGGGGCTACCAGGTGCCGACCACCTGGGAGCAGTACCAGGCCCTGGGCCAGAAGGTCGCCACCGAGCACCCCGGGTACCTGGTCGGTTCGGCCGGCGACACCTTCGCCCCGGAGATCTACATGTGGGCGGGCAAGTGCGGTGCCAACCAGGTCACCGGGCCCAAGGCGGTCACGGTGAACACCACCGGCCCCGAGTGCACCAAGATGGCCACACTGCTGGACACCCTGATCCAGAACAAGACCATGTCCACCAGCAGCGTGTTCAGCACCGACTTCGCCAAGAATGACGCGGCCAAGGTCCTGATGCTGCCCGGCCCGGACTGGTTCGGCGGTGCGCTGTTCCAGGGCAGCTTCAAGACCCCCAAGGGCCAGATCGCGGTCGCGCCGATGCCGCAGTGGGCCGGAGACTCCACCCCGTCGGTCGGCAACGTCGGCGGCGGCACCTGGCTGCTGTCCGCGCACAGCAAGAACCTCAAGGACGCGACCGCGTTCCTGACCTGGGTGACGACCTCCGACGACTACCAGGGCAAGCTCGCCCCCGGGTACCCGGCCTATTCGAAGGCGGCCACGACCTGGCTGACGGCCCAGAGCAGTTCCGGGTACTACGCCAACGACATCGCCAAGCCGCTGCAGGACGCCGCGAACCAGATCTGGGCCGGCTGGGGCTACCCCCAGTTCAGCCAGGAGGCCATCTGGGCGGCGACCATCAGCCCCGGCGTGACCGCGCACAAGACCATCGTCTCGCTGCTGCCGGCCTGGGGTACCGCGATCGAGAACTACGCGAAGACCGACGGATACCAGGTAGGCAAGTGAGCAACTCCGCACACAACCGGGTCGGATCGGAGCGCGCCGCACGGCGCTCGCTCTGGCCCGGCCGGGCCGGGCACGGCTTCGTCGCCCTGTACGTGGCCCTGCTGATCGCCTTCGGCGTCGTCCCGACCGGCTACGCGATCTACTTCGCCTTCACCAACGGCGACACCACCTTCGCCGGGTTCTCCAACTTCGCCGACGCGGCGGCCGACTTCCGCTTCCTGCCGGCCGTCGAACACGTGGCGCTGTACCTCCTCTTCTGGCTCGTCTCGCTGGTCGTCATCGTCGTCGGCCTCGCCCTGCTGCTGCAGCGGCTCGTGTCCAACGGCCTGAGCACGACCCTGCGCTTCCTCTTCTACATCCCGGGAGCGCTGGCCGGCGCCGCGAGCGTCATGGTGTGGCTGTTCATCCTCGACCCGACGGTCAGCCCGGTCGCCTTCCTGCTGCGCGCCCTGGGTATGGACACCTTCGGCCAGGTCGTCGCCCCCGGCGGCCTCCCGATCCTGTTCACCCTGATCGCGTTCTGGACCGGCGCGGGCGGCTGGATCCTGGTGATGTACGGCGCGCTCAACAACATCTCACCGGACATCCTCGAAGCCGCCCGCATCGACGGCGCCGGCCCCTGGCAGACCGCCCGGCGCATCCAGGTCCCGATGCTGCGCAAGTGGATCATCTACATGACCATCCTCGCCTTCGCCGGCGGCACCCAGCTCTTCGTCGAGCCGCAGCTGCTCGCCCAGGCGAGCGTCGGAGTGGCGGGGCGGGACTACTCGCTCAACCAGCTCTCCTACGACTTCGCCTTCCAGAACAACAACGTCAACACCGCCGCCGCCGTCTCGGTCGAACTGCTGCTGCTCGGGCTCGTCGTCGCCGCTGTGTTCGTCGCCCGATCGGGGTTCTTCGATGCCGACTAGATCCCGTGGCCGTACCCGCCGCACCCCGAGAAGCCCGCTGGCCCCCCTGGTCCTGCTCCTCTTCGCGGTCTTCTTCGTCCTGCCGGTGGTGTGGCTGCTCCTGGCCGCGACCAAGACCGACGACCAGCTGGTGCACGCCAACCCGCTGTCCTTCGGCTCCTTCCACGCCCTGCGGGCCAACTGGGACGCGCTGACGGGCTTCCAGGACGACACCGTCCTGCTGTGGCTGCGCAACTCCGCGCTCTACACCTTCGTCGCGCTCGCCATCACCCTGGTGGTCGCGATCCCGGCGGGCTACGCCCTGGCGCTGACCGAGTTCCGCGGCCGGCACACGCTGCTGGTGGCCACGCTCGTGGTCATGCTGATGCCGAGCGCCACGCTGGTGGTGCCGCTGTTCCTGGAGATGAACGCGGTGCACCTGATCGGCTCGATGTGGTCGATCATCCTGCCCTACTCGTTCTACCCGTTCGGGGTCTACCTGGCGTACATCTACTTCAGTACCGCCATTCCCACGTCACTGCTGGAGGCCGCCCGGCTCGACGGCTGCTCGGAGTTCGGCACCTTCCGCCGGGTCGCACTGCCGCTGGCCACCCCCGTGGTGGCACTCGTGGGCTTCTTCAGCTTCGTCGCCAACTGGACCAACTACTTCCTGCCGTACGTGCTGCTGCCGCAGAGCGACCAGTTCCCGATCCAGGTCGGGCTCGGCTCCCTGCTCGACAACGTGCCGCAGTTCAATCCGACGGTGGGCTCGCTCGCCGTCGAACGTCCTGAGCTCGCTCTCGCCACGCTGCTGGCGATCACCCCGGTGCTCGTGGTGTTCCTCTTCTCCCAGCGCTTCCTGGTCACCGGCATGCTCGCCGGCGCCACCAAGGACTGACCGCCCCCACCGCGGCACCTGCCACCGCGCGATCACGCCCGCCCGCACCGCCGCCGGGCGTGGGTACCGCACTGCCCGAAACGGAGAACCGCCCTCATGGACCCCGACATCACAGCCTCGGTGCCGCTGCTCGAACCGCCCGGCTGGGCCCTCGCCCAGCGCCAGTTGTTCGACCTGCTCGACCAGGTCTGGCGGCGCTTCGCCCGCGACTTCACCGGGCCCGACGGACGCCTGAACTACCAGGGCCGGCTGACCACCCGTGACGGCGTGGACGACTTCTACGAGACCTTCTTCAACTGGCCGCAGCTCTACCTGCTGGGCGGTGCCGACGACCTGCTGGCCGAGTCGGAGCGGCACTGGGAGGGCGTGACCCGCCAGCTCACCGAGCTGGGCATGCTCAAGGACGAGTACGAGCGCGGCTACGACTGGTTCCACCAGGGTGAGAGCCTGCTGCTGTTCTACTTCCTGTGCATGGCCGCCCCCGAGCGCTGGACCGGGCGGGCGCTGCGGTTCGCCGAGCTCTACGTGGACCCCCGACACGGCAACTACGACCCCGAGCACCGGATCATCACCCGCCCGCACAACGGCAGCGACCCCGAGCGCGGCGGCCTGTCCGACGACGCCTACTACCCCTGGCTGCCGCAGGAAGCAAAGATGTACGGCTTCCCGCTCAACTGGATCCTCGCCGACGGGGAGACCCCCCCGCTGGAGAGCGACCCCCGTCTCGGCGAAGAGATGCGCCGGCGCATGGGCCAGGGCGACACCGCGGTCAACCTCGCCGCCAGCGGACTGGTGCTGAACGCACTGATCCTCTCCGGCGACACCCGCTACCGCGACTGGATCGCCGAGTACGTCGGCGCCTGGCGCGAACGCGCGACCGCCGCCGGCGGAGTACTGCCGGACAACGTCGCCCCCGACGGCACCGTCGGCGGCCTGCACGAGGGCCGCCCCTACGGCGGCCACTACGGCTGGTCCTGGCCGCACGGCTGGCACAGCGTCGGACACGCCGCCACCGTCGCCGCCCTGGCCGCGGCCGAGGCCACCGGCGACGACTCCTACCTCGACCTGGTACGGCCCGCGCTCGACGAGATGTTCGCCCACGGCAAGGTGATGCCCTTCACCGAGGCCGACTCCAGCCTGAAGTCCAAGTGGGTCGCGCAACTGCGCGAGGACGTTGACACGCCCACCCTGCACGTGCCGTTCCGCCGTGACGACCGGGGCTGGTTCGACTACAACCCGATGACTCTGCCGGTGCCGGTCGCGCTGTGGCACCACACCGCGGGCGAGGAGGACCGCGCGCGCATCCAGCGGCTGCGCGACGGCGCCGGGATCGACTGGCGCACCATACGGCCGTTCCGCAGCAAGGAGGAGGCGCACCACGAGGAGTCCTGGTTCGCGTTCCTCTCCGGCGACGACCCGACCTACCCCGAGCGGATCCTCGCCACCGCCCAGGCGCAGGTGCGGCACCGCCTGGAGCGGATGGAGCGCTACCGCGGCCTGGAGGTCGACGAGGCCGACATCCACCTGTGGCAGCTGTCCAACCCGGTGGTCACCGAAGCGCTGGTGCAGCTGACCTGGGGCGGCCCGCAGGTGCTCTACGGCGGCGGAATGCAGCAGGCCCGGGTGCGCTACCACGACGCCGACGCCCGCCGGCCCGGCCTGCCGGACTCCGTGGCCGCGCTGGTCTCCAGCATCGACCCGCAGGCGACGGTGGTGGAACTGGTGAACCTCCACCCGACCGAGGACCGCACCGTGATCGTGCAGGCGGGTGCCTACGCCGAGCACACCGTCCGCAGCGTCCGGCACACCCGCAGCCGCGACGACGCCTGGATCGGCGACCTCTACGACTACGGACACTCGGAACCGGTCGAGGAGACCTCGGAGGCGCACCAGGTGGACGGCCCCTGGCTGCGCGTTCGCCTCCCCCGTTCGACCCGGGTGCGGCTCACCCTCGAACTGGAGCTGCGCACCCGTCCCGCCTCCTACCGCACCCCGTTCGACACACCCTCGGACCAGGACCCGTCGTGACCAGCCGCGCCATGCCCTCGATCCTGGACTGCCACGTCCACCTCTGGGACCCGCGGCGCCTCGACTACCCCTGGCTCGAAGAGGCTCCCGAGCTCAACCGTCCGTTCACCGCCGACGACTTCGCCGCGCTCCGCCCCGAGCCGGTCGAGGTGGTCTTCATGGAGGCCGGGCGGAAGGAGAGGCAGGCCGCGGACGAGATCGAATGGGTCCGCGGCCAGGCCGAACACAACACCTGGATCCGGGGCGCGGTCGCCCATGTGCCGCTCGAACGGCCCGCCGAGGCCGCCGAGGCGATCCGGCGGTTCGCGGCGGACCCGTTCGTGGTCGGGGTGCGCCGCAACCTCCAGGACGAGGCGCCTGGCTTCATCGAGGACCCGCAGCTGCGTGCCGGGGTCCGGCTGCTCGGCGAGGCGGGGCTCCCGTTCGACGCCTGCGTCCGCCGGCACCAGCTGGACGAGCTGGCGCAGCTGGCCGTGGCCTGCCCGGACACCACGATCGTCCTGAACCACCTGGGCAAGCCGAAGGCGGACACCAGGAGCCAGTGGTCGCAGGCACTGCGCCAGGTGGCGAAGCAGCCGAACACCGTCTGCAAGCTCTCCGGCCTGGCCACCGAGCTGCCACCGGACACCCCGCGCGCGTTCGCGCTCTCGCTGCTCCGCGAAGCACTCGACCTGTTCGGGCCCGACCGCTGCCTGTTCGGCAGCGACTGGCCGGTGATGCAGCTCGCCACCGACTACCGCTCCTGGCTCGACCTGGTCCAGGAGGCGCTGGCACCCACTCCGTGGACCGTCCAGGACGCGGTGCTGCGAGGCAACGCGGAGCGCGTCTACCGACTCGCCCCCTCCCGGTTCCACCCGGCCGAACCGGCCGGCCCGACCCAGAAGGAAGCACCATGAGGCGCATCGCCCAGACCACCCGGCTGCTCCCGGAACGCCGGGACGAGTACCTCGCTCTCCACAGCGCCGTCTGGCCGAGCGTCGAGGCCGCCCTGCTGGCCGCGCAGATCCGCAACTACAGCATCTTCCTGCACGGCGACACCCTGTTCGCCTACTACGAGTACCACGGCGACGACTTCGACACCGACCTCGCCGTCATCAAGGCCGACCCCGAGACGCAGCGCTGGTGGACCTTCACCGACCCCTGCCAGGACCCCTGGCCCGATGCCCCCCAGGGCAGCCGCTGGTCCGACCTGCCCGAGATCTGGCACCTCGGCGAGCCACCGCAGTCCTGAGCCGACCACACACGGCACAGGATCCGCCCCGCCCAACCCCACCCAGCCCAGTGCCCGCGTCAGTCGCACTGAAAGAACTCACGGAGCCGCCGTATGACCGCCTGCACAACCGCCCGAACCACCCGGAGGGGCGGAAGATGAAGCCCTTCACCTCCACTGTCCGCAAGGCCTCAGCAGCACTTGCGCTGGCGGTCTCCGCCGCACTGCTGGCACCCCTCACGATGCCGACCCCGGCCTCGGCCGCGACCGGGGCGACGTACTACGTCGCCCCCAACGGTGACGACACCAATGCCGGGACGATCGCGGCGCCGTTCAAGACCCTGCAGCACGCGCGGGACGTCGTGCGCACGGTCGACGGCAACATGACCGGAGACATCAACGTCTATCTCCGCGGCGGCAACTACCCGGTGAGCAGCACCATCGACTTCACGTCGGCCGACTCGGGAACGAGCGGCCACCGTATCGTGTACGCCGCCTACCCGGGCGAGAAGCCGGTCCTGAACGGAGGCGTCCAGGTGACCGGCTGGACACAGCACAGCGGGAACATCTGGCAGGCCACGCTCAACCGTGACGACAAGCTCCGCGCGCTCTACGTCAACGACAAGCGCGCCAGGATGGCTTCGAAGACGATCAACTCGGCCGGATGCTACGGGACCTACACCGTCACCGCAGGCCAGGCTCCCTGGGCCTGGGAGTCGGGTTCGCAGTGCGACGGGGCCAAGTACAGCCTCTCCGACCTGCCCGCCATCGCCGGCAACCAGGACGACGTCGAGATCGAGTCGGCGACGACCTGGACCACGGCCATCGTGGGCGTCCGCCAGATCACCACGAGTACAAACGGCGCCAACCGCGTGGCCCTGTTCCAGGAGCCGGGCGCGGCCATCGCCCAGGGAGCGCCGAACGGGAATTTCAACGCCGCCGGCACCCAGACGATCATGAACGCGTACGAGTTCCTGGACCAGCCGGGCGAGTTCTACTTCGACAAGACGACCCACACGTTGTACTACTACAAGTCCAGCTCCGAGGACATGACGACGGCACAGGTCTTCGCGCCGAACAACGTGTCCACCCTGATCAGGATCGCCGGCACGTCCACGACCGACCACGCGCGGAACATCACGTTCTCCGGTCTGACGGTCGAGCACTCCGACTGGAACCTGGTCAATGTCGCCGGCTCCGCGTTCCGGCAGGGCCAGCAGGGCAACGCCGGCTCGGACGTGTACGCGAAGCAGAATTTCCACGCCTATACCTACCGCAACGTCGACCTGCCGCCGGGGATCATCCAGATCGAGAACGCCGACGGGATCGTCCTGCAGCGCAACACGGTGCAGCACACCGGCGCCGACGGGATCAGCATGGTCAATGACGTGACGGACTCGCAGGTGACCGGCAACTACACCAATGACATCGCCGGGTCCGCCATCACCGTGGGACATCCCCAGCACGTGTACATCGGGGACTACACCTCGACCAACAACGAGAAGTACCCGGCCAACGTCGAGGGAGTCTGCAAGAACATCTCGATCACGGACAACTACCTCTACGACAGCGCGGTGCTGTTCCAGGGATCCAGCCCGGTGTCGGCGTACTTCACCGACACCCTGTCCGTGCAGCACAACCTGATCGAGAAGTCCCCGTGGGCGGGCATCACCCTCGGCTGGGGCTGGTGGAACTTCGACGGTTCGGCGAACTCGATCCGACCGGGCGTGCCGACCACCACGGCGAAGAACAACACCGTCAGCTACAACCAGATCCTCGACACCATGCAGGTGCTCGGCGACTCCGCTCCCATCTACGACCTGGGCAGCCAGCCGGGAACCGTGATCAGCAACAACTACATCCAGGGTGTCCCGGCCGGCCACAGGTACGGACTCCACCCCGATGAGGGCTCTGCCTACCTCAACTTCCACGACAACGTGCTGAACGTTGACCCGGGAGTGGTCAACGTCATCAACTCCGGCACCTGGGGCCGGCAGCACGACCTGAGCATCACCAACACGTACAGCACCGTCAACAAGGTCTTCAGCAAGAGCGTTCCGAACAGCACGATCCAGGACGTGCACGCGTACCCGGACAGCGTGTGGCCCTCGCAGGCGTACAGCATCGCCGTGAACTCCGGCCTGGAGGACGCCTACAAGGACATCGTCCCCCGGAGCAACCTGGGCCTGCAGGACTACGCCCTGCCCGCGAGCACGTTCACCGGCAAGGGTGTGTCGTCCGTCCCCGTCCGCAGCATCGGTGACGCGACCAGCACCTTCTGGCTGGCCCCCTCCGATACGACGACGTTCGCCGTCGGCCCCGCCATGACCAAGGCAGCCGGAACCGCGACCACCGTCACCGTCCCACCGACGGTCGGGGACTACCACCTCTACGTCGTGGACGCCCAGGGCAACGCATCCCCCGCGTCGCAGGCGCTGATACGGCAGCGATGGGCCTACGTCGACGACAAGGACGCCGGTCTTACCTACTCCTCCGCCTGGTCGAACTGGAACGACACACAGGACTTCAAGGGCTCCGAGAGGTTCACGAGCAACGCCGGCGACTACGTTCAGTACGCGTTCACCGGCTCAGGTGTCCGGTATCTCAGCATGCAGCAGCCGAACATGGGGAAGGTCGACGTCTACATCGACGGCACCCTGGCGCAGGCCGGTATCGACGCCTACGCCCCGACGGTGACGAAGCAGGTGCCGCTGTTCGAGAAGACGGACCTCGCCGCGGGCCCGCACACGATCAAGGTCGTGTGCACCGGAACGAAGAACGCGTCCGCTTCCGGCACCGTCTGCGCGCTGGACGCGTTCGCCTCCATCCCCTTCCCCTCGACGAACGCGTTCTACAAGCTCCTCAACAAGAACAGCGGCAAGGTGATCGACGTCAGCGGCGGATCGACGTCCGCCGGGGCGAACCTCATCCAGTGGAACGACACCGCAGAGCAGAACCAGCACTGGCGGTGGGTCGCGGTGGGTGACGGAAGCTACGAGATCGTCAACCAGAACAGCGGCCTGCTGCTGGACGTCACCGGCGGGTCCACCGCGGACGGCGCGACCATCATCCAGCAGTCCGGCAGCAACAGCGCCAGCCAGCACTGGACCCTGGTGGTCGGCGCAAACGGCTCCTACAAGATCAAGAATATGAACAGCGGCAAGCTGCTCGCGGTGTCCGGCTCGTCGACGACAGCGGGCACTCAGCTGGTGCAGACGACGGACACCAACGCCGACAGCCAGCTGTGGCAGGCGGTGAACGTGGACTGATCCCCTCCGCGGACCGAGGGAGACGAAGGGCCCAGGCGGGCGGTGCCGGTGAACGCGAGCCAACACCGCCCCCAGCGGCGCTGGCGTTATGCACCGCAGTGAGGATCTGAACGTCGAACGCTTCGCGCGGCTTACCGGCGGCAGCCCTGCGCCTGCCGAGAAATACATCCGCACAGGTCACCCGTACCGGCCTATCGTCCTGGGCGGTCCCAGCACAATGATCAACTGTGCTGCTGAAACTGACCTACCTCGCCGTCACCAACGCCTTCGCCCTGCTACGCCTGCTACCGATGAGCGACCGCGACAAGGATGCCGAGATCCTTGCCCTGCGCCACCAGCTCACCGTCCTGCAACGCCAACTCGGCAGCGGGCGAGCCAAGTTCGCCGCACCGGACCGGGCCTTCCTCGCTGCCCTGCTCCAGCCCCTGCCCCGCGACGTCCTACGGCAACTGCGACTGATCGTCCGCCCCGACACCGTGCTGCGCTGGCACCGCGACCTCATCAAGCAACGCCACGCCCACAGCAGCCGACCCAAACGCCCGGGACGCCCCCGCACCTTTCGCTCCATCCGGCTCCTGGTCCTGCGCCTGGCCCAAGAGAACCCGAACTGGGGCTACCGGCGCATCCATGGCGAGCTCACCGTCCTCGGCATCCAGACCGCCGCCTCCACCGTCTGGGAAATCCTCAAGACCGCGGGCATCGACCCCGCCCCGCAACGCTCCGCCACCACCTGGGCCGACTTCCTGCGCAGCCAGGCCGGTGCCCTCCTGGCGTGCGACTTCATCGAGACCGTCACCCTGACCGGCCAGCGCCAGTACATCCTCGCCGTCATCGAACACGCCACCCGCCGCATCCGCGTCCTGGGCGCCACCGCCCACCCCACCGCCGACTGGACCACCCAAGCCATCCGCAACCTCGCCATGGACCTCGAAGACACCGGCTGCAAAGCCAAGTACCTGATCCGCGACCGGGACTCCAAGTTCACCGCCGCCTTCGACACCGTCCTCGCCGACGCGGGCATCCACGTCGTCCTCAGCGGCATCCGCATCCTCCGCATGAACTCGATCATGGAACGCTGGGTACAGGCCTGCCGCCACGAACTCCTCGACCGCATTCTCATCTGGAACCAGTCCCACCTACTCCACGCACTACGAGAATTCGAAACCCACCACAACACCCACCGCCCCCACCAAGCCCTCGAACAAGCCGCACCCCTGCGCGCCGTCCCCCAGCCGATCACCCACTCACGTGACCTCGAACAACTACGAATACGCCGCCGAGACCGCCTTGGAGGCATCCTCCACGAATACCGCCGCGAAGCCGCCTGAACTGCATGGATGAGGCTTCCGGCAGGCGCAACGTCGCGGGCCTGGTCCGGGGCCGGCGCAAGGCGATCGGCTCGCGCTGGCGCAAGATGAACCCGGGACGGCAGTCCCTGCTGGCCCTCGCCTTCCTGCGCCATGACCAGTGCCTTGCCGAGCTGGCCGGCGGCAACGACATCTCGGCGGCGACCCTGCGGCGCTGGGTACTGGAGGTGATCGGCCTGCTGGCCGCCCGCGCCCCACGGCTGGACCGCGCCCTGAAGAAGATCGCCAAGGGGGCGGCGTCGTGGTGCTGCTGGACGGCACCCTGGTGCACACCCGGCGCCGCACCGGAGAGGAGGACCGGCCCAACTACTCAGGCAAGCACAAGTCCCATGGCCTGCTCTTCCTCGCCCTGACCGACGAGAAGGGCAAGCTGGTCTGGACATCGCCGGCCGCGCCGGGCCGCTTCAGCGAGATCACCACGGCCCGCCGCAACAAGATCACCGCGCAGCTGCGCAGGGGCGGGCTGGAGGCCATCGCATGCCCAGGTGCGGGACAATCAGATCAACACCGGGTACTCCACTCTGTTCGCCCTGGCCATCATCATCAAGATCATCTGCGTCCAGCTCATCGTGGGGCTGCGACCCACATGGGACAGGATCACGCGACGGGTTCGACGACTCGCCGCATCACGCAGTTCTTCTTGCCCACGGGCCGTTCATAGATGAAGCCGAGGCCCTCGTAGAGCGCGCGGGTGCCGTTGTACAGATACGAAGCCGATGTCTTCACACCCTGCAGATCATGCGGATATGCCTCGACGGAACCGCCCCCGGCCCGGGCGATCAGATCGACGGCACCTTGGACGGCGAGCGCCGCGACGCCTTTCCTTCTGTACTTCTTATCGACGAACATGCAGGTGAGACGGTAGCGAGGCAGCTCAGCGAGGCCCGCCTGGTATTCCTTGCGGAAATAGATGTGCGGCAGCTCCTCCGGAGAGCCGTACTGGCACCAGGCGACGGCGACGTCACCGTCGCACACCAGTGCCGCGTGCGCGCGGCCCTCGCGGACCAATGTCTCCTTCCAAGCCCGGTTGCCGTCGGCGCCACTCGGGTCCCCCTTGAAGTCCTTGCCGACGCCGCGGTGGAACCAGGTGCACCAGCAACCGCCCCACACACCGTTGTGCCGTTCGGCCAGCCCGACGAACAGGTGCCAGGTTTCCGGGCCGAGCGGCTTGACCGTGAACTCCGTCATGGCGTCTCCTCACGTTGTACCGGACACCCTTGCACGAGGGGCTGACATTCCCCCGGCGGTGCTCCACGCTGTTCTCGCCGGCCGTCATCGTCAAGACCATCTGCAACCGGCCTATTGTGGGGTTGTGACCGACAGTGCCAGCCCCACCAGCCCCTTCGCCGACCGGTAGGCCGACCGCGACGCCGCACCGTAGTTCACGCTGCCGCTGCTAGCGCGGATTGGACGCACCAACAGGCCGGACCACAGCGACGCCCTCGAGACTGCCGCCCGTGCGGTGCTGGCGCTGCTCTCAGACGAGCGCAGCAGCGCTGCCGCCGACGGGGAGGGGGCCGATCGGGTGCACGCCTGGGAGGACACCAGGATCCGCAAGGTGGTGCGGCGGGCGCGGGGCGGGGAGTGGCTCACGGCCGGCGAACTGGACGGGATCACCGTCACAGGCAAGTCCGCGGAGGTGCGGGTGTTCCCGCCGGTGCCGCTGGACGGCTGGCCGAAGGAACTGGCGAAGCTCCAGGTCTCCGGGACGGAGCTGGAGGACCCGGAACCGCCCGCCGCGGCGGACCCGGGGGTGCCGGTGCTGTGGTTCACCCCCGGGGGTGACCATGTCCACGGGCAAGTCGATGGCGCAGGCCGGACACGGGGCGCAGCTCGCCTGGTGGGCACTGTCGGACGCGCAGCGGACGGAGTGACGGGCCTGGGGAGTGCGCCCTCGGCCGGGCTGCTCTTGTTCGTCATACAACACCGACACCCGCCGGAGGCCACCTCGCTGCGCCCCGATCCGGACAATCCGGCAGCGGCCGTCCAACGCACCGCCAGCGGCCACTGGGACGCAGCCCGCGCCGCCATCGCCACCGGCCTGGACGTCGAACCCACCGCCGAACAGCTCTACCGCGACTGAATCACCCTCGAACACCACCGCGGCAACCGCGCAGAGATTGCCCGGGTCATCACCAATCTGCAAAAGGCACTGCGGCCCCTCGCCGTCGACATGGAACCCGCCACCGACGGACCAGGGCTGGCTGCGCGAGCAGGCCCCGGGACTGTTCACCGGCCGCGGCTGAATCCCGCACCGGTCCAGCCGAAAAACTCATCACCGTCCTCTACGCCCGCACCGGCAGCCCACCGGAGGGTGCCGAGGGGCGGCTGAGTACGCGTACTCATGCGGACTGAGCACCATGCCGGGCAGGATGAGTGCCTATGACCGTGCCGCTCCCGAAACCCCCAGCCCGGCAGCGCAGTTGGTTCCCGCGGAACAGAGCACGGCTTGGCCTGGACCTCTTCGCAAGCGTCGCCCTGATCCTCCTCGAGGGCCAGGTGCTGCTGTGGCTGGCGTTCGCCGCGGGCATGCAAGCCTGGGCCACCCGCCCAGGGACCCCCAGCACCGCAGCGACACCCACCGAAGACCACCGGATCGACTACCTCCTGTACGCGGCGCTGGTCGCAGCTGCAGTCGCGGCCCTGCGCCGCGCCCGATGGACCGCCGGGTCGCAACTGGCAGTCGCCTGCGCCCTGGCCGTCATGGCGACATCGGCCCAGCACGACTACGACCAGCAGCGCCAGCAGCAGGCGGCGGGCAGGTCTGCCAGCCTGACAGCCCAACCGGCCGACACGGCTGCCGCCGCCATCACCGCGGACCTGAACGGCGACCTCAACGGCGGCTTCCTGTCCCCGGGCCACACCTACGGCGGACCCTTCACCCAAGGCACCGTGGTCGATCAAGTCGAGGCACACGCAGGCGTCGTACTGTCCATGGGATCCACCCCGACGGCCAGCGGGCTGACGCAGACCACGGTCGCCGTGATGCTCGACCCGGCACCACCACCAGACATTCCGGCCTGCTACAGCTACACGTTCACCATCACCCACGGCTCGGCCCACGACCAGCCCATACCCTGCCCAGGCACCGCGACCACCCAACTCGGCCAGACCCTGCTCGCACAGAACGAGACCCGGCAGGCGGCCGCGCCCGACACCTACCCGGTCACCGCAGCCGGCGTCCGCACCCTGCTCCGCGACCACTTCGGCCCAGCGGCAGCGACGCTGCCAATCGCCACCGCCACCACTTCCGCCACAGCCACCACCCCCGTGCTGGTCGCAGCCGTACGCATCCACGGGATCTGCCACTTCGTCCGGCTCGGAACCTCGACCACCATCACCACCTGGGTGCCACTGTGGCAAGCACCCCTGGACGACCAACCAGCCTGCGACACCACCCAGGCACTCGCCGCCGACACCCTCTACGGAACAGACCCCGCCCAAGAAGGGTGAACCACCCCCAAGCTTCGCGGAGCGAGGTCCGCCGTCATCGCGGGCCTGACCCTTTCCTGGAGCTCTGGGGCCAGAACACGCGAGTCAAGCGGATCAAGAGATACGGCTACGGCCGCGCCGACTTGGACCTGCTCCGCGCCGGCAGCCTGCACCGGGCCTGACCGCCGGATCACAAGATCAGCAACAGAGCCCGAATTTCCCCAGGCCCCCGAGGCTCGCCTCCGTATCCTGTACTCCTGGCACTGTTGTCCTTGACGGCGTACGGGTCGACTCGTCAGCGCTGGAGAAGGTCGGGACACTGTGACAGGGCTCGCGGAAAAACAGGCCGCGTTGAGCGAGCTGGAAGGGCGACCGTTCACAGCCATTGGCCGCGCCGCAACGCTCGTGTGGCTCACGTTCGGCGACGAGGTGCCGTGGCTGGACTATCGCGGCCAGGGCACCGTCCGCCCGGAACTGTCCCTGCACTTGCAGTGCCGGTGGCGACTGGCCCACGGTGCTGCCGTGACAATCCAGCAGGGTGATCTCTAAGTTCCGGGGCCCGGGCCGGATCTCGGTTCACCGCTGGTGGCGAGATCGGGACAGGCCGGTTCGACGATCGTGTCGAGGCGATCGTACGGATCATCGCGGATAACGCCCCGCTGGTCGAGGAGGTGCGCATCGGTGACGAGTTCGATGTTCAGCTGACGTTGTCGTCAGGCAGGCACTTGGAAGTCTTCCCGGCCCGTCGCAAGGGGTCGGAGGACTGGCGGTTCTTCCGACGCGCTGCAGGGCACCCCCACTACGTTGTGGAGAACGGGTCGGTGACCATGGTTTGATCCTCAGTGTTGCTTCGAGCCCCGATCCCGAGATGCCGCAATCGGCCCTGGGTGCAGATCTGCACCCTTCCGCCTTGCCGCCAGGCAGGACGGCCCAGCCGGAGTTCGCCTGCCGGATCAGGAGGAACCTGTCCGGCTGCTCGGGGGTGCGCGGTCAGGACGGCCGAGACGGCAGGGAACACCGCCCGGGCCGTACGGCTGTCCGCCACGGCCGCGGCCGGGGTCGGCGTACTGGCGTAGGGCTGTGCAGGGGAGCTGCTGGTCATCACGCTTCCAGGGGCGCGGTGCGGTCGGGGGGTGGTTCAGGCGGTCCGGGCAGCCGAGGCGCACACGGGTTCGATCGGTGTACTCGTTCCGGGCAGCTCGTGCAGGTGCCGGATCGGGGAGCGCCACAGCATCCAGATGGGCACCATCAGCAGCCCGGTGATCACCGTCAGCGTCGGTCGCAGCCCAGCCAGGGTCCCCAGGACCCCGGCGAGCAGCGCGGCCAGCGGTTGCAGCGCGAAAGCCAGCCACATGCCGGTGGTTTGGGCGCGGCCCTGGAGTTCGGGCGGGCCACGGCCGGGGTCCGGCCGGAGTGTGCGCGAGGCATGACGGCCCGGCCGCGGAGGAGCACCGAGCCTGAGGCCGGGGTCGAGCTCTTCCTCCGCGCCCGAGGGCTTCTCCTTGGGGTCGGGAGCGCCGAGATCGATCATGGTGCCGGGGTGGGGGCGCTGGCGCGTTCCGGCCCGGCGGGAATCTCCTCGTGCTGGCCGGGTTGGATCGCGGGGGCCACGGTGTAGACCGGGACGGTTTCCAGGCTGGCCATGGAGTGTGGAGGGTGCCTGGCCAGGTGGATCACTCGGCCGCCCGTGAGGCGGGAGCGCATGTCAGTGATCTCGTAGGGTCGACCGTCCAGCATGATCCACATTCCTAGCTGGAGGGCTGCGGTCTGGACGGGCTGCGGGGCGACCAGCCTGCGGCCGTCAGGGAGTTGGTAGGGTTCGGCCCGCGGGGTCGCAGTGGTCGTGGGCGGGTGCCACCTGGGAGGCTTGCCTGCGGGGGTCACAGGGTGGCCGCCCACTGTCCGCGGCGCAGCGTCGTCTCTCCGTCGGGCGTGATACTGACCTTGGCGCCGTACACAGGCAGCGATCCCTCATGGAGCCATCGGCGGCGGATCTGGTCGAGCATGTCCCACAGCCGACGCGGTCCGGCTTGGTGAACCGTGGCACCAGTAGCCCCGGCGGGCATGGTGGCGCGGGCCCATGACTCGTCAGCATGCAGCATCCATGCGGTGATCTGGCCGTCCTCGTCCAGCTGTAGCCGGTGCTCGATCCCTGGCGCGGTGACCGTGAGCATCGACCACACCTCCCACGTCTGGGGGACGTTGATCACCGGATAGGGGTTCTGGGTGATGTCCTCGCCGTCCCGTTCGCGCACCTCGGCGAACATGCTGTTCAGCAGCGCCGGGGAGTCGGCGGCGGTCCGGGCGCTCATGAACGCCGCCCGGTCCCATTCGATGCGGCCGGTGGCCCCGCCGTCGGCCTGCTTGTCCGCGGTGAGGATGAGTCCGGTGTTCGCGAGCGTGGTGACCAGCCGTCCGGCAGGCCTGAGCGCGCCTAGCCACGATGCCGGGATCCGGGGAACGGAGACCATGGACACGATCCGGTCGTACTGGTCGGGCAGCTCGCCGGCGGCGTCGCCGGTGACCACTTGCGGTCGCAGGCCGATGCTGTGCAGACGCTCGGCGGCGGCCTCGGTGAGGTAGGGATCGATGTCCATGGTGGTCACGTTGGCGTCACCCAGGCGGTAGGCGGCCAGGGCAGCGCTGTAGCCGGACCCGGTGGCCATGTCCATCAGCCTGGTGCCATGGGACATCCGGCCGTGCCGGAACATGGCCGTGACCAGCCCCGGGTTCGTCGACGAGGAGGTGGGCACGCCGACCACCGGGGAATCCGCCGCCGCGCGGTCGGCGTGCACCGCGCCGACGCGGGTGACCAGCGTGGTGTCGGCGTAGGCGGCGTCCACCCACGCCTTCTCATCGGCCGGGCCGTCGGTGACGGTCCATCCGGTCGGGCCGGCGCTGAACCAGCGCGGCACGAACCGGTGGCGGGGAACATGGGACAGGGCGCGGAACCAGCCGGGCCCTGGGGCAGACAGGGTGCGGGCGAGCCGCTCGGCAGCGGGCTGCCAGTCCGGGTGTTCCATTACACGATCCCTTCGAGTTCATCGGCCAGGGCCTCGACGATCGGCAGTCCCGTCGCTCCTTGGATCCAGTCCCACTGACCGCAGGGATTGACCTCAAGGAACCAGTAGCGGCCCTTCGGGTCAACGACGAAATCGGCCGCGCCGTAGCGCAGGCCCAGCCGGTTCATCATCCGGCGCACGCCCGCAGCGACGTCGTCCGGAATGTCGGTGACGGCGTACGTCAGTGCGCTGTAGTCACTGCGCCAGTCCACCCGCGCAGCCGCGCTGCCGGCGTACACGGCGGCCGCCATCATCCGCTCCCCCACCACCGTGAGCCGCACCTCGTGGGACATCTCCACCCATGCTTGGAACAGGTGGGCGGTGGCATCGACGCCGCGCAGGTCCGCCAGGTCCGCCCGGGTCAGCTTCCGGGTGTAGACAGTCTTCAGGCATCCCTCCTCGATGACGATGGGAGAGGCCACCGGCTTGGTCACCAGCGGGCCCGGGATCTGCCCTGGCCGACGCCGCGGACGTCAGCCGGCAGCTGGTCTACCTGCACTTCGGGGACCGCGATGCGCTTCTCGTGGCGGCCGCCGCCGACCTGGTCGAACGCGAGCTCATCCCGGCGGCCGGAGACGGCAGCGAGCCGCTGCACACGCGCATCCTCGTCACCGCACGGCATTTCGCCCAGTACCGGGCCTTCTACCGCGCGATGCTCACCGGTTCCTGCGCCTTCCCGATGACGAGGGCACTGAATGGACTCTTCGGCTCCCTCATCACCGTGAGGAGTGTGCGGGAGCGGTTCGGCGACGTCGACGAGGTCACGGTGCGGGACCTCGCGGCGTTGATCACAGGCGGGACCGGCGCGATCGTCGACGACTGGCTGATCGAGGCCGATGATCCCCTCGATGCGGAAGCGCTGGCAGACCGCCTGCTGCGCCTGATGACGGTCCTCTTCCAGCGTCCCGTTCCGAGTGGGTGATCAGTTCCTTGCCCGACTGAATTTGCCTCAGTGGCAACTCTGCGTGCGCGGATCCGTACCCGCCGTGAGGACTACGTAACGCCGCCTTATTCCGGATGACCTCGTTCAGTAATCCCCAGTGGCTGAACTGTTCGTCACGACCAGCGGCGAGGTGGCAGAGCCTCGACGCCTCGCATGGAGGGTTTTCATGCCGGAACTGTATTTCCATGTGCGCTGGCCCGGTGGGGAGGCCCAGCGTTGTTACTCGCCTTCCACGGTGATCGAGGACTACCTCGCCACCGGTGGCGTGTACGAGCTCGGTGACTTCCTGGAGCGGAGCCGGACGGCTCTCGGCATCGCGAGCGACCGGGTGCGCGAGAAGTACGGATTCGCGTGCACCGGGGCGTCCGACCAGTTGGCGCAGATCGAGAGGACCGCGGCCGCGTACGCCTCCCTTGACGGGGCCAAGGTCGCCGTCAAGGCCCTGTGCAACGCCGACGGGAGCCCCAGATGAGCCTGCGGCGGCCGGCCGGAGCCCACTACCCGGTTGCGGTCGTCGGTGGCGGTCAGGCCGGACTGTCGGTCAGTTACTGCCTGCGCGAGCGCGGCATCGAACACATCGTCGTGGAACGGAACAGGGTCGGCCAGGAGTGGCGCGAGCGCCGCTGGGACTCGTTCTGCCTGGTGACCCCCAACTGGCAGTGCAGACTGCCCGGATTCCCCTACCAGGGGGAGGATCCGAACGGGTTCATGGTCCGAGACGAGATCATCCGGTACCTGGAGGACTACGTCGCCTTCTTCCGGCCCCCGCTGGTGGAGGGCGTGTCCGTCGACGGTCTGCGGCGGTCCCCGGGCGGTGTCTTCGAACTGAAGACGTCGGAAGGCGACTTCACCGCCGACCAGGTGGTGGTGGCCACCGGCCCCTACCACACCCCGTCCGTCCCGCGGATGGCCGAGCGGCTGCCCGCCGGCGTCGAGCAGATCCACTCCGCCCGCTACCGCAAGGCGGACCAACTCCCCCAGGGCGCGGTCCTGGTGGTCGGCACAGGCCAGTCCGGCTGCCAGATCGCCGAGGATCTGCACCTGGCCGGACGCCGGGTCCACCTCGCCGTCGGCAGCGCGCCCCGCGTGGCCCGCTTCTACCGCGGCCGGGACTGTGTGGCCTGGCTGGACGCCATGGGCTACTACGCCAAGGACATCGGCGAGTTCGACGACGCGGGTGCCGTGCGGATGCGGGTCAACCACTACGTCACCGGCCGGGACGGGGGCCGTGACATCGACCTGCGCGCCTTCGCCCGGGACGGGATGCGGCTGTACGGGCGGCTGACCGGCATCGCGGGCAGGCAACTGGACTTCGCCGACGACCTGAAGGCCAACCTCGACCGGGCGGACGCGGTGGCCGAGGGCATCAAGGACAGCATCGACGCGTACATCGCCGCGCAGGGCATCGACGCCCCGCACGAGGCACGGTACGTCCCGGTCTGGGAGCCCTCGGAGCCGGCGGCCGCACTGGACCTGGAGACCTCCGGCATCACCTCCGTCGTCTGGTCGACCGGCTTCACCCGCGACCACCGCTGGGTCGAGATACCCGTCTTCGACGGCCGCGGCTACCCGATGCACTGGCGGGGCGCCACCAGCACACCGGGCCTGTACTTCCTGGGCCTGCCCTGGCAGTACTCGTGGGGTTCGGGACGCTTCGAGGCGGTGGGCCGGGACGCCGAGTTCCTGGCGGACCACATCGACGCCTCGCGCCGGCTGGCCGACGTCTGCGGCACCCTCACCGGTGCGCCCACCGAACTCGCCCCCGCCCTCCCGATCGGCTGAGGGGACCCAAGGACATGGTCCACGACGCACACCGCCACATCGGCGTCCTGCCCGCGTACCCCTTCTACGGCGGACCGCCCGTCAACCCCGACACCACCGCCCGCGCCACCGTCAAGCAGCTCGTCTCCGACCTGGACGCGGAGGGCACCGAACGCGCCCTGGTGATACCCAACTACGGTGTGCCCGACCCCGCGATCGCCTTCTCCTTCAACGAGTTGGCGATCGAGGCGGCCCAGAGCGACGACCGGATCCGGGCCGGGCTGTGGGTCTCACCGCGGCCGGAGGACTCGGAGCGGACCGAGCTCGCCCTGGCACTGGCCGGGGAGCGGGGCGTGAAGGCCCTGAAGCTGAGCTTCCTGCTGGGCGGCCGCCCCACCGACCCGGCCTGCCGACCGATGCTGGACCGAATCTTCGCCGAGGCGGCCCGCCACCACCTGGTCGTCCACGTGCACACCTCCCCGGGGGCCGCCTCCGACATCGACGAGGTCGGCCACCTCGTCGACTGGTACGGCGACCGAGTACCCCTGCATCTCGTGCACTTCGGCGGCGGGATGAGCGGCCACATCAAGCTCGCCGGCTCCCGCTTCTTCGACTGGATCAGCGCCGGCAAGCACGTCTACACCGACCTCTCCTGGGCCATCGGCTTCACTCCCCGCTGGCTGGTCCGGGAGATCGAGCGCCGCGGTATCGGCCACGACCGGGTGCTCTTCGCCAGCGACCAGCCGTGGGGCGACTTCACGGGCGAGTACGCCCGCCTCGCCGAAGCGACCGGCGGCGGCGAACTCGGCGAGCTGGTCTTCCAGGACACGTTCGCCGCGCTCTACGACTGATTCACCGTCAACTCCCGTCACCTGCAAGGAGACAGCAATGTCCGAATCCCCCGTCACCGCCGAGCTCTCCGAGATCGAGCAGAAGTCGCTCGACGAGATCCCGCACCCCTCCCTCCCCGAGGGCACCAGCATCTACGGCGCCACCAAGGTCTTCCCCGACTACAAGGCCGAAGACGGCGAGACCTACTTCACCCTCGTCCACGGCATCGCCCACGAGTCGTCGGTCTCCTTCGTCGCCGTCCTCCAGGCCACCCGCGCCCTGCGCAAGGGCTTCGAGACCGCCATCTACTTCTACGGCCCCGGCTCCCTCAACTGCCTGGCCACGCGCGGCTTCCCGACGGTCGGCAACTCGGCCTTCCCCGGCGAGCACAACATCAACAACCAGCTCAAGACGTTCATCGCCGAGGGCGGCAAGGTCTTCTGCTGCCGCTTCGGCCTGTCCCTCCACGGCGCCCGCGAGGAGGACCTCATCGAAGGCGTCATCCCCACCCATCCCCTCGACGTCCAGGACGCGCTGATCCACTACGCGCGCAAAGGCGCCATCATCAACTCCACCTACCAGCTGTAAGGGGCAGGCCGTGAGCGTTGGCACCAACACAGCAGTGGACGTGCGGATCATGACCCGCGTCGAACTCGCCCTGCACGGCATCGCCCTGGACGTGCCCGTGCGGCGGCCGGACGGCGCGGGCCCGAGCGACGACGGACACGTCCTCGTCGACGGTGCCAACGCCGCGCTGCCCACCAACCCCGACAGCCCCTACTCCGTCCGCGACGGCAAGGTGTGGCTCGGTGACCAGGAGACCGGGCTCACCTTGGAAGCCGTGCAGCGACCCAAGTTCTACGACCTGACCACCGCCGACGGCATCCGCTACGAGGAGATCGCCCGCCTGCACGGCGCCGACGTTCTCGCCACCACCGTCGTGCAGACCTGCATCCGCTACGCCGAGTCCGACCGCTGCCGCTTCTGCACGATCGAGGAGTCCCTGCGCTCGGGTGCGACGGTGGCCGTGAAAACACCCGCCCAGCTCGCCGAAGTCGCCGAGGCGGCCGTGCGGTTGGACGGCGTCAAGCAGATGGTGATGACCACCGGCACCACAACCGGTCCGGACCGCGGCGCCCGCAATCTCGTACGGTCCGTGCGCGCCGTCCTCAAGGCAGTCCCCGAACTGCCCGTCCAGGTACAGTGCGAACCGCCCGGTGACCTCGGCTGGATCCGTGCGCTCCACGATGCCGGGGCCACCGCGATCGGCATCCACGTCGAGTCCCTCGACGACGAGGTGCGGCGGCGCTGGATGCCCGGCAAGTCCACGGTGCCGATGGCCGAGTACGAGGCCGCCTGGGACGAGGCGGTGCGCGTCTTCGGGCCCAACCGGGTCTCCACCTACCTCCTGGTGGGGCTCGGCGAGGATCCGGACCAACTCATCGCCGGTGCGGGCGAGTTGATCGATCGGGGCGTCTACCCCTTCGTCGTGCCCTTCCGCCCGATGCGCGGCACACTCGCCGCCCGCAACGGGGTCCGCGCACCCGACGCGGAACTGCTGCGGTACGTCACCGCGGGCGTCGCCGGGAAACTGCGCGCGGCCGGGATGAGCGGCTCCGACCAGAAGGCGGGCTGCGCGGCCTGCGGGGCGTGCAGCGTACTCAGGACGGCAGGCGGGTGAGGGCCGTGTATCTCGACGGATCCGCAGCACCGCCCGTGGCGGACGGACCACTCGACATCCTGGCGCTGCTCGGCGACCGCAGCACCCTCGCCCTGGCCCGCCGCCCCGCGTTCCGCATTGAGCAGGCCGCGGACGGCACCGAGTCGGCCACCTACCACCGCCTGCGCCGGGACGCCTTCGTCCACGAGCAGTCCCTGTTCACCGGCCACGACCTCGACGACCGGGACGCCGACCCGCGCACCCTCGTGCTGGTCGCCAAGGACGAGGCGGGTGCCGTCGTCGGCGGCGTGCGGCTCGGTCCGGTCGCCGACGGCCCCGACATCGGCTGGTGGGCCGGCGGCCGACTCGTCGTCGCACCCGGCGCCCGCGGCCCGCAGGGCATCGGGGCCGCACTCGTCCGGGCCGCCTGCGCACGGGCCGAGGCCGAGGGCGTGCTGCGCTTCGAGGCGACCGTCCAGGCACGCAAGAAGGTCCTCTTCCAACGGCTCGGCTGGCGCTCAGTGCGTCCAACAACCGTCGCGGGCGCGCCGCATGTGCTGATGCGGTGGCCGATCGGGCGGATCGCGGATCTGGTGACGGCCACCAAGGCACCCCTCGGGCCGATCCTCGCGGCCCTCCCGGGGGTTCTCGGCGGCGCCGGATTCGTCGGAGACGACGGGGCACCGGTTCCCGGCACGGATGTGATCGCCGCCTGTGACGCGATCGTGCCGTCGATGGTCGAGCGGGATCCGGAGTGGGCGGGCTGGTGCGCGGTGCTGGTGAACGTCAACGACCTTGCCGCGATGGGCGCTTCGCCGGTCGGGCTGCTCGACGCGGTGGGCGCCCGGGACGCGGAGCACGCCCGGCGGATCCTCGCCGGGCTCGCCCGGGCCGCACACGCCTACGGCGTGCCGGTGCTCGGTGGGCACACCCAACTCGGCGTGCCGGCCGCACTGTCGGTGACGGCGCTCGGCCGCACCGGACGCCCCGTCCCGGGCGGCGGCGGGCGGCCCGGGCACGCGGTGCGGCTGACCGCGGACCTCTGCGGCGGCTGGCGCGCGGGCTACCGGGGCCGCCAGTGGGACTCGACCACCCGGCGTCGCACCGACGAACTGCGCGCCATGACCCGGGCGGTGGGCGCTGCCCGGCCCGCCGCCGCCAAGGACGTGTCGATGGCCGGGATCGCCGGGACGCTCGGCATGCTCGCGGAGGCGAGCGGATGCCGGGCCGTCCTGGACGTGGCCGCCGTGCCCCGGCCGAGGGACGCGACCACCGGCGACTGGTTCACCTGTTTTCCCGGCTTCGCCATGCTCAGCACCGACGAGCCCGGCTCCCCGCCGCTCCCGGCCGGGCCCGCGACGGGCGCCGTATGCGGCGAGCTGACACCAGGACAAGGCGTCGGGCTGCGCTGGCCCGACGGAGAGATTACCGAAGCGGTCACCTCCACCGTGACCGGGATGGGGACCGCATGACCACCCTGCGTATGGCCGCTGTCGCCGCCGAGTTCGGCCGCGACCTGGAAGAGGACTTCGCGATCGCCGAGCGGCTGATCAAGGAGGCCAGGGCCGAGGGCGTCCGGCTGCTCGCCCTGCCCGAAGCCTGCCTCGGCGGCTATCTCCTCAGCCTCGACGACGACACCGCACTCGACGCCGGCCCGCCCGCACTCGCCCTCGACGGCCCGGAGATCCGCCGACTGGCCGCCCTGGCCGGGGAGATGACCGTGATCGCGGGCTACTGCGAGGCCGACGGCGGCGCCCGCTACAACAGCGTCGCCTGCGTCACCGGCGACGGCGTGCTGGGCAACCACCGCAAGGTCCACCAGCCGCTCAGTGAGGACGCCAGCTACGCCTCCGGCGACCGCTTCCACGCCTTCGACACCCCGGTCGGCCGGATCGGCATGATGATCTGCTACGACAAGGCGTTCCCGGAGTCCGCACGGGCCCTGGCCCTGGACGGCGCCGAGATCGGGGTGTGCGTGTCCGCCTGGCCGGGCGCGCGCACCAACGCCAGCGCGGACCTGGAGAACGACCGCTGGAAACGCCGATTCGACCTGTTCGACCGGGCTCGTGCCCTGGAGAACCAGATCGTCTGGCTGTCCGCCAACCAGGCCGGCACCTTCGGTTCGCTACGCTTCGTCGGCAGCGCCAAGGTCGTCGACCCGGGCGGCGAGGTCCTCGCGGACACGGGCGTGAGGTCCGGCATCGCCGTCGCCGAACTCGACGTCGCCCAGGCCCTGGAGACCGCCCGGCGTTCCATGGGGCACCTGCAGGACCGGCGCCCGGAAACCTACACCTACGCAGGAGCAGCCACCGCATGAGCACCGTCCGGATCGCGGCCGCCGCCGCTCACTTCGGCCGCGATCTGGAGTTCGACCTGGCCCGCATCGCGAAACTCGTCGACGACGCCCGGTCCTCGGGCGCCGGCCTGCTGGTGCTGCCGGACGCCGCGCTCGGCGGCTACCTCGCCGACCTTCGCCACCCGGACCCCGAGGCACTGCCGCCGGCCCTCAAGCCGGACGACTCGCTGATCCTCCACATCGCCCGCCTGGCCGCCGAGATGGTGGTGTGCGTCGGCTACTGCGAGGACGGCGGCGACGAGCGGTACAACTCCGCGGTGTGCGTCAGCGGCGACGGCGTCCTGGGCCGTCATCGCAAGGTCCACCTCCCGGCCGGCGAGGTCGCCGCGTACACCGCCGGCGACCGCTTCGACGCCTTCGACACCCCGGTCGGCCGCCTGGGCATGCTCATCGACTACGACAAGACCTTTCCCGAGTCGGCCCGCTCGCTGGCCCTGGACGGCGCGGAGATCCTCGCCTGCCTGTCCGCCTGGCCCACCAGCATCACCAACCGCGCCCCGCGGATGGCCCAGGACCGTCAGGCCAGACTCTTCGACCTGTACGACCAGGCCCGCGCCGCCGAGAACCAGGTCGTCCTCGCCTCCTCCAACCAGACCGGCGCTATGGGCGGCATGCGCTTCCTCGGCCAGGCCAAGGTCGTCGGACCCGGCGGCGACATCCTCGCCCGCACCTGGTCCAAGGCCGGCCTCGCCGTCGCCGAGATCGACGTCGCCGCCGAGACCGACCGGGCCCGCCGCATCCTGCGCCACCTCGACGAACGCCGCCCCGACGCCTACCGGGAGAACCCGTCGTGAAGGCCCTGACGATCGCCCTGCTCAGCTACTCGACCAAACCGCGCGGCGGGGTCGTCCACACCCTCGCTCTCGCCGAGGCCCTCGCGACGGCCGGGCAGGACGTCACGGTGTGGACGCTCGGCCGGGGCGGCGACTCCGGCTTCTTCCGTCCTGTCGATCCCGCTGTACGCGTCCGCATCGTGCCGTTCCACGACGGCCCGCCCGAGGAGAGTGTCGGCGAGCGCATCCTGCGCTCCATCGTCACCCTGCGCGACGCGTTCTCGGGCGACTACGACGTGGTCCACGCCCAGGACTGCATCAGCGCCAACGCGGTGGGCGACCGGTGCGTCCGCACGGTCCACCACATCGACCACTTCACCACCCCCGAGTTGGCGTCCTGCCACGAACGGGCGATCGTCGAGCCGTACGCGCACATCTGCGTATCGGCAGCCGTCGCCACGGAACTCGCCGACGGTTGGGGCATCAAGGCCCCGGTGATTCCCAACGGGGTGGCGTACGACCGCTTCGCCGCCACCGACCCGCAGGCCCGCGCGAACTGGCGCTCCCGGCTCGGCCGTTACATCCTCACCGTCGGCGGCATCGAACCCCGAAAGGGCTCCCTGGACCTGCTGGAGGCATACGCCCTGCTGCGCACCGGACACCCCGGTGTACGGCTGGTGATCGCCGGCGGCGAGACCCTCTTCGACTACCGCGACTACCGCGCCCGCTGGGAGCGCCGGGCCGCCGAACTCGGCGTGGACCCCGTCGTGTTGGGCCAGGTCGCCGAGGACGCGCTACCCTCGCTGGTCGCCGCCGCCGACGCCTTCGCCTTCCCCTCGGTGAAGGAGGGCTTCGGCCTGGCCGCGATGGAAGCCCTCGCCGCAGGTGTCCCCCTGGTCGTACGGGACCTGCCCGTCCTGCGCGAGGTCTTCGGCCCCACCGCCCGCTTCGCCGCCAATCCGCAGGACCTGGCCCACGAACTCGGCCAGGCCCTCACCGAACACCATCCGGAACGGCAGGCCGCCGGACGCACCCTCGCGGCCCGCCACACCTGGGACACCGCTGCCCAGCGCCACCTGGACTTCTACCGCTCCCTGCGGTGAACGCCCCGGGTGCGCTTCTTGTCAGAGGGTGTTGATCAGGCCCCCGTCGATACGGAAGTCGCTTCCGGTGATGTTGTCCGCGCGGTCGCTGGCCAGGAACAGGACGAGGTCGGCCACCTCCTGGGGGTGGGTGAATCGCCCGGTGGCCGCACCGGCGGCGGCCTGCTGGGCGACCGCGACCGCGCTGGTGCCGTTGGCGCGGGCGACGGTGGCCGCGACGCCGTCGCCGCCGAGCCAGAGATCGGTCTGGACCGGCCCGGGGCTGACGGTGTTGACGCGGACCCTGGTGCCGTACTCGTTGGACAGGGACTTGCACAGGTTGGTCAGGGCGGCTTTGGCCGCGCTGTAGTCGATCACCGGCGGATCGGGCAGGAACGCGTTGACCGAGCTGACGGTGACGATGGACGCACCTGCCCGGGTCGCCAGGTGCGGGAGCGCGGCGCGCATCGTGCGCACGGCGGCGAAGAAGTTGATCGTCATAGCCCACTCCCAGTCCTGGTCGGTGACGGCGAGGAAGCCGTCCAGGCGCGAGCGGACCGCGCCGACGTTGTTGACCAGGATGTCGATGCCGTCGAACCGGCTGACCGCCTCGGTGATGAGCAGCGCGGGCCCGTCGGGTGTGCTCAGGTCCACCAGGACGGGGTGGACGTCCTTCTGGTCGGCGAGCACGTCGAGTTCCGGGCTGCCGTGCATGGCGCCGGCCACGACGTGTACGCCTTCGGCCGCCAGCGATCGGGTGATCGCCAGGCCGATACCTTTGCTGGCGCCGGTGACGACGGCGACTCTGCCGGTGAGGTGGAGATCCATGGTCGTCTCACAGGCCCTGTGCTTGCAGCCAGGTGAGCGTGGCGTCCGCGACCTCGCGCCAGCCGTGGTCGATGGTCAGCGAGTGGGCCCGGTCGGCGAATTCGAGGAGGTCGGTGACGGCGTCGCTGTGCCGGTACTGCTTGAGGGTCGCCTTGGTGACCGCTTCCGGGACGGTGTGGTCCTGGCCGCCCGTGATCAGCAGCAGCGGTCCCCGGCCGGAGTTGTCGGTGTCGACCTTCGCCGGGGAGTGCGGGTTGAAGTTGGCCGCGGCGGCCTCGAACAGCGGCTTGCCCGGGGCCGGGATCGCCCAGCGGGCGAACAGGGCGTCGGACTCCTCGGCCGGGATGGCGTTGCCGAACGCGAAGCGGAACTGCTCGGCGGTCAGTGCCACGGTGCGGTGCTTGTTGGCCGGGTTCTTGAACACCGGCAGCGTCGCCCGCAGTGCGGACAGCGGCAACGGCAGCACGCCCTTGATCTGGGCCGCGTCGATGGCCACCGCGGCGGCGGCCAGGTCCTGGCCGAGCAGCTTCTGGGCGATCATGCCGCCGAAGGAGTGACCGACCAGGATCGGCTTCGCGTCGAGCTCCGCGATGATCTTCGCGTAGTGGGCGACGACATCGTCGATGCCATGATCGGCCATGTCCTCGGGGTTCTCGCGGGCCTCGGACACCGACGCGGGATCGCCGGGCCAGCCCGGGGCTGAGGCGTCGTAACCGGCCTGGGTGAACACCTCCAGCCAGGGATCCCAGGAGGTGGCGTGCAACCAGAGACCGTGGATGAACAGCACGGGCGGCGGGGTAGTCATCAGGGGCGTCCTTTCGGAGTGCGGGTCTGCCGCAACCGTAGGACGGCGCCCTGCCCGCGCACCCCACGCGAACGCGTAGTGCGGGCCGGAGCGCCGGGGCTACGTCCGGGGCCGGTGGTCGGCGTCGGCCACGATCCGGGCGAGCTCGACCCGCGACCGCAGTTCGAGCTTGCGGAAGATCTGCCGCAGGTGGTAGTCGACGGTGTGGGCCGAGATGAACAGCTGGGACGCGGCTTCCCGGTTGGTCAGGCCGTTGGCGACGTGCTCGGCGACGGCGCGCTCCGAGACCGTCAGCATCGCCCACCGGCTCGCCGCCCCGTCCGCGACCGATTCGGTCACCGGCGGCGGCCCGTCGGCCGCGTCCAGCCGGACGACGGCGCCGGCGGTGGGGTCCGCCTCGTCCACCGCCGTGCACCAGACACGCCGGACGCCCGAGCTCAGCACGATCAGTGCTGCCGGGCGCTCCGAGGCCTCGGTGAGCAGTGGTTCGGCCCACTCCCACAGCACCGCACGGTCGCCGGCGTGCACCAGCGAGGCGCCCGCGCTGTTGACGAACATCCTGCGTTCGTCCAGCACGGCGATCGGCCCTTTGGCCCGGCGGCGTGCCTGCAGGAACGCAGTGTGCAGGGCCGTGCCGCTCGCCCCCGACTCATCGGTGAGTCGCTGCTGTGTCTCGTGCACGATGCGACCGATCAGCGCCGGCATCACCGGGCTGTACATCCGCCTGGCGCACGTCATGTTGACCACGCCGAGCACCCGCCCGGTCAGCGGGTCGGTCACCGCGCTCGATGCGCAGGACACCGCGGTCAGACCGTCCGCGAAATGCTCCGGCCCCAGCACGACCGAAGGGCCCCGGGCGCTGAGCGCCCCGCCGATGGAGTTCGTCCCGACCACCGCCTCGTCGCACACGAACCCCGCCGCCGCGCCGATCCGGTCCATCGCCGAGGCCGAGCTCGCCGGGGTCCACCGCTCGATGACATGCGCTCGGCTGTCCGCAAGCAGCAGGGCGACCTCGACACCCGCGAGGTCTGCGCTCACCGCCGCCATCCCGGGCGCGGCCGCCCACCGCAGACGGCCGTCGGCATCGACATCCGGGTCGTACGGCGCGTGGATCCTGTGCGGAATCAGCCCGGCCTCGGCCGAACGCCGCCACGACTGCAGGATCGCGTCACTGACGCTGCGCTGCGCACGCGGCCCGTCGGCCAGGCGGTCCAGGACGTACTGCATCGACCGGTCAGCATCGTCGGCAACCGGGGCCACGGCATCGCTCACGACATCGGGCCGTTCCGCGCGATTGCCCACAGCAGCCACCGTGTTCCCCCGAGCCTCGCTCCATCGGGCGCACTACCTACCTGATTATGCCCCGGACACCACCTGCGAACGTTTCCTCGGCGGTCACCACGCGCAGGGCAGTTCCAGGTCGATCCGGGTCGGGCCGCCGGCGGGGCTGGTCAGGGTGAAGGTGCCGTCGAGGGCGGCGACGCGGCGGTGCATGCCGAGCAGGCCGGATCCGCCTGGTTCCAGGCCGGTGCCGGAAGGGCCGGGGGCGGGCTCGGCGCCGCCTCGGCCCTCGTCGCGGACCAGCACGCGCAGGCCCCTGCCGGTACGGGCGAGTCGGACCTCGGCGCGGTCGGATCCGCTGTGCTTGGCCGCGTTGGTCAGCGCTTCGGCCACGACGAAGTACGCGGCCGCCTCGACCGCGGCCGGGGCCCTGGGGCCGTCCTCCAGGCCGTCCACGCGGACGGTGACGTCGAGGCCGCTGCTCGCGGCGAGCGCCCGTACCGCTCCGGCGAGACCGCGGTCGGTGAGGATCGGCGGGTGGATGGCGTGTACCACGTGCCACAGTTCCGTCAGCGGCTCCTCGGCCTGGTCCTGGGCGTCGTCGAGGAGCCGGCGCGCGGCGTCCGGGTCACGGTCGTAGGCACGCTTCGCCAGGCCGATCCGTATGGAGAGCGAGACCAGCCGCGCCTGCGTGCCGTCGTGCAGATCCCGCTCGATGCGGCGCAGTTCGGCGCCGTGCGCGGCGACCGCGCCGGCCCGGGTCGCGGTCAACGCCTCGAGCCGCTCGGTGAGTCGGGCCTTCGGCGAGGGCTTGAGCAGGGCGGTCGACCACGCGGCGTCGAGGTCCGCGATCCGGACGATCAGGGGGAGCACGACCGCCTCGCGGCCGAGCAGCCCGCACCACACGCCGTCCACCAGCAGGCCCACCGGCCACAGCGGCAGCGCCACCACCAGCAGGCAGCCGTACACCTGCCGCGGCCGCTTGGCATCTTCGGCGACGAGATCGCGAACGTGGCGCCCTTGCCGCAGATCCCGGCACTGATGTCGGTGTCCGGGAGCCAGAACATCTTCGTCGTGGCTGTTCTCCACTCGTACGCGCAGGCACAGGAGCGCTGGGGTGAGCTCGGCGTGCGCAAATTGTTCGGCGCCTCGACGGTGAAGATCCTCTTGGGTGGCATCTCGGACGAGACCGAGTTCAAGGCCTACAGCGCCCCGGCCGGCGAATACGACGAGGACACCGAGTCGATCTCGGACAGCGAGAGCGGCACCAGCGTTTCCGTTTCAACTCGGCGCAGCTCGGTGCTTGAGCCCGCGCAGATCCGGATGCTCAAACCGGGCGACGAACCGGGGCGACGAGCAGCCCTGGGGAAACGGCCACACAGCGCTCGATCGGCAGCGCCGTCGCCCTGGAGAAGGACTGGTGCACGCTGTGCGCCGAATTCCGACGCCATGGTGCGCCCTGCTTCCCGTCGCAGGAACGAGGTCGCGGAGCCTGACGGGACGGACCGACCAGGCCCTGGCCACCGGGCGCCGTTCTCCTGCGTCGCCCGGTGGGGGTCAGGCTCCTGTTGGAAGCCGCCCGAACGGCACTCGCACACATCACCCGGCCGGCTTGAACAACCCCGCTGGCCAGACCACCCATGAGGCTGTTCAGCGCTCTGTTGGAGACGCTTGCCGATGCGGGGCCGCGTCGCCGCTGCGCGGGGGCTGTGCCCTTCAGGCCCAGTCCTCCACGTGCCGGTGACGCCGCAGTCCGACAGTGTCGAACTCGTCCAGACCGCGATCGGCGGCCACACCGAGCAGCCGAAGAGCACGAGAGATCGGAGTCCCCTCACGGGGCACCGACTCGTTCTCTTCGACAGCGAACGGACCGAAGGCCAAAGCACCCCGGGCCCCCACCGCAGTGCGCTGAGTACCGACTCCGCCGAAGTACTCGGCCTCGACGTAGACGACCGGCCCCGTGCCCGACCAAGCGGACAGAACGCGCTCGAACCCGCCGGGCAGGAACCAAAACCCCATCGTTTGGGCTGTGGTGCCGTCACTGACGGCACCGAACAACACGTCCGTCATCCAGACCAGCGCCATCTCCTGCCCCAACGGCACGACCCTCGAACTGGGTCTGCAGGTCCTCGCCTTCCTCCCCTTCCTCGACCGCTTCGACGCGGTCCCGGTACTGCGCCGCTACGCGGCGAGCGGCGTCCACTGGGCTGCCACGATCGAGGCGATCCAGTGGACCGGTTCCCTGAAACTCGCCGACGTGTGGGACGGCCTGGACCAGGACGTCCTGGTCGGCCACAACGACGCCGCGACACCTGCTCGAGGAGGATGCCGCTTCCCGACCCGTACGGCTGATGCGGGCGGGCCCCGCCGCGGCGGACCACGCACCGCGGAGCGTAGCGGTCATCAGCTCGATGGCTTCCTTCCCGGCCGGTACCGGACCGGTACGGGTGAAGTAGTGAGCAGTGTGCATCGTGAGAACTGCAGGTCGGGTGGGCTGGTGTGCGCCGGGTCGGGAGTGCTCGGTCTGGTCGGCGGCGGGTGTCCATGGTGAAGATCGTCTGACCGGTTGGCCGGGAGGGTTCTCTGGTAGCGTTTTCACTGGAGCCACCACCTCTGATGGCCGAAACAGAACCATCAACTGCGAGTTGTTTCGCCACAGATGACATTCGGCAGGCTCCGCCAATGGGTCTATCTGACCACGCCTACCCCGCCCCGTCTACCGCGGATGATTCGGACGCGGCTTGGTGACCCCATCAGTGAACAAAGGAATGTACTTTGCCTGCCCTACACACTTCTCGCCGACGGGGCCGGGGGCTGGCCGCCTGCTTGGCAGTGGCCCTCTCCTTCGCCGGCCTGGTCGCCTCCACCGGCGCCTCGCACGCGTCGGCCCCCAACTCCCCTTCACCGTCGGCCTGTCCGACTCCGGTGGCCAGGAAGGGGGTCTCCACCTCGAGCTTCGACGGGGTCACCCCTGCGCTCGCGGCTTCCGGTGTCTCCTGGTACTACAACTGGGGCCCCGTCCACCCCAGTATCACCAGCCCGTGTGGCGTGGAGTTCGTCCCGATGATCTCGGGAGCCGCGGCAGTCTTCAACGGCTCCCTCGACCAGGCCAAGAGCCAGGGCAGCAGCAGCCTGCTCGGTTTCAACGAGCCCGACCAGCCGGGCCAATACAACATGTCGCCGCAGGACGCCCTCCATCTGTGGCCGAAGCTTATGGCCACCGGGCTTGCCCTGGGCAGCCCGGCCGTCGCCACGCACGCTGACATCCAGGGCAGTTGGCTGGACCAGTTCATGCAGGGCGCACGCAGCCTCGGCTACCGGGTGGACTTCATCACCGTCCACTGGTACGGCGGGGACTTCACCACCCCCAACGCGGTCAACCAGCTGCAGAACTACCTGCAGGCCATCCACCTGCGCTACCAACTGCCCATCTGGCTCACCGAGTACGCTCTGCACAACTACGGCCCCGGCCCGGCGTACCCGACCACCCAGCAGCAGGCCGCCTTCGTCACAGCCTCCACCACGATGCTGCAGAACCTGCCGTACGTCCAGCGCTACGCCTGGTTCACACTCCCGGCGACCCAGTCCGGAGCGACGGGCCTGTACCAGCCCGGCGGCATACCGAACGAGGTCGGATCGGCCTACGCGGCAGCGGGACGCTGAGCCGGATCGAACCGAAGCAGCCAGTTGGAGCCGCTGCGGGCGAAGATGACCAAGCCCGCCGATCGTGGCTGGCTGTACAAACGGCCCGACGGGAAGTTCAGCGCGCGCCTGTAGCCGCGCCGGACCGGGGACGGTAAGGGGCGTAACCGACGGGCCCCCGGCGGCAGTTGAGTTTGGTGTGAAGAAAACCAACGACACCGTCGAGGGCCCTGACGGCCTTGTCCGCACCGCCCGCCTGCCGCTGTCGAGCGTCACCCTGAATTATCTCGCCGACCTGATACGCGGTCACTGCAAGAAGATCGGCTCCAGGTGGCGGGCCCTGCCCGCGGGAAAGATCGCCGGCATCGTGCTGGCGGTGCTGCGCTGTGACCAGCGGCCCGCGATCTGGCCGGCGGCAACGGGGTGCACCGCACCACCGTGACACGGTGGCTCAGGGAGGTCGTGGGTCTGCTGGCCGCCCGCGCACCGCGTCTGGACCGCGCCCTGAAGAAGATCGCCCGAAAGGGTGGCGGGGTGGTGCTGCTGGACGGCTCGGTGATCCGAACCCGCAGGCGCACCGGGGCTGAGAACCGCAAGGACTACTCGGGCAGGAACAAATGCCATGGCCTGCTCGTGATCGCGCTCACCGACGACCGCGGTCGGCTGCTGTGGGTCTCCGCGGCCCGGCCCGGGCGGACCGCGGAGATCACCGCCTGCCGTCACGACAAGCTCACCGCCCGTCTCCGCGCGGCCGGCCTCGGCGCCATCGCCGACCTGGGATTCGTCGGCCTCGACGACAGCGGCCCGGACGACGACCCAGCGGTGGTCACCGGCTACAAGGCAACCCGGAAGCGGCCTCTGACCCGTGGCCAGAAGCCGTCCAACAAGGCGCTGGCCGCCGAGGTGGGCGACCGCGCTGTTGCGGGCCCTGCTGGTCCTTACGAACAAGGAAGTTGCCCGATGACGGACGATCTTGTCGCAGGATTACCGCCCCGGACCTGGCCGAGCGTCCCAACGCCTACGCACACCAGACCATCTGATGTGCAGTTTTCACTGCTCCGGACTGGTCACCTCAAGGGCCGGCGCCCAGCGGGGGATCTCGCCCCTCCCGGAAAGCAGACGGATGTTCTTGCTGTAGCCGTACTCGTGCAAGGTCTCCGCCGCCGTCTCCCGGCCGTAGCCGCTCGCGCCGACACCGCCGAACGGCGTGCCGGTGAAGTTGCGGTTGTAGTTGTTCACGAAGACGAACCCGGTGTGCAGGGCGCGGCTGACCCGCAGCGCACGCTGGGAGTCCGGCGTGAACACCGCGGCGACCAGGCCGAACACCGTGCTGTTGGCGATCGTGATCGCTTCGTCCTCATCGCGGAACGGGCTCATCGAGATGACCGGTCCGAAGATCTCCTCCTGGGCGATGCGCATGTCCGGGCGGACCCCTGTGAACAGCGTCGGCGCGACGTAGAAGCCGCCTGCCAGCTCCGGGTCGTCGGGGAGCGGCGCCTGCGCTGCGATCGTGGCACCTACCTTCCTTGACGCCGATGTCGATGTAGTCCAGCACCCGCTTGCGCTGGGCGGCGGACACCATCGGTCCGATGTGCGTGCCGGGGTCGGCGCCGTTGCCGACACACAGCCGCTTGACCGCGTCGCCGTAGCGGCGCGCGACCTCGTCGTAGATGTCGGCGTGCACCTGGCTTCGTATGTGAAGTCGGGGCTCATACAAGATTTTCGTAGGCGTTGATCCGGATTGCTGACGCGGCGTGACATAGGTCGCCTTCGGCGAGATGCTGCGACTGTGTGACGAGATGCTGAGGGTGCTTTTCCCGCAGCTCGACGCGGTCGTAGTCGAGTCGGTGGTGGTCGTGGCGGACGTGGTCGTAGTGATCGCACGTACCCGTGCGGCGCCGGTGGGGTGTCCGGGGTGCGGGCAGCGGTCGTCGTGGGAGCACAGCCGCTATGTGCGCCATGTCGGCGATGAGGCCGTCGGTGGCCGGGCGGTGCGGATCGACCTGTCGGTACGCCGCCTGTACTGCGAGAACACCGCGTGCCCCAAAGCGACGTTCGTAGAACAGGTCGCTGGACTGACGGTGCGCTACCAGCGGCGGACCCCGGCTCTGCAGCGGGTGGTCGAAGCCATCGCGGTCGCCCTGGCCGGCAGCGCCGGGGCCCGGCTCCTGGTGCACCTGCACCAAGTGTTCAGCTGGAGCACCCTGCTGCGCTGCGTCATGGCGCTGCCCGATCCGCTGGCCGCCGTGCCCCGGGTACTGGGGGTAGACGACTTTGCCCTGCTGCGCGTTATCTTGAGTTGACCGTTCACGCAGGGCTGTGACCTGCGTCGTCTCGTCAAGGACGGTGTCCCCGACGAGACGACGGCGGGAGTGTGGCCGAGCGTCAGCAGGGCCCGATCGTTACTGAAGAGCGTCGTGGGGACGTGGGTTCCTCCTCGGTGGTGATGCCGGCGGCGCGGAGTTGGCCGAGGGCTTGGGCGAGGTGGCGGCGGAGGCGTTGGTTGTCCGTGGTGAGCTCGCGGTTCCGGGCCAGGGCGACCTCGAGGCGTCGGGAGAGGGAGGCGTCGCTGCCGCGCTGGCGGGCTGGTGGTGCCGGGTGCGAGGTCGGGCGGTCCAGAGCGCGGAGCCGTTCGATCTCGGTGCGGATGTCCGGCTGCGTGTAGAGCCAGGAGCGCGAGACCTGGGCATGGCGGGCGACGGCCTCGAAGGTTACGGGTGTGCCGGAGGAGTCGAGCTCGCGCAGGGCCCGGATGGCTTTGGCGCGGGCCAGTTCGTGCCGCTGGCGGGCCGAGACCACCAGGTGGGCGCTGTTGTCAGCCCGCATGAGCCACCTGCGCATCGCCGTCGTCGTGCTCGTCGAGCGAGGTGATGATGCGGTCGAGGTTGCCCAGGACCTGCTGGTTCATCTCCACCAGTCGCTGCTGGCCGCGGGCCTCGGCGGCGGAGATGATCTGGAGGACCTGCTGCCGCTGCTGGCGGTGCTGCAGCAGGAACTCCGGGGTGGTGATGAACATCGGGCAGGTCAGGCAGGCGTTCGCATGCGGGCAGGTCTTGACCACCGGCAGTCCGCAGTAGCCGTTGGGCAGGGCCTGGGTGGCTCGGCCGACGCGCTGTTTGGCCCAGGCGGCCTCGGCGAGCGGGCCGTCCGGGTCGAGGGTGACCCGCTCGCCGTTGATGTCGACCTTGCGGGCCCGCTCCCAGTGGCGGCGGACGGTCACGTCGTGCATGCGTGCGTAGTGGGCCGTCATCTCGTGTGAGTCGTGGTCGAGGATTTTGCGGACCACTTCCTGGGGGACGTCGCGGTTGATCAGCCGTGTTCCCAGGGTGTGGCGCCATTGATGGGGCGTCAGGTGGACTGGTCGGCCGTGTTCGTCGCGCACCTCGCAGAGCTGCAGCCACGGGGTGAGGACTTGCCGGTAGGTGCCGGCGCCCATCGGCTCGGTCCCGTGCAGGTTCTTCAGTTTGCGCGGGAACAGCACCGGGGTGCCTGCAGACCAGCGCTCGCGCAGTCGGTGCTGCTGGTCACGGGTGTGTGCTTCGAGTTCCTCGTCGATCGGGACCAGGGCCTCGCGCTTCATCTTGTGGTTGAGGTAGCGGAGGTAAGGGGCGCCGTCCGCGTCGTGGACGAGGCAGTCGAAGGGCAGCCTGGTCGCGTCTTTGATCCGCAGTCCGCAGCGGATCAGGATGACGGTGATCAGCCGGTAGGCGGGGTCCTAGGCCAGATAGCGCTCCACCGGCGCGACGGGGACGGCATCGTCGCCGAGCACCGTCCACGACTCCTGGCGCGTCGTCGGTGACGCGACCCGCTGGACAAGCATGGTTCCTCCGGAAGATTCCACGTGATGGACGGCGGTAGATAACCACCTCCACCAGGCAGATCCGGACGCCTCACCCACCCGTGCTCAACGTGAAGGACGCCCTCCGGGCGACTCCAGATAATGCGCCGGCACCGCTACGCCACGATCATCATCGACGCTGAGACCGGTGAGCGGATCGACGTCCTGCCCGACCGCACCGCCCAGACCCTGACCGCGTGGCTACGCGAGCACCCCGGGGCCGAGTACGTCTGCCGCGACGGCTCCGCCTCCTACGGCGAGGCGATCCGCCAGGCCCTTCCCGAAGCGGTGCAGGTCAGCGACAGGTGGCAGTGCGCCATGAGGCGCCTTGTCGTATCCCCGATTCAGTCGGGGTGAATTTGGAGGGAGATTCATGGGTCCAATGGCTTACCTAATCCGGAAACGGTGAGGGGACGACAGCATGCCAGAAAATCGACGGCCGGGCCCAGGCATTGGGGACGGGGCGTCGAGGGACCCGCGTGACACGGTGAAAGCTGGATTGCCTGAACCCTAATCCCCAGAAGATTGAAGGTCGAATCCGTCGGAAAGATGCCTGCTACCGACGCCGCACCCTGCGACGACTCAGTGCCACGGTCGATGCAACCTCCGGAGTGCGGAGCGATGCCCAGCGAGGGCATTCAAGGGGATGAGTGGGGCACCTAAACCACGCTGATACGTACGACAAGGACGAACATGGGATCGCCTAAGGGAGGAGATCTTCCTATGGCGACGGAGGCCCCGTAGTAGTCGCCGGATGAACGACCGGCCAAGGAGGACGGGAAAGCCGTCTGCAGGGCGAAGGGGGCCAGGTGATCGGACACTCAAGACCCGGGAGGTATGCGTAATGCAGAGCGCCGAAACAGTGCTGAGTGTCCTCCGTGAACGCGGCAGGCGTGGCCTGCCGTGCACTGAACTGTATCGACAGCTGTTCAATCCGCAGTTGTATCTGCTGGCCTACGGGCGTCTGTACTCCAACAAGGGAGCGATGACGCCCGGGGTCACCGGGGAGACCGTGGACGGCATGTCGCTGGGCAAGATCGAGCACGTCATCGACGCGCTGCGCCACGAGCGCTATCGATGGAGCCCGGCCAGGAGGGTCTACATCCCGAAGGGGCGGGGCAGCACGAAGCTGCGACCGCTCGGCCTGCCGCCGTGGTCGGACAAACTTGTCGGCGAGGTGGTGCGCCTGCTCCTTGAGGCGTACTACGAGCCGACGTTCTCCGACTCCTCCCATGGTTTCCGTCCCCGTCGGGGCTGCCACACCGCGTTAGAGGATGTGGTCTACACCTGGACGGGAACGGCCTGGTTCATCGAGGGTGACATCGCCCAGTGCTTCGACCGGCTCGACCATTCGGTCATGCTCCGAATCCTGGGCGAGAAGATCCACGACAACCGGTTCCTTCGGCTGGTGCGCAACATGCTCACGGCCGGATACATGGAGGACTGGGTCTGGAACGCCACGCACAGCGGAAGTCCGCAAGGCGGGGTCGTTTCACCGATCCTATCCAATATCTACCTGCACAAGATGGACGAGTACGTCGAGAAGGTTCTGATCCCGGAGTACACCCGAGGAAAAGTCAGGAAGCCGAACCGTGCCTTTCATCGGGTATGGGCGGCGATAGGACGCGCGCGCAAGCGCGGCGACCACACCCAGGTGCGGGAACTGCGCAAGCAACTCCACAGCATGCCCAGCATGGATACTCATGATCCGGGCTACCGGCGGCTGAGGTATGTGCGCTATGCCGACGACACCCTCCTCGGGTTCGCCGGACCAAAGGCAGAAGCCGAAGAAATCAGAGAGCGTCTGGCGCAGTTCCTGCATGACGACCTCAAGCTGGAACTCTCGCCCGAGAAGACCCTCATCACGCACGCCCGCACCGAGGCAGCGAGGTTCCTCGGCTACCACATCACCGTGCACCACAACGACCGGAAGGTCTCCGGCAGACGCCGCTCTGTCAATGGGACGATCGGTCTGCGTGTCCCCCGTTCGGTGGTATCTGCCAAGCAGGCCCAGTACATGAAGCGCGGCAAACCCGCGCGTCGGCCCGAACTGCTGAACCAGGACGACCACGTCATCATCAGCACCTTCGGGTCCGAGTACCGGGGCATCGTCCAGTACTACCTGATGGCCGGCGACGTCTTTCGACTCGCCCGGCTGCAATGGGTCATGGAGACCTCGATGCTGATGACGCTGGCGAACAAGCACCGCTCGACGGTGTCGAAGATGGCCCGCAAGTACGCGACCACCACCGAGACACCGTTCGGGCCCCGCAAGTGCTTCGAAGCCCGCGTCGAACGCATCGGCAGGAAGCCGCTGGTCGGACGGTTCGGCGGGATCCCGCTGAGACAGAACAAGAAGACGGTCCTCACGGACCGTCAGCTGGCCCCGGTCAACATCAAACGCAAGGAACTGGTCACCCGGCTCCTCGCCGGACGATGCGAGGCATGCGGATGCGTCGACGCGGTGGAAGTCCACCACGTCGCCAAGCTCGCAGACCTCGGGAAACCGGGAACCGACCGGCCCCCGTGGGCGGATCTCATGGCCGCGCGGCACCGCAAAACCCTCGTGGTCTGCGGAAGTTGCCACGCGGGCATCCACGGGAAACGACCCGTCCCAGCACACGCGGAGTAGTCACCGGAGAGCGACGTGCGGTGAAAGTCGCATGCGTCGTTCGGACTGGGGGCCGTTGGAGAAGGACCTGCTCAGCAGACACCTCGCCGACGGCCCACCAGTACCCTCTGGTCCAACCTGTGCGGCAAGGTCCTGGCCGAGGTCCGCTCCCACGCCGCCTGCTGGGCCACCGCCGTGAACCCCGCCCGACCCGGGGGCGTGCGCGAGCAGACCACCCGCGAACGCTGGCAGCAGATCCACAGACTGCTCGACAAGGGCGTCGGCCTGCTCGAATGCGCCCGCCGCCTCGACGTCGCCCTGAACACCGTCAAGCGGTACGCCCGCATGAAGGAGCCCACCGGCGACCGCCGCGCACCCCGCTACAAGCCCACCCTCGTCGACCCCTACCGCGACCACCTGCGCCGGCGCCGAAGCGAAGACCCCGCCGTGCCCGTCACCCACCTCCTGCGCGAGATCAAAGAGCTCGGCTACACCGGCAGCGCGAACCTCCTGGTCCGCTACATCACCCAGGGCCGCGCCGAGGGCGACAAGCCGGTCACCACCCCGCAGCGTTTCGCCCGCCTCCTGCTCACCCGCCCCGAGAACCTGCGCGACAAAGACGCCGCACTCCTTCGGGAACTCACCCGAACCTGCCCCGAGATGACCACCCTCGCCCAACTCACCGGGGAGTTCGCCCAGCTGCTGACCCCAGCGCAGGGCAACGACGCGAAGCTCAGCGACTGGATCGCCAAAGTGCGCGCCGTCGGCCTGCCCCACCTGCACTCCTTCGCCAACGGCCTCGAACTCGACCGTGCCGCCGTCGATGCCGGGCTCACCCTTCCCTACCACAACGGCCGCACCGAGGGCGTGAACACGCGAACCAAACGGATCATGAGGCAGATGCACGGCCGAGCCGGGTTCCCCCTGCTCCGCCACCGCATCCTCCTCCAGTGACCACTACACAGCGCTACCACCGATTACGGGACAGAGCCATTAGGTTGACACTCCCGGCGGTTCCGGGGTCCGGGCTGTCGGTCGCTGGGTCAGTGAGCGGGGTAGAAGGTGTTGATCTCGCTGAGTACCCGCTGGGGTGCTTCGTCGAGGAGCCAGTGGCCGGCTCCCTTGATGTCGGTCCCGGTGGCGGCGGGGGCGGCGTCCTGGACGGCGGACAGGAGGAGGGGTGCGAAGCCGTCCTGGGTGAGCAGGCGGACTGGAACGGTCAGGGGTGTCGTCTCCAGTTTGGCGTTGTCGGCCTGGTCCTGGGTCCAGGTTCGGTAGAGCTCGAACCCGGCGTGCAGGACCTGGGTGCGGTTGTAGACGCGGATGTACTCGTTGACCTCGTCGGTGGGCACGGGGTGCGCCACGTGCGACTGGGTTGGGTAGAAGTACGTCAGGTACTGCGAGACGCGGCCTGTGACGAGTTGTTCGGCGAGCGGGTCCTGGAGGTTGAGGGAGAACTGCCAGTCCAGCGGCTCGATGGCGGCGAAGGTCAGGTTCTTGCCGACCAGGGGGAAGTCCATCAGGAACAGCCCGGAGGTCTGCGTGCGGTACTGGGTGGCCAGGGAGTAGGCGACGCCGACGCCGAAGTCGTGGGCGACGACCTGTACGTGCTGCCGGTAGCCGATCTTGTCCAGCAGGGCGTGGGTGTAGGTGGCCAGGGTCTTCTTGGTGTAGTCGGTGGGGTTGCCGGTGGAGTCGCCCAGGCCCGGCAGGTCCACGGCGATGACGGTTCGGCCGGGCAGCAGCGAGGGCATGATGCCGCGGAATTCGTACCAGGATTCGGGCCAGCCGTGCAGCAGGACCATGGCCTGGGGTCCGTGGCCGCCGATGACGTAGTGCATCTGGACGCCGTCGACGGTGGTGAAGCAGTGTCGGAAGTCGTTGTTGAATGCGGTGTCGTTCTTGGTCGCGGTGTCGTATCCGGGGCTGAGCGGCTTCTCCGGGTCGAAGCAGGCCGGGGCGTGCGAGTGCGGGGTGTGGGCGGCTGATCCCTTGACGGCGGCGGGAGCCGAGGCGGTGATCCTGTGGGCGGGGTCGGCGGCGGAGGCGCTGAGGGTGATTCCGAGGAGTGCGGCGGTGCTCAGCAGCGCGGCGGTGAGGAGTATGAGGAGCCGGTGGTGGGGGCGGGGCCTGCCGGGACGGTAGGTGGGCACGGGAATCCTTCGATGTCAGCGGGGTGTGGGTTTCGTACCTGATGCTGGGGTGTGGGCCCCGGGTCAGCGGGTCAGGGGGGCCAGTTCGCGCCACTGATGACGGGGGAAGCCGCCGTCGGTGGTGATGACGTGCAGGGCGACGTGGTCGGCGCCCGCGTCGTGCTGGGCCTGGACACGCTTGCCGATCGCCTCCGCATCGCCCCAGGCGACGACGCTGTCGATGAGATGGTCGCTGCCGCCGCCGGCCAGGTCGCTGTCGGTGAAGCCCTGGCGTCGCAGGCTGCGGGCGTAGTGGGCCATGCCGATGAACGGGGCGAGGAAGCCGCGGGCGGTGGTGCGGGCGGTGTCGGAGTCCGGGTCCAGGACGACGGCCTGGTAGGGCGCCAGGAAGGGGGTGGGGCCCAGTGACCGGCGGGTGGCGGCGGTGGATTCGGGGGTGGCGAGGAAGGTGTGGACGCCGCCGGTGCGCCGGGCGGCAACGTCGAGGAGTTTGGGGCCCAGTGCCGCCAGGACCCGCTCGTGCGGCGGCAGGGGTGTGGCGTAGGAGTCGAGCCGGTCGAGGTAGGCGTTCATGTCGGCCACCGGGCGGAACGGCCGGCCCGCTCCTGCTGCCGCGGCGGGGTCGCTCACCCCGAGTCCGGTGATCAGGCGCCGGCCGTAGGTCTGCTGGAGCCGGTGGTGGCCGGCGGCGACCTCGTCGGAGCCGTGCTGCCAGATGCTGAGGATGCCGGTGGCGACCGTCAGGTCGCGGGTGGCCTTGAGCAGGCGTTCGCTGTCGCCGAGGACATCGCCGCCGCCCAGCCCGGGTATCCACAGGGCTCCGTAGCCCAACTCATCGAGTTCGGCAGCCCGTTCGCTGATCTCGCCACGGTCGCCGAGGCGCAGCTCCACGCTCCAGATTCCTGCACGTCCCACGTTCATGCCGCATGCTCCTCGCGCTCGGTGCGCCGTTGTCTGTCGCAGGGGGTGGTGATGGACCCGGCAAGGGGCCGGAGCCGGTGCCGGTGGCCCGGGTGTCACCGGACGCACCGGCACCGGCCGGCCGGGCCGGCCGGGAGTCAGACCTGGTTCATGCCGCCGTCGACGTCGAGGTTGGCTCCGGTGATGAAGCTGCTGCTGTCGGTGGCGAGGAAGAGGACCGCGTCGGCGATCTCCTGGGGGCGGCCCATCCGGCCGAGCGGGACCTGGCTGGCGAGGAAGGTCTTCAGGCCGGCTGCCTGCTCCTCGTCGGGGGCCAGGCCGGTGATCCCAGGGGTGTCGATCGGTCCCGGGGTGATGGAGTTGACGCGGATTGCGCGGCCCTTCAGCTCGTTGGCCCAGGTGCGGGTGAAGGAACGCACCGCGGCCTTGGAGGCGGCGTAGACGCCGAACGCCTCGGTGCCGGTGGTGGCGGTGGTGGAGGAGGGCACGATGACCGAGGCGCCGTCGTTGAGCAGCGGCAGTGCCTTCTGCACGGTGAACAGCAGTCCGCGGACGTTGATGCCGAAGGTCTGGTCGAAGTGCTCCTCGGTGACCTGCTCCAGGCTGGCGAACGCACCGCCGCCGGCGTTGGCGAACAGCACGTCGATCCGCCGGCCCTGGCCGCGCACAGTCTCGTAGAGGCGGTCCAGGTCCGCGAGGACCGCGACATCGCCCTGGACCCCGGTCGAGCCGTGGCCGATGGCCTCGACGGCCGCGTCAAGCTCCGGCTTGCGCCGCCCGGTGACGAAGACGTGGGCGCCCTCCTCTGCCAGACGCTTCGCGGCGGCCAGGCCGATTCCGGTGGTGCCGCCGGTGACGATCGCGGTCTTGCCTTCAAGCTGTCCCATGATGGTTCATCTCCTCATTCTCAGGTTCGGTTCTGGCATCGGGCACGGCCGTGCCGTTGCCGATCCAGTCGTTGATCTGCAAAAACTTCTGTATCGATCGGTACTGAAATGGACCGTAGCACATCCCGGCCGCCTTGAGTACCGAACGGTACTGATATGGGTATACTGGGGGCATGGACGGAAAGCAGCAGCAGACGGTGATGGGCAGGCCGAGGGGCTTCGACGCCGACGAGGCGCTGGAGCGCGCGCTGCTGGTCTTCTGGGAGCAGGGCTACGAGGGCGCGACCCTCACCGACCTGACCAAGGCCATGGGCATCACGCGCACCAGCATGTACGCGGCCTACGGCAACAAGGAGGAACTGTTCCGCAAGGCCCTGGCCCGCTACACCCAGGGGCCGGCGAGCTACGTGTTCAGGGCGCTGGAGGAGCCGACCGCCAAGGCGGTGGCGCAGGCGCTGCTCAACGGCGCCGTCCGGGCGACGACCCGGCCGGACCGCCCGGCGGGGTGCCTGGGTGTGCAGGGCGCGCTGGCCGCCGGCGAGCCCGCGCAAGGAGCCCAGCAGGCGCTGGTCGACTGGCGCCAGGGCGGCGGGGAGGCCATTCGCGAGCGCTTCGAGAAGGCGGTCGCCGACGGCGATCTCCCCATCGGCAGCGACCCCGCGCACCTGACCCGGTATGTCACTACGTTCGCCTACGGCATCTCCGTCCAGGCGGCCACCGGCGTCTGCCGCGAGGACCTCCAGCAGGTCGCCGACGCGGCACTCCTCAATTGGCCCCCGACGCCCCCCGCCTGATGCGCGGCGTGCGACACGAGCCGTTATTCCGCCGGCGAGGCGGTCAGACCATCGGGTTGCCGTTGATGCTCTCCGCGGCGGGGACCTCGTCCTGAATGACGTCCCAGTGCTCGGCGATCCGACCGTCCTCGATGCGGAAGACGTCGGCGATGACGACCGGCTGCACCGACCAGCCCAGGACCCGGCTGTGCGCGATCACCAGGTCGCCCTGCGCGACGATACGGTGCGGCTGCCAGGAGAAGCCGGTCAGCGCCCCTGCGGCGGCCCGCAGGGCGTCGAGGCCGTTGGGCAGGGTCGGGTTGTGCTGGACGTAGGGCGCCTTCCAGTAGCGGTCGATCGCGGTGCCGTCGCCGAGTTCGAACAGCTCGTGCATGGCGGTACGGACCAGCTTCTCGTGGTCCATCCCCCGTACTGCCGCGGCGGCGGCCTCGTCCAGGGGCGTGATGGTTCCGGACAGTTCATGGAAGGTGCCGTCCGGCAGGGTGGCACGGGAGTGCAGGACGCCGCGGGTGAAGTCCTCGAAATGGGTGACGGTGGCGCCCGAAGCCTCCTGCCAGGAGGTGAAGTAGAGCCCGGGGCCGACTTCGCGCATGGTCGTCACGACGGTCTCCCGGTGGCCCGCGCCGACCAGTGCAGCGCCGTCCCGCACCGCGAAGGTGAGCCGGTCGGCCGCCTCGAAGTGCAACTCGACGACGAGGACGCCGAGGTCGGCGAGGAAGCGGTGGCCGATGATCTGCCACGACGAGGACATGGACACTCCAGGAGGTTGCGGACCGGCGGGGCAGTCCCCCGCTGCGGCGAGAGGGGAAGCGGCGATCGGCAAATTATGTACCGTCCGGTACTGAAGTGAAGGCAGCACGGGCCTCGCTCATTGTGTATCGATCGGTACTGATATGTGTATCGTGGTGGCCATGGGTACCAACACGTCACCGGAGATCGGAAGGCCGCGCGGCTTCGACGCCGACCGGGCGCTGGAGCGAGCGATGCTGGTCTTCTGGCGGCACGGCTACGAAGGCGCCACCCTCGCCGACCTGACCGCGGCTATGGGCATCAGCCGTACCAGCATGTTCGCGGCCTACGGCAACAAGCGCCGGCTCTTCGAACTCGCCCTGGCCCGCTACGCGCAAACGGTCATGGCCTACGCGGGCCGGGCGCTGCAAGCCCCAACCGCCCGCGAGGTCGCGGAGACCTTCCTGCGCGACAACGTCGTGGCCATCACCGCCCACGGCCGGCCACCAGGCTGCTTCTCCGTGCAGGGCGGCCTGTCCTGCGGGCCGGGCAACGCCGAGGTCTCCGAGACCCTGGCCCGTTCCCGCCGGAGCGGGGAGAAGGCCATGGCCCAGCGGTTCCGCCATGCCGCCGCCGAGGGCGATCTCGCCCCGGGGGACAGCCCGCACGACCTCGCCCGCTACATCATGGCCGTCGCCGAGGGCCTGTCGGTGCACGCCGCCGCCGGCTCCAGCCGCGAAGACCTCACAAGGGCCGCCGACATCGCCCTGCGCGCCTTCCCGCCCCCCGCGAACCGACGGTCTCTGGCAGGCTGACCCCGCACGAGGAACGCCGCACCGCCCCGACCCCCGCTTCCGGTGCCCGGCCCTCGGCCCAGGCGGGCCGCCGGACACCATGAGCGCTCGCATGTGAACAGGTACCAGCCGGCCGGAGGGGCGATGGCCCAGGAGCAGATACAGTTCGCGGTCCTGGGGGCCGTTGGGGTGTGGCGGGACGGCGTGGAGGTGACGCCGAGGCTTCCGCAGCGATGCACAGTCCTGGCCCTGCTCCTCACCGCGGCAGGCCGGCCGGTCAGTACGCAGGAGATCACCGAACTCCTGTGGGGGGACCAGCCGCCCGCCAGCGCGGCCAACATCATCCACCGGCACATCGGGATGCTGCGCCGGATCCTCGAACCCGGCCTGCCGCCGCGCGGCCATGGGCGCTGGCTGCTGCCGGCCCCTGGCGGCTACCGGCTCCACACACGGGCGGACAACCTGGACCTCCTGAAGTTCAGGGAACTGGCCGACCAGGCATCGGGCGAGGCCGACGACGTTTCAGCCGATCGCCGCATCGACCTGTTCACCACTGCCCTCGGGCAGTGGAAGGGCCGGGCGGCAGACGGTCTGCCCGCCGACATCCGCGGAGACGCGGTCTTCACCGCCCTGGAGCAGGAGCGGTCGGACGTCGTCAAGGCGGCAGCCGACCTGGCCCTGGCCCGCGGCGCCGCGGCCCGCGTCCTGCCCTTCCTTCAGATCGCGGCGAACCAGCAGCCGTTCGACGAGGGCCTGCAGGCCCGCCTGATCCTTTCGCTCGCCGCGACCGGCCGCCAGGCGCAAGCCCTGGAGGCCTATGCCGGCACCTACTCCCGGCTCGCAGACGAACTCGGGGTCGCCCCCGGGCCGGAACTGCGCGACGCCCACCAACGGGTGCTCGACGGCCATCGGCCCGCAGATCCACGGCCCGCACCCGACCGCCCGGCCGACACAGGGCCCGAAGGCCCACAACCGACGTCGGCCGGCCCGCCTGCCCAACTCCCCGCCGCACTTCGGGTGTTCACCGGACGCCGCACCGAGCTGGCACACCTGCCCGCCAACCCCGGGCCGGACGACGAGCCCCGCGGTGTCCGCATCACAGTGATCGCCGGCATGGGCGGCATCGGCAAAACGACCCTCGCCGTCCACTACGCCCACCAGACCGCCGGCCACTACCGCGACGGGCAGCTGTATGTGAACCTCCAGGGCTTCGGTGAGGCAGGCAGCGTCATCGACCCCTCAGTGGCCGTCCGCGGGTTCCTGACGGCTCTCGGGGTGGAACCCGAGCGGCTCCCGGCGGACCTGCCCGGACAGGCAGCCCTGTACCGGAGCCTGCTGGCCGGACGCCGGGTCCTGATCCTGCTGGACAACGCCCGGGACGCCGAGCAGGTCCGTCCCCTCATCCCCGGCAGCCCCCGATGCCTGGTCCTGATCACCAGCCGCAACCGGATGTCCGCCCTGATCGCCGCAGGCGCCCGGCTCCTGCCCCTGGGCCCGCTGCCCGCAGCCGACGCCCGCCAAGCCCTCACCCTGCGGCTGGGAACCGCACGCACCGCCGCCGACCCCGCAGCGGTCGACGACATCATCACCCTGTGCGGCGCACTGCCTCTGGGCCTGGCCCTGGTCGCGGCACGCGCCGCAGCCCACCCCGGCTTCCCCCTCAGCGCGATCGCCGCCGAGCTGCGACACACCCACGGCACCCTGGACGCCTTCACCAACCCCGACAGCAGCGCCGACATCCGCTCGGTCTTCTCCTGGTCCTACCACGCACTCACCCCCGAAGCGGCCCGCCTCTTCCGGCTCCTGGCCCTGCACCCGGGCCCCGACATCACCAGGCCGGCCGCCGCCAGCCTCGCCGCCCGACCGACCGGCCAAACGCGCGAACTGCTCGACGAACTCGCCCACGCGCACCTGCTAACCGAACACGCCCCCGGCCGCTTCGCCCCCCACGACCTGCTGCGCACCTACGCGGGCGAACTCGCCCTGCACCACGACCGCGACGTCCAGCGGCACGCCGCGGTGAACCGGGTGATCGACCACTACCAGCACAGCGCCCACAACCACGCCCGGATCCTGCAGCCGCACGCCGACCCCATCCCCACCGACCCCCCGCTACCGGCAGTACGGCCCGAACCCGTCACCGAACCCGAGCAGGTACCCGCCTGGTTCGCGGCCGAGCAGTCCGTCCTGCAACAGACCGCCGCCCTCGCCCTCGCCCTCGGAGCCGACACCCAGGCATGGCACCTGGCCACCAGCCTGGCCACCTTCCTGGCCCGGCAAGGACACTGGCCCGACTTCGTCAGCGTCCTCGGGACCGCCCTGACCGCATCCGAGCGGTCAGGGCACCACCTCGCCGAGGCCCGAACCCGCGTCAGCCTGTCCAACGCCTGCGGCCACCTCGGGCGCAACGAGGAAGCCCTCAGCCACCTGGCCCGTTCCCTTCAGCTCTACACCACCGCCGGCGACACCAACGGCCAAGCCACCACCCACCTGAACTACGCGTTCATCCTCGGCGGCGGCGCCCTCGCACAAGCCGAACCCCACCGGTACACCGAAGCCCTCGCGCACTGCGACGCCGCCCTGGCCCTCTACGAGAAAACCGGCAACCGGTCACGGCAAGGGCGGGCACTCCAGGCAGCAGCCCTCTACCACGCTCGCCTGGGGCGTTACGAGCAAGGGCTGAACGCCGCCGAACAGGCTCTACAGCTCCACCAGGAAACGGACGACCACCGCATCATCCCCGCCACCCTCGACACCATCGCCGGAATCCACCAGGACCTGGGAGACATCCCGCAGGCCATCGCCACCTATGAACACGCCCTCGCAGCGATCCAGCACGTCAGCGGCGCACCCCACGAGGCCGGCTACACGCTCACCCACCTCGGCGACGCCCACCGCACCTCCGGCAACCACCAAGCCGCCCGCACCGCCTGGCACCAGGCCCTCGCCCTCTTCGCCGAAGCCCACAACACCGAAGCAGAACAGATCCGCACCAGACTGCGCGCCCTGGACAGCGACCACCGCACCCCCTGATCCCGCAGGCGCAGCACCGGAGGAACCACAGCCCCGGAACTGCGCCGCACAGCCATGCGGTGCGCACACGGTGGCTGACGTCCAACCTGCCGCTACCCGAGCCGGGCCGCTGCCACCGGCCGGGCGGGGAATGCAGTGGCGCACCCCCGCCCAGCGGATCAGTAGGGCAGAGACACGTCGCGGACGTCGTACTCGTAACCCGACGTGTAGTCGTACCAGCGGACGTACCAGTAACCCTCCGGAGTCGGCAGGGTCACGGCCCAAGAGTGATACTCAGATTGAACCCGCAGCGTCGCCTTGGGTGGTGACGGTTCATGATCCTCGCGCTATGGCTGGATCATGAGGTATGCGGCAGCGGGCGGGTACACGCCCGAGGAGCAGGCCCGTCGGGAACGGTTGCGGCTGGAGGTCGCCGAGCGGTTCGTGGTGGGCGAGTCGAGTGCGCAGATCGCGCGGGATCTGCGGGTCACGCGGCGCTCGGTGGAGCGTTGGCGGGCGGCGTGGAAGCAGGGCGGGGCGCAGGCGCTGTGCTCGGCGGGGCCCGTGGCGCGGGAGCGGCTGAGCGGGCGGCAGTGGGAGAAGGTGGCTGCGCTGCTGGACGCCGGGCCCGGGGTGTGCGGTTTCGAGGACGATCAGCGCTGGACGCTGGCGCGGGTCGCTGACCTGATCGGCCGGACCTGCCATGTCAGCTACACCCTGACCGGGGTGGGCAAGCTGCTTGACCGGCACGGTTACTCCTGGCAGGTCCCGGTGCGCCGCTCGGCGGCACGAGACGAGGAGGAGATCGCACGCTGGCGGGAGGAGACCTGGCCGGCCGTGGAAAGTCTGCCGGCGAGCTCGGCGCCTACATCTGCTTCGCCGACGAGTCGGGGCAGGGGCTGAGCCCGCCGCGAGGCCGGACCTGGGCACGGCGCGGGGCCCGCCCGCAGGTCAGAGTGCATGTACGCAAGCGTGGGCGGGTCAACGCGCTCGGTGCGGCCTGCTATCGGCCCGGTGACAACCGGCCGCGCTTCGCCTACCGGCTGCACACCTGGCACGGCCGCAGGAAGGAGACCAAGAGCTTCACGCTGGATGAGTACCGTGCCTTCCTGACCGCGCTGCATCATCAGCTGCGCGCTCCGGTCGTGCTGGTGTGGGACAACGTCTCCACCCACAAGACGCCGGAGTTCACCGCCTGGGCCGCGCGGCGGAAGTGGCTGAAGGTGTTCTACCTGCCCAGGTATGCACCCGAGTTGAATGCCGTCGAGTGGGTCTGGTCCTGGCTCAAGCGGAGCATCGTCAACTTTCTGCTCGCCGGCATCGACGACCTCGAAGCGCTCGTCCGCTCCCGACTCAAGCGGATCCAGTACCGGCCTGACGCGATCACTGGTTGCCTTGCCGACACCGGCCTGATCCTGCACCCGCCATGATCCTCGATCACGACGCTACGGATTCAACCTGAGTCATTCAGCGGCCCTTCGGGCCTCGCGGTGGGACGGGAAAATCGGGGGCGTCGTCGGCGTTTGTGCCCCTGCCACGCACGGGGAACGGCAGCATGGTTGTCGTCCGTTCCGGATGACTCCGGATCTACTCTGGTGCCTGTGAGCCCGCACCTGAGTCTGGTGGCGGAGGGCGGCCACGGGAACCGTGGATTGTTGCCACGAGCACGAGCGTCAGATTGCATGCTGACCCCAGCCCTCCCCGGAGCGGTGTCCGACCGACTGCCGAGGCAACCCCGGAGGGGTGGGAGATGGACGTCGTCCACGAGCGCGTCGCCGCGCTGGACGTCAGCAAGAAGGACGCCAAGGTGTGCGTCCGGGTCCCCGGCGCGCGCAAGGGGACCTTCGCCAGGGAGGTGACCACCTGGGGGTCGATGACCGGCCAGGTCCTCGAACTGCGTGAGTTCCTCCTGGACAAGAACGTGACGCTGGTCGTCATGGAGGCGACCGGCGACTACTGGAAGCAGTTCTACTACCTTCTGGAGGACGCACTGCCAGTGCAGTTGGTCAACGCGGCCCACGCGAAGAACCTGCCCGGCCGCAAGAGCGACGTGAACGACGCCCAGTGGCTGGCTCAACTCGCAGCCCACGGGCTGCTGCGCGGCTCACTGGTGCCGCCGCCACCCGTGCGTGAACTGCGCGACCTGACCCGCCTGCGCTCCAAGCTGACCAACGACCGCTCCAAGGAGCACCAGCGGCTGGAGAAGCTCCTGGAGGACGCGGGCGTCAAACTGTCGGTGGTGGCCACCGACATCCTCGGCGTCTCCGGTCGGCTCATGCTCGGGGCCCTGTGTGCGGGCACGGCCGGCCCCGAGGCGATGGCCGAGCTGGCCAAGGGCCGCATGCGCTCGAAGATCCCCGAGCTGCGCGAGGCCCTGACCGGCCGCTTCACCAGCCACCACGCCTTCCTGACCCGCCTGCACCTGCAAGTAATCGACGGCTTCGATGCGGCCATCGCCGAACTGGAGGCACGGATCGAGGTGGTGATGGAGCCCTTTCGCCCCCTGATCGACCTCCTGCTGACCATGCCCGGTATCGGCGAGAAGACCGCGCAGGTGATGGTCGCCGAGGCCGGTGCGGTCATCGACTGCTTCCCCAGCGCCGCATGCTTCGCGTCCTGGGCCGGACTCGCCCCCGGCTCCAACCAGTCAGGGCCGAAGACCAAACCCGCCAGGACCAGACATGGCAACACCTACCTCAAGGGCGCCCTCGGCATCGCAGCGCTGTCCGTCTCCCGCTCCCGCGGCACGTTCCTCAGCGCCCGCTATCACCGCATAGCCACCCGCCGAGGCCCGATGAGAGCCCTGGTCGCCACCGAGCACTCCATGGCCACGGCGATGTGGCACATGCTCACCCAGGGCGTGCCCTACCTCGAACTCGGCGGCGACTACTACACCCGCCGCGACCCCGAACGCGCCAAGGCCCGCATCACCGCCCAGGCAGAGGCCCTCGGGCTCGCCGTCACCTTCAGCCCCATCGAGCCCGACACCGCCGCCTGACAACGCCCACAGTGCACCATTTGCGCAGGCCGGCCGCCACCGGTTCCCGAAGCATGTCAACAAGGCACCGCCGCACCTTCCGTCTGCCGGGCTGACCGTGATTTTCGCGTCAGTAGGCACCACTGGAGTTCGCCTGGAAGTAGTCCCCGATGATCGGAGCGGTCCAGCCGTCATCGCGGACCTCGATGCGCCCCCAGTCGGTGAACCGTGAGTCACCCTGGACCGTGACATTGATCTGTCGCGTTCCCTCGTCGTCGGGATTGCCCGGATTCCCCGGATAGAAGACCTCCTGCGCGCAGACCTTCAATCCGGACCGGCTCCCGCCAGGACCGCTTCCCCACACCCCGCACGACGTCGGTCCGTAGAACACGGCATCGGCGGCGGCAGGCGCGGCGGACGCCCCCGGCGCGGTCAGCAGACTTCCCGCCGTCAACAATGCGAGGCCGCATACTGCGGTAACCCCGCGACTCATTCTGGTCTTCACGACTCTCCTCTCCCGACAGCACATCGCCGGCGCCATGAGGAACAACAGACACCGGCCAGCCATCTGACATCACGTGAACCCGCTACAGAAAAATCCCGGCCGCCCGGGCTGACGCAGCAGCCCTTCCCGGACCAGCTCCTCGGCGGCCCTCGGACAGCTGCTCTCCCACAGGCCAGGAGAACCACGATCGCCTGGGCCGATGCCGCGGGCGGTGGAGGTCATCCCCACGAGCCGTCCGCCCGGTCCGCGGACCGTCGCTGTGCCACAGCCGCCCAAGGCGCCTCCTGCGACTAGCTGAAGCTGAGGCCGCCGTAGTCGAGATAGTTGTTCTGGGTCGCGTCCCAGATGTAGAGGATGTACCCGGTGGCTGACGGGACGTTGATGGCCCACGAGTGGTAGCCGTTGCTGTCGCCCGCGACGAACCGGTCACCCACCGCATCGAAGCCGTAATTGTTCTCGATGTCGAAGTCCACCGAATCCGCGACGTCCGTGCCATCGGCGGTCAAATTGACATCGACCCCCTGCCCGTAGTTCGTGGTGCGGGCGCATGCCCGAAGCCAAGCAGTCCTCTTCTTGTTGAAATAGCCCTTCACGTTGACAGTCGTGTGCACGGTGGTGCAGATCAGCCCGCCAAAGGGGTCTTGCGCGGCGGCAGGCACAGGGACGGCCAGACCGACTCGACCGGACGGGGAACGGACAACGTAGGGCGCGCTGACGCTCACCGCCGACACCGTAGAGGCGGCACTGGCGGACGCGGCGGGTGCAGCGATGAGGGCTGCGGTACCCAGCGTGGCGATACTGAGGGCCGTCGCCACGGCTCGAAGCGATTGCTGCATGTGTGTCTCCGGGGGACTCGGGTGAACAAGCTTTCGCAACGTCACGCTAGAGAGACCCTGTGTTCAGCTTCTGACTTGCATCTGACTCGGTTGTGATTCACGTGCGGCCGGGCCCACCGCCAAATCAACGAGTCCGCGAAACAGGGCGACACGGCCGCCGGCTCCGGTCACACCACAATGCCGGAAGAGACAGGCGTGGACAGCCCTGTCCTGCGGTACAGGGGGTGGTAAACGGTGAAGAGCACATCGGTCGGTGGCGACGATGGTGGTGGACGGCCGGCCGGTCGCCGTCACCGGCAGCGACGACGGCATGGTGCGGGTGTGGGACCTGACCACCGGCCAACCCGTCGGAAAGCCGATCCGGGACTACACCGGCCGGGTGCATGGGGTGGCGACGGCGGTTTTGGATGGCCGCCCGGTCGCCGTGACCGACAGCGGGAACGGAACGGTGCACGTGTGGGACCTGGCCACCGGACGGCAGATCGGCGGACCCCTCCAGGACTACACCGGCACGGTGCACGCGGTGGCGACTACTTCGGTGGGCGGCCGTCCGGTGGCCGTGACCGGCAGCGGGGGCGGCACGGTGCGGATGTGGGACCTGAGCACCGGCCAGCCCGTCGGCGAACCCCTTCAGGGCCACACCGACGCGGTGTGTGCGGTGGCGACGGAAGTGGTGCACGGCCGCCCGGTCGCCGTCACCGGCAGCCGGGACAAGACAGTACGGGTGTGGGACCTGACCACCGCCCAGCAGGTTGGACGGGAGCTGGTGTTCCCCGAGAAGGTGTCCGCGGTAGCCGTCACTGCGGACGGTCGCCTGGTCTTGGGTTACGGCTCGGAGGCGGCGGTGCTGGCCTGCCGCTGACCACAGCCCCACGGCGTCAGGCCGTCACGCCGTCCCATCGTCACGCCATCAATGCATCGGTGACCGCTGTTATTAGGCGAGGCTGCACGCGATCCAGCCCCGCATATCACGTCTCAGCCCCCGACCGCAGCGGCGGTCGGGGGCTGGTGCAGCAGGTCGCGCGGGCAAGCTCAGAGGTTGGCGTGCTGCAGAAGCCTCCGGACGATGCTGCTGATGATCAGCATCCGGAAGCGCGCCTCGTCCGCGCTGGACCGCCCGGGGTGCGCTCCATCCGGATGCGAGATGTCCCAAGCACCTTGGGTGCGGTCATGTCGCAGCTTGGATTCCTTGCCGGGTGCGGCGTTATGGCACCGCACGAAGCTGTGCGGCCTCGTGGCGGAGCGCCTTCACGGTGGCCGTCACCTCGGGAGAGCGGTTGCGAACCGTGACGGCGACAGTGGCTCGGCCGAGCCAGGCGGGGTCGTCGACGTGGACGGTGCGGACGCCGGTGGGGACCGCTGCGGCGGCCAGTTCGGGCAGTACGGCAATGCCGAGACCGGCGGCGACAAGACCCAGGCGAGTGGGCCATTCGCGGGCGGCGTAGGCGATCTGCGGGTGGTCGAGGGTTGGCCAGGCGCCGAACTGGGGATCGTCGCGGAGGCCCTTGCCGACGATCCAGGCTTCGTCCCTCAGCTCGGTCACCCGGATGGTTCCGCGGCCGGCGAACCGGTGGTTCGCGGGCACGGCGAGCAGGAGGCTGCCGTCCAGAAGCAGGTCGCGGGGCAGTCCCTCGAAATCGTAGGCGGGCAGGTCCGGCCCCACACCGATCACTGCGACGTCGATGCGGTGAGCGCGGAGTTGGCGAAGCTGCGTGGGCGAGGATGCCTCGCCGAATTCGACGATCAGACCCGGGTGGTCGTTTCGGAGGCGGGCCAATGCTCTGGGGACGAGCACAGCGGCGGCCGAGGGGAACGCGGCGATGACGACTCGTCCGGTGAGGTGGTCCTGCAGCCCGGCGAGGTCTGTGCTGACGGCATCGATCTCGTTGAGGGCCGTCGCAGCTCGGCGGGCGAGCATCGTGCCCGCCGGGGAGGGAGCAACCCCACGGGCGCCCCGGACGAACAGCGGTGCGCCCGCGGCGGCTTCCATCGCCGCCACCTGACGGGACACCGCTGACTGCGTGTATCCGAGCGCGTCGGCGGCGGCGGTAAACGATCCGGTGTCGACTACGGCCTGAATGACGCGCAGACCGGTGAGGGTGAAGTCGGCCATGCCGTCATCCTGACACATTCCGAGGACGCATGTCTGCTATGCAAGACCCTCGCTGGTGGAATGTCTCGGTCAGCAGCACGATGGAGTGGCAACAGCAAGCGATCCACCCATAGGGAGCACCAATCATGGCGAAGACGTGGTTCATCACGGGCAGTTCGAGGGGATTCGGCCGCGAGTGGGCGGACGCCGCGCTCGAACGCGGCGATCACGTCGTGGCGACGGCTCGGGACGTCGGCCGGCTAACCCCTTTGGTCGAGCGGTACGGGGATGCGGTATTGCCGGTCCGGCTCGACGTCACCGACCGTGCCGCGGTGCATGCGGCCGTGCAGCGTGCCCACTCGCATTTCGGTTCGCTGGACATCGCAGTCAACAATGCCGGCTACGGGCATTTCGGCATGGTCGAGGAGATTGACGAGGACGAACTCCGGGCTCAGATGGAGACCAACTTCTTCGGCGCAGTATGGGTCACGCAGGCCGTCCTGCCTCTCATGCGGGCCCAACGGTCGGGAAGGATCCTGCAGGTGACCAGCGAGGGCGGCGTACGTGCCTTCCCCGGCATCGGTGCGTACCACGCCTCCAAATGGGCGCTCGAGGGGTTGTCAGAGTCCCTGGCGCAAGAAGTGGCAGCCTTCGGCATCCACATCACCAACATCGAGCCCGGCCCCTACGCCACCGACTGGCTGGCCCGCGGGGCACGGCACAGTAAACGGCATCCGGACTACACCGAAGTACACGCGGCCACTGCACAGGATTTCGAGGTCGGCGACCCGCGCGCCACCCGCGACGCGATCCTTCGGATCGTCGACGCGGACCAGCCCCCGCTGCGGATCTTCCTCGGCAAGTCCCTCACCGACGTCGCCGTTCTCTACGAGGAGCGTCTGCACACCTGGCGCCAGTGGCAGCCGGTCTCCCTGGCCGCCTTCGGTTGAGGGGCAACACCGCCGGCACGGAGGTCACCCCGGGCCGTGTAACTCCAGACCGACCTCGGCCATCCTGGACCGCAGCGCGGCCAGGACCTGCTACGCCTCCACCAGCGTTCGGCAGTGAAGGTGTCGTCGAGGTTCTGACGTACTGCGTGCGCAGCAGGGGAAGTACCAGCGGGTGCACGACGCCGATCCGGTTCCGTCGGCAGAGACTGGTCCGTACCGGGAAACGGATCCCAGCAGTCCAGAAGGAGAGTCAGAGCATGCCGACGATGAAGTCCGTACAGACCGCCGCAGCCGGCGCCGTCGAGGTCGTGGAGATCGAGCGGCCTGTGCCCGGCCCGGCGGACGCGCTGGTGCGGATCCGCGCCTGCGGCATCTGCGGCACCGATGTGTTCTTCCTGCACCTGGGCGGGATGCCGACGGGGCCAGACGGTGGGACCCGGGCGCTGCACCTGGGGCACGAGCCGGCCGGCGAGGTGGTCGAGGTGGGGGCCGAGGTCACCGGGCTGGCGGTGGGCGACCGGGTGGTGGTCAACCCACAGGGCGCCCCCAGCGGGATCATCGGCTGCGGCGGCGCGCTGGGCGGGATGAGCGAGTACCTGCTGATCGAGAACGCCGTGGTCGGCGAGAGCGTCGCGGTGTTCCCCGACACGGTCCCCTTCGACGTCGCCGCGCTCAACGAGCCGATGGCGGTCGCCCGCCACTGCGTCAACCGTTCCGAGGCGCTGCCCACCGACAAGGTCGTGGTCTTCGGGGCCGGGCCGATCGGGCTCGGCGCCACCATCTGGCTCAAGCTGCGCGGTGTCGCCCAGGTGACCGTCGTCGACGTGATCCCCGACCGGCTGAAGACGGCGCTCGAGGTGGGTGCGGACGCCGTCATCGACTCCTCCCAGGAGGACGTCACCGCCCGGCTGACGGAGCTTCACGGCCAGAGCGCCAACGCGCTGGGCCAGCCCCGGCCCGGCACCGACGTCTACATCGACGCGGCCGGCGCCGCCGCCGTCTTCAACACCGTGCTGGCCTCGGCGAAGTGGAAGGCGAAGCTGGTCATGGTCGCCGTCCAGAAGAAGTCCGACGACATCGACCTCGGCGGGATGCTCAGGAGCGAACTGACCCTGATCGCCTCGCAGGGGTACCCCACCGAGATCTTCGAGGTGACTGCGGACATCGTGGAGCACCAGGACCGCTTCGCACAGCTGATCAGCCACCGCGTGCCCTTCGCGGAGGTCGAGGAGGCCTTCCGGCTCACCATGACGCCCGGGGCGGCCGAGAAGGTGGTCGTGACCTTCGAGGACTGACCCTGAAGGGTGCGTCGGCGCGTCAGGGACGGGGCCAGATCCGGCCGTCCAGGCGTTCGATGTCGGTGTTGAACCGCTTCAGGTAGGCGGCGAACTCGGCCACGTCCTCCGCCGACCAGCCCTCCAGGACCCGGTCCAGGCCGCTCACCAGCTCGGTGCGCGCCAGTTCGAGCCGGAGCGCGCCCTCCTCGGTGACCCGGAACTTGCGGGCGATGCCCCCGTCCGCGTCGGGGATGCGCTCCAGCAGTCCGCCGCGCATCATCGCCGCGGTCTGCCGGTTGAGCGTGGAGGCGTCCAGGCCGAAGGCCTCACTCAGCTGGCCGATGCTCATCGGGCCCTCCATGTGGAGCCGGCTGAGCAGGATGTAGGCGCTGCGGTCCAGGTTGGCGCTGGTGGTCTTGGAGCGTTTGCTCATGTGGACGTGCCGTCCCATCAGCATCGTCTCGTACTCGACCAGGTCCGTGGGCTTGTCCATGGGCGTCAGTATGCATGGACTCCGAGGGTTCGCCGAGCAGGTCGGCGGACCCTCGCTGCCGTATGTCCCCGCTGCCGTACGTCCCGCCCCGGACACCTGCGGACGCAGCGGATCGGCCCGCCGCCGTACTGCATACACACCACGCCCAAGAGTCGGCAGCCGCACGACGACGACGGGGGTGCGCCCCCGGGAGCCTTGAGAGGTATCCGAGAGAGATGTGGAGACCCTGTCATGGCGTCCTTCCTGTACCTACTGGGCCGGCTGGCCTTCCGCTGGCGCTGGTGCGTCGCACTGTTCTGGGTGGCCGCACTCGGCGCCGTCGGCGTCGGCGCGGCCCTCGCCCCCGCCGCACCCGACAGCACCTTCTCGATGCCGGGCACCGAGTCCCAGAAGGCGTTCGACCTGCTGGCACAGCGCTACCCGGGAACGACGGCTGACGGCGCGTCGGCCAGGATCGTCTTCGTCGCCCCCACCGGGCAGAAGGTCACCGCCACCGCCAACAAGGCGGCCATCGACAAGGCCGTGGCCGAGGTGGCCGGCGGCACGCAGGTCGCGACCGCGGTGAACCCGTTCCAGGCGCAGGCGGTGAGCAAGGACGGCACCACGGCGTACTCGACCGTGTCCTACCAGGCGGTCGCCAAGAACCTCACCGACACGACCAAGAACACCCTGACGGACGCCGCCCAGCAGGCCCGGGATGCCGGGCTCAAGGTCGAGATCGGCGGCACCGCGCTGGCGAAGCAGCCCGCGGCGGGCGGCGCCAGTGAGGGGATCGGCATCGCGGTCGCGGCCGTGGTGCTGCTGATCACCTTCGGCTCCATCGCGGCGGCCGGGCTGCCGCTGCTGACCGCGCTCATCAGCGTGGGCGTCGGCGTCGCCGGGATCACCGCCCTGGGCAGCACCCTGGGCCTCGCCAGTACGACCAGCACGCTGGCCATGATGCTGGGCCTGGCCGTCGGCATCGACTACGCGGTCCTGATCATCTCCCGCTACCGCGAGGAGCGCGCCAACGGCCACACCCCGCAGGAGGCGACGGCGCGGGCGGTGGGAACCGCCGGTTCGTCGGTGGTCTTCGCCGGGCTGACGGTCGTCATCGGTCTCGCCGGACTGTCCGTGGTCGGTGTGCCGATGCTGACCAAGATGGGCCTGGCCGCCGCCGGCACGGTGATCATCGCCGTGCTGGTCGCGCTGACGCTGGTCCCGGCCCTGCTCGGATTCTGGCAGCGCGCGGTCCAGCCGCGCGCCGTTCGCAAGGCCGAGCGCAAGGGCGTGCGGCCGCTGCACAGCGGCAAGAACCCCGCCAAGCCCAACGGCGGCGCCCGCTGGGCGAAGTTCGTGCTGCGTCGTCCGCTGCCGGTCCTGCTGCTCGCGGTCGTCGGACTGGGCGTGGTCGCCGTGCCGGTGACCCAACTGCACCTGGGCACCGCCGGGGACGAGGCCAAGCCCACCTCCACCACCGAACGCCGCGCCTACGACGACCTGGCCAAGGCCTTCGGGGCCGGGTTCAACGGACCGCTGACGATCGTCGTCGACGCCAAGGGCGCCGCCGACCCCAAGACGGCCGTGACCGCCATCACCCAGAAGATCAGCGCCACCGACGGCGTCGTCTCCGTCTCGGCGGCCCGCTACAACAAGGCGGGTGACACCGCGGTCTTCTCCGCCGTCCCGTCCACCGCACCCAACGACACCAGGACCACGACCCTGGTGCACACCCTGCGCGACGAACGCTCCTCGATCACCGCCGGCACCGGCGCGACCTACCAGGTCTCCGGTACCACCGCCATCAACATCGACAGCGCCCAGAAGGTCCAGGGCGCGCTGATTCCCTACCTCGGCATCGTGGTCAGCCTGGCCTTCCTGCTGCTGATGATCGTCTTCCGGTCGGTGCTGGTACCGCTCAAGGCGGCGCTCGGCTTCCTGCTCTCGGTGCTGGCCGCGCTGGGCGCGGTGGTCGCGGTCTTCCAGTGGGGCTGGCTGGCCTCGCTGCTGGGGGTCCACGTGACCGGGCCGATCATGAGCCTGATGCCGATCTTCATGGTGGGCATCGTCTTCGGACTGGCCATGGACTACGAGGTCTTCCTGGTCTCCCGGATGCGCGAGGCGTACGTCCACGGCGAGCAGCCCAAGGACGCGATGGTGGCCGGACTGCGCACCAGCACCCGGGTGGTGGTCGCCGCCGCGCTGATCATGATGGCGGTGTTCTCGGGCTTCATCGGAGCCGACGAATCCATGATCAAGATGATCGGGTTCGGCCTGGCCATCGCCGTCCTCTTCGACGCCTTCGTGGTCCGGCTGGCCATCGTCCCCGCGGCCTTCGCGCTGCTCGGACAGAAGGCCTGGTGGATCCCGCGCTGGCTGGACCGGGTGCTGCCCAAGGTGGACATCGAGGGCGAGGGCCTGGCCCGCCGCACCGCCGCTGCCGTACCGGACCACGCGGATGCACCTGCGGACGAGGAGCGCGCGGACCACGAGAGCTCCGTGGCGAGCCGCTAACCCACAGCGCCCGCCGCGAGAGGAGAACCACGGTGAACACCCTGGCCGCTGTGACACTGTCACTCGCCTCGGTCGTCGCCTATGCCGCCGCGGCGGCGGTGCAGCACCGCATCGCCGTCGCGCCGGCCCGCCCCGGACCGCTGTCGCTGCTGGGCCAGGGCGCCTGGTGGACGGCGGTCGCCCTGAACGGTGCCGGGGCGGCCGTCCATGTGGTCGCCCTGATGTACGGTCCGCTGACCCTGGTCGAACCGCTCGGCGCGCTGACCCTGGTCGCCGCCCTCCCGCTGGGCGCCCGCACCGCCGGTTGGCGGGTCGGCCGCAACGAGTGGCGTGGCGCCGTCCTCACCGTCGTCGGCTGCGCCGCGCTGCTGCCGGTCACCGCCGGCGCCTCGGTGCCGGGCGGCGGCCCGGACGCGGCCGGTGCGACGGCCGTGGCGGCGGCCGCCCTCCTCTTCGTCCCGGTCGCGCTCGCCCTGCGCAGCGGCCGGCCTCGCATGCTCGGCCTCGCGGTCGCCTCCGGCGTCACCTCGGGGACCGCCTCGGCGCTCGCCCAGACCCTGGTGCACACGGACCAGCTGCTCTCCCCCGGGTCCGTCCTGACCGGAGCGCTCACCCTGGCCCTGGCCATCGCCGGCCTGCTGCTGGCTCAGGCCGCCTACGCCGACGGCCTGGGCGCTCCACTCGCCGTCCTCACCCTCGCCGACCCGGTCGCCGCGGCGGCCATCGGCCTCACCGTCCTCGGCGAGCGCCTGCACGGCGGCCTTCCCGCCGCCACGCTGGCCGCCCTCGGCGCCGCACTGGCGTCGTACGGGGTGGTCCAGCTCACCCGCCCCGGCGCCCGCCCCGAATCCGTCAGTCCGGCCGGCGCCAACGGCCTGGCCGTACTGCGGTCTCAGTAGCCCGACAGCCAGCAGCCGCACGACGACCGAACAGACCCGCTCGGAGAGCCTTGAGAGGTATCCGAGACAGATTTCCGAAAGCAGGACACTGATGACGAACCACCTACGAACCGGGGCGGTCGCCGTGCTGGCCTGCGGTGCGCTGGTCGCCGCGCTCGGACTGACCCACCACGGCCGGGACGGTGGCGCGACGGCGGCGGGGCCCTATGTCGCGCTGGGGGACTCCTACACCGCCGGCCCCGACATCCCGGACCAGAACGGCACGCCGCTCGGCTGCGACCGCTCCAGCCACAACTACCCGGCCCTGGTCGCCGCGGCGCTGAAGCTACAGCCGGCCCAGATCAGCGACCGGTCCTGCAGCGGCGCCACCACCGCGGACCTCGCCGGGCAGCAGTCCACCGGGAACGGCACCAACCCGGCCCAGTTCACCGCGCTGACATCCGACACCCGGCTGGTGACCCTGGGCATCGGCGGCAACGACATCGGCTTCAGCTCGTTGATCACGCGCTGCGTCGAGACCGGCGTGGTGTACAACGCGATCAAGCTCGGTGTGAGCATCGGCGACGACGCCCCCTGCCGCGCCCAGTACGTCTCCGGCGGCACCGACCAGGTCCAGCAGAAGATCGACGCGGCGGCGACGCGGGTCTCCGCCGCGCTGGACGAGATCAAGAAGCGCTCGCCCAAGGCCCGGGTGTACGTGGTCGGCTACCCGGCGATCCTCCCGGACGACGGCACCGGCTGCGCCCGCACGATGGGACTGGCCGCCGGCGACGTGAGCTACCTCCGGGAGAAGGAGCAGGACCTCAACACCATGCTCCAGCGCGAGGCGCAGGCCGCTGGCGCGGGGTATGTGGACACGTTCAGCTCATCGGTGGGGCATGATGCCTGCTCGGCGGCGGGCACCCGGTGGATCGAACCGCTGCTGCCGTCCTCCCCGGCGGCGGCGGTGCATCCCAATGCACGGGGGGAGCGGGGGATGGCCGATGCGGTGCTGAACGCGATTCAGGGATGAACCGGGGTTGCTGACAGCTGCTCAACTGCGGACCGAAGTGGGCTTGTCGCGCAGTTCCCGCGCCCCTGGGGGGCTGCAACTGACCCACGGAGGGTAAGTCGCACTTCCCAGGGGCGCGGGGAACTGCGCGACAAGCCAGGCAGACGCCGCAGCCAGACTCAGTGCTCAGCCGCGGGACGCGTCACCCACTGGCCGTTGACCCAGCTACTGACCGTCTCGTAGCCGGGGCGGAACGAGCCCAGCCAGGACACCCGCAGGTTCTGCTCCGCGGTGGAGAGCTGCGGGGTATAGCTGCTCGCGGCGGTGACCGGGCCGCCGGTGGTGTCGACGGCGATGTTCGGGTAGGCGTAGATCGGCAGGGTGGCCGTGGTCCTCCCGGCGGAGTCGACCGCGGAGGCCAGCAGACTGGACGGGGCCCTGCCCGCGGTCACCCAGGAGGTGATAGCTGTCAACGCGTCGAAGCTGGACGGACCTTGGCCGCCGCCGCAGTGGGCGACTCCCGGCAGCAGGAACAGCCGGGCGAAGTCGGTGGTCGACGCGCTGCCGCCCATGTACCTCTGCACGGCCTGGTAGTAGGAGATGGTGCCGACCGGGTTGATCGCCGGGTCGGCGTATCCGGCCCACAGGATCAGCTTGCCGCCGGCGGCCTTGAAGGCCGTCAGATCGGGGTCAGTGGCGTCGAGTTCACCGTCGTTGGCCTTGGTGATCCTCGCGAACTCGGCCGCGGTGAACTTGACGTCCAGGTACGAGGCGGTGCCGTTGAAGGTGCCGGTCGCGGAGACCAGGCTCTGCCAGGCGCCGGTGCCGATGCCGGCGTCGATGGTGGTCGCCTCGACCGTCCCACTCCTGGGGACGATCCAGCCGGCCCAGTTGAGCTCGGAGCCGCGGGTCTCGTAACCCGGGTACAGCAGCTTGCCGTTGGCGTCCTTCACCCCGTCGTAGAGCTTGTTCACGGTGGTGACCTGAGCCGCCGTCAGGCAGTAGTCGGCGGCGGTGGAGGTCTGGCCGGCCTTGCACGCGACGCTGCTCGGCTGCCAGCTGCAGGCCAGCGGATCGGCCAGGTAGCCCGTCGCGGTGCCGCCGCAGGCCGCGAGCACGGCGTTGTGGATCGGGGTGAGGTCGGCCGCGGTCAGGACGGCGTTCAAACCGTCGGCGGCGGTGTTCGCCTGGGCGTTCCAGGCCTCCTCAAAAGCGTTGAGCTCGGTCTGGATCGAGGCGGGCGACCCGGCGATGATGCCGTTGAAGTCGGTCGGGTAGCGCTGGGCCTCGATCAGGGCCTCGCGGCCGCCGTCCGAGCAGCCGTCGAAGTAGGACTTCGCCGGGGCGCTGCCGTAGAAGCCCTTGATCACGGCCTTGGCGACCAGCGAGAGCTGGTGCTCGGACGAGTAGCCGAACACGGCCTTGAGTTCCGGGTCCTGGAAGGCGGGCGCGGTGAAACCGCCGCCCTCGTGGCCCTCGTCGTCCGCGGCGACGGCGAAGTTGCCGGCTGTCGACTGGGCGCAACCGGTGGCAGCGGCGGGCGTGTTGACGTTCACGTTGCCGCAGTAGCCGCCGCAGCCCTCCTGCAGGTACTCGCTCGCGTAGGTGCTGGTGGGCAGGTAAAGGGTGAAGTGGGTCTCCGGGGCGATGATGCCCTGGACCTCACAGGCGGCCCAGCTGCCCGCCGGGTTCGACGCGGCGGCGACCGAAGTCGCCGAGGTGATCGAGGTGTTGGCGCCGGGGAGCGCCAGCAGGTTGATGCTGCTGGTAACACTCGCGCAGCTGAGCGCCGGCTGGACGACCGCAGCGGTGTTCCCGCCGGCCGTCGCCGCCTGCGCACTGCTCTGCCCACCGGAGGCCGTCAGGCTCAGGCCGATGGCGAGGGCGAAGGTGAGGACGGAAGTGGGGATGGTCCATCGGCGCCTTTGCCGAGAGAAACGGGACATGGTGCGACTCCTGAATCGGCAGGTGAGTTGGAGTAGCTGAAAGGCGTGGGTAAGCCGGGTCGCGCCTACGACGACCCGGCCACCCACCCCCGTTGCGATGTTCAGACTGCGGCGGATTCCGCCTCGATCATGGCGATCTCCGCCTCCTGCTCCTTCTTTCCACCCAGCAGGGCGACCGTCACCACGCAGCAGACCAGCGCGGCGATCCCGCAGATCAGGAATCCGAGCGAGTAGCCGCTGTCCAGGGCCTTGACCGCGAGTGGGGCGGCCTTGCTGAACGGCACGTCGGCCGGCACGGAGTTGGTCGCGATCGCGCCCGCACCCTCGGCTGCGGCCTTGACCGCCGAGAGCGAGGAGTCGCCCGCCAGTGCGGCGTTGAAGTTGGTCGCCGCCTTGCTCAGGGCGACCGCGCCGATCAGGGCCGGGCCCATGGCGAAGCCGAAGTCGCGCACCATGCTGGTGGTCGCGGCGGCCATACCGGCCAGCTTGCTCGGCACCGTGTTGACCACGGTCGCGGTGACCGAGGAGACCGCGAAGGAGAAGCCCACGCCGACCAGTCCCATCGGCAGGATGATCGAGGGCAGCGAGGTCTGCGTGATCGGCAGCTGGGAGGCCAGGAACTGCCCGACGGCCATCAGCAGGAAGCCGCCGCCGAGAACCCAGCGCGGCTGGTAGCGGGCCATCATGAAGGAGGTCAGCGGCAGCAGGAAGATGGTGAGACCGCTGAGCAGGATGAAGGCGAAGGCGGTGCGCATCGCGCTCTGGTGCTGGATGACCTCCATCCGGATGCTGATCGAGTAGGCGGTGCCGAGGAAGGAGAACATCCCGATCACGGTCACCGCGGCGGCCAGCGAGAAGGCGCGGTTGCGGAACAGGTCCATGCGCAGCAGCGGGTTCTCGACCCGCGTCTCGATCACCACGAAGGCGATCAGCAGTACGGCGGCGGCGATGAAGCAGCCGATGACCGTCGCACTGCCCCAGCCGGCGGTCGGACCCTCGATCACCGCGTAGAGCAGGGCGAACAGTCCCAGCCCGACCGCGGTCTGGCCGGGGACGTCCAGCGAGCGGCCCTCCGGGGAGCGCGAGTCGGTGGTGAAGAACCAGCAGAACACGGCCACGGCCGCGGAGAGGGCCGAGATGATCCAGAACGCCGTCCGCCAGCTGCCGTAGGTGGCGGTCAGACCGCCGAGCATCGGGGCGATGAAGTTACCTGTGGACAGCAGCGCCGCCCACAGCGCGATCATGCGGGCCCGGCCGGCGTGGGTGTGGCTGCCGGAGGCGATGATGGCCAGGGTGGTCGGGAACAGGGCCGCCGAGCCGAGGCCGGCGATGAACTGCCCGACGTACATCTGCGCGACACCGGTGGACGAGCCGGAGATGATCTCGCCGATCAGCAGCAGCACGGCACCGCCGACCAGCAGCTTCTTACGACCGAACAGATCGCCGAGGACACCGAAGGTGAGCTCCAGGGCGGCGATCGGGAGCAGGGTGCAGTCGGAGATCCAGTCGAGCTGGGAGGCTCCGGTGGGGTGCAGGACGGTCTGGAAGGTCCCGTTGAGAGTGGCCGGTACGGCCAGACCTATCTGGGCCAGACAGACCGCCAACCCGACGGCGACGATGGTGGCCGTGTTGAGCGTGGTGTGCGAGACCGAACGGCGCGTTTCGGTGCTGGAAGCCCCCGGCGCGGACAGCGGGATGGACAAGGTGACCCCTTGGTTCATGGAGAACTTCATTGTTTTCTCAGGTGGGGCAAGGCGGTAACGGCGATGCGTTTCGGCGACTGTAGACCGGGGTCGATAGTGGCGCAATAGTTGAGACGAAAATTGTTGACAATGTTGTAGCCATCTCCTAGCGTAACCGTCAGTCGCACAGGAGTTGGCACGTGGAGAGGCAACATGACGACAACGAGCACCACCACCGGCGCCCAGGCCACGGGACCGCTACTGGTGATCAGCGCACACGCGGGTGACTTCGTCTGGCGGGCCGGCGGGGCCATAGCGCTCACCGCCGCGGCCGGAGAGCGTGCCAAGGTGGTCTGCCTGAGCTACGGCGAACGCGGGGAGTCCGCCCGCGCCTGGCGCGAGGGCAAGAACCTGGAGGAGATCAAGGCGGTGCGCCGGGCCGAGGCCGAGCAGGCCGCGGCGGCGCTGGGCGCCGAGATCGAGTTCCTCGACGCGGGCGACTACCCCCTGCTGGAGACCCAGGAACTGACGGACCGCCTGGTGCACGTCTACCGCGAGTTCGAGCCCGCCGTGGTGCTGACGCACACCCTGGTCGACCCCTACAACGGCGACCACCCCGCCGCGGCCCGGATGGCGATCCAGGCCAGGATCCTGGCCCAGGCGATCGGCTACGAGGCCCCCGGCGAGCCGCTCGGCGCGCCGCCGGTCTTCCACTTCGAGCCGCACCAGCCGGAGCAGTGCGACTTCAGGCCCGACACCCTGCTGGACATCACCTCCGTGTTCGACCGCAAGCGCAAGGCCATGGAGTGCCTGCCCGCCCAGCAGCACATGTGGGACTACTACACCGACCTGGCCAAGCGCCGAGGCGTCCAGCTCAAGCGCAACGCGGGCCCCAACCTCGGCCTGCCGCACACCTGCATGGCCGAGGCCTTCGTCCGGCTGTACCCGCAGACCACCGGAGTGCTGTCATGAGCATCCCCAGGAACCCCAGGAACGTGGTCGTCACCGACCCGCCCCGGGCCGAGGCCGAGCACGTGGACGCGCTGGCCGGGTACGGCGTGGCCACCGTGCACGAGGCGATGGGCCGCACCGGCTACCTCGGTCCCGGGCTGCGCCCGGTGCACCTGGGCTCCCGCGTCGCCGGGACGGCGGTGACCGTGCTGTCCTGGCCCGGCGACAACCTCATGATCCATGTCGCGGTCGAGCAGTGCCGGCCGGGCGACATCCTGGTGGTGACCACCACCTCGCCGTCCACCGACGGCATGTTCGGCGACCTGTTCGCCACCGCCCTGCAGCACCGGGGCGTGCGCGGCCTGGTCATCAACGCCGGCGTCCGCGACGTCGCCGACCTGCACGCCATGGGCTTCCCGGTGTGGTCCGCGGCGGTCAGCGCGCAGGGCACGGTGAAGGCCACCCCCGGCTCGGTCAACGTTCCGGTCACCATCGACGGGCAGACCATCCGGCCCGGCGACGTGGTGGTCGCCGACGACGACGGCGTCCTGGTCCTCCCGCGCCTGGACGCGGCCCGCGCCGTGGTCGCCGCCAAGGCCCGCACCGAAAAGGAGGACGCCACCCGCGCCGCCTTCCGCGAGGGCCAACTCGGCCTGGACCGCTACGGGTTGCGCGAACAGGTCAAGGCCTTGGGCATCGAGTACCTCAGCGCCGACGAGTACGCCCGCCGCGGCGACTCCTGACCCCAGGAAGGCGGCGTCATGCCTCCCACCTCGAACGGCCTGCCCTGCATGCTGATGCGTGGCGGCACCTCCAAGGGCGCCTACTTCCTGGCCGACGACCTGCCGGCCGACCCGCAGGAGCGCGACCGGCTGCTGCTGCGGGTCATGGGCACCCCCGACCCCCGGCAGATCGACGGCATCGGCGGCGCCCACCCTCTGACCAGCAAGGTCGCCGTCGTCTCCCCCTCCGCCGATCCGGACACCGACGTCGACTACCTGTTCCTGCAGGTCGGCGTGGAGGCGGCGACCGTCTCCGACCGGCAGAACTGCGGCAACATCCTGGCCGGCGTCGGCCCCTTCGCGGTCGAACGCGGCCTGGTCCCCGCCGTCGACGGGCAGACCCGCGTACGGATCCGGATGGTCAACTCCGGCGCCCTGGCCACCGCCTCCTTCCCCACCCCCGGCGGCACCGTCGACTACGACGGCACCACGGCCATCAGCGGGGTACCCGGAACCGCCGCCGCCGTGCTGCTGGACTTCGCCGACACCGAGGGCTCGGCCGGCCACGGCCTGCTGCCCACCGGCAGGCTCCGCGACCTCGTCGACGGCGTCGAGGTCACCTGCATCGACAACGGCATGCCGGTGGTCGTCGCGGCCGCCGCCGACCTCGGCGTCACCGGTTACGAGACGCCCGCCGAACTCGCCGCCGACACCGCACTCGTCGCCCGGATCCAGTCGCTGCGGCTCAAGGCCGGCCAGCTGATGGGCCTGGGCGACGTCACCGACGCCCCCGTCCCGAAGACCACCCTGGTCGCGCCGCCACGGGACGGGGGCACCGTCAGCACCCGCACCTTCATACCGCTGCGCCCGCATGCCTCGATCGGCGTGCTCGGCGCCGTCACCGTGGCCACCGCGGTGCTGCTGGAGGGAGCGGTCGGACACGACCTGGCCCGGCTGGCCGCCCCCGGCGCCCCCCTCGGCATCGAACACCCCACCGGCCGGCTGGACGTCGTGGTCGAGATCGATCTCGACACCGGCATCGCCCCGCCCCAGGTGCGCCGCTCCAGCCTGGTGCGCACCGCGCGCAAACTGTTCGACGGCACCGTCTTCCCCCGCCCGCGCCCCTGAACCCAGCCCAGTAAGAAGGCCTCCACCATGGCACCCAAGCATGAGATCGCCCACCTGGCCCATGTCGAACTGCTCACGCCCGAGCCGGAGAAGAGCCTGGACTTCTTCACCCGGATCATGGGCCTGACCGAGAACGGCTCCGACGGCGACTCGGTCTACCTGCGCACCTGGGACGACTACGAGCACCACTCACTGAAACTGACGGACCATCACACCTCGGGCATCCGCCGCACCGGACTGCGGGCCGGCAGCCAGGAGGCCCTGGAGCGCCGGGTGAAGGCCGTCGACGAGGCGGGCCTGGGCATCGGCTGGCAGGACGGCGACCCCGGCCTCGGCCCGACCTACCTCTTCCGCGACCCGGACGGCCACGAGTTCGAGCTCTACTGGGAGAGCGAGTGGTACCAGGCGCCGCCGGAGTTCGCCCCCGCGCTGAAGAACCAGCCCCAGGCCTACCCGGGCCGCGGGGTCGGGGTGCGCCGTCTGGACCACATCAACTACCTGGCCGCCGAGGTCGAGTCCTCCTCCGAGTTCGTCCGGGACGTGCTGGGCGCCCACACCACCGAGGAGATCCTGCTCGACAACGGGAACATCGGCGGGCGCTGGCTGACCTTCACCAACAAGTCCTACGACCTGGTCTACACCCGGGACTGGACCGGCAGCCGGGGCCGGCTGCACCACATCGCCTTCGCCACCGACACCCGCGAGGACATCCTCCGCGCCGCCGACATCTTCCTGGAGAACGGCGTCCACATCGAGACCGGCCCGCACAAGCACGCCATCCAGCAGACGTTCTTCCTCTACGTCTACGAGCCCGGCGGCAACCGGATCGAGCTGTGCAACCCGCTGACCCGGCTGGTGCTGGCGCCGGACTGGAAGACCATCACCTGGACCGAGGCCGAACGCGCCAAGGGCCAGGCCTGGGGGCTGAAGACGATCGAGTCCTTCCACACCCACGGCACCCCGCCGGTGGAGCCGCCATCGGTCGGATGACACCGGCTAGCATGAGAGAAACATTATTGTCGCCAATCTGGGGAGTGGGCATGGCTACGCGCGCTGACGCGGCAGGAACTGTGGGAGCCGTGGGAGTCGTGGGGCCGACGGTGGCCGACACCATCCGGGAGGCCATCACCAGCGGGGAGTTCGCCCCCAACCAGCGGCTGGTGGAGGCCGAGCTGTCCCAGCAGTTCGGCGCCAGCCGGGCCGCGGTCAGGAACGCGCTGGCCCAGCTGGCCACCGAGGGCCTGGTCGAGCGGATCCAGAACCGCGGCGCCCGGGTCCGCGCCGTCTCGCTGGCCGAGGCCATCGAGATCACCGAGGTCCGGATGGTGCTGGAGGGCCTGTGCGCGGCCAAGGCGGCCGAACGCGTCACCGAGGACGACCGCACTGAGCTGCGGGAGATCGGCGCCGGCATGCAGGAGGCCGTGGCCTCCGGCGACGTGTTCGGGTACTCCGACCTCAACCGCCGGCTGCACGCCCGCATCCTGGCCGTCAGCGGCCAGACCACCGCCTGCGCCGTCCTGGAGCGGCTGCACGGGCAGAACGTCCGGCACCAGTTCAAGCTGGCCATGCACCCGGGACGGCCCACCGTCTCGCTGCCCCAGCACCTGGCCGTCATCGAGGCCGTGTGCTCGGCGGACGCCGAGGCCGCCGAGGCCGCCATGCGCACCCACCTGCGCAGCGTCATCGAGACCCTGCCCGAGGTGGACAAGGACCGGCCCCGCCGGGCGCTCGCCGGAGCGTGAAGCCGGGTCTGGTGAAGGGGTCCTGACTGTTGGTCAGGACCCCTTCTGACTGCCTCGGCCGATCGACTCAGCCGATCGACTCCGAGCGTTGGACGGTCCCGGTGATGCCCGCGGCGTCCTGCCCGGCCAGCAGCACGGCGGCCCTGGCCATCGCCTCCGGGGGTTCCACCGCCTCCGGCGGGATCTCCCGGCCGCCGCCGCTCGCGGCCCAGCCCTCGGTGAGCACCACCCGGGACGGAGCCAGGCAGTTGACCGCGATGTTGTCGGGCTTCAGGTCGGCCGCCAGCCCCAGGTAGAGGCGCTCGACGGCGGCCTTGGAGACCCAGTAGGCGTTGGCGCCCCGGTCGGTCATACCGACCCCGCCGGTCGTCACCGCCACCAGCGAGCCGCCGCCGCCTGCCCTGAGGTGCGGGATCACGGCCCTGGTCACCAGGAACACCCCGGTCAGGTTGACGTCCAGGCAGAGCTGCCAGCGCTTCAGCGGCGTGGTCTCCACCGGGCCGAGCCAGAGCACCCCGGCGTTGGCGATCAGGATGTCGATCCCGCCGAACTGCTTGACCGTCGCGGCCACGGCCGCCTCCACCGAGTCCTCGGCGGTGACGTCGCAGGGGACCGCCAGGGCGCGGCCGCCCGCGTCCGTGATCCGTTCCGCGACCGCATGGATCGTGCCGGGCACCCGTCCCTCCTGCTCGGAGCGGGCCGCGACGGCGACCGAGGCCCCCGCCTCCGCGAGGGCCAGCGCGACCGTCCGGCCGATGCCCCGGCTGGCACCGGCGACGAACGCCACTTTTCCAGCCAGCGGCTTCCCCTCCAGCGGGCCGCTCACTTCGGCGGGAACCTGAGGCCGCCGTCGAGGCGGATGACCTCGCCGTTGAGGTAGCCGTTCTCGCAGATGTGCTGGACCAGGGCCGCGTACTCGGGCGACTGGCCCATCCGCTTGGGGTGCGGGACCTGGGGACCCCAGTAGGCCTCCAGCTGGTCGCCGGCCTTCCCGTAGGCCGGGGTCAGGAAGGTGCCCGGGGCGATGGTGACCACCCGGATGCCGAGCGGCGAGAGGTCGCGGGCGGCGACCAGGGTCATGCTCACCACCCCGCCCTTGGCTGCGGCGTAGGGCAGTTGGCCGATCTGGCCCTCGTAGGCCGCGATCGAGGCGGTGTTGACGATGACGCCGCGGTCGCCGCCCTCGGCCGGCTCCTGCTTGGCGATGGCGGCCGCGGCCAGCCGCAGCACATTGAAGACTCCGGTGAGGTAGACCTCGATCGTGGTCCGGAAGCCCGCCAGGTCCAGCGGTTCGCCGGTCTTGCCGATCAGCCGCCCGCCGCTGGCGGGACCGCCGTGGGCGTCCACCGAGATCCGCAGCGGCCCCTGCGCCGCCGCCTCCTCCATCGCCGCCCTGACGTCGCTCTCGGAGGTGGCGTCGGTCCGCACGTAGCGGATCCCCAGCTCCTGCTCCAGCACCTTGCCCTTCTCGTCGGCGAGGTCGGCGACGACCACCTTCGCCCCAGCCGCGTGCAGGCGACGGACGGTGGCTTCGCCCAAGCCTCCCGCGCCGCCGACCACGACCGCGGAACTCCCACTGATCTGCATGAAGGCTTCCCTCTCTTGCGAACAGTACTCTTGAGGTAGGAGAATAGCATTCTCATGAATATCACCATGGTCCTTGAGATGGCGGCTTCGGCAGGCGATCGGACGGCGGTGACGGCAGGCGGCCGTTCACTGACCGCCGGGGAACTGCTGCGGCTCGCCCATGCAGCCGCCCACCGATTCCGGCACTACAGAGCCGTGCTGTACCTGGGTGCCAACCACGCCACCTACCCGGTCGCCCTGTTCGGCGCGGCCGTGGCCGGTGTCCCCTTCGTCCCGCTCAACTACCGGCTCGGCGACGAGCAGTTGACCGGCCTGCTGGCCCGCCACCCCGGCGCCCTGGTGCTCCGTCCCGCGGATCTGGACGCCCTGCTCGACGCCCCCGAGCCGGCGTCGGCGGACCCCCTGGACCCGGCTCCCCAGAAAGAGGATGCCGTTGCCGTCCTGCTCTACACCAGCGGGACGACCGCCGCGCCCAAGGCCGCCGTGCTGCGCCACCGGCACCTGCTCGCCTATGTGCTGAACACCCAGGAGTTCCAGTCCTCCGCGGAGGACGACGCCGCGCTGGTCGCGGTGCCGCCCTACCACGTGGCCGGGCTGATGAACCTGCTGACCAACCTCTACTCCGGCCGCCGCGTGGTCTACCTCGACGCCTTCGACGCGGAGCAGTGGCTGCGGACCGTCCGCCGGGAGCGGGTCAGCCACGCGATGGTGGTGCCCACGATGCTGGCTCGCATCGTCGCCCAGGTCACCGGCGACGACGCCGAGACGCCCACCCTGCGCAGCCTCGCCTACGGCGGCTCGCGGGCCCCGCGGCCGGTCGTGGAACTGGCCCTGCGCAAGTTCCCGGGCACCGGCTTCGCCAATGCCTACGGGCTGACCGAGACCGCCTCCTCGATCGCGGTACTGGGCCCCGAGGACCACCGCGAGGCGCTGGCCTCCGACGACCCCGCCGTTCGGGACCGGCTCGGGTCGGTTGGCCGGGCCCTGCCCGGCATCGAGATCCAGATCCGCACCGAGGACGACAAGCCGGTCGAGGACGGGACCACCGGGCTGGTGTTCGTCCGCGGCGACCAGATCTCCGGCGAGTACGGCGGACGCAGCGCCCTGGACCCGGAGGGCTGGTTCGCCACCCGGGACCGCGGCCGGCTGGACGCTGACGGCTACCTCTTCATCGAGGGGCGCGCCGACGACACCATCATCCGCGGTGGCGAGAACATCGCCCCCGCCGAGATCGAGGACGTCCTGCTCTCCTTCCCCGGGATCACCGAGGCCGCGGTGCTCGGAGTGTCGGACCCCGAGTGGGGGCAGCGGATCGTCGCCGTCCTGGTCGGCGCCGGGGACGCGGAGGAGATCCGACAGTGGGTCAGGGACCGGCTGCGGTCCTCCAAGACGCCCGACGCCGTCGTGTTCCGCACCGAACTGCCGAAGACCGACACCGGAAAGCTGCTGCGCCGCACCCTACTGGCCGAACTGGAGACCACCCATGCCTGAAGCAGTCCTCGTGTCCGCCCTGCGCACCCCCGTCGGCACCTCCTTCAAGGGGACCCTGCGCGACACCAACGCCTTCGACCTGGGCCACCACATCGTCAGCGCCGCGGCCGAGGGGCTGGACCCGGCCCTGATCGACGACGTGATCCTGGCCGAGGGCCTCTACGGCGGCGGGGTCATCGCCCGGCACGCCGCGATCACCGCCGGGCTGACCGCCGTCCCCGGACTGGCCCACAACCGGCACTGCGCGGCGAGCCTGGCCTCGGTCCAGAGCGCGGCCGCGAGCATCCGGGCCGGCATGGACCAGCTGGTCATCGCCGGCGGGGTGAACTCCTCCTCCACCGGGCCCCGGTCCCGGATCAAGGTCGACGGGGAACTGGTCGACTGGAACCCGCCGACCCACCCCGACCGTCCCGACGCCCCCAATCTCGACATGTCGATCACCGTGGGCTGGAACGCCGCCGTCCGGGCCGGGATCACCCGTGCCGAGATGGACGCCTGGGCGCTGCGCTCGCACCGCAACGCCGTGCGCTCCATCGACGCGGGCCACTTCAAGGAGGAGATCGTCCCGATCGAGACCGTGCACGGGCTGTTCTCGGTCGACGAGCACCCGCGCCGGCAGACCAGCGCCGAGAAGCTGGCCGCGCTGAAGCCGCTGCACCCGGAGATCGAGGGCTTCAGCATCACCGCCGGCAACGCCGCCGGGGTCAACGACGGCGCAGCCGCGCTGGTGGTCGCCAGCGACCGGCTGGGACTGCCGGCCCTGGCCACCGTCCGGGCCTGGGCCTCGGTCGGCGTGGACCCCGCCGAGACGGGTCTGGCCTCGGTACCGGCGATCAAGAAGGCGCTGGCCCGAGCCGGTCTGTCGGTTTCCGACGTGGACCTGTTCGAGATCAACGAGGCCTTCGCGGTGGTGCCGGTCGCCGCCTGCCGGCTGCTCGACATCGACCCGGAGCTGGTGAACGTCAACGGCAGCGGCTGCTCGCTGGGCCACCCGATCGCCGCCACCGGCGCGCGGATGCTGGTCACCCTGGTGCACGAACTGCGCCGCCGCGGCGGCGGGGTGGGCGTGGCGGCGATGTGCGCGGGCGGCGGCATGGGCTCGGCCACCGTCGTCGAGGTCCCGGCGCCGTGAGCGACGGACACGCCGGTCCCCTCACCGGCCTGCGTGTCCTGGAGCTCGCGGGGCTGGGACCCGCTCCGCACGCCGCCATGGTGCTGGCCGACCTCGGCGCCGACGTGGTGCGGGTCGAGCGGCCGTCCGGGCGGGCCCTGCGGCTCGGCCCGGACGGCGCCACCGACATCGTGCTGCGCGGCCGCCGCTCGGTCGTCGCCGACCTCAAGCAGCCCGAAGCCCTGGCCCTGGTACGGGAGTTGGCGGCCAGGGCGGACGTGCTGGTCGAGGGTCTGCGGCCGGGGGTCGCCGAGCGGCTCGGGGTCGGCCCGGAGGAGTGCCTGCAGCGCAATCCCCGGCTGGTCTACGGCCGGATCACCGGCTGGGGGCAGACCGGTCCGCTGGCGCAGGCTCCCGGGCACGACCTCAACTACATCGGCCTGACCGGCGTGCTCCACGCGCTGGGCCGGGCCGACCGTCCGCCGGCTCCCCCGCTCAATCTGGTGGGCGACTTCGGCGGCGGATCGATGCTGCTGGTCGTCGGCGTCCTGGCCGCGCTCTGGGAACGGTCACGCTCAGGAGCCGGGCAGGTCGTCGACGCCGCCATGGTCGACGGGACCGCCCTGCTGGGCCAGATGACGCTGGCCCTGCGCGGCATGGGCGCCTGGTCGGACCAGCGCGCCTCCAACCTCCTGGACGGAGCGGCCCCGTTCTACGACACCTACACCTGCGCGGACGGCCGCTATGTCGCCGTCGGCGCACTGGAGCCGCAGTTCTTCGCGGCCCTGCTGGACGGACTGGGGCTGGATCCGGCCGCGCTGCCCGCCCAGGACGACCGTGAGGGCTGGCCGGTGCTGCGGGCCCGCTTCACCGAGCTGTTCGGCTCCCGTACCCGGGACGAGTGGGCCGCGCGGTTCGCCGGGACCGATGCCTGTGTCACTCCCGTGCTCACCTTCGCGGAGGCGGGCGCGCATCCGCACCTGGTGGCGCGATCCACCCTGGCCGAGGTCGACGGCGTGCTCCAGGCCGCACCGGCCCCGCGCTTCTCCCGCACCCCCAGCGCGCGGCCCCAGGCCCCGGGCGTGCCGGGGGCGGACACGGAGGCGGTGCTCAAGGACTGGTGCCGGCTGTAGTGCTGACTTACCGTCAGCGAGCCGTCCAGCCGCCGTCGACGACCACCGTCTGCCCGGTGACATAGCTCCCGGCGTCGCCCACCAGCCAGAGCACCGCGCCGACGATGTCGTCGGGGGTGCCCTCCCGCGGCAGCGGGGTGTTGCGGCGCAGGTACTCGGCTGCGCGCTCGCTCTCGTAGAGCGGGCCGGTGATCTCGCTGCGGAAGAAGCCCGGGGCCACCGTGTTCACCCGGATCGAGTACCGCGCCCACTGCACCGCCAGCTCAGCGGTCAGCCCGGACAGTCCAGCCTTGCTCGCCGCGTAGGACGCCTGCGGGATGCCGGGGATGCCGACCCGGCCGCTGATGGAGGAGACCTGGACGATGCTGCCCCGGCCGACGGCGCACATGTGCGGGAAGACGGCCTGCGCCAGCAGCAGCGGGGCCACCAGGTTGAGGTCCAGGGTCCGGCGGACCCCGTCCAGCGGCTCGTTCTCGGCCCGCTCGCTGTTGAACATGTTCCCGGCCGCGTTGACCAGGATCTCCGGCGGCCCCAGGCCCTCGACCACGGCCGGGACGACCGAGCCGATCCGGTCGGAATCCGACAGGTCGCAGGCCACGGCGAGGCCGCCGATCTCCTTGGCCAGTTCCTCCAGCCGGTCCTGACGGCGCGCCACCACGGCCACCCGGGCGCCGAACGCGGCCAAGGTGCGGGCCACCGAAGCCCCCAGTCCTGAGGAGGCGCCGGTCACGATCGCGACCCGTCCCTCCAGGCCGAACATCCGTACTGCCGCATCCGGGTCCGACACGTGGGCCTCTCCGAGTTCTTGGGGATTCCTGTTTCGCCGTCCGCCAGGTCAGCCGCGGCGGAAGCGCATCCGGCTCCTGGAGGACGCGGCGTCGATCACCCGGTCCTTGAGGCTGCGGCACACCCAGCGCTGGGTCGCCGTCAGATGCTCCCCCGCGATCCGCGCGGCTTCGTCGGCGTCACCCTGCTCGACGCTCTCGACCAAGCGCTCGTGCGCCCGCTGGGCGACGGCGCGGTCGGCGCGCGAGGGATAGGAGCCGCGCGACACCTGGGCGTCCGCCCAGGCCTCCTCCTGGACCGACCAGAGCGAGGTGAGGCTCTTCACCACGACGCGCAGGGTGACATTGGGGTCGAACCCGACGACGGTGTCGTGGAATTCGCGCGAGGAGCGGGTGAACGCCGCACCGTCGTCGATGCAGCTCTCGCTCTCGGCCAGCAGCTCCCGCAGCCGCGGCACCAGGACGCGCTTGCGGTCGCGGTCCGACCGCTGCGCGCAGTGGGCCGCGCACAGCGGTTCCAGGGTGGCGAGCGCGGCGCCCAGGTCCGGAACGCCGACCTGCATCGCCTGGAGCGTCAGGCCGAGCGCGTAGCCGGCCGTCCCGATGTCCGGCGCGTGCACGGTGGCGCCGCCGCGGTTGCCGCGCAGCACGGTGATGAAGCCCTCGGTCTCCAGGATCCGCAGCGCTTCGCGCACCGAGGGGTGGCTGACGCCGAACTCGGCGACCAGCTCCTCCTGTTTGGGGAGCGTCGAGCCGTCGGTGATGCCGCCTGCCAGGATCCGGTCGCGCAGCGCCGCGGCGACCTGCTCCGCCATCCGCATCTGCCCGATTTTGACGTGCTCGGACCCTGTTCGTTCCATGATTACAAGGTTAGCAGTGATAATCCGTGACCCCCTCAGCCCCCGATCCCGGCGAGCAGCTCGGGAAGCCGGGTGCGTTGCACTTTGCCCATGGCGTTCACCGGCAGGGCGTCGACCTGGGACCAGACCTCCGGGACCTTGTAGGGCGCGAGCTCGCGCCGGCAGAGGTCGGCCAGCGCATCCAGGTCCAGCAGCGGGCCGGCGCTCTGGACCACGGCACCCACCCGCTGCCCGAGCCGCGCGTCGGGCACCGCATAGACGGCGACCACGGCGACGTCCGGGTGCGTCGCGATGACCCGCTCCACCTCCAGCGGATAGACATTGGCCCCGCCCCGGATGATGACCAGCTTCTTGCGGTCCAGTACGGTCAGCCACCCGTTCTCGTCGACGGTGCCGATGTCGCCGGTGGGGACCGGTCCCGGCTCCGGCGACCGGACGCCGCCGTCCTCCCAGTAGCCGAGCATCGGCCGCCAGCTGTCCGCCCACGGACCGGTGCCGGTCCCGCTCAGCCGCAGCTCGCCCAACTCCCCGGCCGGGAGGCGGCATCCCTTGTCATCGTAGGCCGCGACGTCGTAGTGCGGCAGCACCCGCCCGCTGGTGCCCGGACGCCATGCGTCACCCGGCGGGTCGATGGACACCACCGTCGGCGCCTCGGTCAGACCATAGGTGACCCGGGGCACCAGGCCGTGCGCGGCCGCGAACGCCTGGCGCAGCGAGTCCGAGGTGTCGCTGCCGCCGCTCCACACCTCCCGCAGCGAGCCGAGTTCGAACTCCGGTCGCCCGGCCAGATCGTAGAGCTGTGCGGGCGCGCCGTTCCACACTGTGACCCGCCGCGAGGAGATCCACTCGGCGACCCCTTCGACATCGCGCCGGTCCATCACCACCGAGCAGCCGCCGGCCTGTGCGGTGAGCAGGGTGGACAGCACCATCAGGTTGAGGATCGTCAAGGGGAAGCTGTCGCCCTTGCGCAACCCGGGCCCCCAGCCCCGGGAGGCGACCAGCACCGCGCCCGGCAGCAGCAGGTTGCGCTGGCTGTGCACGATCGCCTTGGGGCGTCCCGACGTCCCGCTGGTAAAGGCGATCCCGGCCGGGGCGTCGAGGTTCAACTCGATGCGGGGGGCCTGTTGGTGATGTGACGTCAGCTCGACCCACTGATCGAGGTCGACCCGGCCCGGCGTCCCCAACTGGTAGCGGGGGCCGGCCAGCACCACCGTGGGGTCGCAGAGGTCGTGCAACTCCTGCTGCTCAGTGGCCGAGAGCGCCTCGCCGATCCCGACCCAGACCGCCCCGATCCGCTGCGCGCCGTGGAAGGCGGCGACGATGTCCAGGTCGTTGGGCAGACAGGCGGCGACCCGGTCGCCCGGGCGCAAGCCGAGTGACCACAGCGCTCCGGCCGCCCTGCACGCCTGCTCGTCGAGCTCGGCGTAGGACCAGACGCCGGAGACTGCCTCGACCGCCTCCGCGCCTGGGCGCAGCGCGAGTTGGGCGTCCAGCACCTGCGCGATCGAGCTGGGAAGGGCAACGCTGCTCATGGCATCCTTGATATCACTATCCTTGTAAAGATTAAAGCTATAGCCTCCCGGGTCCGACGCCTGACCGTTGACGTCACAGCCGCGCCGTGAAAATGTGATCCTCGAATATGAGAATAAACTTCTCACAGACTCCGGAGTGGCAGTGACGGAGAGGTGCTTACGGTGAACGACTTCGAGGCGATGGACTACTTCCGGGACGACGCGCTCGTCGCGGACCCGTACCCCTATCTGGACGCCCTGCGCGAGCAGTGCCCCGTGCGGCGCGAACCCCATCACGACGTGCTGATGGTGACCGGCTACGACGAGGCCGTCGAGGTGTTCCACGACGCCAGGACATTCTCCTCCTGCATCGCAGTGACCGGTCCCTTTCCCGGATTTCCGGTCCCGCTCGTGGGCGACGACCTGACCGAGCTGATCGAGCAGCACCGCGACGAACTCCCCATGAGCGACCAGCTCCCCACGATGGACCCGCCCACTCACACCGACCACCGCGCGCTGCTGATGCGCCTGATCACCCCCAAGCGCCTCAAGGAGAACGAGGAGGCCATGGGGCGGCTCGCCGACCGCGTGCTGGACACCTTCCTCGCCGACGGCGGGGGCGAGTTCATCAGCGGCTTCGCGGGCCCCTTCACCCTGCTCGTCATCGCCGACCTGCTCGGCGTGCCCGAGGAGGACCAGGGCGAGTTCCTGGAGCAGCTCCAGCACCGGCCGCCGGAGGGCGGCGGCATCGGGAGCACCGGCTCGGAGGAGCTGGCTCACTCCCCGATGGAGTACCTGTACGCGAGGTTCGCGGCCTACATCGAGGACCGCCGCCGCGAGCCGCGCGACGACGTACTCACCGGCCTGGCCACCGCGACCTTCCCCGACGGCTCGACGCCCGAGGTCGTGGACGTGGTCCGGGTCGCCGCCAATATCTTCTCGGCCGGCCAGGAGACCACCGTCCGACTGCTCAGCTCCGCGTTCAGGATGATCGCCGAGAACCCCGACCTGCAGCGGCTGCTGCGCAGTGACCGCAGCCGCATCCCCAACTTCGTCGAGGAGACCCTGCGGATGGAGAGCCCGATCAAGGGCGACTTCCGGCTGGCACGGGTGCCGACCACCGTGGGCGGGGTCGACGTCCCGGCCGGCACCACCCTGATGGTGGTGAACGGAGCCGCCAACCGCGACCCGCGCCGCTTCGAGGACCCGGGTACCTTCGACGCCGCGCGTCCGAACGCCCGTCAGCACCTCGCGTTCGGGCGCGGAATCCACGCCTGCCCCGGCGCGCCCCTGGCCCGGGCCGAGGGCCGGGTGGGCATCGAGCGGCTGCTCGACCGCACCGCCGACATCCGGATCGCGGAGCGCGTACACGGCCCGGCCGACGCCCGCCGCTACCGGTACATCCCGACCTTCATCCTCCGCGGCCTCACCCACCTGAACCTTGAGTTCACGCCCGCCGAGGAGACCGCCCGATGAAGGTCACCGTCGACGAGGACCGATGCCGGGGCCACGGGGTCTGCTGGACGATCTGCCCCGAGGTGTTCGAGCTCTCCGACGACGGCTACGCCGTGGTGGAGCCGTCCGAGGTCCCGGTCGAGTACGAGGCGGCGGTCCGCACCGCCGTCACCACCTGCCCCGAGCACGCCATCACCGCGATCTGACACCACGTCCTAGGAGATCCATGCCCAAGGGTTACGTCATCCTGACCGAGGCCGTCAGGGACCAGGCCGGCATCGACGCCTACGCCCGGGCCGCCGGACCGTCGATGGTCAGCGGCGGCGCGTCCGTCCTGGCCGCCGACGGACAGCCCCAGCTCCTCGAAGGCAGCTGGCACGGCGACCGGACGGTCGTCCTCGAGTTCGACTCGGTGGAGGCGGCCCGCGCCTGGTACGAGTCGCCCGAGTACGAGAAGGCCAAGCCGCTGCGGCAGGCCGCGGCCGAGACCAACGCGGTGATCGTCACCGGCTTCGAGATGCCGCCACGGCCGGCCCGGCGTGGCTGACCTGGAGCTCTCCTGCGGCCTGCCCCCGGGCCCGGCCTTCACCGACCTGGCCGAACTGGCCGAGGAACTCGGTTACGCCCGGGTGTGGATTTTCGACTCGGCGCCGCTGTGGGAGGACCCGTTCGTCCATCTCGCCCTCGCCGCGCAGCGGACCACCCGCATCGGGCTGGGCACGGCCGTCCTCGTCCCCGACCAGCGCTCGGTCCTGGCCATGGCCTCCGGGATCGCCACGATCGCCCGGATCTCCGACGGCCGCTTCCGGCCGTGCTTCGGCACCGGCTTCACCGCGCGCCTGGCCGTCGGACAGCGCCCCATGACACTGCAGGCTCTGGCCGACTACGTCACCGCCCTCCGTCAACTGCTCGCGGGGAAGACCACGGTCGTGGACGGCAGGCCGGTCCGCATGCTGCACGCGGACGGCCTGGCCGAGCCACGGCCGATCGAGGTGCCGCTCTGGCTCAGCGTCTTCGGCCCCCGGGGCGCCGCACTGGCCACCGAGGTGGCGGACGGCATCATCGGGCCGCCGCACCCCACGCTCCCGGCCGCGATGCTCGTCTCCGGAACAGTGCTCGACCCCGGCGAGGACCCCGGGTCGGACCGGGCCCGGGAGGCCGTCGGACCCTGGCGGGTCGGCGACTGGCACAACGCCTACGCCAAGAGCGGCGCCGAGTCGGTCGACGCCCTGCCCGGCGGCCGGGACTGGCGGGAGGCACTCGAAGCGCTGGCCCCGGAAGACGAACGCCACCTGCTGACCTTCGAGGGCCACGTCACCCACCTCCCCGACCGCGACCGCCGACTGCTCGAACACATCGACGTCAGGACCATGGTCGGCGACGAGACCCGCATCGGCCGCGGTCTCACCCGGCTCGCCGGAATCGGCCTCCGCGAGGCCATCTACACCCCGAGCGGTCCCGACGTGGCCCGCGAACTGCGCGCGTTCGCTGCGGCCCACGCGGGCCGGTAATGCCGATCGGTTCAGGCCCGGACCCGCTCCACGGCTCCGGTCGGCTTCCGACGGCCCGCGACCAGGCCGCCGGCCGCGCCGAGCGACACCAGGCCCATGCCGGCTGCGGTCGCGATGCCCTTCACGCCGTCCATGGTGAAGTAGCAGACCGCGGTCACGCCGCCGTTGAACAGGAACAGGAACCAGAGCACCGGCGGCTTCGACAGGAACGCCTTGATCCTCGGCTTCCTGGCGATGCGGGAGCCCGCCAGCATCGAGACCGCGATACCGGCGTAGGTGGCGATGCTCTTCTCCCTGCCGTCGAGGACGGCGCCGGAGGCGGTGCTCGCGACGAGGCCGGCCACGATCCCGTCGCCCGCTCGCCGCCACGAGGGGCCGCCCTCCCCAACCCATGGTGTAGCCCGCTACACCATGGCCGACCCAGCCCGAAGGGACAGCGAATGGTGCTCATGGACAGACTGGGAATCGAATGTCTCAGCGTCTCCGGCCTGCCACCGGTCGACTTCGTCTGTCTGGCCGCCGACCTCGGCTGCGCGCGGGCTCATCTCACGTACCTATGAGGAGAACTGACCGATGGACAGTCAACTGCAGGGCCGACGGATCCTCGTCACAGGTGCCGCCGGCGGGATCGGCGCGGCCGCAGTGAGGGTCTTCGCCGAAGCGGGAGCCACCGTCGCGGCAACCTATCGCAACTCGCCGCCGCCCGACTCGCTCGATACGGAGGCGACCTGGCTGCAGTGCGACCTGCGCAGCCCCGAACAGGCCGACAAGGCCGTCGCTGCGGCCGCCGAGGCGCTGGGCGGGCTCGACGTCGTGCTGCACGCGGCCGGAACCTGGGGCCCGGGCCCGGCGGGTGAGATCACCGAGGAGAACCTCGACTTCATGCTGGACACCAACGTCAAGGCGACGGTGTTCATCAACCAGGCCGCCTACCGGGTGATGCGCGACGCCGGCCAGGGCGGCCGGATCATCAACCTCGGGTCGGGCGAGGCCGTCACCGGCATCACCTGGTCGTCGAGCTACGCCCTGGCCAAGGGAGCGGTCCACGCCTGGACCAGGTCGGCCGCCAAGGCCTGGGGCCGGTACGGGATAACGGTGAACGCGGTGGCACCGGCGGTCGAGACCCCCGGTGCCGAGCGCTTCCGCGAGTTCCTGGGACCGGAGGCCGCTGCGATGATCAGGAAGAGCACGTCCCAGACCCGTCCGATCGCCGGCTCCTTCGGCGCCGAGGAGCTCGGCGACCCGGTACGCGACCTCGGCCCGGTACTCGTCTTCCTGGCCGGCCCGGGCTCCCACTTCGTGACCGGCCAGCTGCTGGCGGTCGGCGGCGGCTCGATGATGCTCGGCGCCTGAGCGGCAGGAAGTCGGCTCAGCCGGTCCGGCCCGTGACGAGCTGGTAGAAGATGGGCTCGCCGGTCGTCGTGACCCGGTGCTGGAAGCGCGTTCGTTCCAGGACTGCGAAGTCTCCGTCGGCCACCAACCGATGGACGGTGGCGCCGAAGCCGTCCGGGTCCGACTCGTCCATCCACCGCTCGTCGATCGTGAAGGCCACCGGGGCACCGGAGGGCAGGACCGCGAGTGCGTTCCTGAGGGCCCGTGGTGTGGCGTGCGTGCCGCCGAACGCTCCGGCTGACACCAACCCACCGAGCCCGTACGGGCGTAGTTCCTCATGGAGCGCGCCGTCGTGGGAGAAGTTGCCGACCACATAGTCGGCGTAGACGCCTGGCCGGTCGCGCCGACAAGCCACGCGCGCATCCGGCAGCGAGTCAACGCCGACCACCCCGGCCACGCCGCCGCGACGCAGAAGTCCGCCGACCGCTCCCGTGCCGGCGCCGACATCGAGCACCGTCATCGAGCCCGGATCCAGCCCGAGGCCCGAGACCACGCGCAGAAAGCCCTCTGCCGCGACCTGCGGCGATCGGCACCGCAGCAGCTCCTGGACGACATGCTCATAGAGACCGGGGACGGCGTAGATCCGGGTGTACTCGTGCAGGTGCACGGTCTCGTGCTCACTCAACGCGATGTACTCGCCATCGGCCGCCGGCGGGCCGAGCAGACGGACGCCCGCAAACACATCTCCCATGTCCGGAAGACTATGCGCACGCCTGACGTGAATGCTGTGGCACCTAGAGATCTGGCCTGGGCTCCGGCGCAATTGGCTCCGGAACGTCGGCAGTGAGTTCAACCATGGGGTGACGAGTTTGCGCATCACCTCAGTACGGAGTTCGGTGGTGACGGGTTCATCACCACGAAGCGGTGCAGACGACTCCCTGTGCGACCCCTGAATTGTTGATGAGCTGTCCACAGGCGCGGGCGAGGTATCCGGATCCGTCCCAGTAGTTGTAGGTCTGCTGGGAGTACGTTCCGCCGGAAGCCGTGTTCACCACATCGTGGATTCCGGACACCGTGGTCCATGAGCCGTTGTGGTACCTCTGCAGCCAGCCCTGGCAGTCTTCTCCGGGGGCGTCGTAACCCCAGTTGATGATCTTAGCCGCGGCGTAGTCGTCGCCGAGCCCGTCCCAGGTGGCCAGGAGCTGGAACTCGCAGTTGTAGCTCCACGTGTCTCCCCTGACCTGATCCGTTCCGGTGCTTGCCTGAGCGTCGGCCTGGACCCCCAGGGCGAGGGCACCTGCTGCCGCGAGCGTGAGTGCGGTCTTCCAGAATGAATTCCATCGAGCCACGACTGCCTCATTCCTTGTACTGGTGGTGTGTCGGACGGAGATGTCGTTTCGGCGGTAGGTCCGGATGGGCACTGGTCAGATGCCCGCGCTGCAGTGGACGGCCGCGCCGGACCACGAGGTGAACTGGAAGCAGGCGCGGGCGAGGTAGCCGGGACCGTCGTAGTAGGGGTAGGTCTGCACGTTGCCGCCGCTGTTCAGGCTGTGGACCCCGGAAACCGTGTGCCAGGTGGCGCCGCCGTCGGTGGAGCGCTCCAGCCAGGCGTTGAGGGTGTAGCCGGTGCCGACGTTCGCGAAGAAGCCGCTGGCGTAGGTCGTCGAGGTCTTGGCGTACACCGATGTCCCGCTGGAGTCCGTCCACCATGCCTCGCCTTCGGCGAAGCCCGATGCGGTGGACTGCGTGAAGAGCGAGTAGTTCTCGCCCGTGATCACCCCGTCCGCGTGGGCCGACGCGCTGGTGCCCAGCATGAGGCCGCCGGCGGCGGCCACCGTCATCGCCGCCTTGAAGATCTTCTTCATGGGTTCGCTTCCTTCCTCGGTCCCGGAGTCCGGCTGGGCCGTGGCTCCGGCGCGGCTTGTCCCGCGCCGCCGACGGTTCCAGAAGCCGGTAACACGCCGCTAACAGCCCGCTCACCGTGTCAGGGCGTCGACAGAGGTGGGGCGGGGGCCTTCCGCGGGGTCCTTGGAAGCCTGGTGGGTGGCGTCCTCGTCGTCGGGTGAGGGGTTTGTGAGTGATCTGTTATCCGTGTCCGGAAGTCTGAGCGGCGCGGGACAGGCCGCACACCAGAGCTGGACCGGCCCGATTTCCGGGATCGGCCGAAAGGAATGAAGCCATGAACAGGATCTCCAAAGCAACCATCACCGCGGCCACCGCCGCCTGTCTGCTGCTGGGTACCGGCACCGCGGCCCACGCGGACACGGTGGTCGACGGGGAGAACTTCTCGAAGGTCACCCAGACCACCGCAGCGGGGTACGCGGAAGCCGAGGCCTGGTGGTCGGACACCACCAGGACGCCGGTGTACAGCAAGACCTCGACCACCTACGTGACCGGTTACTTCGGCGACACCAATTCCGGCTACACCATGAACGGTTGGTTGGAGCGCTCCACCGACGGAGGGGCCTCGTGGTACACGGTCTCCGGCGTCCACAGCCTGAGCGGCAACTCTTCCGCGGAGACCGACGCCTACTACGACGGCCCCGGCTATCTCGCCCGTTCCTGCTTCCAGTTCACCTCATGGTCGGGCGCGGCCGTCCACTGCAGCCACGGCATCTGACCGACCAGCCCCAGTCGTTCGGCCACTTCGCCGGACTGGCCCCAGCCTGAGCCGGGGTGCAGGAGCACGGGAACAGGGCCTCGTGGATCGCTCCTTGGCGAAGACATCCTCCGAACTGCGTCGGCAGGGAGAGTACCGATAGCCCGCTCACTGTGTCAGGGCGTGGGCGTGGGCGGAGGTGGGGCGGTGTGGTGTTGTGCGACGTTCGCTGTGTCAGGTCCGCCGGGCGGCCCGTCGCCTTCCAGGGCAGCCAGGTACGCCGCCGCTGCCGCTCCCTCGGCGGCACCCGTACGCCGGTAGATTGCCGTGGCCCGCCGGAGGTCGGCCAGGGCGGTTGGGCGGTCACCCATGCGCTCCGCGCAGCGGGCGGTACCTTCGAGGGCTCTCGCCTCATCGAGAGGACTGTACGCCTCACGTGCCAGGCGGAGGGCCTGCCGGTACAGGGTCTGTGCCTCCGCCGGTCCTCGGGTCGCGGCCACGAGCGCACCTGTGCTGTTGAGCACCTCGGTCTCGCCCTGGCGGTCGCCGAAGTCCCGGAAAATGGCCAGAGCCAGCTTCAGTGACTCGGCAGCGGCCAGGTAGTCCCCGCCTGCGCACTGCAGTCGGCCCAGGTCACCGAGGGTGCAGGCCTCACCCTGGCGGTGCTTGAGGGCGCGGAACATCGTCAGTGCCTGTTCCAGTAGCTCGGCTGCGGCCAGCTGATCTCCGTTCGCCAGCTGCACGCGCCCCAGGGCCCAGAGCGCGTAGGTCCGGTTGAGGCGGTGTCCAAGCTCCCGGTAGATCGTCTCCGCCCGTTCCAGCAGTTCGGCCGCGACCGGATAGTTCCCAGTCAACAGCCGTACCGCGCCCAGTTCGGCCAGGGCACCGGCCTCGCCCTGGCGGCTGCCGAGGTCCTGGAAAATTCTCAGGGCTTGTTCGTGCAGTTCCCCTGCGGCTGGATAGTCTCCGGTCGAGAACCTGAGCCGGCCCAACTCCCAGAGGGCGTAGGCCTCGCCCTGGCGGTGTCCGATGTCCCGGTAGGTCTTCAGGGCCCGTTCCTGCAGGTCGATGCCCGGTGGATAGTCTCCGGCCATGAGACGTAGGCGCCCGAGTTCCCACAGGGTGTTGGCCTGACCGAGGCTGTCGCCGATGTCCTGATACGTCGACAGGGCACGCTCCTGCAGCCCGGACGCGGCCTGCGGGTTCCCCGTCGCCAGGCGTATCCGACCCAGGTCCCACAGGACGTTGGCCTCACCCAGTCGGTCACCCAGTTGCCGGTGGATCGCCAGAGCCCCCTCGTGCAACTCCGTGGCACCGGACATGTCCCCAGTCATATGGGTTACCCGACCGCAGGCGTGGAGGGCGCAGGCCTCGCCGAGGCGGTCGCCCTGGTCGTGCGCGGCGGCGGCAGCCGTGCGGTGGAGCGCGGCTGCCTGAGCCCAGGGCCCTTCCAGTTCGAGAAAACCGGCCAGGGCCGCGGCGAGGGGAACCACTCGCGAGGCGTGAGCGGCGGCGATCAGATTGTCACGTTCGGTGCGCATCCAGGTCAGAGCGACGGACCGGTCGTCCAACGCCGGCGCCACGTCAGGCGTCGCGGGGACGGAAGGCGGGCCGGAGGCAGTGTGGCGACGGCCCAACCGGCGGTCGGCGGCCTCGGCCGTGCGCCGGTAGTACTCCAGCAGCCGGTCGAGCGCTTTGTCACGTTCCTCGGCCGAGTCGTCGATGCCGAGGGCGCGGGCATGAAGACGGACGAGGTCGTGGAATCGGTAACGGCCGGGGCTGCGCTGTTGGAGCAGATTGTGGTCCAGCAGGGATTCGAGTGAACGCTCGGCGGTGCGGTGATCTGCGCTGATCAGGTTGGCGGCGGCATAGGCGTCGAAGTCGGGGCCGGGGACCTGGCCCAGGCGGCGGAAGAGCAGTTGCTCGTCGGCGGGCAGCGCCGCGTAGGACAGGTCGAAGACGGCGGTCAGATTGCGGTCCTCGTCCTTGAGATGGTCCAGACGGAGGTTCTCGTCGCGCAGTTGCTGGGCCAGGTCCTCAATGCGCAGGGAGCGGTGGTGGCGCAGCCGGGCGGCGACGATCCGGACGGCCAATGGCAGGCCGCCGCAAAGGTCGATCAGCTCGGCGACCGCCGGGTGGTCCTCGGGAATCCGCTTCGGCCCGGCGACCTTGTGCAGCAGCGCGATCGCATCGTTGTCAGGAAGGACATCGAGGTTCAGGAGGTGGACGTCGTCCAGACCAGCCAGAACCGTGCGGCTGGTGATCAGCACCAGGCAGCCCGGCGCTCCGGGGAGAAGTGGGCGCACCTGGGCGGTGCCGGCCGCGTTGTCCAGGACGATCAGAGTCGTCGCTCCAGCCAGCCGGGAGCGGTAGAGGGCCGCGCGCTCGCTCGGATCCCGCGGGATCGCTTGGGACGGCACGTTGAGGGAGCGCAGCAAGTAGTCCAGCGCGTCGCCGGCGCTCAGCGGCGGGATGCCGGCGGTGTTGCCACGCAGGTCAACGAACAGTTGACCGTCGGGGAACCTGTCGCTGATCCGGTGGGCGGCGTGGACGACGAGGGCGCTCTTGCCTACCCCGGCCATACCGTCGAGCGCGGAGACGACCACCATGCCTGCGTCGCTTCCGGCAGGAGCCGCGTCGGCCAGGGCAAGGAGTTCGTCAAGTTCGCGGGTGCGCCCGGTGAACACTCGTGTGTCGGCGGGCAGTTGGTGACGAGGGCCGCTGAGGCCGGCAAGGCCTGCCACCCTTGCCGATGTGGCAGCAGCGGTGACGGTGGGGCCGTGTGGCCGTGAGGCCCGGCCGGTATCGACCGCTGCGGGGGCCGCAAGCAGAGGGTCGACGGCCAGGATCTGACGGTGCAGTTGCTGGACGGCGGGGGAGGGCTCCACGCCGAGTTCCTCGATCAGTGTGTGTCGCAGTCTACGGAAGACGTCCAGTGCCTCGGCCTGCCGGTCGGAGCGGTAAAGGGCGGTCATCAGCTTCCCGTGCAGGCTTTCGCGGAGGCTGTGGTCCGCCGTCAGGCTGTACAGTTCGCCGATGACTTGGGCGTGGCGCCCCAGCTGCAGTTCGGCGCCAATGCGGGCTTCGAGCGTCTGAAGGCGGTCCTCGTTCAGACGCTGCAACTGTGTCTGCCAGCCGTCCAGGCCGTCGGTGTCCGCGAGCGGGGCACCGCGCCACAGGGCGAGAGCGGCTGCGAAGTGCTCGGACGCGTCGGCCCAGCGCCCGGCGAGTTCCGCGCTCCGCCCCCGCGCGCTGTGCTCGGCGAACATGTGGGAGTCGAGTTCGCCGGGCTCGACCCGGACCAGGTAACCGGGTGCCGCGGTCAGTACCCTGGCGCCGCCCTCCCCGCCCAGCGTCCGCCGCAGGCGCAGCAGATGGTTGTGCAGCGAGGCCATCGCCGAGGCCGGCGGAGAAGCGCCCCACAGCGCCTCGACGAGCCGCTCGGTCGACACCGCCGTGTTGGCCTCCAACAGGAGTGCGGCCAGCAGCGTGCGGGACTTGCGGGCGCTGATCGCGGTGGGTGCTCCGGTGTGTCCCACTCTCAGCGGGCCCAGTAACCAGAACCTCATCTGCACAGACCTTTCTGACGGCCTGGCGGTCGGCCGCAGTCCTTTGCCGAGGCGCCGGTGCGGGCGCCACCAGCAGTCAGAGTTCTGTGGAAGAAGGTCGGCCATGATGCCCTGGAGCCGTCCTGTTCCCGGGAGTTGACCACGATGGTACCGGCGCGGCAGAGGAGATCCGACCCAGGTGTGCGAACCGACGCGCACCGAGCCCGAAGGGACCCTGGACGTGGGCGCCCTCCCGAAGCGGGATGGGCTCGTGGTGCGAGTTGGCCAGGCCGACGTCGACCGACCAGCGTTCGCCGTCGATGACGACGGTGAGGGCCATGTGCGTCGCGTATTCGTCGGCGGTTGCTCTGGCGGTCGCGACGGAGCCGTTGATCTGGCCGCGGTGCACGGTGGCGTCGTACCCGAGGACGGTCAGCAGCTCGCAGAAGGCGTTGTTCAGGTTGAAGCAGTAGCCGCCCCGGCCGGCCAGGATGCGGGCTATGGACTCGGCCGGGTCGATGCCCTGCGGGCGTCCGAGCTGGATGTCGAAGTTCTCGAAGGCGATGAGCTCGACGTGCGCGCGGTGAAGTCTGCGCAGGGTGTCGAGCGACGGAGCGCCGAGGGACTGCGGGTTGTCGACGCCGAGCCTGGCCAGGTAGGCCGCGGTCCAGGCGGGATGATCGTTTGTCTTCGAGGTCATGGCCGCGAAAATCCGATCAGCGATTAACGCGGCGCTGCATCAGGTGCATCGGGCCGTGGCTGAGCCAGGGCGGGTGCATGTGCGAGGGCCGGTCAATGGGGAAACATCCGCGGTGGCCGTTGCCGGGGCAGTTCCTCGCGGAACTCCTCGATGATGGAACTGATCTGCCGCGTCAGTTGCGTCTTCTCCAGGCGATCCAGGTAGAGATTGCGTTGCGCCAGGGCGACGGCGTCGACGCTGAAGTACAGCGCCATCAGCGGATTGACGAACAACTCGCTGCCCTTGGTCCGCTCGGTGAACTGGACGTCCCCGAAGTCCCCGCGCACCGCGGCGGCGATGGAGCCATTGACGATGCTGGGGTGCGTCGGCGTCTCGCTCCGCGCATGAGCAACCGCGTCCAAGTACAGGGTGCCCTCCCGGCTGTCACGCGGCACCGAGAACGCACCCAGGTACGCGCCGTCGCGCTCCAGCGCCGCCAGGTTCTCCAGTACCAGCACATGATTGACGCCGTGGTGGGCGTCGACACCGAAACCCAGACAGGTCACCAGACGGTGTTCGACCTCAGTCAGCCCGTGGACGGCAGCCAGGCTGGCCATGTCCTCCTCCGGGGTACCCAGGCCGTGCTCGTCCCCGGCCATCAGAATGTCGGTTCCGCCGTCGACCAGCACGATCGCATCCACCCCGCCGAGATGGTCGATCAGGGCACGATAGGCGGCCCGCAACGGCTGCACCCCGGAACGGTTGAACGCGTACACCGTGTCCGGCAGGCCGTGCAGCGCAAGCCAGCGGGCCAGAGTGCGTTCGGGGAAGTAGTCGCCCCGGGCAGCAGTGTCCGGGCGGATCGCGGCCACATCCTGTTCCAGCCACACGTCCAGGTCCAGCCCGTACAGGTCGGCGAAGGACAGATTCGCCAGATACACATCCTTCCCGGACTGCTGAAGCGCCAGGGCAATCGGCAGTCCGGCGTAGATGTCGAAACCACCACCCGCGCCCGCTATCAGGATGCGCTGGGCGTCGCGGAGCCGGGTGAACAACGGCGGTTCGAGGAGCGAGAACATTCGAGCACGGTAGCGAACGATCCCCGACAGCGCCGCCCGAACCCCCAGACCAGGCCACAGCGCACTGGTAGTCGGAGATCAACACACAGCCCTGCCACCCCTGCTCCCCGGTAATGTGGTCGGCGGCAGTGTTGCTGACGCGGCTCGGTGCCTGGATGGGACCCCGCGGGCACAGGTCAGCGTGCGCGCGCTCACCTCTTCAGCGGGTTTGCGGGCTCGCGGGGACCGGGAAGAGGGCGTCGAAGCCGTCGCGCCGAACCCGGTCGGCGAGCAGGGCCGTCGTTCCGAGGCGGCCGACCGGGCGGCGGAGTACCGGTTGCAGGTGGCGGTCGATGACGGCGAGGTCGTGCTCCTCGCACAGGCCCATCGCGGCGAGGATCTGGTGGGCGTGGGAGAGGACGGTGTGGGCCGACTCGAGCATCTGCAAGCGCAGCGCCAGCAGGTCGGCGGGTTCGGCCCGGGCGACGCGGAGCAGCCACCAGGTGTAGCGGGCCAGCTCGTCCAGGCTGTCCCGGGCCAGGACCAGGTCGGCGATCCGCCAGCGGATCTCGCCGAACCGTCCGATGGCCACGCCGAACTGTCGGCGCTCCCGGGCATGACGCAACGCCAGCTCGGTGGCCCCGGCCAGGGCCCCGGCGACCCAGAACGCGTCGAGCAACAGGTGCATCCCGGACACGTCGGTCGTCAGCGGGCCGAGCCCGGTGTCGACGAGCCGCACCTCGCAGCCGAACGGGTCCAGCGGGGCGTGCCTATGCTGCCCCACCGAGACCGAGAACACCCGGTGGTCGCGCAGGTCCACCGCGATCGCGTCCGGCATCACATCGGCGTGGTAGAGCGCGGTGCACTCCCCCAGTACCAGGTGTACCCCGCCCCAGTCCTGACGGGCCGTCGGTGGAACGGCGAGCACCTGGACCAGCGGCCAGGGCAGCACCACCCGTCCGGCCTCGCGTACGGCCAGCGCCGCGGCGGCGGCCTCCTCCTCTTCGCCCCAGGGGTCGAGCGACAGGGCACCGATGGCGTCCAGTTGCGGGCGGACCACCTCCGACCGGTGGGCCGGTTCGGCCTCGGCCCGTCGGGCCGCCTCGACCCCGCCCATCGAGCGGAGCACACCGGTCACGGTCTCCGCATAGGCCCTGGCGCTCTTCGGCCACTCACGACGCATGGTCCGTCCCCTCCAGTGCGGCGCGGGCGACGACCAGTCGCTGCACCTCTATCGTCCCGGACGCGATCGTCGCCGATCGCGAGTAGCGCAGCACGTCCTCGACATGGCCGAGCAGGCCTTGCCCCGAGGTGGGCGCGAGACCCTCCGGGCCGCATACGTCTGCAGCCAACTCGGCTACCTCCTGGTCGAGTTGGATTGAGGCCAGTCGAGCCAGGGAGGCCACCTGCTGGGTCAGCCGCCCCGCCTCGTTGAGTGCGACGGCGCGATAGCTGAGCAGCCGGGCGACCCGGGTGTGCACCAGCGCGCGAACGTACTCGGCAGCGGCTGCCGGTTCCTCCAGCCCTTCGTGGCCCGCGAGTTCGGAGAGCACCCGGTCGTCGCGGGCGTACCGGGGGATGCCGATGCGTTCGTGCTTGAGCACGAGCCCCATCACCTCCCAGCCCCGGCCGACCTCGCCGAGCACCGCGTCGGCGCCGACCCGTACGGAGTCGAAGAAGACCTCGTTGAGGTGCTGCTCGCCCATCATCGACTCGATCGGGACCACGGTGATCCCCGGACTGTCCATGGGCACCAGGAAGACGGTGATGCCGTCGTGCTTCCGCTCCGACCGGGAGGTCCGGGCGGCGAGGAAGCACCACTGCGCCAGGCCCGCGTAGGAGGTCCAGATCTTCTGACCGTCGAGCACCCACTCCGCGCCGTCGCGTCGCGCGGCGAGCTTCAGCGAGCCGAGGTCGGTGCCGGCTTCGGGTTCGCTGAAGCCCTGGCACCAGACCGCCGTCCCGGAGGAAATGCCGGGCAGGTGCCGGGCGCGCTGCTCGGCGGTGCCGACCTCCATCAGCACCGGACCGACCCAGTTGAGACCCATGTACTGCGGACCGCGTGGTTCGAAGTGGGCCCACATCTCCTCACGTAGCACGGTCTGCTGCCACAGATCCGCTCCTCCGCCGCCGTACTCGACCGGCCAGCTGAGGGTCAGCAGGTCCTCGTCCGCCAGGCGCCGACAGATCCGGGCGACGACGGCCCGGATGTCCGGTGCGAGGGAGAACGGCGCGACCCAGTCGGGGGGCAGCTCCTCGGCGAGCAGAGCACGGAGGCGGGTGCGGAGCGAGGCCGCCCCGGGGCCGAGATCGAGATCGAGTTCTGGACCTGCCTGGGCCGTTGACATCGGCGCACGCCCCTCGCATAGTCATGCGTAAGATTACTAAGATATAAAGGATAGCAAGAGGCCTAGGCGCATGGAACACACAGGTCCCCTCTCCGGGGTGCGGGTCGTCGATCTGACGGCCATGGTCATGGGTCCGTACTGCACCCAGATCCTGGCCGACATGGGGGCGGACGTGATCAAGATCGAACCCCCGGCAGGCGACAACACCCGCTACATCTCGGTCGGGCCGGAGCCCGGCATGGGCGGTGTCTTCGTCAATGTAAACCGGGGGAAGCGCAGCGCTGTACTGGACCTTCGCTCAGCGGAAGGCAAGGCGACGCTGCGGCAGCTCATCGGGGACTGCGACGTCTTCATCCACTCCATGCGTGCACGGGCGATCGCCGAACTCGGCTTCGACTACCGGGAAGTGGCCGCCGTCAACCCGTCCGTCGTCTACACCAACTGCTACGGCTACGGCCGCCGCGGCCCGGACGCCGATCTCACCGCCTACGACGACACGATCCAGGCGGAGTGCGGTCTGCCCTACGTGCAGCAGCAGTTGACCGGTGAGGCCGGCTATGTCGGCACCATCATGGCGGACAAGGTGGCCGGGCTTACGGCGGTGTACGCGACCACGATGGCGCTCTTCCATCGGGAGCGGACCGGCGAGGGCCAGGAGGTCGAGGTCGGCATGTTCGAGACGATGGCCTCGTTCATGCTGGTCGAGCACGCCAACGGCGCGATGTTCAGCCCTCCCCTGGGCCCCGCGCTCTACCCCCGCGCGGTGGCGCCGAACCGCAGGCCCTACCGCACCAAGGACGGTCTGGTCGCCGCGCTGGTCTACAACGACAAGCAGTGGACCGCGTTCGTCGATGCCGTCCGACCCCCTTGGGCGGGTGAACACTTCGCCACCCTCGCACAGCGGGCGCGGCAGATCGACGCCGTCTACGCCCTGCTGGGAGAAACCTTCCTGGAGCGCACGACGAAGGACTGGCTGGACCTGCTGCGGTCGCTGGACATACCCGCCGCACCGGTCCGCACCCTTGACGAGCTGTTCGACAATCCGCATCTCAACGACGTCGGATTCTTCGAGACGGTCGAGACCCCGAACGGACCCGTGCGCTTTCCCGGACCGCCGACCTGGTTCTCGCGGACCCCCGCCCGGGTCGCCGGTCCCGCCCCCAGACTGGGCGCGCACACGGAGCAGATCGCGGCAGAGATGGAGCACCGATGATGGCCGGCACCGAAACAGGATTCCGTGCACGCTCATGGCTGTTCGCCCCCGGCGACAGCGAGCGCAAGATGGAGAAGGCCGCCGCGGGCACGGCGGACATCGTCGTCCTCGACCTTGAGGACGCCGTGGCGGACGACGGGAAGCCCAAGGCACGCGAGATGATCGCGGCCTTCCTCGCGGCGCAGCCGCAGGAGGCCCGCGGCCGACTGTGGGTCCGGGTCAACCCCCTGGACGGCCCCCACACGCTGGCCGACCTGGCAGCGGTGCTCCCATCCCGCCCCGGCGGCATCATGCTCCCCAAGGCACGCGGCCGCGCCAACGTCGAACTGCTGGACCACTACCTCTCCGCGCTGGAGGTCTCGGCCGGCATCGGCCAGGGGTCGACCAAGGTCATCGTCCTGGTGACCGAGACGGCCGAGGCCATGTTCACCACCGGCGACTACCGGGGCGCGCCCAGGGTTGTCGCCCTGACCTGGGGTGCCGAGGACCTCGCCGATGCCGTGGGCGCCAGCGAGAACCGCAACCCCGACGGGAGCTACGGCTTCACCTACGAACTGGCCCGAAGCCTATGCCTGTTGGGCGCGGCAGCCGCCGGGGTGGCGGCGGTGGACACCATTCAGGGCGACTTCCGCGATCTGGACGGACTGCGCAGGCGCGCCGAGAAGGTACGCCGCGACGGCTTCCGCGGCATGCTGGCCATCCACCCCGCCCAGGTCGATGTCATCAACGCCGCCTTCACCCCCGACGAGGAGGAACTGGCCGCGGCCCAGGAGATCGTCGACCTCTTCGCCGCCCACCCCGGCGTCGGTGCCATCGGCCACCGGGGTGCCATGCTCGACCGACCCCATCTGGCCCGCGCACAGGCGCTGCTGGCTTCGGCGGGACGCGCATGAGACCGATCTCCACCGCCGACGACCTGAACCTCAGCGAGTTCCTGCGTCCCGGCGACCGCATCGTCATCGGCCAGGCCTGCGGCGAACCGACCACTCTGGTCGAGGCGTTGATTGCCCAAGGCCGCGACATCGGCGGGCTCTCGGCCTTCATCGCGACCAGCTTCTCCGGGCTGCTCACCCCGACGGCGACCGAGGGCATCGCCATGTCCAGCATGGGGGCCATCGGCGCCCTGCGCTCGCTGACCAAGGAGCACAGACTCCAGGTGATCCCCTGTCATGTCAGCCAGATCGGACCGATGATCAAGGCCGGGACGCTCGGCTGCGATGTGGCGTTCGTCCAGGTCAGCCCGGCCAATGCGGACGGCGACCACAGCTTCGGCCTCACCAGCGACCATGTCCGGGCCGCCGTCGCCGGGGCGCGGGTCGTCGTGGCGGAAGTGAACGACCAAGTGCCCTTCACCTACGGCGAGTTGCTCCCATCCGCCGACATCGACCATGCCGTACGGGTCTCCCGTCCACCCACCGAGGTCCCGCCGGCGAAAATCGACGAAATCGACGAAGCGATAGCGAAGCACGTTGCGACGTACATCGAGGACGGCTCGGTGCTGCAGACCGGGATCGGTGCCGTGCCGGACGCCGTCCTCCGCCTGCTGCACGACCGCAAGGACCTGGGCGTGCACTCCGGCATGCTGGGTGACGGCCTGGTCGATCTGGTAGAGGCAGGCGTCGTCACCAACACACGTAAGCGCATCGACCGCGGGATCTCCATCAGCGGCGCCCTGATCGGCACCACCCGCCTCTACACCTTCGCTCACTGCAACCCGCACCTCCGCATGTGCACCACCGCCTACACCCACCACGCGGCTGTCCTCGCCCAGCTCGACGGACTGGTCACCATCAACTCGGCGCTGGAGGTCGACCTGACCGGCCAGGTGAACGCCGAGCAGAGCGGCTCGGCCTATCTCGGCGGCACCGGCGGCCAGGTGGACTTCGTCCGCGCCGGAGCGCTCTCACCGGGGGGCCACGCGATCATCGCCCTGCCTGCCACCGCCAAGGGCGGCACGATCAGCCGGATCACCGCCCGGCTGTCCGGGCCGGTCACCACCGCACGCAGTGACGTGGATGTCATCGTCACCGAGTTCGGCTCGGCCGAGCTGAGGGGCCAGACCCTGGCCGAGCGCACCCGCCGTCTGATCGCCATCGCTCACCCTGGCTTCCAGGAGGAGCTGGCCCGGGCGGCCCACACCATTCAGCAGAGGGGATTCTGATGGGCGACGCCGTACTCTTCGAGGCCCGCGACGACGGCATCGCGGTCATCACCCTGAACCGGCCGGAGAGCCGCAACTGCCTGGCCCGGGACGTCCGCGAGGGTCTCTACGCCGCCTGGGACCGCTTCGAGCGCGACGACGGACTGCGGGTCGCCGTGCTCACCGGAGCGGGCCAGAAGGCGTTCTGTGCCGGCGGCGACCTCAAGGAGATGGTGGAGCTGGGCCTGCGGGAACCGCCCCGCGACATGTTCCCGCTCCCCTACGACACCGTCGAGCTGACGAAGCCCACCATCGCGGCCGTCAACGGCGCCGCGTTCGCCGGCGGCTGGATGCTCGCCCAGGCCTGTGACCTGTGCGTCGCCAGCACCACCGCGACGTTCGCCGTCTCCGAGGTCAGGGTCGGCAGAAGCTCTCCGTGGGCCTCGCCGCTGATCCATATGATCCCGCAGCGGATCATGATGGAACTCCTGCTCACCGGCAGGCCGATCAGCGCCCAGCGCGCCTACGAGATCGGCCTGGTCAATCGTGTCTCCGATCCGGAGACGCTTATGGGTACCGCCCTCGACCTCGCCCGCGAAATCCTGGCGGGCGCGCCGCTGTCGGTGCGGGCCGCCCGGGAGACGGTGATGCTCGCCACCGAGATGGGCCGTTCGGCGGCCCTGAAGGCCGCCAGACACGCGTCCGAGCTCTGCTACAACAGCGAGGACGCCCAGGAAGGCCCCAGGGCCTTCGCCGAGAAGCGCCCCCCGCAGTGGAAGGGCCGCTGACCGGCCATGGGCCCGGGTGTCGTCGGCCAGGCCGTCGGACTGTTCGCCGTCACCAACATCGACGACAGTCTGGTCCTGACGCTGTTCTTCGCGCAGGGCAGCTGGCATCCCGGCTCCACCCGCCGCATCGTCCTCGGCCAGTACCTGGGCTTCGCCGCGATCCTCGCCGTCGCGGGCACCGCGGCGCTCGGTGCCACGCTGCTGCCCCGGTCGGCGATCCCCTACCTGGGGCTGCTCCCGCTCGCGCTGGGCCTCAAGGCCGCGCGACACGCCTGGCGGCACCGCGGCGAGAAGCGCGCCGAGGCCGCGCCCAGCGACAGCGGCCCTCGCGTCCTGGAGGTCGCCGCGGTCACCTTCGCCAACGGCGGCGACAACATCGGCGTCTACGTCCCGGTGTTCGCCACCGCCGGCGTCGGCGGGATGAGCATCTACGCCGCGGTGTTCCTGCTCCTGGTCGCCCTCTGGTGCCTGGCCGGCCGCTACTTCGCCACCCGCCCGCTGATAGCCGGAGCCCTCAGCCGCTGGGGCCACATCCTGCTCCCGGTCGTCCTCACCGCCATCGGCCTCATCGTCCTGGTCGACGGCGGCGCCTTCGGCCTGTAGGTCGGAGCGGCGTGGCCCCTCCAGTCAGGCCTGGTCGAAGAGGGTCTCGCTGTGGTCGCCCTGGGCCGCGCCGACGGAGTGGTCGGTGAGGAAGGGCATGCCGAGCAGGCCCTGCGACCAGTCCACCGACTGGCCGAAGTCCTTCAGCCAGTCGTACAGCATGGTGCGGTGGATGATGCGCCACTCGCCGTCGCGCTGCTCCATCCGGTCCAGGTAGCGGCCGCCGAGGACGATGTCACTGTCCTGGTCGCCCATGGTGATGCGGTGGTAGGCGGTCACGTGGGTCTCCACCACGGCCGTACTGCCCTGGAGCTCGATCAGGCTCTGCCCCAGGGTGTGCAGGGTGACCGGGATGGTCAGCGCGCCCGGGACGACCCAGGCCAGGTACTCCTTGAAGGTGCCGAGGAAGATGCCGTGGTCGTCGGTTGCGTCGGGCCAGTAGCCCGCGCTGATCAGGGCCGCGTCGCGGCGGTCCTCACCGCGGCTGAGGCGGGCCAGGCAGTCGCGGATCCGCTCGCGGGCGATGAGGCCGTCCAGGTCGGCGGCGTCGGCGGCGTCGGCGCTCATGACATCTCCCGCTTGTTGGTCAGCGGGCGCTGGTAGGAGGGGTCCTCGGTGCTGCGCGAGGGGACGCTGTTGAGGTCGATGCCCGGCACGTCCGCGAAGGGGATGGGGAGGGTGGGGACCAGGCCCGACCACTCGATCGCGTTGGTGCGCAGCACGATCCGCCACTCCCCGTCGCGGCGCTCCAGTCGGTCGATGTAGCGGCCGCCGGCGATCCAGTTGGACTCGTCGCGGTTGCGTCCGACGAACAGGTAGTAGGTCTCGGAGTGGGCGACGTCGCCGTCGATGTCACAGGTGTTGTTCAGCAGGTTGTGGTGGGTGGACACCTGCCCCTGCTCGTGAAGCACGATTGCCCAGTCGTAGAGTGCGGCCGCCCCGCCGACGAACTCTCCGGCGGCGATGACCGCGTCGTCGTGGAAGGCCGAGAGGAAGAGGTCGCGGTCGAAGCGGTCCATTCCGCGGCTGAACCGGGTCAGGCAGTCCGTGATGTCCTGGCGGTCGAGCAGGTGCCCGAGCCGGGCCGGTCTGTCTTCAGTCATGGTTTCCAGTCCTCCGGATACATTGTGTTCGGCAGTCAGACGGGCGACCAGATCGGTGATCCGCGTTGCGCACGCAGGGACGGTGGCACATGTCCGTCGACGTCGGTGATGCCGTACTCCCGGGCGAGTTCGGCGGCGATCCAGGTGCCGCCGGAACGCCGCATCACCTCGGGGTCCCCGGCGAGCGCGGCGATCACCCGACCCGGGAACTCGACCGAGGAGCCGACCTGAGGGTTGGTCACCGTCTTCTCGGTCATGGACGGATCGCGCCGCAGGTTGCGTTCCGCCCGCTCGGTGAAGGTCAGGCCCAGCCACAGCGACAGCGAGGCCACCCCGTACGGCTTCAGCTCCACAGCCATGTCGCGCGCCATCCTGTCCACCGCGGACTTGCAGGTGCCGAAGACGACGCCGTAGGTGTAGGTGACGCCCACATAGCCGGACGTGGCCACGATCAGGCCGGACTTCGCCCGAGCCATGATCCGGGCCGCATGCCACGCCGCGACGAAGTTGGAGCGGACGCCGACATCCACCATCTCCCAGTTGGAGAGCGGCTTCTCCCAGAAGGGTTGAGGCTCCGTCAGGTCCTCGGGCAGCGAGAAGGCGTTGTTGACCAGGATGTCGAGCCGGCCCTGCTCCCGCTCCACCTGCTCGAAGAGGGCCGCGACCTGCTCGTCGTCACCGTGGTCCACCTGAACGGCGATGCCCTTGCCGCCCCGGCGGTCCACCTCCAGGGCCGTCTCGCCGACAGTGCCGGGGAGTGGAAACGACCCGGGCGTGACGCTCCGCCCGGTGACATAGACGGTCGCGCCCTCCCCCGCCAGAGCGAGGGCGATCCCCTTCCCGACTCCCCGGCTGGCGCCGGTCACCACCGCGACCCTGCCTGAAAGCGAGCCCATGCGGCCGCCCGCTACCCGTTGGCTTCGTCGGGCGCGTAACCGAGGATTCCCTTGATCTCCAGGTAGTCGTGGAAGCCGAACTCGCCCCACTCGCGGCCGTTGCCGCTCCGCTTGTAGCCGCCGAACGGGCAGTTGAAGTCGAACCCGTCGTTGATCGCCACGTACCCCGCCCGGATCCGGCGCGCGACGGCCCGGGCCTGGTCGAGGTCCGCGCCCGCCACATAGCCGGCCAGGCCGTACTCCGTGTCGTTGGCGATCTCGACGGCGTGGTCCACGCTGTCGTAGCCGTGGATGGTGAGCACCGGGCCGAAGATCTCCTCGCGGGCGATGGTCATGTCGCTGGTCACCTCGGCGAAGACCGTGGGCTTCACGTAGTAGCCCCGGGTGAGCCCGACCGGCCGTCCGGTGCCGCCGGCCACCAGCACCGCACCCTCGTCGATGCCCTTCTGGATCAGCGCCTGGATCTTGTCGAACTGGGCGCCCGAGACCACCGGACCGATCACAGAGTTACCGTTCGGATCGCCCACGGTCACCTGGGACGCGGCCTCCCGGGCCACCTCCACCGCCTCCGCCATCCGCGCGGCCGGCACCAGCATCCGTGAGGGCGCGCTGCACGTCTGCCCGGAGTTGCCCATCATGGTGGTGACGCCCTTGCCGACGTTCACGGCGAAGTCCACGTCGTCCAGGATGATGTTGGGGCTCTTGCCGCCCAGCTCCTGGGTCACCCGCTTGACGCTGGGCGCCGCGTTCCGCGCGATCTCGATGCCGGCCCGCGTCGAACCGGTGAAGGAGATCATGTCGACGTCGGGATGCACGGAGAGCGGCACCCCGACCCCCGGACCGTCGCCCTGGACCAGGTTGAACACCCCGGCCGGAACACCTGCCGCGTCCAGGATCTCGGCGAAGACCTGCCCGGTGAACGGCGACTGCTCCGACGGTTTCAGCACCACCGTGCAGCCGGTCGCAAGCGCCGGGAAGAGCTTCACCGCGATCTGGTTCATCGGCCAGTTCCACGGCGTGATCAGTCCGCAGACGCCGATCGCCTCCTTGACCACCAGCGTGGCCCCGCGCTGCTCCTCGAAGGCGAAGTTCCGGAGCACCTCGATCGCCGTGGTCAGATGCCCGACCCCGAGCCCGACCTGGAAGCCGTGGGCCAGCGCGCTCGGCGCGCCCATCTCCTCGGTCAGCGCCTCGGCGAGGTTCCCGGCCCGGGTCTGGTACACCTCCAGGATCTGCTGGAGCACGTCCAACCGTTCCTTGACGCTGGTCGCCGACCAGCCGCCGAAGGCCGCCCGGGCGGCCGCGACCGCCCGGTCCACGTCGGCCGCCGAGCCGACGGCCACCCGGCCACAGACCTCCTCGGTCGCGGGGTTCACCACGTCCAGGGTCCGCTGCTCCGCCGGATCGACCCACTGGCCGCCGACGTAGAACTTCAGGTATTCACGCATCACTGCGTCCCCTCCGCGTACCAGGTCCGGAACTCGTCATAGCTCGGCATCTCCTCCGAGTTGGCCTTCGGGTCGACCGCGACATGGATGACGCCAGTCCTCCCGCTGGCGTAGGCACGCTTGATCGCAGGGGCGATGTCCTCATCCCGGTCGACGTACTCGCCGTAGCAGCCGAAGCCCTCGGCCACCTTGTCCAGCCGCGTCTTCGTGCTCCAGTGCGTCCCGGTCTCCAGCGAGCCCTGGCCGAAGGTGCGCTTGTAGACGCCCACCTCCAGCCCCCAGGCGTAGTCGACAGCGACCACGCACACCAGCGGCAGGTTCAGCCGTGCCGCCGTCTCCAACTCGGCGATGTGGAACTGGAACGACGAGTCCCCGGTGATCAGCATCAGCGGCCGCTTCCGCCCCTCCGCCACCGAGGCGCCGATGGCGTACGGAAGCCCGGTCCCCAGGTGGCCGAAGTTCTGGTTCCACATCACGTCATGCGGCTTGGCCTGGGAGTAGGTCCAGCCGAAGATCGTGGTGGCGCCGCCGTCGCGCACCATGATGCCGTCCCTGGGGAAGACCTTGGTCGCCTCGACGATCAGACGGGCCGGGTGCACCGGCGACATCCCGGACGGGGCGGTCTCCGCCAATTCCGCCAGCTGGGCCGCGTCCTGCTTGATCCAGCCGTCAAGTCCCGGTGCTGGGGCCCTCGGTGAGTCCTTCAGCGCCTCGACCAGCTGCGGGACCACCGCCCGCAGGTCGCCCACCAGCGGGACGTCGACCGAGCGGTTGACGCCGATCGCCTGCGGGTCCTGCTCCACCAGAATCCATTTACGATTGGCCTCGTTGGCGACCCAGTGCCGTCCCTTGCCGTAGTGCACCGGCTCGCCGAGCTCGGTGCCGATGGCCAGGCAGAGGTCGGACTTGACCACCGCGTCGATCGCCGCCGCCGAGAAACCGTAGGGGAAGGTACGGTCCTCCAGGCCCTCGATGTAGGAGGTGCCGCCCGAGGTCTGGATGACCGGACAGGCCATCAGCTCGGCCAGCGCCCTGACCGAGGCCCCGGCCCGCGTGGTGTGGACGCCGTGCCCGACCAGCAGGATCGGCTGCTTGGCCGCGCCGATGTACCGCACTGCCTCCGCGATCCGGTCCGCACCCGCCGTCTGGTCCACCAGCCGGTAGGCCCGGGGCGGCAGCGCCGCCGGTACGTCCAGCTCCTGCTGGATCACATGGGAGGGGTACTCGATGTAGACCGGGCCCGGCGTTCCCGACAGGGCCTTGCGCAGGCCCTCCCGGATGATCTCGTCCGTCTGGTCCGCGTACTCGATGCTGGCGCAGTACTTGACCGAGGGCTCGAACAGCGCGGCCTGGCTGACGAACTGGATCCGACCGCGGCGCACCCGCTGTTCGGTGATGCGGGCGCGCTGACCGCCCAGGAAGATCACCGGCGAGTTCTCAACCTTCGCACACATCATCGCGCCCGCGAGATTGGCGACGCCCGGGCCCAGCGTGCCGATGCACACCGCGGGCTTGCCGGTCATCCGCGACACCGCCTCGGCCATGAAGCCGGCGGACTCCTCGTGGTGCGGAGCCACCACATTCCAGCCGCGCTCCTCCGCGAGGTGGAACATGTGCACGAAGTTCGGATCCGGAATGCCGAAGAGGGTGTTGATGCCCTCGGCTTCGAACAAGTCCAGAATGCGCTCAAAGACCTTGACCGGCATGCTAGTTGCTGCCTTTCATTGCGATCGCGAAGCTGTTGCCGATGTGGTCGACGAAGCCCGAGGGGACGACCGGCAGGATCCAGGGGTCGCCGGTGTCGCGGATGGTGGCGATCTGCTCGGCGACCTGGTCGATCGTCCAGGACGGCTGGTACACCCCAGCCGTCTCGGCGACGAAGGCTCTGGCCACCCGGCCGGCCATGGTCACCAGCAGCTCTCCGCTGATCGAGCAGGACTCATGCGCCAGCCAGCCCACCGCCGGTGCCGTCAGCTCCGGGCCCATCGGCGGGTACGCCGAGGTGTCGATCCCCTCGGCCATCCTGGTCAGCGCGCCGGGGGCGATGACGTTGCTCTTCACCCCGTGCTCCGCCCCCTCCAGTGCGACCACATGGGACAGCCCGATCACCCCCGCCTTGGCGGCGCTGTAGTTGGCGACCTCGTGGTTGCCGTACAGCCCGCCGATCGACGAGGTCAGCACCACCCGGCCGTATCCCGCCTCGCACATCACAGGAAAAGCTGGCCGGACCACATGGAAGGCACCCCGCAGATGGACGTCCAGGACCGCGTCGAAGTCCTCGTACGTCATCTCCGCCAGCCGCGCCCGACGGACGTTCCCGGCGTTGTGGATCAGGATGTCGATCCGGCCGAAGGCGTCAATCGCCGCCCGGATGATCGCCTGCCCTCCCTCGGCCGTCGCCACCGACTCGGTGCAGGCGACGGCCTCGCCCCCGGCGTCCTTGATCTCCTGGACGACCTCCGCCGCAGGACCGCTGTCGACGCCCTCACCGGTCAGGCCGAAGCCCGGGTCGTTGACGACGACCTTGGCCCCCTTCGAGGCGAGCAGCAGGGCGTAGGCCCGCCCCAGCCCCCGTCCGGCTCCGGTGATCACGGCCACCCGACCGTCGAACCTCAGCTCAGGCATCGGGCGTTCCCTCCAGGACGAGGCCGGCCATGTCCCCCGTGTCACGCCAGGCCTGCAGCAGGTCCTCAAGAACGTAGAAACCGGGCCAGTAGGGGTCACCGAGATGCGACCGGATCTGCTGCTCGCCCTCGTTGTTGTAGTAGCCGGGCGTGCACTCGCGCTGGAAGTTGGTGTTGTCGACCGCGCTCTCCCTGACGGTCGTGCACCACGCCTCCTGGGCCTCCGACGTCGGCTCCACCGACGTAGCGCCCCGCGCCAGCGTCTCCTTGATGATGTAGGCGATGTGGTCGGCCTGCTGCTCGAACATCGCCGTGGTGCTCGCGGTCACGCCGCCCTGGATGTACCCGGTGTAGAACTGGTTGGGGAAGCCGTGGCTCATCGTCCCGTGCAGGGTGCGGTAGCCGTCGGCCCAGTGGTCGTACAGCGAGAGGCCGTCGCGGCCGGTGTAGGGCGCGATGCCGAGGCGGCGGTCCAGATCCGTGGTGATCTCGAAGCCGCTGGCGAAGATGATGCAGTCGACCTCGTGCTCGACGCCGTCCGCGACGATGCCCTTCGCGGTGATCCGCTCCACGCCCTTGGTGCCCGACACGTCGACGAGCGTGACGTTCGGCCGGTTGAAGGTCGGCAGGTACTGGTCGCTGAAGCAGGGCCGCTTGCAGAGGAAGCGGTAGTAGGGCTTCAGCGCCTCCGCCGTCTCCGGGTCGTCGACGATCTCGTCGATCCGGTCCCGCAGCCGCTGCATCGCCCGGTAGTCCTGCTCCTCCCTCAGCTCCATGAACTTCTCAGGATCCATCAGCGCGGCCCAGCCGTCGGTCGCGTCCAGATGCGCGGCCAGGTTGCGGCTGACCTCGGTCCAGCCGTCGCAGACGATGTCCGGCTGGCCGGGGCCGAAGGCCTCGAAGGCCGCTGTGTGGAAGTTGCGCTGGATCTCCTTCTGCCAGCCGGGCTTGAGCGTCTTCACCCACTCGGGATCGGTCGGCACGTCGCCGCGCTCGTCGATGTACGACGGCGTCCGCTGAAACACGTACAGGTGCTCGGCGGAGCGGGCCAGGTGCGGGATGATCTGGACGCCGCTCGCGCCGGTCCCGATGACGGCGACCCGCTTGTCGGCCAGCCGGTCCAGCCCGCCGTTGATGTCGCCGCCGGTGTACGCGTAGTCCCAGCGCGCCGAGTGGAAGGTGTGCCCCTGGAAGTCCGTGATCCCCGGAATCCCGGGCAACTTCGGCCGGTTGAACGGCCCCTGGCACATGACCACGAAGCGGGCCCGGATCTCGTCGCCCCGGTTGGTGCCGATCCGCCAGCGCTGGATCTCCTCGTCCCATTCCAGCGAGCGGATCAGGGTGCTGAAGAGCGCGTTGTCGTAGAGGCCGAAGTGCTTGGCCATCCGCTGGCAGTGCTCGAAGACCTCGTCCCCCATGGCGTACTTCTGCTTGGGGATGTAGCCGACCTCCTCCAGCAGCGGGAGGTAGCAGGCGCTGTCCACGTCGCACTGGATGCCGGGGTAGCGGTTCCAGTACCAGGCACCGCCGAAGTCGCCGGCCTGCTCGATGACCCGGAGACTGGAGACGCCGGTCTGCTTGACCCGGGCCGCGGCGAGCAGACCCGACAGGCCGCCGCCGAGGACCGCCACGTCAATGGACTCCGAGATCGGGGGCCGGGGCTCGACCGGTGTGTACGGGTCGCTCTCGTAGAACTCCTCGAACTCGCCCTCGGCCACCAGGTACTGCTGCTGTCCCTCGGGGCGGATCCGCTTGTCGCGCTCCAGCAGGTACTTGGTCCTGAGGGCCTCGTGGTCGATCTCGGGTGTCTGTGTCGGTGCGCATTTCTGCATGCGAAGTCCTCGGTTCGGGTGGACTGTCGTGGACTGTCAGGGGAGTTCGCGGGGCGCGCCGGTACCCATGTACCTGGCCAGGTTGTGGTGCAGGTTGACGATGCTGCGCTCTCGGTAGGGGTTGGGCTTGGGGCCGGTGAACCCCCGTGCCTTCATGCCCTTCTGGACCGCGGCCATGTTGGAGAAGTCCTGCGGCAGGACGGTGCGCCAGCCGGGGTCGCCCACCGGCGTGAACTCCCACTCCGTCTGCGGCTCCTGGCCCTCCGGGTAGAGCTCGTAGACGGCGGCCTCGAAGATGCACTTGTTGGGGTCGTAGCCGTAGGGCCGGGCGCTGTAGCAGAGCATGTTGTTCAGCGCGTGGCCGATCTGGAAGTTGGGGAAGATCTGCCAGGCGGTGCCGCTCCTGCCGATGGCCTCAGGGGCGACGGTCGGCCACACCACGCCGCGCGCGGCGTCGTCACGCCGGGCCGAGTCCAGCCAGTGCCGCAGCACCTGGTCGGCCGGGGTCCCCTCGGGCAACTCGTCGACCAGCCGGTTCGCTGCGTCCACCAGCGTCCTGGTGGTGTTGGTGTTGGCGTTCTCCCAGGTGAAGTTCTGCAGGTCGGCCGTGGACACCCGGGGGTCGCCGCCGGTGCCCAGCCGCAGCTTCGCCTGGTTCTCATCCAGGCCCTTGGGCGCGTCGTAGCCGATGTTGCTGTGCTTGCCCTGGGCCCTGGCCCACCCGAGGAAACTGCCGTAGGTCATGAACTCCGGGTGGGTCTGCTGGACGTGGTAGGTCTCCATGAACGCTTCCAGGGCCGTCTTCCAGTTGCAGTCGAAGACCAGCCAACGGCGCCAGCGGAAGCGCATGTTCTGGAGCTGGAAGGGGTCCAGCAGGGTGGCCGCGGGTTCGAGGTAGTCCCGCAGCGGCTCGCACTCCGGGTCCAGGTTGATCCAGATCCAGCCGCCCCAGGTGTCCAGCTTGACCTCGACCAGCCGGGTGTTCTGCTCGGTCAGCCCGCACGGCCAGTCCTCCCCCAGGGCGACCCGGGTGCACTCGCCATCGAGGTTGTACCGCCACCCGTGGAACCCGCAGACGAACATCCTGCGGCGGCCGCGGGCGTCACGCGCGCCCGGCGGGGTGTCGACCAGCGGACGGCCCCGGTGCGAGCAGACGTTGTAGTAGGCGCGGATGGTGTCCGCCGACGTGCGCACCACGATGACCGAGTCGTCGAGGATGTCGTAGGTGAGGTAGTCGCCAACCTTGGGCAGTTCCTCCACCCGACCGACCTGCTGCCACACCTTGGCCCACAGCTTGTCCCGCTCGGCCCGCGCGTACTCCTCGGAGATGTACGCCTCGACGCCGATCGTGAGCGGCTGCGACAGCGGCTCCGTCACTGGCTCTGCTGATTCCTGAGTACTCATCACATTCTCCAACCCGCGCGTCAGGCCGTAATGGCGGCGCGGAACGACTCGTCCTTGAGGAACAGGGAGGTGTTGTCGGCGGCCAGGTGGGTCCATTTGAGGTTGAGACCGCCGTCGACCAGGACGGTCTGCCCGGTGATGTAGCTCGAAAGGTCGGACAGCAGGAAGAGCACCGCCCCCGCCTGCTCCTCGGGTCGGCCGCGTCGTCCCATCGCGATGGCCCGGCGGTCGCGTTCGGCGTCCTGGTCGACGTAGGTGCCCGAGGCCGGGGTCTCGGTCACGCCGGGCGCGACGGCGTTCACCCGGATGTTGTCCGCGGCCAGTTCGACAGCCATGGTGCGGGTCGCCGCCACCAGCGCGGCCTTCGCCGTGCCGTAACCGATGTGCAGCGGCGCCGAGTTCATGCCGCTGATCGACGAGATCGAGACGATCGACCCGGGCCGGCCCTGCGACTTCAGCTCCGCGGCGACCGCCTGGCTCATGAAGAACATCGTTTCGAGGTTCTGGACGAACAGCGCCCGCCAGTCCTCCCGGGTCACCCGCACCGACGGCATCCAGGTCGCGGGCGCGGCGCCGCCCGCCACGTTGACCAGGCCATACAGGTCGCCTTCGGTCCGTCCGACCTGCTCCATCACGGTCGCGATGCCCTCGTCGGTGGAGGCGTCCGCGGCGACCGGGACGACGGAGAGGCCCTCCGCCGCCAGCGGCCCGATGTGCTGGTCGAGGTTCTCCTTGGAGCGGCTCACCGCGACCACGGTCGCCCCGGCGCGTGCGGCCATGGCTGCCACGGTGGTGCCGATGCCACCACCGCCCGCGCCCGAGACGATGACGATGCGTCCGTCCAGCCTGAGCAGGTCATTGCTCATGACGCAGCCTCAACTCTCTTGCAGGCGCAGCGCCATGACGCTGCCTTCGGCGTCCGCGGAGAGGTACAGCGTGCCGTCGGGACCGGCGGCGATGCCGGCGAAGGGTCCCTGCGGTCCGGAGAACGGCGGCAGTCCGCGCAGCGGCTTGGGGGTGACCCCCGGCGGCGCACCCACCGGTAGCTCGCGGGCGATGGTCTGCCGGACCTTGGTCGCGAGGTCCACGGCGACCAGGGTCTTGGCCCCGGCGTCGACGATGTACAACTGCCCGCCTCGGACCAGGATGCCCTGGGGTTTGTCCATTTCGTCCACCACCGTGTCGACGCCGGAGGCCCCGGAGCCGGTGACCGCGACGATCCTTCCGCCGCCCGCCTCCGAGACCAGGCAGGCGCCGTCCGGTGCGAAGGCCACGCCCAGCGGCTGGTTCAGCCCGGAGGCCAGCACCTCGACCCGGCCCGACCCGATGGACAGAACCCGTCCGGTGCCGAACTCCGCCGCCACCACGGCCCCGCCCGGGGCCACCGCCACGCCGTAGAGCTGGTCGAGGCCATCGGCGAGAACCTCGCTCTCATTGCTCGCCGGCCGGTAGCGCGAGACCTGGCCGCCCGAGGTGGTGACGATGAACTCGCCCCCACCGACCGCGGTGACGCCGCGCAGAAAGCCCGGGTAGCCGGGGCTGAACAGCATCCCCAGCGTCTGCAGGCCGCCCTTGCCGTCGGGGCGGAGCCAGTAGAAGTACGTCCCGTCGGCGACATAGAGGTTGCCGTCGTCGCCGACGGTCATGTCCAGCGGCCAGTTGAAGCCGCCCGGCAGGGTGGTCCGGGTCTCTCCCCCGCCCAGGATCTCGGTGATCTCGCCGGTGAAGTTGGAGACGAACAGCCGGTCGCCGACGAAGGTGCAGTTGTCGAGACCGGGAGTCAGCGCGGCCAGCACGGTGCGTTCGCCGTTGCGGGGATTGATCCGCAGCACCTCGCCGCTGGCCACCTGGGTGGAGACGATGAAGCCCTCGGAGTCGAACTTCACCGAGTCGGGGACGCCGAGATCCCCCGCGACCCGCTCCGGCTCGCCGCCGTCCGGATGGATCCGCCAGATGTCGTTGGTGCCCATCACCGGGTAGTACAGCATCCCGTCGGGACCGACCTCCATGGCGTTGGGCATCGCCATGTTCTCCAGCAGGATGCGCGGCGCGCCGCCGTTCGGGTCGAGCTCCATCAGCCGTCCGCCGACCCGGCACTCGTTGATGAACAGCCGGTCCTGGTGCACGGTGATGCCGTTGGCGCTGGGGAGGTCGTCGCGCAGCAGCCGGGTGCGGCCGTCGGCGCCGCGCATGCTCACCCGTCCGTCCATGACCTCGGTGGCGTAGAGGTTGCCCCGGGAGTCGAAGGCCACGTCGTCGGGGGCGATGATCTCGCCGCCCTTGGCGCTGATGGTCTCCAGCCGACCGGTCACCACATCCAGGGCGCTGATCTGACTGCCGGTCACCTGCGCCACGTAGATGCGTCCGTCGGGCCCGGTGCGCAGACCGTTCGCACCGAAGAGCCGGCTCGGCGGGGTGAGCCGCTCCAGGCTCCACCCGTCGGCGAGGGTGATCGAGGTGCCACTGATGTATCGCGCGCCCTGCATCAACATGCTCGGAGAATAGTGTTCTGTTCTTTCAGAACACAATACTCATGCACGAAAACCCTATTCTCGCAGGATGCACTCCTCCACGAACGAGAGGATCTTCAGGTGGTACGCCAGGGAGGTCAGCCCGATGCTCAGGTTGTGGCCACCCTCGGCCTGTTCCTCGACCACCACCCGGGGGGAGGCGGTGAACAGGGCGGCGATGTCCGCCAGAGCAGCCGGGCCGGATCGCCAGACCCGTTCGTACTCGCCGAGGGTGAAGTGCACCGGGATCCGCACCCGGGCTGCGACATCCGGGAACTGCTGCGCCCAGTGCTCCGCGACATAGCCCTCGTACGGTGGACCGGCGGAGATGATGCGGGCGCCGCCGACGACCTGGTCCGGGTAGAGCCGGGCCGGCTCCCAGATCAGGTCGCGCACACCGCGGCCCGACCTCCGCGGCCACGACCTGTCCTGCTTCCAGCCCTCCATGATCTCCACCGCGCCCTCGTGGTGCTGCGTCCCGGTGCCGGAGAGTTCCACGCCCAGCAGTTCCTTGCCGCGGTCGTCGGCGGCCACCCGGGCCGCCAGCTCGCAGCCGATCGAGTGCGCCAGCACGAAGACGCCGGCCCCGCGCGGACGCGAGTCCAGCAGCCGGTCCAGCGCCGCGTAGACCAGGTCCACCCTGCGGGCGGGGTCGTCCATCTCGTCGCCGCGCTCGTAGGAGCTGCCGTACCCCGGACGGTCGAGGGCGATGACGGTGTACCCGAGCGCCGCGGCGGTCCGCAGCAGCGACTGCCGGGGCCGGTCCGGGTAGTCGAAATACTGCGAGGTCACCGCGCCGCCGTGCAGGGCGAGGATCACCGCTTGCGGCTGTTCCACCTCCAACTGCAGGGCCGACATGGGAATGCCGTCGACCTCGACGACACGGTGCACCGGATCGGATGGCGTCGTGCTGTCGGTCAACTGTCCGCCCTGAGTAGGATCACGCCGCTGGTGGCGAGACCGCCGGTGCTGACGACGGCGACCCGCGCGCCGTCCACCTGCCTCGGCCCGCCCTCCCCGCGCAGCTGGACCACTGCCTCCTCGAACAGCCCCAGACCATGGGTGCGTCCGTGCGAGAGCTGGCCGCCATGGGTGTTCAGCGGGAGCACGCCGTCCCTGGCGATGTTCTTTCCGCCGTCCAGGAAGTCCTTGCCCTCGCCGATCCCGCAGAAGCCCAGCGCCTCGATCCAGGAGAGGCAGTTGAAGGTGAATCCGTCGTACAGCTCGGCCACGTCGACGTCGGACGGACGCAGCGAGGTGCGCGTCCAGAGGTGGGCGGCCTGGCCGAGCACCTGCGGTTCATGGGTCAGCGTGCTCTGGTCCCATTCGAGCCGCTCCAGGATCTGCGTTCCGACCGCCTCCACCAGCACCGGCGGCTTGGCCAGGTCCCGGGCCGCGTCGACGGCCGAGACGATCACGGCGACGGCCCCGTCGCAGGGAACGTCGCAGTCGTAGAGGCCGAACGGCGTGGTGACCGTTCTGGCCTGCAGATAGTCGTCCATGGTCAGCGGGTCGCGATAGACCGCCGTCGGGTTGAGCGCGGCGTTCGCCCGCTGGTTCAGTGCGATCCAGCCCAGCGTCTCGCGCGTGGTCCCATACTGGTGGAAGTGCCGCTGGGCGTTCTGCGCCAGGGTGTGCGCCGCCGACACCGCGCCGAACGGCTTCATCCAGCCCGCGTCCCCCGAGCCGACAGCTCCCGCCTGGCCGCGGCGCAGCAGTTCGCTGTGGGTGGCCTCCCAGACGGTCCGGAAGCACAGCACATGCCGAGCCAGGCCGCCGGCGACGGCCAGCATCGCCGCGATCACCGAGCCGCCCGGACCAAAGGTCTCGCCGCCGCCGTTGTACCAGGTCGGCCGGATGCCGAGGGCGGACTCCAGCGCCGTCACGCCCCCTTCGGCGAAGCCCCCGAAAGCCCCGGCGCCCGGATAGGTGGCCAGGCCGTCAATGTCGTCGATGGTGAGGCCGGCGTCCGCGATCGCGCGTTCGCAAGCTGTCACCGTCAGCGACAGCGGGGGGACCATCAGCCGGCGTCCGATCTCGGAGCTGCCGACGCCGCTGATGGCGACTTTGTCCTCGAACTTCTCCGGAGTGGCCATCGGGCGTACCCGCTGCCGGAACTGATCCGGCGCCACCTCGTCCGCCGGCAGCGGAGCCGGCTCCCCCTGCTCGGCCGTTGGACGGAAGAGCGGCAGCCACACCTCGCCGTCCTGTTGGAAGACGACCTCCATCCGCATGCCCAGTTCGAGTTGCTCGGGGTCGCACTCGACGGCGTTGGTGGTCAGCCTGACCCGGGTGTCCTCCTCGATCGCGACCTGGGCCACGACGTAGGGGGCCGGCATCCCGGGCAGGCTGAACCGCTGGTTGACCGTGAACCCGATCAGCGTCGCGTAGCCGGAGACGGCCCGCACCGCGCTCTCGCGCCCCCGGCAGTACCGGCAGACCGGTTGCGGTGGATGGATGAGGGCCGCGCACGACCCGCACTCCTGGAACCGCAACCGGCCGTCCGCCCCGGACGTCCAGTAGAACCTGTTCGCCTCCGTCAGTTGAGGCAGTGGGCGTCCTGAGGCTTCTGACACATCGTCTCCCGGTTCAGTTGTCGATCTTCGCCACGGCCCTCCGGACCGTGACCGGCTCGGCGAGCCGCTGTTCGTCGCAGACCTTCTGGAGGGCGTCGAGGGTGTCGTCGAGCCCGGCCCCGAGCCTGCGGCCCGGGGTGAAGGTCGCCGGGAGGTGCCGCATGCCCTGAATGACGCCGATGGTCTCGTAGTGCTCGGCGCCCTCCGGGTCGCAGGCGAAGTCCGGCATCCGGTCGAGTACCTGGGTGACCATCCGCTTGAACACCATCCGCGCCACGTTGGAGCCGATGCAGCGGTGGATGCCGAGACCGAAGCTGCTGTGCCGGTTGCCCTTGCGCTGCAGGTCGACCTTGTTGGGCTCCGGGAACACCGAGGGGTCCCGGTTGGCCATGGCCCAGGACAGCCAGAGCCGTTCGCCCTCCTTGAACTGCGTGCCGACGATCTCGCAGTCGGCGGAGAAGGTGCGTCCGTCGCCGGGCGCGGGGGCGAAGTAGCGCAGGAACTCCTCGGTCGCGGAGTCCAGCAGGGCGTCCCGCTCCAGGCTGAGGCGCTCGCGCTCCTGCGGGTTCTCCGAGAGCCACTCCAGCGCGTGCGCGGTGAGCGCCGTGGTGGTGTCGAAGCCGCCGCCGATGAGCAGCGCGAGGACTCCGAGCAGCTCGTCGTCGGGCGGGGTCCTGCCGTTGATGTCGGCCCGGACCAGCGCGTCCACCAGACCCGGGCGCGGGTTCTCCCGGATCTCCACGATCGAGGCGTACAGGTCGCGTCCCATCGCCCGCTGCATCTCGGTGATCCGGGCCTGGTCGGGCGAGTTCGGCGGGGTGTAGACCGAGGCGTGGGCCGGCTCGTTGTAGACGGTCCACTTCCTGAGCGGGATGCCCATCATGGCCATCGTCAGGACGGCCGGCACCACGTTGGCGAGATCGTCGACGAAGTCGATCCGCCCTTCCTCGATCTTCTCGTCGATGCTGGCCCGCACCACCTCGTCGACCAGCGGGATCCAGCGGCTGACGGCCGCCGGCGAGAGGTACGGGTTGAGCGTCTGGCGGTAGTAGCGCTGCTCGGGCGGGTCCATCTCCAGGAACCCGCCCCGGGACGACTTCGCCCGGGGCGGTGCCGGGATGCTGATGCCCTCGTACCCGCGCCGCTCTCCCTTCACGTCGTGGTCGTTCGACAGCACCTCGGCGGACCGGGCGATCTCGAAGACCTCGTGGTGGCCGCTGGCCACCCAGTGGCCGTCGTAGGTCTCCGACCAGGCGATCGGACACTTTCCCTGCAGCTCCTGGGTGACCGACTCGAACTGCTCGCGGTACTCGGGGGTGTGCCGGTCGAACCGGATCCGGTCCTTCTTGCGGTCGTCCTCGGTCATGATGGCGTCCCCGCCCTGGTCACGATGGAGATGGCCCGTTCCGGGCAGGACATGACCGCCTCGTTGACCTGGTCCTCCTGATCGGCCGGAACGTCCTCGTCGACGACCGAGGCATGGCCGTCGATCTCACTGAGTTCGAAGATCTCCGGAGCCCGCATGGCGCACAGGGTGTGCCCCTGGCAGCGATCCGGGTCGACCCGCACCTTCACAATATTTCCTCCTGCTTCGGATGGACCTACTTCACGTCGGCCATCGTCTTGCCGACGTCCGCCAGGGTGAGGGGCTTGCCGTAGGTGCCGGTGAACTTGTACGCGACGCTGTCGCAGCGGTACGCGCCGGTGTTGGGCTTGAAGTCGGCGGGGACCCAGCCGGTCGCCGTCGCCTTCTCCGCGTTGAAGCACGCCGGGGCCTTGGCGGTGCTGGTCAGGTCGACCGGTGCCTGCAGACCTCCGCCGGTCCAGGCGGTCTGCTTCATCGCGTTCTGGTAGACGCAGGTACGGGTCAGCGTGGTGCAGTCCGACGCCGCGGTGGCGAACAGCAGCCAGACGGAGAAGGCACGCAGCGCGGGCAGGGTGATCTGGGCTCCGGGGTCGTACTTGCTGTAGAGGTCCAGGACCTGCTGGGTGGCCGGGTTGGACGCGGCCTTCTCCGGCGGGTAGACGCCGCTGATGTCCGCGAAGTTGTTCTGGGCGGCGAGGGTCGCGGAACCGGCCAGCTTGATGAAGGCGGGGCCGTAGGCGTTGTTGTTGGTGTCGATCCAGTCGAGCTTGTAGCCGATGTTGGTGAGCACCTGCTCCAGCTTGGCCAGACTGGCGAAGTCGCCGTTGAAGACCAGGCCCTTGACCTTCTTGCTCTTCAGCGACTGCGCGTAGGGGGTCCAGTCGGACACCCCGGTCGCCGGGTACAGGTCCGAGTAGCTGAGCTTTCCTCCCAACGCGGGGATCTGCTCCGCCAGTTGCGCGGCGATGATCTTGGTGATCGGCGAGTCGCCGGAGATCACGCCGACCGCGTCGGCCGAGTCCGGGTACGCCTCCTTGATCAGCCAGGAGTAGAAGTCCGCGTAGGGCGCGTAGCCGACGGAGGCACCGCCCGCGATCACCTGCAGGTCCGCTCCGGTGGAGAGGATCTGGCCGGGCTGGGCCGGGAACTCGGGCAGCAGGCAGCTCAGCCGGTTCTTGACGCCGAGGTCGTCCAGGGCCGCGCTGCCGCCGACGTCGGCGAAGTCCGACTGGCAGGAGGCCAGCACCTGCTGCGCGTCCGCGAAGTACGCGGCGTCCCGGGTGACCGGCACGATCTTGCGGCCGTCGATGCCGCCGGCCGCGTTGCACCAGGCGGCGAACACCTTGGCCGCGTCCACGAGTTCGGGGTTCTTGGTGAAGCCCATGTCGGTGAAGACGCCGAGCTTGATCTCGGTGGCGGTGACCCCCTGCGAGGTCGAACTCGCGGGCGTGCCGGGCTTGCAGACGTTCTTCAGAGTGCCGAAGTCCGCCTGGGAGGCCGCGGCGGACGAGGCGCCGCCGGCGGTCGCGGTGGCACTGTTGCTTGCAGTCGTGTTGGAGCGGGAGGCACAGCCGGCCATCGCCAGCGTGGTGACGAGCACCCCGACGGACAGGCATCTCAGGCGTCTCATACGGCTCATACGGACTCTCCTAGATAATTCGCTCTCGGAATTCTCGGAATTCACGGTGCTCACGTGACTGCGCCCGCGGCCTTGAGCGCGATGATGCGGTCCCAGTCCAGGCCCAGCTCCTGGAGGATCTCCTCGGTCTGGGCGGCGAACTCGGGGGCCGGGCCCAGCTGAGGGGCGCTGACGTCGAACTGCACCGGACTGGCGGCCAGTTCGAGCTCCCCGGCCTGCAGCACGTACTCGTTCGCCCGGACCTGCGCGTCACCGGCCACCTGCAGCGAGTCCTGGACCGGGGCCCAGGGCCCGGACAGGGTGGCGAAGCGCTCGCTCCACTGCGCCAGGGTGCGGGTGGCGATCACATCGCGCAGGATCTTGACGGCCTGTTCGGTGTTCTGGCCGATCAGCTCGACGGTCGCGAAGCGCGGGTCCTCGGCCAGCTCGGGCCGGTCGATGTGGCGGCAGAACTCGGCCCAGAACTTGCCCGGTTGGAGCAGGGCCAGGGTGAGGTGGTAGCCGTCGGAGGTGGTGTAGATGCCGGACAGCGGATTGGTCGGCGAGCCGTGGCCGCCCAGCACGGCGGCGACGAAGGGCTTGTCGAGGTGGAGCGAGAGGGCGATCCCGTGGCCCATCGCCCACACCCCGCTGCCGAGCAGCGAGACGTCCACGATCGAGGGCTCCCCGGTGCGCTCGCGCTTGAGCAGCGCGGCGGCGATCCCGCCGGCCAGGTTGGTGCCGGAGATGGTGTCGCCGAACGCCGGGACCGGCGGATTGACCACGCCGTCCGTGCCCTTGGGGGTGAGGCTGGCGGCGATGCCGGCGCGGGCCCAGAAGGCGGTGCTGTCGTAGCCGCCCTTTTCCGACTCCGCTCCGCGCGGGCCGAGCGCGCTTCCCCTGGCGTAGATGATCCGGGGGTTCACCGCGCGCACGTCGTCGACGTCGAAGCCCAGCTTGCGCCGGCCAGGGGGCAGGAAGCTGGTGAGGAACACGTCCGCCTGGCGGATCAGGTCGTGCAGCACCTCCCTGCCCTCGGGCTTGGACATGTCCAGGCCGATGCTGCGCTTGCCGCGGTTGGCGTGCTCGACGTTGGGGTTGGGGTCGCCCTCGACCTTGAAGGTGCCGGTCTGCCGCAGCCCGCGCTGCGGGTCGCCGGTGACGGCGTGCTCGACCTTGATGACGTCCGCGCCCCAGTCGGCGAGCACCGCGCCCGCCGACGGGACGAAGCCGTACATCGCGACCTCCAGGACGCGGATGCCCTCCAGCGGCCTCATGACGAAGCCGCCCCGGCGGCCGGGAGCACCGTCGCGAAGGACTTGTACTCCAGGAACTCCTCCAGCCCGGCCACGCCGCTCTCTCGGCCGATGCCCGACTGCTTGTAGCCGCCGAACGGCACGTCGGCCGCGAAGTAGTTGCCGCCGTTGATGCTGAAGGTGCCGGTGCGGATCCGGCGGGCCAGGGCGACGGCCCGCTCCTCGTCGCCGCTCTGAATCCCGCCGGACAGGCCGAAGATCGAGTTGTTGGCGATGCGCACGGCGTCGTCGTCGTCCTCGAACGGGATCACCGCGAGCACCGGCCCGAAGACCTCGTCCTGCGCGATCTCGCTGTTCGGGTCGACGTCGGCGAGCAGGGTCGGGGTGTAGAAGAAGCCGGGGTCGACCTTCTCGCCGCCGGTGACCAGCGTGGCGCCGGCCTCGACGGCCCGCTTGACCATGCCGTCGACCTTGTCCCGCTGCCGCTCGCTGATCAGCGGGCCGGCGAAGGTCTTGATGTCGGTGGGGTCGCCCAGGGTGATCCGGCCCAGGCCCGCCGCGACCTTCGCCACGATCTCGTCGTGGTGCTCCCGGGGCACCAGCAGCCGGGAGGTGAGCGCGCAGCCCTGTCCCGAGTGGGAGCAGATGGTGAAGGCCGAGAACATCGCGGCGGTGCCGAAGTCGGCGTCATCGAGGATGATCATGGCGGACTTGCCGCCGAGCTCCAGGAAGAGCTTCTTGATGGTGGTGCTGGCCGCCGCCATGATCCGGCGGCCGGTGGCGGTGGAGCCGGTGAAGCTCACCATGTCGACGTCGGGGTGGGTGGTGAGCAGCTCGCCGACCTCGACCGCGGAGGAGGTCAGCACGTTCACCACACCGGGCGGGATGTCGGTGTGCTCGGCGATCAGCTCGCCGAGGAACAGCGTGGTCAACGGGGTGTCAGGGGCGCCCTTGAGGACCACCGTGCAGCCGGCCGCCAGCGAGGGGGCGAGCTTGGCGAGGGCGAGCTGGTTGGGGTAGTTGTACGCGGTGATCCCCGCGACGACCCCGACCGCCTCCTTCTCCACCCAGCGGCGGTGGCGCTGGCCGCGGATCTCCCGCTCGCCGAGCTCCTCGGTCAGCGGGTACTTGCGCAGCAGGTCGGCGTAGTAGCGGACCAGCTTGACCGGATCGTCCAGCTGCGGGCCGTAGGTGAGCATCCGCGGCGCGCCGACCTCGGCGATGGTCAGCTCGCGCAGTTCCTCCAGATGGTCCGTCAGCGCCTGGTGCAGCTGGTCCAGGCAGCGGATGCGCAGCTGCACGTCGGTGGCCCAGACGGTGGTGTCGAAGGCCCGGCGGGCGGCCCCGACGGCGGCCTCGGCGTCGGCGACCGTGGCGTCAGGGGCCTGGTCGAGCACCTCGCCGGTCGCGGGGTTGAACGAGGGGAAGGACTTCTCGGTCTCGACGAGCCTTCCGTCGATGAGCAGGCGCTTCACAGTCGCACCAACTGTCCGCCGTCCACGCTCACGACCTGACCGGTCAGCCAGCTCGCGGCGTCCGAGAGCAGGAACAGCACGGTGTCGGCCATGTCCTCGGGGGTGCCCATCCGCTTCAGGGCCAGACCCTGGACCATCTGGGTCCGGTACGCCTCCGGCACGATGCTGCGGGTGGCGTCGGTGTCGGTGGGGCCCGGCGCGATCCCGTTGACCCGGATGTTGCGGCCGCCCAGCTCCATGGCGAGCGAGGCGGTCAGGTGGTTGATCCCGGCCTTGGCCAGCCCGTAGTAGCCGCTGGCCATCCAGGCGGCGGTGGACGACTGGTTGACGATCGCCCCGCCATCGGTCATGTGCGGGGCGACGGCCCGGGTGACGTACAGCGCGCCCATCAGGTTCACCTGGAGGAACCGGGTGAGGTAGTCGAGCGGGACCGTCAGCAGCCCGTCCCGCCTCATGCTGTGGAAGATCGCCGCGTTGTTCACCAGGTAGTCGATGCGGCCGAACTCCGCGGTCACCGCGGCGGCCAGCGCCTCGGCGGATTCGGGGTCGGCCACGTCCACCTTGACGTAGAGCGCCCCGTCGATCTCCTTGGCCACGCGCTGGCCCTGCTCCTCGTTCAGCTCGGCCACCACCACCCGCGCGCCCTCGGCGGCCAGTGCCCGGGCGTAGCCCTCGCCGATCCCCTGCCCAGCGCCGGTGACGATGGCTACCTTGTCCTGGAACCGCATCCTGCCTCCTTGCTCGGATATTGCGGAAACTACATTCTCTCCACGCGCAAAGCAACAGCCTAGCAACGAGAATGTAATCTACGCTGGTAGCGCCGCCTGCCGCAGCGAAGCAGCCCGGCGCAAGCGCCTGAGGGACCGTCACCGGAGGGCTTCCGGAAGTTAAGGATGGGAGAATAATGTTCTCTGATATGGAAGGGAGCTTTTCGTGATCAAAACTGCAGTAGTCACTGGCGGCGGCTCGGGCATCGGCCTGGCCATCTCGCAGCGGCTGCGGGCCGACGGCTACCAGGTCGCCGCGCTCGACCTCAACCCGCTGGACGGGAGCGACGACCTGGCGGCCGACGTCACCGACCGGGACCAGGTGGACGCAGCGCTGGCGGACGTCAGAAAGCGCCTGGGCCCGGTCACCATCCTGGTCAACGCGGCCGGAATGGACGGCTTCAAGCGGTTCGCCGACCTCTCCTTCGCCAACTGGCAGCGGCTGATCGACGTCAACCTCAACGGCGTCTTCCACTGCATCCAGGCCGCGCTCCCGGACATGGTGGAGGCCGGCTGGGGACGGATCGTCAACATCTCCTCCTCCAGCGCCCAGTCGGGCCAGCCCTTCATGACGCACTACGTGGCGTCCAAGGCGGCGGTCAACGGGCTGACCAAGGCGCTGGCGCTGGAGCTGGGCCCGGCCGGCATCACCGTCAACGCGGTACCGCCGGGCTTCATCGACACTCCGATGCTGCGCCGGGCGGAGTCGCGCGAGCTGATCGGCGGAACGGTCGAGGACCACATCCAGCGAACGCCGGTACGCCGGGTCGGCCGCCCCGAGGACATCGCCGCGGCCTGCTCCTTCCTGGTCTCGGAGGAGGCCGGGTACATCACCGGGCAGATCCTCGGCGTGAACGGCGGGCGCAACACATGAGCCGACTGCCCCCGGTCCCGCACGACGAGTGGGACGAGGACGCCTTCGCGGCCATGTCGAAGGGGCAGAAGCTCCCGCCGTCCAACGCGCTCGGCATGCTGGCCCACCACCCCGATCTGGCCAGGGCGTTCCTCACCTTCAACATGCACCTGCTGGGCACCTCGACGCTGCCGAAGCGCACCCGCGAGCTGGCCATCCTGCGGGTGGCCTGGCGGCGGCGCTGCCAGTACGAGTGGGCGCAGCACCTGCTGATCGCCAGGCGGGCCGGCGTCACCGACGAGGAGATCGCCCAGATCCGGGCCGGCGCCGACACCCCGATCAACCGCGCGGTGGCCGAGCTGGAGACCGACTCCACCCTCTCCGACGCCACCTACCAGGCGCTCGCCACCGATCTGAGCGACCGTCAACTGATGGACCTGGTGTTCACCGTCGGCGCCTACGGCCTGCTGGCGACGGCCTTCAACACCTTCGAGGTGGAACTCGACCCCGGATTCTCCGCCGAGAACTTCACTGACGCTTATAGAGAATGATATTCTCACTTCAGAGAGGGGTGACCATGCCACACTTCACCAAGCCTGCGACGGGTAGCTGGACCGAGCAGTACCCGGAACTGGGCACAGGTCCTGTCAACTACGAGGACTCCGTCGATCCCGCCTACTACGCGTCCGAGCAGGCGGCCATCTTCAAGCGGACCTGGCTGAACGTCGGCCGGGTCGAGCTGGTGCCCAGGGCCGGCAGCTACTTCACCAAGGAGCTGGCTGCCGCCGACACCTCGCTGATCATCGTGCGGGGCAAGGACAAGGAGATCCGCGCCTTCCACAACGTCTGCCGGCACCGCGGCAACAAGCTGGTCTGGAACGACTTCCCACGCGAGGAGGTCAAGGGCACCTGCCGCCAGTTCACCTGCAAGTACCACGCCTGGCGCTACGGCCTGGACGGCGAACTGACCTTCATCCAGCAGGAGGAGGAGTTCTTCGGCGTCGAGAAGAGCGAGTACGGCCTCAAGGCGGTGCGCTGCGAGATCTGGGAAGGGTTCATCTTCGTCAACCTGGACCAGGACACACAGCCGCTCGTGGAGTACCTCGGCGAGATGGCCAAGGGCCTGGAGGGCTACCCCTTCCACGAGATGACCGAGGTCTTCACCTACAAGGCGGACATCGGCAGCAACTGGAAGCTGTTCATCGACGCGTTCGCGGAGTTCTACCACGCGCCGGTGCTGCACCAGAAGCAGGCCACCAAGGACGAGTCCGAGAAGCTGCTCAGCTACGGCTTCGAGGCGCTGCACTACGAGCTCCGCAGCCCGCACTCGATGATCTCGTCCTGGGGCGGGATGGCCCCGCCGAAGGACCCCGCGATGGTCAAACCCATCGAACGGGCGCTGCGCAGCGGCCTGTTCGGCCCCTGGGACAAGCCCGCCATCGACGGCCTGGACAAGCTGCCGCCCGGCCTCAACCCGGCCCGGCACCGCTCCTGGGGCACCGACTCCTTCGAGTTCTTCCCCAACTTCACCCTGCTGTTCTGGGCGCCCGGGTGGTACCTCACCTACCACTACTGGCCGACCGCGGTCGACCGGCACACCTTCGAGGCCAACCTGTACTTCGTGCCCGCGAAGACCGCGAGCCAGCGGCTGGCCCAGGAGCTCGCGGCGGTGACCTTCAAGGAGTACGCCCTCCAGGACGCCAACACCCTGGAGGCCACCCAGTCGATGCTCAAGGGCCGGATCGTCACCGACTTCCCGCTCAACGACCAGGAGATCCTGCTCCGCCACCTGCACAAGGTGGTCGGGGACTATGTGAAGGAGCACGCCGATGCTGCCGGCTGAGTTCGCGGAGTTGGAGCCGTACAGCGAGTGGGTCCTCGCCAAGGAGCCGGAGCGCTACGCCAAGCGGCTGGCCAGCTCCATGGGGGAGATGCAGGCCTTCTACGACGCGGCGTTCCCGCTGCTGGAGCGGGTCATGGCGTACCTGGACACCTTCCCGCTGGACGACCTGCCCGAGCCGGAGCACAACCTGCTGCTGCTCAGCTACTCCCTGGTCATGGTGTCGTTCCCGGTGGAGGTCTGGAAGCAGGCCCGGGTGCCGGACAGCGGCGCCGCCTACCTCGACCTCCTCGTCGAACCCAGGGTCTGACCCGTGGTCACCCTCAGAGCCGCCCGCGTCCTGCACGTGGAGACGGGGGAGATCGCGGAACCGGGTCTGGTCACCGTGGAGGGTGACCGGATCACCGGCGTCGGCAGCGGCGGCGGAAACGGGGGTGACGTCATCGACCTGGGCGACGTCACCCTCCTCCCCGGCCTGATGGACATGGAGGTCAACCTGCTGATGGGCGGACGCGGGGAGACCGGCGTCCTCTCCCACGTCCAGGACGACCCGCCGCTGCGCATGCTCCGCGCCGTGGGCAACGCCCGCCGGACCCTGCGCTCCGGGTTCACCACCGTCAGGAACCTCGGCCTGTTCGTCAAGACCGGCGGCTACCTGCTGGACGTCGCCCTGGCCAAGGCCATCGACGCGGGGTGGATCGACGGACCCCGCGTCGTCCCGGCCGGACACGCGATCAGCCCGACCGGCGGCCATCTGGACCCCACCATGTTCACCGCCTACGCACCCGGGATCATGCCCCTTTCGCTGGAGGAGGGGATAGCGAACGGGGTCGACGAGGTGCGCAAGGCGGTGCGGTACCAGATCAAGCACGGCGCGCAGCTGATCAAGGTCTGCGCGTCGGGAGGGGTGATGTCGCACACCGGCACCCCGGGGGCGCAGCACTACTCCGACGAGGAGCTCCGGGCCATCGTGGACGAGGCCCACCGGCGCGGGCTCAAGGTGGCGGCGCACACCCATGGCGCCGCCGCCGTCCGGGCCGCGGTGGAGGCCGGGATCGACTGCATCGAGCACGGCTTCCTGCTGGACGACGACACCATCGCGCTGATGGCCGAACGCGGCACCTTCCTGGTGCCGACCACGGCGCTGACCGAGGGCATGGACCTCTCCGGGGCCGCCCCCGAGCTCAAGGCGAAGGCGGCCGAGGTGTTCCCGCTGGCACAGACAGTGGTCGCCAGGGCCGTCAAGGCCGGGGTGCGGATCGCGGTCGGCACCGACGCGCCGGCCATTCCGCACGGCCGCGGCGCCCATGAGCTCATCGCCCTGGTCAAACGCGGGATGACACCGCTGGAGGTGCTCCGGGCCGCGACCGTCAACTCCGCCGAGCTCATCGGCGCCGACGACCGCGGCCGGATCGCCCAGGGACTGCTGGCCGACCTGGTCGCGGTCCCCGGCAACCCGCTGGACGACATCTCGGTGACGGCCGACGTCCGCTTCGTCATGAAGGGCGGCAAGGTCTTCCGGAACGACTGAGCTATGCGGGAACGAGTGAGCATCAGAGGCCGTCCGCCTGCCGCGGGCGGCCTCCGCCATGGGATCCGGGCGGCACGTACTGCAATCTCAGTAGGCCGGAATGCCCGCAGGAGGACGACGACCGGACCTCGCCGACCTGGCAGCCTGGTTGTCACGACACAGCCGTCGGCCGTCGGCCCTTCGGGCGAGCCGTGGCCCGGTCGGCGACCATGGTCGCAGCAGCCCGACAGGAAGCCGCCACGCCGATGCTCACCACCTGGCAGAACCTCCAGCGCGACCATGCCCGCAGCCTCGACGCTGCACTGGTCCTGCTGCTGTTCGGCCTCTCCTTCTCCGGCAGCACGATCACCTACCGGGGCGGCCCCTCCAGCGTCTCCTGGTGGCCCGCCATGCTGCTGGCCGGAGTCTCCTGCGCCGCCCTGCCGTGGCGCCGCAGCCACCCGCGCGCGGTCATCGCGGTGACCACCGGCTGCGCCGTCGGGGTGGCCGCGCTGGGCTATCTGCTCACGGTCCTGCTGCTGGGGCCGCTCATGGTGGCCCTGTTCGCCCTGGCCTTCCGTACCGACCGGAGGACCGCGAACACCTTCGCCCTCACCACGATCGGGCTGCTGGTGGTCACCGCCATCGCGGCCGGTCCCGCGGACGAACCGCTCGTGCTCAAGACCATCGCACCCGCCGCCTGGCTGCTGCTCCCCACGTCTCTAGGAACGGTGGCCAGAATGCGCTCGGAGTACCTCGAAGCAGCCCAGACCCGTGCCGAACAGGCCGAGCGGACCCGGGAGGAGGTGGCCCGGCACCGGGTGGCCGAGGAGCGCATGCGGATCGCCCGCGAGCTGCACGACGTCGTCGCCCACCACCTCGCGCTGGCCAACGCCCAGGCCGGCACCGCCGCCCATGTCGTGCGCAACCGTCCCGACCAGGCCCAGCAGATGCTCGCCGAGCTCAGCGCCACCACCTCGTCGGCGCTGCGCGAGCTCAAGGCCGCGGTCGGCCTGCTGCGCCAGGCCAGCGACCAGGACGCGCCGCTGGAACCGGCCCCCGGACTGGCCCGGCTGCCCGATCTGGTCGCGGTCCTCTCGGCCGCCGGGCTCGACGTCACCGTCACCGTCGCCGACGAGGGCATCCCGCGACCGCTCTCCCCGGGAGCCGACCTCACGGCCTACCGGATCGTGCAGGAGGCGCTCACCAATGTCACCAAGCACGCGGGCACCAAGGAAGCACGGGTGGAGCTGGCGTACTCCCATGAATGGCTGGCCATCACGGTCACCGACCAGGGCGGCCCGGCCGCCCCCGAGCCGTCCGCCCCCGCCGCGGGCAGCGGCTACGGCCTCATCGGCATGCGCGAACGCGCCCACTCGGTCGGCGGCCACCTGCGAACCGGCCCGCGCCCCGGCGGCGGGTTCCAGGTCACCGCCGAACTGCCGCTGCCCGCCCACTTCCCGAAAGAAGACCCCAGCTCATGACCATCCGCGTCCTGCTCGCCGACGACCAGGCCCTCCTCCGGGCGACCTTCCGGATCCTGATCGACTCCTGCGACGACCTGGAGGTGGTCGCCGAGGCCGCCGACGGGGCGGAGGCCGTCGAGCTGACCCGCACCCACCAGCCCGACGTGGTCGTGATGGACATCCGTATGCCCGGCATGGACGGACTGACCGCCACCGCCGCCATCTGCGGGGACCCTGAACTCGCGGCCACCCATGTGCTGATCCTGACCACCTTCGAGATCGACGAGTACGTCGCCAAGGCCGTCCGCGCCGGCGCCGGAGGCTTCCTGGGCAAGGACGTCAGCACCGACGAACTCCTCGCCGGTATCCGCATCGTGGCCGCCGGTGACGCCCTGCTGTCCCCCGTCGCCACCCGCGCGCTGATCTCCCGCTTCCTGGTCTCCCCCGACCCGGACGCGCACCTCGCGCCGCCCGAGCAGCTCGCCGCCCTGACCACCCGCGAGCGGGAGGTGATGGCGCTGGCCGCGCACGGCAAGTCCAACCAGGAGATCGCCGAGGAGCTCTTCGTCAGCCACCTCACCATCCGCACCCACATCCAGCGGGCCATGATGAAACTGGCCGCCCGCGACCGGGCCCAACTCGTGGTGATCGCCTATCAGTCCGGCCTGGTGAAGCCCGGGCCGCCGCCGGCCTGAACCAGGCCGGTCTCGTACGCGATCACCACCAGCTGGGCGCGGTCCCTGGCGCCCAGCTTCATCATCGACCGGTTGGCGTGGGTCTTCGCGGTGACCGTGGTGATGAAGAGGCGTTCGGCGATCTCGTCGTTGGACAGCCCCAGCGCGACGAGCCCCACCACCTCGCGCTCACGGGGCGTCAGCACGTCCAGCCGGCCGGGGTCGGCCTGTTGGCCGCCCACCGCGGGCTGGGCCAGGAACCGGGAGATCAGCCCCCGGGTGGCGACCGGGGACAGCAGCGCCTCCCCTTCTGCCACCACCCTGATGGCTTCCAGCAGCTGGGCCGGCTCGATCCCCTTGCCGAGGAAGCCGCTGGCGCCGGCCCGCAGCGCCTCCACCACGAACTCGTCCACCTCGAAGGTGGTCAGCACCAGCACCTTGACCCCGGCCAGGTCCTCGTCCGCGCCGATCAGCCGGGTGGCGGCGATGCCGTCGACCTCGGGCATCCGGATGTCCATCAGCACCACGTCCGCGCGTTGACTGCGGGCCAGCTCCACCGCCTCGCGGCCGTTGGCCGCCTCGCCGACGACCTCCATGTCCGCCTGGGCGTTGATGAGCAGTTTGAAGGTGCCGCGCAGCAGCGCCTGGTCGTCCGCGAGCAGGACTCGAATGGTCATCAGAGAGCCTTCTGGGGGTGGGGGTCGGTCGGGCGCGGGGGCAGCGGCAGTTCGGCGCGGACGAGGAAGCCGCCACGCGGTTCGGGGCCTGCGGTGAGGGTGCCGCCGACGGTGGCGGCGCGCTCGCGCATGCCGATCAGACCGTGTCCGGTCCCGGGGGCGTCCACCCGAGTGCCGGCCCCCTCGTTGGCGACGGTGATGGACAGCGCGTTGGCCCCGTAGTCGAGGGTCAGCCGGACCGGCCGGCCCGGGGCGTGCTTGTGGGCGTTGGTCAGCGCCTCCTGGACGATCCGATACGCCGTCAGGTCCACGGCGGGGGCAAGCTGGTGCTGCTCCTTGTCGCAGCCGACCTCGACCGGGAGCCCGGACTGCCGGAAGGAGGCGACCAGCCGGTCCAGGTCGGCCAGGCCCGGCAGGGGCTCGCGCGAGGCGGGCTGGTCGTCGTCCGTCTGCCGCAGCAGCCCGACGGTAGCCCGCAGTTCGTCCAGCGCGGTGCGGCTGGTCTCCTTGATGTGGGCGAGCGCCTCGTAGGCCGCGTCCGGGTCGGTGCGCAGCAGGTGGTGGGCCACCCCCGCCTGGGCGTTGACCAGGGTGATGTGGTGGGCCACCACGTCGTGCAGTTCCCGGGCGATGCGGACCCGCTCGTCGGCGACCCGGCGCCGGGCCTCCTCCTCCCGGGTGCGCTCGGCCCGGGCCGCGCGTTCCTCCAGCCCGGCGAGGCGCAGCCGACGACTGCGGACGGTGACACCGATGGCGGTCGCCGCGACCAGCAGGTCCAGGGCGATCAGACCGGTCATCGGGGTCTTCGACGAGGGGGTGGTGAGCGCGGCCACCACCGTGACGACCAGGGCTGCGACGCCGCCCGCGGTCCAGGCGGTGCGCCGGGACGTCCTGACGGCCATCGAGTACGCCGCGACCATGCTCGCCGCGGGCACCAGCGGGGTGCTGTGGTCGACGACCAGGTGCAGGATGTCCACCGCGACGGCCGCCGCCAGCACCGCGAGCGGCCAACGGCTGCGGTACAGCAGCGGCGCGCAGGCCAGCGCCGTCAGCAGGACGCCGCTCCACTCCGGGGGGTGCCAGTTGCCGCCGACCACCATGGAGACGCACAGCGCGACCACGATCACGACCAGCCCCGGGGCGATGTCCCCGGCCCGCTCGTGCCGGGCGAACCACGCCCGTGCCGCGTTCAGCATCTCTTCCACTCCCTCACCGTACGTGCCGCGCGCCGGGTGGAGGGGTCAGCGGACCCCTCCACCCGGCGCGCGTCGGGGTGGAACCAACTCTGCCGATCCGGCGGTCTCTCGTCGTTCGCCGTGCGGCGACACTTCGGCGTACTGCGGACGCAGTACATCCGGGTCTCACTGCTTCTTGATGTGCTCCTTCATCCCGTCCAGCCGGGTCAGGACCGGGTAGCCGCTGACGCTGAGGGCGTTGCCGTGCCCGGTCTCGTGGATGTCGAACACCGACTGGACGGCCGCGTAGAACCCCTGCACGTCCAGGGTCTGGTTGACCGCCCGCTTGGCCTGGCGCAGCCCGAACGACGGCATCTGCGCGATCTGCGCGGCCAGCTCCATGGTCGCCGAGTCCAGCTCCTCCAGCGGCACGACCCGGTTGACCATGCCGACCCGCTCCGCCTCCGCGGCGGTGACGGCCCGGCCGGTGAACAGGATCTCCTTGGCCTTGCGCGCGCCCAGCTCCCAGGTGTGGCCGTGGTACTCCACCCCGCCGATGCCCATGTAGACCACCGGGTCGGAGAACTCGGCGTTCTCCGCCGCCACGATCAGGTCGCAGGGCCAGCAGAGCATCAGGCCCCCCGCAATGCACTTGCCCTGCACGGCGGCGATCGACGGCTTGGGGATGTTGCGCCAGCGCAGTGTGTACTCCAGGTACCTGCGGGTCTCGGCGTTGTAGATCCACTCCAGGGTGATCTCCTGCGGGGCCGGCCAGCGGTCCTTGAGGTCGTGGCCGGCCGAGAAGTGCCGGCCGTTGCCCCGGAGCACGATGACCTTGACCTCCTCGTCGGTCGCGGCCCGGGTCCAGGCCGCGTCCAGGTCGTCCAGCAGTGCCATGGTCTGGGCGTTGGCCACCTCGGGACGGTTCAGGGTGATGACCGCCACCCCGTCCTTGGCCTCGTACAGGATCTGGTCCACCCGGGTGGCTCCTCTACTCGTCGGGTTCATCGGGGCAGGCCGAGGATGCGCTCGGCGATGATGTTGCGCTGGATCTCCGAGGTGCCGCCGGCGATGGTGCCGCCGAAGGACCGGGCATAGCGCTCGAACCAGCTGGCGGTGAACGACGGCATGCCCATGTGGTTGGGCGGACCCGTCAGTTCGGGGTGGAGCAGGCCCTCGGCACCGCGTGCCTCCAGCGCGCAGAGGGACGCGGAGCGCACGGCCTCCGAGCCGAACAGCTTGAGGACGGACAGCTCCGCCTCGTTCCGGTCCTCGCCGAGCTGCCGGTAGCCGAGCAGCTTGAGCGCCTGGAAGTCCATCTGCAGCGTGGCGTACCACTCCTCGGCGCAGGGCGCGTCCTGGATCAGGTCCTCCAGACGTTCGGCGTAGTGCAGCCACAGCAGCGTCCGCTCGTGCCCGAGCGAGCCGTGTGCCACGCCCCAGCCGCCGTGCAGCGGGCCGACCAGGTTCTCCCTGGGGACCCGGACGTCGGTGAAGAACACCTCGTTGAAGTCCAGGTCGTCGGGGTCGGTGAGGCAGCCGAACGGCTTGCGGACCACCCCCTCGGTGTCGGTGGGGATCAGCAGCACGCTGATGCCCTTGTGCTTGGGCGCGTCCGGGTCGGTGCGGACGAACGCCAGCAGCACATCGGCGTCGTGCGCCCCGGAGGTCCACACCTTCTGCCCGTTGACGGTGAAGTGGTCGCCGTCCAGCACCGCCCGGGTGCGCAGACTGGCCAGGTCGGAGCCGGCCTCCGGCTCGCTCATGCCGAGCGCGGCGGTCTTCTCGGCACGCAGGATGGGGACGGCCCAGCGGCGCTTCTGCTCCTCGGTCCCGAAGGTCAGGATCGAGGCCGCGATAATGCCGAGCCCCTGCGGGTTGAAGCTGTGGTTGATCCGCCGCCGGGACAGCTCCTCCAGGTGGGCGAGCTGCTGCGGCAGGGTGGCGTTGCGGCCGCCGAACTCCGGGGGGTTGCCCGGCAGCAGCCAGCCCGCGTCGAAGAGCTTCCGCTGCCAGCGGGCCGCCCATTCGGGCACGTCGGCGGTCGACTGCGAGGCGGGCACCGCCTCCTCGACGGTGGGCAGGTTGGCGTCGATGAACGCGGAGAACTCGGCCCGGAACTTCTCGACCTCGGTGTCGTAGTCGGAGGTCAGCCTCATCGCAGCAGCGCCTTTCTGTGTTCGGCCGCCGTGCCCAGCAGCAGGTCGCCGGCCTTGGCCCGCTTGAGATGGATCTGCAGCTCGTTCTCCCAGGTGTAGCCCATGGCGCCAAACAGCTGGTAGCCGTCCTGGAAGCAGAGCCGCTGGCACTCCCCGGCTGCGGCCTTGGCCATCGAGGCCGCCCTGGCCCGCCGGGGGTCGTCCTCGGCGATGGTCAGCGCGGAGAAGTAGGCCAGCGCCCTGGCCCGTTCGATCGCCACGTACATGTCCGCGGCCTTGTGCTTGACGGCCTGGAAGGAGCCGATCGGCCGGCCGAACTGCACCCGCTGCCGGACGTGCCCGACGACCAGGTCCAGGATCCGGCGGCAGCTGCCGACGGTGGTGATCGCCAGGCCCATCAGGGCCAGGTCGGGGACGTCGCGGACCAGGTCCGGCGCCTGCACATGGGCCACGTGCAGGGTCGGGTCGAAGATGTCGACCCGCTCCGGGTCCAGGTCCGCGCCGTTCACCACGACCACGCCGTCACCGGTGACCAGTGCGATCTCGTCGGCCCGGTCGGCGTCGAGCACGTACCGTCCGGTGCCGTCGAAGACTCCGGTGCCCGAGCCGTGCGGCAGCCGTCCGGCCAGGGGCGCGAACCAGGTGGCGGTGGCCAGGAAGGGGGTGGGGTCGGCGGCGTAGCCCAACTCCTCCAGCACGATGGCCAGCTCCACCGGAGGGGCCTCCAGCCAGCCCAGTTCCAGGTAGGTCGCCCAGAGCTGCTCCTCGGGCAGGGAACGGGACTTGGTGACCGTCTCGCGGACCAGGCGTTGCAGCAGTTGCTGGTCCTCGTCGAACTCAAACTCCATCGTTGACCTCCAGAAGGACCTTGCCGAGGGCCTGCCGGCCCAGGCCCGCGGCCTGCGCCACCGCGTCGAGCGGGTACACGGCGTGGATCCGGGGGTGGATCGTCCCCTCCGCGAACATCCGGTGCAGCTCGGCCCGGGCGGCGACCAGCTTCTCCCGGTCGTGCCGGCCCCAGCCGCCGAAGTCGAAGCCGTGGATGGCGACGCCCTTGAGCATCGCCAGGTTGAGCGGGATCCGCGGGATCTCGCCGCTGGCGAAGCCGACGCTGACGAACCGTCCGCCCCAGTTCATGCCCCGCAGCGCCTGCTCGGAATGCTCGCCGCCGACCGGGTCGACCACCACGTCGGCGCCGCCGGACTGCTGCAGCCGCCGTTTGAGGTCCTCGTAGGGCAGCAGCTCATGGGCGCCCTGCTTGGCGCAGACGGCCCGTTTCTCCTCGGTGGAGGCGACCGCGACCACCTCGGCCCCGAGCAGCGCGGCCAGTTCGACCGTCGCCAGGCCCACTCCCCCGGCCGCGCCGAGCACCGCCACCCGCTCCCCCGGCCGTACGTCGGCGACCAGGCGCAGCGCGTTGAACGCGGTGGCGTGGGATACCCCGAAGGCGGCGGCGCGTTCGGTCGGCACGGCGTCGGGGATCCGGGACAGGCTGGTCGCCGCGACGGCGACCCGTTCGGCCCAGGCGCCGACGAAGACCGAGCCGAAGACCCGCTCGCCCTTCTCGAAGCCGTGCCCGGTCTCCGCCACCACCCCGGCGAACTCGCTGCCCGGGGTGAACGGCGGCTCCTCCTTGACCTGGTAGGTCCCCTGGACCACCAGCAGGTCGGCGAAGTTCACCGCCGCGAACCGCACGTCGACGGGCACCTCCCCCTGCGGCTCGGGGACCTCCTCGACGACCAGCGGGCCACCGATGGCGTTGCAGCGGGCCGCCCTCATAGCGTGGTCGAGGCTGCGAGCTTGGTGGTGGCGGCGAGTTCGGCCGCCCCCGCCGCCATCTGCAGCACCGCGTCGCCGTAGTAGGCCATCTTCGGGTTGCCGCCGTCGCCTTTCACATGCCGGGCGTACCCGCCCTCCAGCACGACCGCCATCTTGAACCTGGCCAGGATCACGTAGTAGTCGGTCTCGCTGACATCGCGACCGCTCACCTTGGCGTAGTGCTCGATCAGGTCGGCCCGGTCCGGCATGCCGTTGTAGTCGGCGTAGCCCTGCTGCGACCGGTCCTCGTCGGCGTTCGGCCAGCCCATGAGCACCCAGCCCAGGTCCAGCAGCGGGTCGCCGACGGTGGACATCTCGAAGTCCACCAGCGCGGCCAGTTGGGCCGGCGCCTCATGACGGAACATCACATTGGCGAACTGGTAGTCGCCGTGGATGATCCCCGGTTCCCAGTGGCTGGGCCGATGCGCCCGCAGCCATGCGGCGGCCTGGTCCAGACCGGGCAGCTCGCGGAACTGGAACTTCGCCAGGTGCGCCAGCCAGCGGTCCACCTGCCGGTCGTGGAAGCCCTCGGGCGTCCCGAACCCCTCCAGGCCCTGCGCCCGCCAGTCCACGTTGCCGAGCCTGGCGATCCCCTCGACCAGCTGGTAGGCGAGGCCGGGACGCAGCGACAGGTCGCTCAGATAGGGCTCCGGCCACCCGTTGGTGTTCATCGGCGACCAGCCGTCGACCTCTTCCATCAGGTAGAAGCAGGAGCCGACCACGCTTGTGTCGTCGCAGACGGCGATGGCCTCCGGATGCGGGACGTCGGTGCCGTTGAGCGCCTTCAGCACCCGGTACTCGCGCAGCATGGTCTTGTCGCGCCCCGGCGGAACCTTCTCCGGCGGCTTGCGCAGGACCATCCGCAGGTCGCCGCGCCGGATCTGGTGGATGTCGTTGGAGGTGCCCCCGGAGATGAGGGAGGTCTCAAGGGGCTCGCCCGGGGCGATGCCCTGGCCGTCCAGCCAGTGGGCGAGGGATTCGTTGTTCACATCTGCTCCAACTGCTTGCGGGCCCACTCCCGACGAGCGGGCAGGTGCTCGGTGGGCCACAGGCCGGGCGCGGCCTCGCGGCCGCGCAGTACCTCCTTGGCCACCGTGATCTTGTGGACCTCGGTCGGTCCGTCGACGACCGCCATCACGGCGGCCCCGGTCCACATGTCGGCGAAGGGCATCTCGTTGGAGACGCCCAGAGCCCCGTGCAGGTGCATCGAGCGGTAGACGATGTCGTGCAGGACCTTCGGGGTCAGGAACTTGATGGCGGCGATGTCCTTCCGGACCCGCCGGTAGTCGTTGTACTGGTCGATCTGCCAGGCGGTGTAGAGGACGAACAGCCGGAACTGGGCGAGCTGGGCGTAGGAGTCGGCCAGGTCGGCCTGGACCAGCTGTTTGTCCGCCAGCCTGCTGCCCTGGGTCTGCCGCGAGACGGCGCGCTCGGCCATCATGTCCAGCGCCTTCTGGGCCTGCCCGACGACCCGCATGGCGTGGTGCACCCGCCCGCCGCCGAGCCGGGTCTGGGCGATCACGAACGCCTGGCCCTCTCCGCCGAGCAGCGCGTCGGCCGGCACCCGCACCCCGTCGTACGACATCAGCGCGTGCATGCCCTCGTCCGCGGCCTCGCCCAGGGTGCCGAGGTGCCGCTCCACCCGCATCCCGGGGGTGTCGCTCGGCACCAGGAACATCGACATCCCCTTGTACGGGCTGACGTCGGGGTCGGTCACCGCCATCACGATGACGAACCGGGCGGTGCGCGCGTTGGAGGAGAAGAACTTGCGGCCGGTGATGACCCAGTCCTCGCCGTCGCGCACCGCGCGGGTGGTGAAGAGCGTGGGATCCGCGCCGGCCTGCGGTTCGGTCATGGAGAAGCAGGAGAAGCACTCGCCCTCCAGCAGCGGCTGGAGGTAGCGCTCCTTCTGCTCCTCGGTCCCGTAGCGGGCGATGATCTCGGCGTTGCCGGTGTCCGGCGCGGCCGTGCCGAAGATGACGGGGGCCCAGCTGGAGGTGCCCAGGATCTCGTTGATGAGCGCCAGCTTGACCTGCCCGAACCCGCGTCCGCCGAGGTCAGGACCGAGGTGCGGCGCCCACAGGCCCTGGTCGCGCACCTGCTGCTTGAGCGATCGGACGATGGGACCCAGCTCGTCGTCGAGGGGGTGGTACGCCCGGCCCGGATAGAGCAGGTCCAGCGGTTCTATCCGTTCGGAGCGGAACTCCCGGATCCACTCCAGCTTCTCCTCGAACTCCGGCTCGGTGGAAAAGTCCCATGCCATGTCAGCCGACCCTTGTCTCGTGGTGGTGCGCTTGTGATGAGAATAGCCTTCTCTTCAGACGGAAGTAAGGGTCTCGAAACATGCGGTGCGCGGTTCGGTAGGGAGATGCGTTCTATTGCCAGCTGAGTGGAGTATCGTTTCGCAGGTGACTGCTGCCCCCGCCGAGCCCCCCGTCGAGCCCGCCTGGCGCCAACGCGCCGTCGAGCGATCCACCCGCGCCGCGAAACTGCGTGCCGAACAGCGGGTCCAACGCTTCCTGGAGTCGGCTCAGGAGCTGATCGCGGAGAAGGGGACGACCGACTTCACGGTCCAGGAGATCGTCGACCGGTCGAAGCAGTCGCTGCGCAGCTTCTACCAGCACTTCGACGGCAAGCACGAGTTGCTGCTGGCCCTGTTCGAGGACGCGCTGGCCACCTCGGCCGCCGAGATCCGGGAGGCGTCCGCCGCCGAGTCGGATCCGGTGGAGGCCCTGCACGTCGCGGTGGATCTGCTCTTCCGTCAGTCGCACCCCGACCCCGGCGTCCGCCGCCCGCTGTTCAGCGACTTCGCGCTGCAACTGCTGGTCAAGCACCCGGCCCAGGTGGCGACCGCACATCTGCCGATCCTCATGATCTTCACCGACCTGATCGAGCGGGCCACCGAGGCCGGCGCCGTCGTGCCCGGGAAGCCGCGCCGCCAGGCCACCCTGGTGATGCAGACCATCATGTTCGCCGCGCAGGCCAACGGAGTTCCCGCCGACAGCCACGCCAGCCCGGTCACCGCCGAGGAGGTCTGGCAGTTCTGCCTCCATGGCATCTCCAGCGGTCCCGCGGTCGGCGCCGCCAAGGCGAGCAGCTCGAGGAAGCGCTGATATTGCCCCTCTCCTGCATGGAGAGTACCGTTCTCGCGACCGACCGAGGACGGGAGCGTGGCCATGGCACTCTCACGGCACTACCGGGTCGCCCAGTGGGCCACCGGAAACATCGGCACCCGCTCGATGCGCGCCGTCGTCGAACACCCCGACCTGGACCTGGCCGGGGTGTTCGTGCATTCCCCGGACAAGGCGGGACGTGACGCCGGCGAGCTCTGCGGGCTGGGCAAGACCGGGGTCATGACGACCCATGACATCGACGAGATCCTGGCGCTCGACGCCGACTGCGTCCTCTACATGCCGCGCGCCTGCGACTTCGACCAGGTCTGCCGGCTGCTCGCCTCGGGGGCGAACATCGTCACCACCCGCGGCGAGTTCCACCGTGCCGCCAGCCTCGAACCCGCAGTCCGCGCACGGGTGGAGGCGGCCTGCGCCGAGGGCGGTACCTCGATCCACAGCACCGGCAGCAGCCCCGGGTTCATCACCGAGGCCGTCCCGCTGGCGCTGACCTCGATCCAGCGGCGGCTGGACGGACTGACCATCGACGAGTTCGCCGACCTCTCCCAACGCGACTCGCCGGGGCTGCTCTTCGACGTCATGGGCTTCGGAAAGCCGCCCGCCGAGTTCGACGAGCGCCGACTGGCCCATCCGCGCGACAGCTTCGGTCCGTCGCTGCACGTCCTCGCCGACGCGCTCTCGCTGCCGCTCGACTCGGTGCAGGCGGAGGGCGAGGTCGCCACCGCGAGCCGTCCGGTCCGGATCGCCGCCGGCACCCTGGAGCCCGGCACCGTGGCGGCGCAGCGGATCACGGTCACGGGCATCCGGGACGGGCAGCCGCTGCTGCGCTTCCGGGCCACCTGGTACTGCACCACCGAGATCGACCGCTCCTGGAACCTGCGGGCCACCGGCTGGCGCATCCAGGTCGAGGGCGACGCACCGCTCGACATCGACATCCACTTCGCCGTGCCGCTCGACCGGATGGCCGAGGTCTCGCCCTCGTACACGGCCAACCGCGCCGTCAACGCCGTCCCCTTCGTCTGCGAGGCAGCCCCGGGGATCCGCTCGACGACCGATCTCCCACAGATCGTCGCCGCTCTCAACTGATCCCCGGGACTGGACTGTTACGCCACCACGGAGGCCGTGCTCGGCACGGCGTCGCTCCAGGCGGCGCGGGCCGCGACCATGCGCCGCCAGGACATCAGCACCTTGGGCGGCATGCCGACCGCCAGCGCCCCGGCCAGGTGGTCGCCGGTGCGGTAGGCGGCAACGAACCGACCTGCCGTCAGATCCCCGTCCACGACCGTGACTTCGTCATGGCCGCGCAGATAGCCGTACGCCTGGATCTTCATGTCGTACTGGTCGGACCAGAAGTACGGCACCGGCGCGAACGGCTTGCGCGCCTCGGGACGCAGCAGATTGCGGGCGGCGGCCATGCCCTGCTCGGCGGCGTTGGTGCGGTGCTCGATCCGCATCTCCACACCGAACAGCGGGTTGTGCCAGCGGGCGACGTCCCCGGCCCCGTACACCCCCGGAGCGGCGGCGCTGAACTCGTCGCAGACCAGGCCGTCGGCCACGGTCAGCCCGCTGCCCTGGAGCCAATCGGTGTTGGGAACGGAGCCGACCGCGACCAGGACCTCGTCGGCGTCGATCAGTTCACCGTCGGCGAGCCGCACGCCCCCGGCGCCCGCCTCGACCACGGCGACCCCGGTGCGCAGGTCGACCCCGTGGTCCAGGTGGGCCTGCGTCAGCACCCGGCCGACCTCCGCACCGACCGCGTGGGCCAGCGGCACCGGCGCCGGCTCGACCAGGACGACCTCGGCCCCCAGCCCCCGGGCGACCGCGGCGGCCTCCGATCCGAGGAAGCCGGCGCCGACCACGGCCAGCCGGCTCCCCCGCCGCAGCCGGTCCCGCAGGACCAGGGCGTCGCCGAGGGTCCGCAGCACATGGGCGCCCTCGCCGGGCAGCCGGCGCGGACGCACGCCGGTGGCCACGATCAGCCCGTCGTAGGGCAGTTCGGTGCCGTCGGCCAGATGGACGGTGCGTCCGGCGAGGTCGAGCCGGGTGGCCGCGGTGCCCAGGCGCAGGTCCAGGCCGAGCGCGTCCAGGTCGGCCGGTGGGCGCAGGGCGAGCTTGCCCGGCTCCCACTGCGAGGCCAGGATCTGCTTGGACAGCGGCGGGCGGTCGTAGAAGGCGTGCGACTCGTCGCCGACCAGGGTCACCGTCCCGTCGTAGCCCTCCCGGCGCAGGGTCTCGACGGCCGCGAGCCCGGCGGCCGAGGCGCCGACGACCAGGATCCGGCTCACCCTTCGACCAGTTCGGCCAGCCGGATCGCCGCGGCCGGGCACAGGCCCGCCGCCTCGCGCACCACGTCGTGGAGCTCGGCGCCGGGCCGCTCCGCCAGCAGCACCACGATGCCGTCCTCGTCCCGCTGGTCGAACACCTCCGGGGCGCTCAGCACGCACTGGCCGGCCGCGATGCACTTCGACTCGTCCACTTCCACCTGCATGGTCATACGTGTTCCGTTCGTCGGGTGTCTCGGGTCGCTACCAGGTGACCGGGAGTTCGTAGACCCCGTAGGCGAGCCGGTCGTGCTTGAACTCGATCTGCTCGATCTCCGTGGCCAGTTGCAGGGTGGGGATGCGGCGGTAGAGGGTGCCGTAGACGATCTGCAGCTCCACCCGGGCCAGCAGCTGGCCCACGCACTGGTGGATGCCGAAGCCGAAGGCGTGGTGGTGGCGGGCGGACCGGGTGAGGTCGAGCTGCTGGGGCTCGGGGAATGCCTCGGCATCGCGGTTGGCGGACGGCAGGTCGAGGATGATGCCGTCCCCTGCGCGGATCACCTCACCGCCGACCTCGATGTCCTCCAGCGCGATCCGGCGCTGGCCGGTGTGGGCGATGGTCAGGTACCGGAGCAGCTCCTCCACCGCGGCGGCGACGACCTTCGGGTCGTCGGTGTCGCGCAGCAGGGCGAGCTGCTCGGGCTGCTGCAGCAGCGCCAGCGTGCCCAGGGCGATCATGTTGGCGCTGGTCTCGTGGCCGGCGATGAGCAGCACCACGGCCATCAGCGCCGCGTCGGGCACAGTGACCTCGCCCGCCTTGACCCGGGCCGCCAGGTCGGACAGCACGTCCTCGGCGGGGTCGGCCATTTTGGCGACGATGGCCTCGGCCAGGTAGGTGACCAGCGCGGTGCTGGACTCCCGGCTCTGCTCGGGCGTCGCGTCCCGGTCGACCGCGGTGACGCCGTGGCGCTGGAAGAACTCATGGTCCTTGTACGGCACGCCCAGCAGCTCGGTGATCATCACTGTCGGCACCGGCAGCGCGAGCGCGGTGACCAGGTCGGCCGGCTTGGGACCGGCCAGCATCGCGTCGATGCGGTCGTCAGTGATCTTCTGGATGGCCGGCCGCAGCGCCTCGACCCGCTTGAGGGTGAACGGCCCGGTGAGCATCCGGCGGAACCTGGTGTGCTCGGGGGCGTCCGCGTTGAAGATGGTCAGCGGGCGGTGGTCCAGGGTCTCCGCCATGGCGTGGCTCTGGTGCGGGAATCCGGGCTGGTGCTCGTCGACGCTGACCCGGGGGTCGGCGAAGAGGATCCGCTGCTCGGCATGGCCGGTGACGAGCCAGGGCGTGCTGCCGTCCCAGATCCGGGCCCTGCTGATCGGACGCTCGGCGGGCAGCGCCCGCATGGCCGCGGGCGGGTCGAACGGGCAGCCGCTCTGCCTGGGCATCGGGTACTCGGGAAGCGGCGCGGCCGCTTCGTTCGCGGTGTCGGCCAGGGTGTCGGCCATCTCTCTCCTCAGTGCTGGGGGGAGCTCCGGTCGGAGCGGAGAGCGTTGCAGGGCAGGGCAGTTGAAGCCTCGACGAGGTCGGTCCGTCGGCCCCGCAGGACCGTCCGAACCATCCGGAGGCATGCGGTCCACGCTACGGGCACTGGTTGCCCGGCTCAAGCAATCTGGCTGCTTTTTTGGTCTGACCTTTGATATGTTTCGCCGAAACGAGCCCTTGGGGGTGTCCGTACGGTGGACTTCGAGCTGACCGACGATCAACAGGCCATCCGGGAGGGCGTCGCCGGACTGCTGCGCCGCTTCGACGACCACTACTGGATGGAGAAGGACCGGGACCACGAGTTCCCGACCGAGTTCTACAAGGCCGTCGCGGACGGCGGCTGGCTGGGCATCACCGTCCCGGAGGAGTACGGCGGTCACGGCCTCGGCATCACCGAGGCCTCGCTGCTGCTGGAGGAGGTCGCCAGATCCGGCGGCGGCATGAACGCCGCCAGCTCGATCCATATGTCGATCTTCGGAATGCACCCCGTCGCCGTTCACGGCTCCAAAGAGCTCAAACAGCGCACCCTGCCCCGGATCGCCACCGGCGACCTCCATGTCTGCTTCGGGGTGACCGAGCCGGGCGCAGGCCTGGACACCACCAGCATCACCACCTTCGCCGAGCGGGTCGGCGACGAGTACCTGGTGAACGGCCGCAAGGTGTGGATCTCCAAGGCGCTGGAGTCCGAGAAGATCCTGCTGCTCACCCGCACCACCAAGGCCGACCAGGTCGCCCGGAAGACCGACGGGATGACGCTCTTCCTGACCGACCTGGACCGCAAACGGGTCGACATCCGGCCGATCCCCAAGATGGGCCGCAACGCCGTCAGTTCCAACGAGCTGTTCATCGACGACCTGCGGATCCCGGTCGAGGACCGCGTCGGCGAAGAGGGCGAGGGCTTCCGCTACCTCCTCGACGGCCTGAACCCGGAACGGATGCTGATCGCCTCCGAGGCGCTCGGGATCGGCCGGGTGGCGCTCGACAAGGCCGTGGCCTACGCCAAGGAGCGGGTGGTCTTCGACCGGCCGATCGGCATGAACCAGGGCGTGCAGTTCCCGCTCGCCGACTCGCTGGCCCGCCTGGACGCGGCCGAGCTGATGCTGCGCAAGGCGACCTGGCTCTACGACCGGGGCAAGCCGTGCGGACGCGAGGCGAACACCGCCAAGTACCTGTGCGCGGACGCCGGCTTCACCGCCGCCGACCGGGCCCTGCAGACCCACGGGGGGATGGGCTACTCCGAGGAGTACCACGTCGCCCGCTACTTCCGTGAGTCCCGACTGATGAAGATCGCACCGATCAGCCAGGAAATGATCCTCAACTACCTGGGATCGCACACGCTGGGAATGCCGAGGAGCTACTGATGGCCACCAACACCGCACTGTTCGATCTCACCGGGCGATCCGCGCTGGTCACCGGGGCCGCCGGCGGCATCGGCTCGGCCGTCGCCGAGGCACTGGCCCAGGCCGGAGCAGCCGTCCTGGTCACGGACGTCGACGGACCGGCCGCCGCGGCGGTCGCCGGGAAGCTCACCGCCGCCGGCCTGAAGGCGGACAGCTACGCCCTGGACGTCACCGACCGCGTCGGCGCCGACGCCGCCGTGGCCCTGGCGGCGTCCCGCACCGGCGGGAAGCTGCACATCCTGGTCAACAACGCCGGGGTCACCGCACCGGCCATGTTCGAGAACCTCAAGGAGGAGTCCTTCCGCCGGATCATGGACATCCACCTGATGGGCGCCTTCCACTGCGCCCAGGCCGCCCTGCCCTTCCTCCCCGACGACGGCACCGGACGCATCATCAACGTCACCTCCTCGGCCGGCATCACCGGCACCCTCGGCCAGGTCAACTACTCCGCCGGCAAGGCCGCCATCATCGGCCTGACCAAGTCCCTGGCCAGGGAGCTGGCCCGGCGCCGGATCACCGTCAACGCCCTGGCCCCGCTGGCCGCCACCCCGATGACCGCCACCATCCGCACCGACGAGAAGTTCGCCGCCAGGATGCTCTCCCGCATCCCCCTCGGCCGCTGGGCCGAACCCGAGGAGGTCGCCGGCGCCTTCGTCTTCCTCGCCTCGGACGCGGCCTCGTTCATCACCGGGCAGGTCCTGCCGGTGGACGGGGGATTCGTCATGTGACATTTGCAGCGCGTCGTGTGTTCAATGGTTCAGCCGAACGGAACCCGCCGACGAGCACGAGAGGCCCGAGCCCATGCAGAGCGCAGAACCCCTGCCCCGCTTCAGCGCTCTCACCGTGCCCAAGGCCTCGGACGTCCTGGCCGCCGAGGTGCGCGAGCGGATCCTCACCGGCGAGCTCGCCGAGGGCACGTCGCTGCCGCCGGAGCGCCAGCTGGTCGAGCAGACCGGGCTGAGCCGGGCCACGGTGCGGGAGGCCCTGCGCATCCTCGAAGTAGAGAAGCTGCTCCGGATCAGGCCCGGCCGGGGCGGCGGGGCCTTCGTGCACCGGCCCAACCGTGAATCGCTGGCGAACACCGTGCAGTTGGTCATCCGGGGGCAGCAGATCCGGCTGGAGGCCCTGCACGAGACCCGCGAGGCGATCGAGCCGACCTGCGCCGCGCTCGCCGCCAAGCGCCGCACCGAGGCCGACCTCGCCGACCTGGACGCCGCGCACGCCGACCTGGTCGACGCCGGAAGCGACCTCCCGCGGTTCCTGCGCGCCAACATCCGCTGGCACAACGCCGTGGCGAAGGCCGGCGACAACGAGCTCCTGATCGGCTTCATGAGCGCGCTCTCGCAGGCGATCTACTCCGCCACGGACCTGGAGCAGTTCCTGGACGCGGACATCCGCGGCGTCACCGCCCGTGCCCACGCCAAGGTCACCGAGGCCATCCGCAAGCAGGACGGCCCAGCGGCGATGCGCCGGATGACCCGCCACGTCTGCGGCTTCGCCACCGTGGCCGCGACGCTCGACCAGCGCGACCGCATCGACCTCTCCGGCTGACTCCGGCCCCACCCGTCAAGCTTCCGACGGCTCGCCCGCTGTCCACTCGACCGCCGGCGGCACCACTCGCCCGCACAGCGGATTGCCCTTCGCGTCGGTCAGGGCGAGTCGGCCCACCAACTCTCCGCTCCGCCGTGCCTCGTCGAGCACCCCGGACGGAACGTCGGCCAGCATCAGCTTGGCACGCCGGAACATCCGAGACGACTCCTCCTCGGGTGGCCTGCCGAACCAGGAGAGGTAGACGAAGCGTCCGCCGAGACGGTTCTGTACATACGGGCCGTGCAACTCGCCGTCCTCGGTGAACGTGCAGGGCAGCGTCCACGTCGCCGTCGGGGCGTCGCCGGGCTGTGGGTCGAGCAGTTCGGCGGGCCGATCCTTGCGCTGGACCCCGACCTCGATCCCGTCGGCCCTGGGGAATCCGAGCCCGGACCCGCAGTGACGGCCTGGCAGGGTGTGGCCTTCGATCCGCATTCGCATGCTCCCAGTGTGGGGGAGGCAAGGGAGCAAGCGGTGCCGGTGATCCCCATTGACTCCGCTTCGGCCCGGCCCTTAACATCTTGCGAGAATTAGGTTATCAAAAAGTAGAGATGGGGTTCTCGTGGGCGACATGAACTCTGTCCTGACCGTGACCGCCGACGGTGGTGTCCGCATCGTCACGCTGAACCGGCCGGAGCGGCTGAACAGCGTTTCCGAGGAGCTGCACCGGCGGCTCTCGGAGGTCTGGCACGAGATCGCCGACGATCCGCAGGCGCGGGCCGTGGTGCTCACCGGGGCGGGCCGGGCGTTCAGCGCCGGGGGCGACTTCGACCATCTGCTGCGGCACCACACCGATCCGGAACTGCGGGAGTGGTCGATCAACACCGACCGCAGCATCCAGACCCAGCTGATGCACTTTCCGCTCCCCGTCGTCGCGGCGGTGAACGGCCCGGCGGTCGGGCTGGGGTGCAGCCTGGCGCTGGGGTGCGATCTGGTGCTGATGGCCGAGGACGCCTATCTGGCGGACCCTCATATCTCGGTCGGACTGGTGGCGGGCGACGGCGGGGTGACCCTCTGGCCGATGCTCACCAGCATGCTCCGGGTGAAGGAGTACCTGTTCACCGGGGACCGGATACCCGCCGCCACCGCGGTCGAGCTGGGCCTGGCGAACCGTACCGTCCCCGCCGCCGACCTGCAGCGCGAGGCGCTGGCGCTGGCCCGCCGACTGGCGGCTCAGCCCGCCGAGGCGCTCCGGGCCACCAAGCAGGCCCTCGCCGTGGTGATGGAGCAGGTGTCGCGCGGCGGCATGGAGGCGGCGCTGATGTCCGAGCAGCTGACCATGACCAGCCCCGACCACATCCGGATCGTCAACGAGCTGGCTGCCGCAGCAGCACGGCGGACGAGCACCGGCCGACCGACCACGAGCAAGGAGTCCGGCAGTGCAGGCTGAGGAGTTCCTGCTGGTACAGGACCTGGTCCGGACATTCGCCGGCCGGCACCGGGTGGAGTCGGCCGACCTTGAGCCGTCCGCCCGAGCCGCGGCGCAGAAGGCGCTGGGCGAGCTGGGACTCGCCGAACTGCGCGGCTCCTCGCCGCCGGCCGCCACCGTGCAGGAGTGCGCGCTGCTCGCCGAGGAGCACGGCAGCCAGCCGCTGACCACGTCCCTGCTGGGCACCGTGCTGCTCGCCCCTGAGCTGCTCCGCCTGCTCGGCGACGGGGCAGCGCCGGAGGTCGGCACGACGCCGACCATCGCGCTCGCCCGCGACCTGCGGTTCCCGGGGCCGCCCGGGGACGGGCTGGTCGCCTGGGACTGCGAGGGCGCGGACCGCGCCCTCTGCGTCGCCCCCGACGGGACGGTCACCAGCGCGGAGCTCGGTCCGGCGGTCCCGGCCGCGGACCTGCTGCGCGGCATCCGGTCGGTACCGCCCGGCTCCCCCGCCGCAACCGTGGGCCGGCTCGGCCCCGAGCAGCTGACGCACTGGCAGGCGTACGCGCTGGTGCTGCTGAGCAGTGAACTGGTCGGCGCGGCACGTTCGTTCGTCCGGCAGAGTGTCGAGTACGCCCGCGAGCGGCGGCAGTACGGGCGGTCCATCGGGTCCTTCCAGGCCGTCCAGCACCTGCTCGCCGACGCGACCGTGCTGGTCGAGGCCGGTACCAGTGCCACCAGGTACGCCGCCTGGTGCCTCGACAACCAGCCGCCCGCGCGCGCCCTGACCGCGGCGCGGGTCGCCAAGGCGGAGGTCAACGCCTCGGCCCTGGACGCCGTCTCCATCGGGATGCAGGTGTTCGGCGGGATCGCCCAGACCTGGGAGCACGTCGCGCATCTCTATCTGCGCAAGGTCCTGCTGGGCACCACCACGCTGGCGACCACCGCGGACCTGCTGACCACCCTGGCCGAACCGGAGACCGCACGATGAACGACACCCCGCTGGACTTCGGCGATCCGGCCGACCTCGACGACCTCCGCCGCCGCTTCCGGGCCTGGCTGGCCGAACACCCGCTGCCCGAACGCGGCGCGGACGAACCGCTGCCGACCTTCCTGCACCGCTGGCACCGCCAGCTGCACTCCGGCGGCTGGGTCGGCCTGGACGTTCCGCAGGTCTACGGCGGGCAGGGCCTCAGCACCCTGCACCAGGTCGCGATCAGCGACGAGTTGGGGGCCGGCGCCGCCCCGGGCATCCCCCGGATCGGCTATCTCGCGCACGCCCTGATGGAGTTCGCCTCCGAGGAGCAGCGGCAGCGGTGGCTGCCCCGGATGCTGGCCGGCGAGGACGTCTGGTGCCAGGGATTCAGCGAGCCGGGGGCGGGATCGGACCTGGCCGGGATGAGCACCACGGCGACCCGGGAGGGCGACCACTACATCGTCAACGGGCAGAAGCTCTGGACCAGTTACGCCCAGTACTCCGGCCTCTGCCTGCTGCTGGCCAGGACCGACCGGTCGGCACCGGCCCACACCTCGATCTCGGCCTTCGCCCTGCCATTGGACCGCGCGGGCGTGACGGTGCGGCCGCTGCGGGCGGCCAACGGCGACGACGAGTTCTGCGAGCTGTTCCTCGACGACGTCCGGATCGAGGAGTCCGAACGCATCGGCGCCGAGGGCAACGGCTGGCCCCTCGCGATGACCACCGTGTCCTATGAGCGCAACGCGCTCGACACCGGCCACATCTCCAAGTACGGACTGCTGGTCGAGCGGCTCCGACGGGCCGCCCGCGACCGCCGGGACGAACTGCCGGACGGGCTGCGCTCGGAGATCGGACGCTGCTTCGTCGACTACGAGGTGCTGGTCGCCCACGCCGCCCGCCGCACCGCCGAACGGCTGGCCGGGCGCACCGCGGGGCCGGAGTCGTCCTACGACAAGCTGCTGATGACCAGGACCGAGCAGCGCCTCTACGAGACCGCGCTGAGGGTGTTCCCCGAGGAGCTCTTCGGCGACGGCGGCAACGGCGCCGAGGGCGGCGAACTCTTCGGGGAGTACCTCTACTCCAGGGCCGCATCGGTCTACGGCGGGACGTCGCAGATCCAGCGCAACATCATCGCGAAGCAGGTCCTGGGCCTGCCCTCGGCCCGCTAGGACCTCTCGGAAGGGAGCCAGCGCATGCGGTACGACCAGTCATTCCGGAGCATTCCCAACACCGTTCGGCTTGCCGCCGAGCGGTTCGGAGACGATCCGGCCATCGTCGACGGAGCCCTGCGGTGGAGCTTCCGCGAGCTGGAACAGCGGATGGTCGAGGCGGTGCAGGCCACCATCGCGCTCGGCATAGAGCCGGGCGACCGGGTGGGGCTGTGCGCGCCGAACTCGGCCGAGTGGATCGTCGCCGCACTGGGCATCCACGGCGCAGGCGGTGTCATCGTTCCGCTCAACACCAGATTCAAGGCGCAGGAACTCTCCTACATCCTGCGGAAGTCCGGGGCGAAGGCCCTGTTCGCCTCACCGTTCCTCGGCAACGACTACATCGCCGAACTGCACCAGGCGGATCCAGAACTTCCGGCGCTGCAGCGGACGGTGACGATCCACGGCCCGCAGGGATCCGCCGGGCTGAGCTGGCGCGACTTCCTCCGCGCGGGCGAGGCGGTCCCCTCGGCCCGAGCCACGGCCTCGATCGACCGACTGACCCCGGACGACATCTCCGATGTGATGTTCACCTCCGGAACCACCGGACACCCCAAGGGAGTCGTGCTGACGCACGGTCAGTCCCTGCGGGCCTACGGCTGGATGGCCGAGGAGTACACCTTCCGCCCGTCCGACACCTTTCTCGTCATTCCGCCCTTCTTCCACTGCTTCGGCTACAAGGCGGGCTGGCTCGCCTCCTTCATCCACGGTGTGACGGTCATCCCGATGCCCGCCTTCGACGCCGGCCGGGCGCTGGACCTGATCAGCAGGGAGCGGGTCAGCGTCCTGCTCGGACCGCCCACCATCTTCCGGGACCTGATCAACCATCCGGAGCGATCCGACTTCGACCTCTCCTCACTGCGGGTCTCCATGACCGGCGGCACCACCATCCCCGAGTCGCTGATCCACGCCATGAAGGCGGACCTGTCCTTCGACATCGTGCTGAGCGCCTACGGCCTGACGGAGTCCACGGCTCTGGTGACGACCACCCGGATCGGGGACTCCGCGGACCTGGTCGCCCGCACCACCGGCCGGACCATCCCCGACGTCGAGGTCAGGATCGTCGACGAGCAGGGCGGGGAGGTCCCGGCCGAGGAGGCCGGGGAGATCCTGGTCCGCGGCTACAACGTCACCCGCGGCTACTGGGAGGACCCGGTGGCCACCGCGGCGGCGATCGACCCCGAGGGCTGGCTGCACACCGGCGACATCGGGCAGCTCGACAAGGAGGGGAACCTCTCCATCGTCGACCGCAAGAAGGAGATGTACATCGTCGGGGGCTTCAACGCCTATCCGGCCGAGATCGAGAAGCTGCTGCTGGACTACGGGCCGATCTCCGAGGCTGCGGTCATCGGCGTGCCCGACGAACGGCTCGACGAAGTCGGCTGCGCCTTCCTCGTCCTGAAGCCGGGTCAGCAGACCACCGAGGCCGAGGTCATCGCCTGGGCACGCGGCGCCATGGCCAACTTCAAGGCCCCGCGCCATGTCCGCTTCGTCGACCAGCTGCCGAAGAACGCCAGCCAGAAGGTGCTCAAAGACGCTCTGCGCGCCCAGTTCGACGGGAACGTGCACAGTGGCACGTAACGCAAACCCCGGCCCCCTGGCGGGAGTCACCGTGGTGGCCCTGGAACAGGCGGTGTCGGCCCCGATCTGCACCCGCACGCTGGGCGATCTGGGCGCCAGGGTAATCAAGATTGAGAACCCCGAGGGCGGCGACTTCACCCGCTCCTTCGATGACGTGGTCAACGGCCTTGCGGCGCACTTCGTCTGGGTCAACCGGGGCAAGGAGTCGGTGACCCTGGACCTCAAGGACCCGGCCGGGAAAGCAGTGCTGCACCGGCTGCTGGACCGCGCCGACGTACTGGTCTCCAACCTCACCCCGGGGAGCACAGCCCGGCTCGGCCTCTCCCCCGCCGACCTGGCCGTCAGCCACCCGGACCTGATCGCGGTGGAGATCGACGGCTACGGCCCCGGCGGCCCGCTCTCCCACAAACGCGCCTACGACCTGCTGATCCAGGCGGAGTCCGGAGCCTGCGCGACCACCGGCTCCCCCGGCGCTCCGGCCAAGCCCGGACCGCCCATGGCCGACGTCAGCACCGGCCTCTACGCTGCGCTGTCGATCGTGGCGCTGCTCTACGGAAGGGAACGCCACGGCAGCAGCGGACCCGCCTCGGTGGCGGTGAGCCTGTTCGACACCATGACCGAGCTGATGGGGTACTCGCTCAACTACACCCGGCACACCGGGGTGAACCAGCAGCCGCGCGGCATGGGCTCCCCCGCCGTGGCGCCCTACGGCGCCTACGCCACGGCCGACGGCCAGACCGTGGTGCTCGGCACCACCAACGACCGCGAATGGCAGCGCCTCGCCCGCGAACTGCTCGACCGCCCCGACCTGGCCGACGACAAGCGCTTCGCGAGCAACGCCGACCGCGTCGAGCACCGCGAACTCCTGGACGCGGAGATCGGCGCCTGGTGCGCCCGCCATGATCTGACGCACATTCAGAACGGCGCGGACTCCGCCGGGATCGGCAACTCCCGGTTCAACACCCCGAGCGACGTCATCGCCCACCCACACCTGGTCGCCCGGGACCGCTGGCGTGAGATCGACGCCCCCGGCGGCCCGGTGCCGGCCCTGCTCCCACCCCCGGTCATCGCCGGCTACGAGGCGCCGATGGGCGCGATCCCCGCACTCGGCCAGCACACCGACACGGTGCTCACGGGGCTGGGGATCGACGCCGACGAGATCGCCTCGCTGCGCGCCGCGGGTGTGCTGTGAGCGAGGAGCCACCGCTGCTGTCCAACGGCACCGGCGGCGTACGGACGCTGACGCTGAACCGGCCGCACCGGAAGAACGCGATCAACCAGGAACTGTGGGACGCCCTGCAGGAGGCGCTGGTCGCGGCCGGCAACGACCGCTCGGTCCGTGCGGTCGTCCTCACCGGGGCCGGCGGCGCGTTCTGTTCCGGCGCCGACATCTCCGGGGGCGTCAGCAGCGTCCATCCGCTCTACCGGATGCGCACCCTCACCGAAGTCGCCCTGCTGCTGCACGATTTGCCGATCCCCACGATCGCGAAGGTGACCGGGGTGGCCGTCGGCGCCGGCTGGAACCTGGCCCTGGGCTGCGACTTCGTGGTGGCCACGCCGGAATCGACGTTCTCCCAGATCTTCGCCCGGCGCGGACTGTCCCTGGACCTCGGCGGCTCCTGGCTGTTGCCCAAGCTGGTCGGACTGCAGCAGGCCAAACGGCTGGCCCTGCTGGCCGAGACGATCGACGCCGAGGAGGCCCGGTCGCTGAACCTGGTCACCTGGGTGGTGCCGGCCGCGGAAATCGACGGCTTTGTCGCCGACCTCGGCGCCCGGCTGGCCTTCGGGGCCCCGGTCGCGCTGGCTCAGAACAAGGCACTGCTGAACGAGGGGGCCGACCGCACCCTGCGCGACGCCCTCGCGGGCGAGGCGCGCGCACAGGCCGTCAACTTCGCCACCGGGGACGTGGCGAAGGCGTACGCCGCCTTCGCCGAGAAGCGCGAGCCGCGCTTCACCGGTCACTGGGCCGTACCCAGTCGGGACGAGAGTGGGAGTAGTAACCATGCGTGAGGTCGTGATCGTGGAGGCGGTACGCACCGCCGTGGGCAGGCGGAACGGCGGGCTGTCCGGGATGCACGCGGCCGACCTGTCCGCGGTGGTCCTCAATGCGCTGGTCGAGCGGACGGGCATCGATCCGGCCGTGGTCGACGACGTGATCTGGGGGTGCGTGGGCCAGGTCGGGGACCAGTCCAGCAATATCGGACGCTACGCGGTGCTGGCGGCCGGCTGGCCCGAGAGCGTCCCCGGGACGACGGTCAACCGGGCCTGCGGGTCGAGCCAGCAGGCGCTGGACTTCGCCGCGCAGGCGGTCATGTCCGGCCAGCAGGACGTGGTGGTCGCGGGCGGCGTGGAGGTCATGAGCCGGGTGCCGCTGGGCGCCGCGAAGGCCGGCGGCACCCCGTACGGGCCCAAGGCCCTGGAGCGGTACCAGAACTTCGCCTTCAACCAGGGCGTCTCCGCCGAGCTGATCGCCCAGAAGTGGGGCTTCGACCGCACCCGGCTCGACGAGTTCTCCGCGCTCTCGCACCAGCGGGCGGCGGCCGCACAGGACCGCGGTGCCTTCGCGGCCCAGATCGTCCCGGTCCCGGTGGACGGTGCGACCGAGCCCGTGACCGTCGACGAGACCATCCGGCGCGGGACCACGGTCGAGGGGCTGGCCGGGCTGAAGCCCTCCTTCCTAGAGGACGGCCTGGTCCACGCGGGGAGTTCCTCCCCGATCTCCGACGGAGCGGCCGCACTGCTGGTGACCACCCGGGAGAAGGCGCGTGAGCTGGGGCTGACGCCGATCGTGGCCTACCGCTTCGGCACGGTCGTCGGGGCCGATCCGGTGCTGATGCTCACCGGACCGATCCCGGCCACCGAGCAGGTGCTGCGGAAGGCCGGAGTCGGCCTGGCGGAGGTCGGCGCCTTCGAGGTCAACGAGGCCTTCGCACCCATCCCGCTCGCCTGGCTGGCCGAGACCGGCGCCGATCCGGAGCTGCTCAATCCGCTGGGCGGCGCCATCGCGCTGGGCCACCCGCTCGGCGCCTCGGGTGCGGTGCTGATGACCCGACTGGTGCACCACATGCGCGACCGGGGCATCCGCTACGGCCTGCAGACCATGTGCGAAGGCGGCGGCACCGCCAACGCCACCCTTGTCGAGCTGGCTTCCTGACGGAGGATCACCTGTGCGCCGAGATGTTTTCACCGCCGACCACGAGGCGTTCCGGCAGCTGGTACGGAACTTCGTCGCCAAGGAGGTGGTCCCGCACTACACCGACTGGGAGCACACCGGCCGACTGCCCCGCACCGTCTTCAAACAGCTGGGCTCACTCGGGGTGCTGGGCATCCCCATCCCCGAGGAGTACGGCGGGGCGGGGCTGAACGACTACCGCTACAACGTGGTGCTCCAGGAGGAGGCCGCCCGCGCCGTGGTCACCCTGGGCACCGTCCGCACCCAACTCGACGTGGTGCTGCCCTACTTCCTCGCCTACGCCGACGCGAGCCAGCGGCAGCGCTGGTTCCCCGGGCTGGCGGCCGGGGAGTTGTTGACCGCCATCGCCATGACCGAACCCGGTACCGGGTCCGATCTGGCCGGCATCCGCACCAACGCCGTGCGCGACGAAGGGGGTACCTCCCGCTCGAGCGGAGCCGAGAGTGGGGGACACTACATCCTCAACGGCGCCAAGACGTTCATCACCGGCGGCCTGCTGGCCGACCTGGTCGTCGTGGTGGCGCGCACCTCCCACGACCCCGGCAACCGACGGTCCGGGCTCACCCTGCTGGTCGTCGAGGACGGCATGCCCGGGTTCACCCGCGGCCGCGTCCTGGAGAAGATGGGCATCAAGGTGCAGGACACCGTGGAGCTCGCCTTCGACGACGTCCGGGTGCCGGTCGCCAACCGGCTCGGCGAGGAGGGGGCGGCCTTCGGCTACCTGGGCCACAATCTACCGCAGGAGCGGATGACCGTGGCGGTCGGCTCGGTCGCCCAGGCACGGGCTGCGCTGGACACCACCATCGAGTACGTCAAGGAGCGGAAGGTGTTCGGATCAGCCGTCTCCTCCTTTCAGAACACCAAGTTCGAGCTCGCCGCGGTGGCCGCCGAGGTCGAGGCGGCGCAGGCGATGCTGGACCGGGCGGTGCTGGAACTGGTCGACGGCTCGCTCTCCGGCGCCGACGCGGCCAAGGTCAAGCTGTTCTGCACCGAGGTTCAGGCCCGGGCCGTCGACCGCTGCCTGCAACTCTTCGGCGGCTACGGCTACATGCTGGAGTACCCGATCTCCCGGCTGTACGCGGACGCACGGGTGGCCAGGATCTACGCCGGCACCAGCGAGGTCATGAAGGTCATCATCGCCAAATCCCTGGGACTCTGACTGTGAGGCATACCGTATGAAGGACTTCTCCGGCCGCCCGGGCGCCGCGTTCGTCGCGGGCGGCAGCGGGGGTATCGGCGCCGCGATCGTCAGGCTCCTGGCCCGGCGGGGCAGCGATGTGGCGTTCACCTACCGCGCCAACCAGGCCGCGGCCGACGGCCTCGCCGGCGAGGTCAAGGTGTACGGCCGCCAGGCCCTGGCGCTCCAGCTCGACCTGAGCGACGAGACGGCCACCGCCGAGGCCGTGGCCCAGGCGGCCGGGGCCTTCGGCGGCCTGCACACCGTGGTCTACGCGGCGGGCCCGCATGTGCCGATGACGCACCTCAGCAAGGTGACGCCGGGTCAGTACCGGGCGCAGCTGGTGGCGGACGCGGCGGCCTTCTTCAACCTGGTGCATCCGGCGCTGCCGGTGCTGCGGGAGAGCCGGGGCAGCATTGTCGCCGTCACGACCGTGGCCACCCGACGGTTCCCGGTCCGTGACGGTCTGTCATCCGGTACCAAGGGGGCCGTTGAGGCCGTCGCCCGCGCGCTGGCCGCGGAGGAGGGACGGTTCGGCGTGCGGGTGAACTGCGTGGCTCCGGGGATGCTGACCGACGGGATCGCCGCGCGTCTGATCGACACCGGCGAACTCGACGCGGCGGCGCTGGAGATCACCAAGCGCAACATCCCCATGCGGCGCTTCGGCGAGGCCGCGGACATCGCCGAAGCGGTCGCGTTTCTCGCGTCGGACGCGGCGGGGTTCATCACCGGGCAGGCGTTGGGCGTCGACGGCGGGTACAGCGTGTGACTTGCAGTTCCGTAGCTGGGTGGCTTGTCGCGCAGTTCCCCGCGCCCCTAGCAGTTGCAACTGGCCGTTCGTTGCAATCACCTCAGGGGCGCGGGGAACTGCGCGCTCAGCCACCCACCACCCCCACGTTCACGCCCCCGTCCACACCGGAGGCCTCCGCTCAGCGAAGGCCCGCGCGCCCTCCGCCGCGTCCGCGCTGCGGAACACCGCCGTCACCTCCTCAGGCTCACCCCAACGGCGTTCCCGGATCAGCTTCTTGGTCATGGCGACGCCCAACGGCCCGTTCTCGGCGATCCGGCTCGCCAGAGCCAGCGCCTCCGCCCGCACCCGGTCGACCGGAACAACCCGGTTCACCAGGCCGAAGCCGTGGGCCTGCGCCGCAGTGACCGGGTCGCCGGTCAGCCCCATCTCCAGGGCGACGGACAGCGGTGCCCGCGCGGCCAGCGTGGTGCCGCCGCCCGCCGCGAACAGGCCGCGCTTGACCTCGCTCATGCCGAGCTTGGCCTCCTCCGCCGCGACGACGAGATCGCAGGCCAGCATCAGCTCGAACCCGCCGCCCATCGCGGAGCCGTTCAGCGCCGCGATGACCGGAGTGGCGATGCCCTCGCGGAAGAACCAGACCAGCCCGTCGAACTTGCCGCCCTTGGCGAACGCCTTGAGGTCCATGCCGGCGCAGAAGACCGTCCCCGCGCCGGTCACCACGACCGCCCGGACCTCCGGGTCGGCGTCCGCCGAGCGCAGCACCTCCGACAGATCGTCGATCAGCTCGGGGCTGAGCGCGTTCCGCGCCTCGGGCCGGTTGAGGGTCGCGATCAGCACATTGCCGACCCGTTCGGTCAGCACCACGTCGCTCACTTGGCCGCCGCCGCAGTCGCCGCGCGGGCCCGGGAGCGGTACGCCTCAAGCTTCTCCTCCGGCTCGATCAACCGGTGACTGGTCGACTTGATGGAGACGTCATGCCCCTTGGCCAGCTTGCGCAGCGCCCCCACCGTGGCCTGCTCGCGCGGGACGTGCGCGAAGGGGGCGAAGGAGTACCAGCGCATGGCGTTCTCGTGGGTCATCTTGTTGATGTCCGAGTCGGAGACGTCGAAGCGGTTCATCACGCCGATCAGCTCCTCGGGCGCCTCCGGCCACATCGAGTCGCTGTGCGGGTAGTCGCACTCCCAGGCGATGTTGTCGATGCCGATGTCGTGACGGAGCTTCACCCCCACCGGGTCGCTGATGAAGCAAGTGAGGAAGTGCTCGCGGAAGACCTCCGACGGCAGCTTCCCGCCGAAGTCCTGCAGAGTCCAGGCGGAGTGCATCTCGAAGGTGCGGTCGACCCGCTCCAGGAAGTAGGGGATCCAGCCGGTGCCGCCCTCGGACAGGGCGATCTTCAGGTCGGGGTAGTCCTTGAGCGGCTGGGACCACAGCAGGTCCGCGGCGGCCGAGACGATGTTCATCGGCTGGAGGGTGATCATGACGTCGGGCGGCGAGTCGACCGCCGGGATCGCCAGCCGGCCCGAGGAGCCGATGTGCACCGACATGACGGTGTCGGTGTCCGACAGCGCCTTCCAGAGCGGGTTCCAGTACGGGTCGTGGAAGCTCGGGTAGCCGAGCACGGCCGGGTTCTCGGTGAAGGTCAGCGAGTGGCAGCCCTTGGCGGACACCCGGCGGACCTCGGCCGCGCACAGCTCGGGGTCCCAGATGGCGGGGATCGCCATCGGGATGAACCTGCCGGGGTGGGCCCCGCACCACTCGTCGATGTGCCAGTCGTTGTAGGCGCGCACCAGCGCCAGCGAGAAGTCCGGGTCCTCGGTGGCGAACAGCCGGGCCGCGAAGCCGGGGAAGGACGGGAAGTTCATCTGGGCCAGGATGCCGCCGGCGTTCATGTCGGCGATGCGCTCGTTGACGTCGTAGCAGCCGGGGCGGATCTCGTCGAGGGCCTGCGGTTCCAGGCCGTACTCCTCCTTGGGCCGCCCGGCCACCGCGTTCAGCGCGGCGGTGCGGATCACCGTCTCCCGGAACTTCCAGGTGTCGGTGCCGTCCTCCTGGTGGATCAGCTGCGGCGCGTCGTCCTTGTAGCGCTCCGGCAGGTGGTTCACGAACATGTCGGGCGGCTCGATGACGTGGTCGTCCACGCTGATGAGGATCATGTCGTCGCGGTCCATGGCACTGCCTTTCTCTCAGTCGGAGGCAGGCAGCGGCTTCGCTGCCTTGATGGTCATCGGGACGCCGTCGCAGCTCAGCGCGCCGGCACCGGAGACGGTGCAGAGCAGTTCGAGCGTCCCGGCGGCGTCGGTGTAGCGCTTGCCGATCAGCGTCGCGGCGTCGGCCCCGCCGGAGGGCGCGGGCTTCGCCGGGGTCCCGGCGGCCGCTGCGGCCATCGGGCTGCCACCGCAGGCGATCAGCGGCTGTCCCTCGGGCGCGCGGATGACCACCACCCGGGTGGTGCAGACGGTGCTGGCGAGCTGGTCACCGGGGCGCAGCCTCGTTGCCGGTGAGGTCATGGTGGTGGTCCCTTTCGAGCAGGCGGTCGGCGAGGAGGGAGAGGTCGTAGGACTGGCGGGCCAGCCAGAACCGCAGGAACCCGATCAGCGAGTACCGCAGGAACAGGGCCGCGCCCACCACGCTCGCGGTGATCCCGGCGAGCGCGACGGTGAGGGCGTCCCCCTGGGTGAGCGCATCGGTGGTGCCGCGGGACATCAGAAAGGCCGTCACCGCGAGCACCGGGCCGACCAGCATCAGAACGACTCCCAGGCGCAGCCAGAGCGTGGCTCTGCCGGCGGCCGGGTCCGGGATCTTCAGCACCGCCAGGTCGCGGACGAAGCGGTCCGCGCGCGTCTCGGCGGAGGTCTCCGTCGGTGCGGTGGAGGTGGGACTGGTGGATGTCACAGCGGACTCCCCATGTAGAGGGCGGAAAGTTCGGCGCGCAACCCGCTGTCGGGGTGGCCCTGCCGTTGGACCCGGCCGCGCACCAGCACGGCCGCATGGTCGGCGATGCCGAGGACGGCCGCCGCGAACTGCTCGACCACCAGCACGGCCACGCCCTGCCGGGCGATCTCGGCCACCTGCTCGTACAGCCGGCCGACGACCAGGGGCGCCAGCCCCATGGAGAGTTCGTCCAGCAGCAGCACGGCCGGGTCGGTGGCCAGGCCGCGGGCGAGGGCCAGCATCTGCTGCTCGCCGCCGGAGAGGGTGCCGGCCGCCTGCGAGGCGCGCTTGGCGAGGATCGGGAACCGCGCGAACGCGATCTCCTCGATCTCGGCGCGGCTGCGGCCGGTGAACGTCATCATCAGCAGGTTGTCGCGGACCGAGAGGTTGGGGAACACCCCGCGGCCCTCGGGGATCAGGCAGACCCCGGCGCGGGCCAGGTGGCGCGGGTCCGCCCCGGTCACGTCCCGCCCGCCGACCAGCAGCCGGCCCGACGCGGCCGGGTGGACGCCGGCGGCGACCCGCAGCACGGTGGTCTTCCCGGCGCCGTTGGGGCCGAGCAGGGCGACGACCTGCCCGGCGGCGACCGCGAGGTCCACGCCGTGCAGCACGTTGATCCGTTCATGGGCGGCACGGATGCCGCGCAGTTCCAGCAGCGCGCTCACGCGTCCCCCAAGTAGGCAGCCAGGACGGTCTCGTCGTTGCGGACCAGCTCGGGCGGGCCCACCGCGATGACCTTGCCGAGGTCGAGCACGTACACCTGGTCGCAGACCCCCATCACCAGGCCCATGTCGTGCTCGACCAGCACGACCGCGGTCCCGTCGTCGGCCAGCGCGCGCAGCAGGGCCGCGAACCGCTCGGTCTCCTCGCCGTCCTGGCCGGCCGCGGGCTCGTCCAGCAGCAGCACCTTGGGCCGCATCGCCAGCGCCCGGCCCACCTCGACCAGCCTGCCGACGCCGGTAGGGAGCGAGTCGGGTGAGCTGTCGGCGATCGCGGTCAGGCCGAGCCTGGTCAGCAGCTCGTCGACGAGGACGGCAGCCCTGCGCCGCTCGGGCCCCAACTCGGCGGCGACCAGCAGATTGTCACGGACGCTCAGCCGGCCGAAGAGCTCCAGCCGCTGGAAGGTCCGGGCCAGGCCGTGCCGGGACCGGCCCGCGGGCCTGGCCCGGGTGACGTCCCGGCCGTCCAGGAACACCCGGCCCGAGGAGGGTCGGCGCAGTCCTGACACCACGTCGAACAGGGTGCTCTTGCCGGCGCCGTTGGGCCCGATCAGTCCGGTGACCTGCCCCGATTCGGCGGTCAGGCCGACGCCGTCCAGCGCCCGGTTGCCGCCGAAGGCCACCGTCACCCCGCTAACCTGCAGCGATGCCACGGGCCAGCACCTCCTCGTCCTCCGGGCGCCAGGCGCGCCGTATGCCCAACCACTCGACCGGCACGTCCTCCGGCTCTGCCGCCTCGACCGGGTCGGCGGAGGCGGCCAGCAGGGCCCGCTGCCGCGCCGCCGCCCAGCCCCGCAGCGGCAGCGCGAGGACCAGCGCGACGCCGCAGAAGACCCATCCGTTGATCACATCGGCGAGCCGCAGTACCCAGGCCGCCGCGATCCCGACCACCAGCGCCGGCAGCGCGATCCAGTCCCGGGCCACCGGTGCCCACTCGGTCCGCAGGGTGGGCACCACCCCGTCGGGATTGCGGCCGAGCCCCACCCCGGCCAGGCCGGGCAGCAGCGCGACGGCGTTCTGCGACCAGGGCGCGATGGCGATCAGCGCGTTGATCGGCCCGACGTAGGCCGTCCCGGTGAACAGTCCGCTGCCCACCGCGCCGAGGCCGCCGACCACGGCGACCAGGAAGATCGGCAGCCCGGCCACCAGGTTGAACTGGGTGGCCGAGATGGACTGCAGCTGCATCCCGTACAGCGCCCCGCCGAGTCCGGCGATGCCCGAGGCCAGTGCGAACACCAGGGCCTTGGCCAGCAGCAGGTTGCCGCCGAGGGTGGCATAGGCGGCCTCGCTGTCGCGCAGCGCGATCAGCCGTCGCCCGAACCGGCTGCGGCGCAGCAGCGCCACCCCGATGGAGGCGAGGGCCAGGCAGACCGCGGCGAACACCATCAGCTGGGACTCGCTGTCCAGGTGCAGTCCGAACAGGTCGGGTCCGACCGCGGTCACCGAGCCCTGGTCGAACAGGCCGATCTGGACTCCGAAGAGCTTGAACGTCGGCAGGGTGAAGATCCACTGGTCGAGCACGACCGCGAACGCGGCCGTCCCCAGCGCCAGATAGACCCCGGAGAGCCGCAGCGCGGGGAGCGCGATCAGCGCTCCGGCCACGGCGGAGACCAGAACCGCGACGGCCAGCGCCCACAGCGCCCCGTGCGCGCCGAGGTGCGCCCAGACGACCGCGCCGATTCCGGCCATGCTGAGCTGGCACAGCGAGATCTGTCCCGCGTATCCGGCCAGCGGCACATACGACAGCGCCACCACCCCGAGCGAGAAGATCGGACCGTAGGTGATCAGGTCGGGCGGGCTGAGCACGGCGGCCAGCACCACCCCGAACGCGACGACCGCCAGGGCGAACAGGGCCGTCCCGCCCATCGTCGGGACCGGGATCTGACGCAGCCGCCGGTCGCGTCCGCGCAGCCGCCGGTGCGGGAAGGCCAGCAGCGCCGCGAACAGCAGCAGCGCGGGCGCGGCCAGCCGCAGGCCCGGGAGGTAGGCGTTCTGCGGCAGGTAGCCGGCCAGGTAGCTCTCCATGCAGCCGACCACGATCGCGCCGACGAAGGTCATCGGGAGGCTGCGCAGCCGGCCGAAGACGGCCGCGGTGTAGGCGCTGACGATCAGCAGCGAGAGCTGGGAGGCGTCCAGGGTGACGGTCGGGGCGATGAGGATGCCGCCGATCGCCGCCAGCTGCGTGCCCAGGATCCAGGCGACCTGGTTGGCGCGCACCGGCCTGGCCCCGGCCAGCCCGACCAGCGCCCGGTCGTCCACGGTGGCCCGCATCTCCGCGCCGGTCCGGGTCCGGTACATCAGCAGCCGCAGGCCGATCGCGACGGCCACCGCCACGGCCATGGTGATGGCCTGATGCCAGGTCACCGTGGCCGGGCCGATGTGGAACGGCTTCCTGTCGGCGAAGAAGGTGGGGAGCGGCCGGGCGACATTGGGGTCCCAGATCCACCGGGCGGCGGCGATCAGGCCGCTCAGCATCGCCACCGTCATCACCAGCCGTTCGGCCTCGCCCAGCGCCTGGACCGGACGCAGCACGGCCCGCTCGACCAGCAGCGCGAAGGCCGGCGCGAGCACCAGCAGCACCAGGACCAGGGCCACCGGGACCGGCCAGCCCCAGCCGACGGTGAACTGCCAGTAGGAGAACGCCGCGAGCATGCCCGCCGCGCCGTGCGCGAAGTTGAACACGCCGGTCGTGGAGTAGGTGAGCACCAGCCCGCTGCCGATCACCGCGTAGATCGCGGCGGTGCTCAGGCCGACGATCCCGAAGGTGATGAACTGGTCCATTACTCGCCGTCCTTGGGCCTGTCGGTGACGGCTCTCGGCAAATCCATGGGATGCCCTCCTCGTTGCGGACTCCACTGAGTGAGTCTGCTCCTCTCCACAGATGGAAGCTATCTTCTCGTTAATGAAGAATCAATCATTCGGACCAAGGAGGAAACATGGCCAAGCAGCGCTTCGGCACCTCGATCGCCCTGACCGACGACGAACGGGGCGCCTTCCTGCGGACCCGGCCCATCTGCCGGGTCGCGACCGTCGGCCCGGACGGACGCCCCCACGTCAGCGCCCTGTGGTTCGTCTGGGACGGCAGCGCGCTGTGGCTCAACTCACTGACCCGCAGCAAGCGCTGGACCGACCTCGCGGCCGATCCGCGGTGCAGCGTGATCGTCGACGAGGGCGGCACCGACTTCATGGCGCTGTGCGGTGTTGAGCTGCAGGGAAGCGTCGAGATCGTCGGCGAGGCCCCACGCCGCGGCGAGCCCGTGGACCAGCTGGTGACCCCCGAGAAGCTCTTCGCCGACAAGTACGCGGGCGGCGGCGACTTCCGCTACGACGGCCGGCACGGCTGGCTCCGGCTGCTGCCGGAGACGGTGGTCAGCTGGGACTTCGCCAAGCTGCGGCAGCGTCCGTTGACGCCGCCGCCGACCTCATGAGAACCTTCCATCCGTTCAGTGAGAATTAAATTCTCACACATGCCGGTGCCAGGAAGGGCGGTCGGGTCCTTGTCCACTGACGACCTGATGGAGATCCAGCAACTGCTGGCCCGCTACGCGGTGCACATGACCCGCGGGGACATCGACGGCGTGATCGCCGTCTTCACCCCCGACGGCAGCTACAGCGCCTTCGGCGACAGCTACGGGCTCGACGAGTTCCCGGCGCTGGTCGCCGCCGCCCCCAAGGGGCTCTTCCTCACCGGCACCCCCGTCGTCGAGCTGTCGGGGGACGGCGCGACCGGCACCCAGCCGCTCTGCTTCGTCGACCACGCCACCCACGACATGCGGATCGGCTACTACAACGACGCCTATCTGCGCACCGCCGAGGGCTGGCGGCTGCAGACCCGGGCCATGACCTTCATCCGCCGCAGCGGGGCCCACGACTCGGGCCGGCCGCACGCCTACCAGCGCCCCGGTACGTGAACGTCACCGACTTCCGGTCGGGCCTGCGGGCCTGGCTGGACCAGAACGACCTGTCCCCCGGGCCGGACAACTCCCTCGACGGACAGGTCGCCCAACTGGCCCGGGTACGAAGGGCGCTCTTCGACGCGGGCTGGATGCGGTACGGCTGGCCCCCCATCGTTGAGGGACTGGGGGGGCCGGCTGTGCTGCGCGCCGTGCTCGGCGAGGAGGTCGCCACCCGCGACCTGGCCGAGCCGGGGATCTACTCGATGGTCGAGGTGCTGGTCCCGACGCTGATCTCGTACGCGCCGCCCCAGCTGGCCGAGACCATGGTCCCGCGGCTGCTCAGCGGCCGGGAGCAGTGGTGCCAGGGCTTCTCCGAGCCCGGCTCCGGCAGCGACCTCGCCTCGCTGTCCACCCGGGCGGTCCCGCAGGGGGACAGCTGGGTGATCACCGGTCAGAAGGTGTGGACCAGCCTGGCCCAGTACGCCGCCCGCTGCGTCCTGCTCACCCGCACCGGGCCGGGCCACGGCGGGATCACCGCCTTCTTCGTCGACATGGACTCCCCCGGCATCACCGTCAGACCGCTGCGCACCATGCACGGCGTGGACGAGTTCGCCGAGGTGTTCCTCGACGACGTGGTCGTCCCCGCCGACCGGATGCTGGGCCGCCCCGGGGACGGCTGGCAGCTGGCGATGGACCTGCTCCCGCACGAGCGCTCCACCTGCTTCTGGCACCGCATCGCCCACCTGTTCACCCGGCTGGACCGGCTGCTCGCCGAGACCCGGACTCCGGACGACGGCGCCCTGGGCGCCGCCTACCTGGCCCTGCACACCGCCCGCGCCCGCTCCCACGCCACCCAGCGCCGGCTGGCCGAGGGCGCCGCGCTCGGCCCGGAGACCTCGGTCGACAAGGTCCTGCTGGCCACCGCCGAGCAGCGGCTGTTCGACACCGCCCGGGACCTGCTGCCCGGGGTGGTGGAACTGACGGACTCCCCGTGGCGGACCGAGTACCTCTACTCACGGGCGGCGACCATCTACGGCGGCACCGCCGAGATCCAACGCAACATCATCGCCCGCCGACTGCTCGACCTGGGGAAGGACTGACCATGGAGGCCGCCGAACGGGACCTGCTCGCGGACACGCTCCGCAAGACCATGGCGGCCATGACCGCCTCCCCGGGCCAGGCCCTGGACGCGGCCCTGGCCGACCTCGGCTGGGCCGACCTGCTCACCGAACTGCCGGACGTCGCCGTCCCGTTGGCCTTCCGGCTGCTCGGCGAGACCGGCGCCCACGCCCCGCTGCTGAACGACGTACTCCTCCACGCCGCCGGACAACCCCTCGGTGGCACCCCACCGCTGCCGTACACCGGCGGCGCGTGGGTGGTCTGGGAGCGCAGCAACCGGGAGAGCACAGCGCTGGACAGCGACCTGCCGCTGCGCATCGTCCCGACCGGCGAGCCGCTGGCAGACGCCGCGCTGGCCGCAGGCCGCCGGGCGCTCGGCTGGTGGCTGCTGGGCACCGGCCGGGCCATGCTCGCGCTCGCCCGCACCCATGTCCTGGACCGCACTCAGTTCGGCCGCCCGCTCTCCTCGTTCCAGGCCGTGCGGCACCGGCTCGCCGAGACCCTGGTCGACCTGGAGGGCGCCGAGGCGGTGCTGCTGGCCGCCGAGGACGACCTCGGCTCGCTGCTCGCCAAGGCGGCGGCCGGACAGGCGGCGCTGACGGCGGCCCGGCACTGCCAACAGGTGCTCGGCGGGATCGGCTTCACCGCCGAGCACAGCCTGCACCGGCACATCCGGCGGGCCCTGGTGCTGGACGGACTGCTGGGCAGCGCACGGGAGTTGACCCGGGAGGCAGGAGCACTGCTGCGGGAGAACGGCACCGCCCCCCGCCTGATCCAGCTCTGATCCGACGTCAGGTCCGGCTCTGCGCACGGCCGCGAGCGGTGACGTCACGGCGCCGGGCGGCGACCTGGCTCGTCCCGGGTCGCCAGGTCTCGGCCATGACTCCCTCTACGTGGTGCGCCTCGTCGAGGGTCGCGGCATTGGCCAGTTGACGGTAGTGGCGGAGCAGCCGGCGCACGCTGCGCTGGTCGTTGCTGACGATATCGGCCGCCAACCGCCGGGCCCGGGGCAGCAGTTCCTCGTGCGGCACCACATGGTTGACCAGCCCGAGGTCGAGCGCTTCCGCAGCGGTGAGGAAATTGCCGGTGAGCGACATCTCCACAGCCCGGCGCAGCCCGATGGACTGGGCCAGCAGGACGGTGGCACCGCCGCCCGGCATGATGCCGAGCCGGGCATGGGTGTCGGCGAACCTGGCCCGCTCCGACGCCACCAGGAAGGTGCACTGCAGCGCCACTTCGAGCCCGCCGGTCACCGCGACGCCGTTGACGGCCCCGATCACCGGCTTTCCGATGACCGGCAGAAACCGGTAGAGGCCGTTGGTGTCGCGCTCGGGCCCCAGACCCGATGCCCGGGGAGCCGCGGTTGGCGGCGTCTCCCCCGAGACCTCCTTCAGGTCGACGCCGGCGCAGAACGCGGGGTCCGCCCCGGTCAGGATCACCGCATCGACGTCCGCGCTCTGCCCGGCCGCCGTGATCGCGTCCCACAACGCCTGCGTGAGCTCCCGGCTCAGCGCGTTGCGAGCCCCCGGCCGGTTCAGCGTCACCGTCGCAACGCGGTCCTCGATGTCGACCAGAACGACGGGCTCGGGCACAGGACACCTCTTCACAGAGAACTAGATTCTCAGTAGATGCACATCATACTATCCAGAGATGAAAATCGATGGTGGTATCACCGGGCTGGCCGGCGCCGCAGCACGGGCCCGCGGCCTTGAGGCCGACGGCTACGACGCAGCCTGGGCAGGAGAGGTCAACGCGGACCCCTTCCTCCCCCTCGCCGTCGCCGCCGAGGTGACCGACCGGATCGAGCTGGGCACCTCCATCGCGGTCGCCTTCGCACGGTCGCCGATGGCACTCGCCTACACCGCCAACGACCTGCAGCGGCACTCGGGCGGCCGACTCCTGCTCGGCCTCGGATCCCAGGTGAAGGCGCACGTGGTACGCCGCTACTCCATGCCCTGGGGCCGGCCCGCGGCGCAGCTGCGCGAGTTCGTCCTCGCCATGCGGACCATCTGGTCGTCGTGGCAGGACGGCACGCCCCTGGACTTCCAGGGCGACTACTACCAACACACCCTGATGCCACCGGACTTCACGCCGCCGCGCCACGATTTCGGTCCGCCCCGGGTATTCCTGGCCGGCGTCGGCGATCTGATGACCCGTACCGCCGGCGAGGTGGCCGACGGCTTCATCTGCCACGGCTACACCACCGCGCGCTGGATCCGCGAACGGACGCTCCCCGCCCTGGCCGAGGGGCGCAAGCGGGCCGGTGCGACCATGGACGGCTTCGAGGTGGCCAACACCCCGTTCATCGTCACCGGCACCGACCAGGAGATGGAGGCCGCCCTCCCGGTACTGCGCGGCCGGATCGCGTTCTACGCCTCCACCCCGGCCTACCGGGGCGTGTTCGAACTGCACGGATGGGGCGGGGCGAACGAGGAGTTGACCGCGCTGTCGAAGGCGGGCCGCTGGGCGGAGATGGCCGGCCTGGTCACCGACGAGATGGTCGACGCCTTCGCGATTGTCGCCGGTCCCGACGACCTGCCCGCACGCGTCGCCGAACGCTACAGCGGGCTGCTGACCCGCATTACTTTCACCCCTCCGAGCAGCCTCGCCCCCGATGCAGCCGCGGACCTGGTGGAACGGCTGCGCGCGTGCTGCTGAGGGTTGCGGAATACAATTCTCGTGACAGAGAATCAAATTCACCCCACCTGAACCCGACCCACACCGGGAGCACCCGTGACCGACCTCTGGACCGACCTGCTGGCCTGCGTGGACCTGCGCGAGCAGGAGGGCGGACCGGGCCCGCGCTACACCGGTCCCAACCAGCAGCTGCCCTACCACCGCCTGTTCGGGGGGCAGTTGCTGGCCCAGTTCGTCCGGGCCGCCTCGCTCGCCTGCCCCGGAAAGACCGTCAAGTCCCTGCACACGCTGTTCCCCCGGGCCGGGAAGACCGACGAGCCGGTCGGCTACGAGGTGGAGCGCCACCACGAGGGCGGCACCTTCGCCACGGTCTCGGTCGTGGCTCGGCAGACGTCGGGCGTGGTGGCCACCGCCTCGGTGTCGCTGCACACCTTCGAGGAGGGGCTCGACCACCAGACCGACGTCAAGGTCCCCGAGGTACCCACGGACGAGCACCGGATCGGTCTCGACCTGATCCCCTGGGACACCCGCTCGCTCGGCAGCCTGGACACCCCGGGCGCGGAACCGCCCGAGTTCGACCTGTGGATGCGCACCCCGGCGGTCGACCAGCAGTTGGCCCCCGCGCTGGCCGCCTACGCAACCGACCTGACCCTGATCGGCACCGCCCTGCGCCCCTTGGAAGGAGTCACCCAGAACGATGCGGGCACCGCGTTCACCTCCGCCGTCACCTCGCACAGCGTGTGGTTCCACCGTCCCTTCCGCACCGACGACTGGCTGCTGCTGCGCCAGCACAGCCCGCTGCTGGCGCACGGCCGGTGCTTCGGCCGGGGCGACGTGCTCACCCGGGACGGCTCCCTGGTCGCCTCCTTCGCCCAGGAGGCCCTGCTCCGCTTCCGGTCCTGAGACCGGTCTGGGATTCAACAGGCTCAAAAGCCTCGTCCGGGCGGGAAGGCGCGCATAGTGTTGCCCCGGGACACGGTGTGGTGTGCCGGGAGGGTGCAGAAGTGATAGCGATGACGACCCAGCGCGAAGAGATCCTCGTCGCGGCCCTGGAGGTGTACGCCGAGCGCGGCTACCGGGGGACCTCGCTCGACACGGTCGCCGAGCGCGTCGGGCTGACCAGACAGGGCCTGCTGCACCACTTCCCGAGCAAGAAGAAGCTGCTCATCGCGCTGCTCCAGTTCCGGGAGGACCGCAGCCGCGAGCACCTGGCCGCCGACCACGCGGACAAGGACTGGCCGAGCCAGCTCGCCGAGGCGGTGGCCTTCGACCACCAGAATCCGGTGCTGGCCGAGGTGCACAGCGTGCTGCTGGCCGACAGCATCACCGGGAGCGACCCGGACCAGCAGTACCTCCACGACCACCAGCAGCTCCTGCAGGATCGTACGATCGCGCTGTTCACCCAGCGCTACGGCCCGCGGCTGCCCAACGGTCTGACCGCGGAGGCCGCGGCGACGGCCGTGCTGGCGCTGGTCGAGGGGATGCAGATCCAGTGGCTGCTGGAGCCGGAGCAGACGGACTATCCGGCGATCATGCGGGATGTGATGTCCGTACTGCTGGGGTCCCCCGCCGAACGTCCCCCGACCGAGAGCCCCAGGTCCCAATGAAGGCGGCCATCGCCGCGAGGGCCTCCGAGCGAAGGCTCGTCGCGTCCGGCCGGACGTGCAGGTCCACCGTGACCCCGGAGCGGGCCGCGCGGTTGGCGAACTCCACCGAGTCGTCGAGCAGCGGATCGGTGCCCGCCACCAGAAGCTGGACCGGCGGCAGCCCGTGCAGATTGGCGAGCAGCGGGCTCAGCAGCGGGTTGGTCGGTGCGGTGCCCGCCGCATAGCGCTCGGCCCAGCGTCCGAGTTCGGCCACGTCGAAGGTGGGATCGGCGGTCGCGTTCAGCTGCAGGCTGGGCGCCTGCATGGTGAGGTCGAGCAGGGCCGAGACCAGCACCCCGCACTGCGGCGGCGGCTCGCCGAGATCCCGCAGCCGCAGCAGCAGGGCGGCCGCCAGCCCCGCCCCCTGTCGCTCCCCCACCACGGCCACCGGACCCTGGGTCCGGCAGTAGTCGTAGGCGGAGTGGACGTCCTCCAGTGCGGCGGGGAAGGCGGTCCGGTAGCGCGGGCAGACGACGACCGCCGCGGTGCTCAGGGCGAGGCGCTCGGCCAGGCCGGGGGCCGGCTCCAGCGCGCCGGAGAGCCTCCGGTCACCGGGGAGGTAGAGGACGACCGTTTCGGTGGGGTTCGGCGGACGCACGACCACGCCGACCGATCCCGTCTCGACCCGTGTCTCACTTCGCACGCGACATCACTCCGTCCACTGCCTGCCAGTGCTCGTCGGCCACCCACAGCTGCGCGAAGAGCCGCGCCGCCTCCTCGGCCGATCCGTCTCCGGTGATGACCTTCTTGACCGCCTGCGCCGGGGCGTTGGCGAGCGATCTGGCCAGTGCGCGCCAGCCCTGGTCGAAGGCGGCCCGTGGCAGCACCTGGTCCAGCAGCCCGACGCGTTGGGCCTCGGCGGCGTCGAGCATGGTCCCGGCGCCCGCGAGGAGCAGCGCGCGTCCTCGGCCGACCAGTGCCGCGAGCCGCTCGGCGCCGCCCCAGGCAGGCATGATCGCGAGCGTCACCTGGGTGAAGCCGATCCTGATGTCGTCGGCGGCCACCCGGATGTCGGCGGCCAGGGCGACTTCGGCCCCACCCCCGAGGGCGTGTCCGTTCAGGGCCGCGATCACCGGGCCGGGGAAGGCCGCCAGCCGGTCGCAGATCCCCCTCATCCGCAGGGCCATGGCCATCGCTTCCTCCTCGGTCCGGATCGCCGCGAGTTCCTTGAGGTCGCCGCCCGAGACGAAGGCCCGGTCGCCGGCGCCCGTGATGACCAGGGCCCGGGCTCCCTCCGCCGCGTCGAGAGCCTTGTCGAGCTCGTCCATGGTGCTCAGCGCGATGGCGTTACGGGCCTGCGGGCGGTTGATGGTGACGACGGCCAGCCCTTGGTCCAGCTCCAGCTCTACCATGCAGGCTTCTCCGAATGAGAGATGAGCATTCTCGTTATGAGCGAACATCATATTCGTCGACGGCTTCCGCAGTCCAGACCGTTGCGCCCCGCTCAGTCCTCGTAGACGACGGTGACGTGCGGCGTCACCGGCTCGCCCTGGCAGGTGAGGATCCAGCCGTCGGCGATCTCGTCCTCCTCCAGCGCGTTGTTCACCCGCATCCGGGCCTTGCCCTCGGTGATCTGGGCGATGCAGGTGGCGCAGTTCCCCGACTCGCAGGAGAAGGGCGGCGCGAGGCCGGCCCGGCGCGCGCTCTCCAGCAGGGTCTCGTTGGAGTGCTGGGAGACGGTGTGCCGCTTGCCGGAGAGGACGATGGAGACCGTGCCGTCCAGTTCGGCGTCCGTGGAGTCTCCTTCCGTGGAGTCATCCACTTCGGCCGGGGCGGCGAAGCGCTCGGCGAAGATCCGTTCGGGATCGGCGCCATGGGCCAGCAGTGCATGCTCCGTCAGCTCCATGAAGGGCGCCGGACCGCAGAGGTAGAAGTCCGCACCGCGGTCGCCCCCGACAAAGTCGCGCACCTGGTCCTCGGTGACGAATCCGGACTGGTCGTCCAGGTGGTGCCGGATCTCGAAGCGGGTCGGGTACTGCCGGGCCAGCTCGTCCATCGCGGGCCCGAAGATGACCGAGTCGGCGTCCCGGTCGGCCGCCAGCACCCGGACCCGTCTGGTCGTCGTCGCCAGCGCGGTCTTGACCAGGGACAGGATCGGCGTGATGCCGCTGCCCCCGCTGAACGCCAGCAGCGGCGCGGGGGTCTCCCGCAGGCAGAAGAGTCCGGTGGGCCGCGTGGTCTCGATGACGTCGCCGGGCTGCAGATGGTCGTGCATCCAGTTGGAGACGAGACCGCCGGGGACCCGCTTCACCGTCGTCATCAGCTCGGTGTCGGTGTCCGGGGAGCTCGACATCGAGTAGCTGCGCAGCGTGTCGCAGACCTTGACCGTCAGGAACTGTCCGGCCCGGTAGGGATAAGGGACATCGAGCACATACGTGCGCGTGTCGTCTGTCTCCTGGATGATTCGGGTAATTCGGGCCGGGTAAAGCCCATGGTCTCGTCCCATGTATGGAATTTATCTTCTCTTGCTGAGAGAGTGCAATTCTCAACGTCGAGGAAGGAGCTCTCGTCATGCGAAAGATCCCCGCCGAGCTGGTGCAGCGCTACGAGGCGGAGGGCTGGTGGACCCAGGACACCATCGGCGACCTGCTGGCCCGCGGCCTGGAGGCCGCACCGGGGACCGTCTTCCGGGTGCACTCGGCCGTGCGGCCCTGGGAGGGGACCTTCGGCGAGGTCGAACGCATCGCACGCCGGCTGGCCGGCGGGCTGCGCGAACGCGGCGTCGGCCCGGGTGACACCGTGGCGTTCCAGCTGCCCAACTGGATGGAGGCCGCCGCGGTCTTCTGGGCCTCGGCGCTGCTGGGGGCGGTCGTGGTGCCCATCGTGCACTTCTACGGGCGCAAGGAGGTCGGCTACATCCTGGACTCCGTCGCGCCGAAGGTCTTCGTCACGGCCGAGCGGTTCGGGCGGATGGAGTACCAGCCCGGGCTGAGCGCGCAGGTGCCGGTGGTCGGCGTGGTGGGGCGGGACTTCGACGAACTGCTCAGCGCCGAGCCCATGTCCGGCGTCCTCCGGACCGACCCGGCCGCCCCCGCCCTGATCGCCTTCACCTCCGGCACCACCCGCGACCCCAAGGGCGTCGTCCACAGCCACCAGACCCTCGGGTACGAGACGCGCCAGCTCGCCGACTTCTACCCGCCCGACCGGGGCAGCCAGCTGACCTCGGCGCCGGTCGGGCACTTCATCGGCATGGTGAACGCCTTCCTGATCCCGGTGCTGGACGGCTCACCGGTGAATCTCGCCGACACCTGGGACCCGGGGCAGGCACTGGAGCTGATGACGCGTGACGGACTCACCGTGGGCGGCGGCGCGGCCTACTACATGACCAGCCTGCTCGACCACCCCGACTTCACCTCCGGACACCTGGCGCACATGAAGTACGCCGGACTCGGCGGTGCTTCGGTCCCGACCTCGGTCACCACCCGGCTGGAGGCCCTCGGCATCACCGCCTTCCGCTCCTACGGCAGCACCGAGCACCCGTCCATCACCGGCTCGCTGCACACCGCGCCCGAGCGCAAGCGGCTGTACACCGACGGGAACGCGCTGCCCGGCGTGGAGTTCCGGCTGGAGTGCGACGGCGAGATCCTCAGCCGGGGCCCTGACCTGTGCCTCGGCTACACCGACCCGGCCCTGACCGAGAGCGTCTTCGACACCGAGGGCTGGTACCACACCGGGGACATCGGCGTGGTCGACCAGGACGGCTACCTCACCATCACCGACCGCAAGGCCGACATCATCATCCGCGGCGGCGAGAACATCAGCGCGGTGGAGGTCGAGGAACTGCTGCTCGCCATGGACGGCGTGGCCGAGGCCGCCGTGGTCGCCGCCCCCGACGTCCGGCTCGGCGAGCACGCCGCGGCCGTCGTACGGCTGCGGCCCGGCCACCCCGCGCCGACCATCGACGCCATCCGCGCCCACCTCGAACAGGCGGGCCTGGCACGGCAGAAGTGGCCGGAGGAGCTGCACGCCGTCGACGACTTCCCGCGCACCGCGAGCGGCAAGATCCAGAAGTTTCTTCTCCGTCAGGACATTGCAGTGCGACGTAGCGGAGAATAAGGTTCTCTTATTCAGCGAAGGAGGATCTCATGCCATCACGCGAGCTGCCGTACCCGCTCTTCGACGCGGACAACCACCTGTACGAGACCGAGGACGCGCTCACCCGGTACCTGCCCGAGCGGTACCGGTCCGCCATCCAGTACCCGGTGGTGAACGGCCGCAAGAAGATCGCGGTGCTCGGCCAGATCAGTGACTACATCCCCAACCCCACCTTCGAGGTGGTGGCCCGGCCGGGAGCGTGGGAGCAGTACTTCCGCGAGGGCAACCCGGACGGCAAGTCGCACCGGGAGCTCTTCGGAGAGCCGATGAAGTCGATACCGGCGTTCCGTGAGCCGGCGCCCCGACTGGAGCTGATGGACGAGATGGGGATCCAGCGGACGCTGATGTTCCCCACCCTGGCCAGCCTGGTCGAGGAGCGGATGCGGGACGAGCCCGAGCTGATCCACGCCGTCGTGCACTCGCTCAACCAGTGGCTGTACGAGACCTGGGGCTTCAACCACAAGGACCGGATCTACACCACCCCGGTGATCAGCCTGCCGATCCTGGACAAGGCCATCGCCGAGCTGGAGTGGTGCCTGGAGCGCGGCGCCCGGGCGATCCTGGTCCGGCCCGCCCCGGTGCCCGGCTACGGCGGCTCGCGGTCGTTCGCGCTGCCGGAGTTCGACCCTTTCTGGAAGCGCGTCGAGCAGGCGGGCGTCCTGGTGGCGATGCACTCCTCCGACAGCGGCTACTCCCGCTACTCCAACGACTGGGAGGGCAAGGGGCAGGAGATGCGGCCCTTTGAGGCCCAGGTCTTCCGGATGATGAACGAGTGGCGTCCGGTCACCGACGCGGTCTCCTCCTGGGTCTGCCACGGCGCGCTGTTCCGCTTCCCCGAGCTCAAGGTCTCGGTCATCGAGAACGGCTCGTCCTGGCTGGTGCCGCTGCTCGACCAGCTCGCCAGTGTCTACAAGAAGCAGCCGCGGGGCTTCCTCGGCGACCCGGTCGAGGCGGTCCGGACCCGGATCCACATCAGCCCGTTCTGGGAGGAGGACATGCACGAGCTGGCCGGCGTCGTCGGCGTCGAACGGGTGCTGTTCGGCTCCGACTGGCCGCACCCCGAGGGACTGGCCGACCCGGTCACCTACGTCGACACGCTCTCGAAGTTCGACGAGGCGGACCAAGCCAAGATCATGGGTGGCAACCTCGCCCGGCTGATCTCGGAATGCTGAACATCAAATGACATGGGAGACCATCCCGGGGATGGTGCTGAGCGCGGCCGACCGCTTCGGCGACGCCGAGGCCGTGGTGGACGGCCCGCTCCGGCTCACCTTCACCGACCTGGTCGACCGGGTCCGGGTGGCCGCCGGAGCGTTCGCGTCGGCCGGGATCGAACGCGGCGACCGGGTGGCGATCTGGGCGCCCAACTCCGCCGAATGGATCACCGCGGCCTTCGGCCTGCTCACCGCGGGCGGCGTGCTGGTCCCGGTCAACACCCGCTTCAAGGCGGACGAGGCGCAGGACATCATCCGCCGCAGCGGCGCCAGGGCCGTGCTGGTCCAGAGCGGCTTCCTGGGACAGGACTACCCGGCCCCGCCCGGGGTGCCGGTGATCGACCTGAAGTCGGACTTCCTCGCCAGCGGCTCGCCGTTCCAGCGCGAGGTGCTCGGCACCGACGTCTGCGACATCATGTTCACCTCGGGGACCAGCGGACGCCCCAAGGGCGTGATGATGAACCACGCCCAGACGCTGCGGCTGTACGCGGAGTGGTGCGACCTGGCCGATCTGCGGCAGGGCGACCGGTATCTGACGGTCAATCCGTACTTCCACATCTTCGGCTACAAGGCTGGCTGCATCGCCTCGCTGATCCGCGGCGCGACCATCCTCCCGGTGCCGGTCTTCGACGTGGACCAGGTGCTCGACCTGGTGGAGCGGGAGAAGGTCACGGTGCTGCCGGGACCGCCCACGCTCTACCACTCGCTGCTGGCCGCGCCGGGCGGACACGACCTGTCCTCGCTCCGGGTGGCCGTGACCGGGTCCGCCGACATCCCGGTCGAGCTCATCCGACGGATCGTCAGCGAGCTGCCGTTCCGGTCGGTGATGACCGGCTACGGCCTGACCGAGGCCGGGACCGCCACCGCGTCCAGGCCCGGCGACTCCTTCGAGTCCATCGCGACCACGGTCGGCACCCCCTGCGACGGCGTCGAGATCCGGATCGCGGACGACGCCGAGGTGCTGGTGCGCGGCTACACCGTGATGCAGGGCTACCTTGACGATCCGTCAGCGACCGCCGAGGCCGTCGACCCGGACGGCTGGCTGCACACCGGCGACCTCGGGGCCCTCGACGACGGGGGGAGGCTGCGGATCATCGGCCGCAAGAAGGACATGTTCATCGCGGGCGGCTTCAACGCCTACCCGGCCGAGATCGAGGGCTTTCTGATGGAGCATCCGGCGGTCGCCCAGGCCGCGGTGATCGGCGTCCCCGACGAGCGGCTCGGCCAGGTCGGCAAGGCCTTCGTGGTCCGGCGCGGCCCGGTGACGGAGGAGGAGCTGATCGCCTGGAGCCGCACCCGGATGGCCGGGTTCAAGGCGCCCCGGTATGTGGACTTCCTCGACGAGCTGCCGCTGAACGCCAGCGGCAAGGTGATGAAGGACCAACTCAAGTGAACGACTCCGCCCAGAACTCCTCAGCGACGCACACCTCCTCGGGCATCCCGCTCAAGTCGGTCTACGGACCGGCGGACCGGGCCGCCGAGCCGCCCGATCCCGGCCGCTTCCCCTTCACCCGGGGCAACTACCCCTCCGGCTACCGGGGGCGGCTGTGGACCTTCCGGCAGTACTCCGGGTTCGGCACCGCCGAGGAGTCCAACCGCCGCTACCACTACCTGCTGGGGCAGGGCGGCACCGGGCTCTCGGTCGCACTGGACCTGCCCACCCAGTGCGGCTACGACTCCGACGACCCGGAGGTGAGCGAGGAGGTGGGCCGGGTCGGCGTCGCCGTGGACACCCTCGCCGACGCCGAGGTGCTGTTCGACGGCATCCCGCTGGACCGGATCAGCACCAGCTTCACCATCAACGGGACCGCCGCGATCCTGCTGGCGTTCTACGTGGCCGCCGCCGAGCGCCGGGGCATCCCCCGGGCGAAGCTCACCGGGACCATCCAGAACGACATCCTCAAGGAGTACGCCTCCCGCGGCACCTGGATCTGGCCGCCCGACCCCTCGCTGCGGCTGATCGCCGACACCATCGAGTTCTGCGCGGCCGAGGTGCCCAGCTTCAACGCGATCTCGGTGGCCGGCGCGCACTTCCGCGACGCCGGGGCCAACGCGGTGCAGGAGATGGCCTTCACCCTGGCCGACGGGGTCACCTACTGCGACACTGTGCTGGCCCGCGGCCGGATGACGATCGAGGAGTTCGCCCCGCAGATCTCCTTCTTCTTCTACACCCACGGCGACTTCTTCGAGGAGATCGCCAAGTACCGTGCCGGACGTCGGCGTTGGGCGACCATCGTCCGCGAGCGCTACGGGGCGACCACCGACAAGGCGTCGATGTTCCGTTTCGGCTGCGTCGCCGGCGGCGCCTCGCTCTACGCCCCGCAGGCCCGCAACAACACCGTCCGGGTCGCCTACGAGGCGCTGGCCTCGGTGCTGGGCGGGGTCCAGTCGATGTTCACCGCCGCCTGGGACGAGCCGTTCGCGCTGCCCAGTGAGGAGTCCACCACGCTGGCCCTGCGCACCCAGCAGATCCTGGCCCACGAGACCGGGGTGGCCAGGGTCGCGGACCCGCTCGGCGGCTCCTACTTCGTCGAGGCGCTCACCGACGCCACCGAGGCCCGGATCGTGGAGATCATGGAGGACCTGGAGCGGCACGGCGGCATGGTCCGGGCCATCGAGGACGGCTACCTGCAGGGCCTGATCGCCGACGAGGCCTACCGGATCCACCAGGACGTCGAGTCGGGGACCCGTCCGGTCGTCGGGGTCAACCGGTTCACGGCGGACGAGCCGGCTCCCGAACTCGCCACCTACGAGCTGGACGCCGAGGGCCTGGACCGGCAGCTGAAGCGGCTCGCCGACGTCAAGGCCACCCGGGACGCCGCGGCCGTCCGCACCGTTCTCGCCGACCTGGCCCGCGCCGCGGAAGGGACCGACAACCTGATGCCCCATCTGATCGACTGCGCCAACGCCTACTGCACGGTCGGCGAGATGGTCGCCGCCCTCAAGGCGGTCTGGGGCGAGTTCCAGCAGCCGGTGGTGTTCTGATGGCCGCCGCTGCCCGCATCCTGATCGCCAAGCCCGGCCTGGACGGGCATGACCGCGGGGCCAAGATCGTGGCGCGGGCACTGCGCGACGCGGGCTTCGAGGTGGTCTTCACCGGCATCCGCCAACGGGTCGAGTCCATCGTGGCCACCGCCGTCCAGGAGGACGTCGCCGTGGTCGGCCTCAGCATCCTGTCCGGTGCCCATCTCGCCCTGACCGCCCGTGTCGTCGAGGGCCTGCGGGCCGCCGACGCACCGGACATCGCCGTCGTGGTCGGCGGCACCATCCCCGCGGCCGACATACCCCGGCTGCACGCGGCCGGAGCCGGGGCGGTCTTCCCGACCGGCACCCCGCTGGACGCGGTGGTGGCGGGGGTCCGCGCGCTGACGAGCACGGCCACACCTGTCATCTGACGACATGTTGACTACTGGGACAGAACTGGAGGCACCGTGCGGGTCGGGGTGATGATCGGGCCAGAACGCGGGGACTCCGCGCGCAAGGTCGCGCGGATGATCGCGGATGTGGAGTGGGCCGAGGGCGCGGGGATCGACACGGCATGGGTGCCACAGATCCCCAGCGACTTCGACGCGTTGACGGCGGTCGCGCTGATGGGGGCGCGGACCTCGCGGATCGAGCTGGGCACCGCGGTGGTGCCGCTGCAGGCGCAGCATCCGATCGCGCTGGCCCGGCAGGCGCTGTCGGCGCAGGCGGCGACGGGTGGACGGCTGGCGCTGGGCGTCGGCCCCTCGCACCACTGGATCGTCCGGGACATGCTCGGGCTCCCCTACGACCGTCCGGCCGGCTTCACCCGCGACTACCTGGACGTCCTGGACACCGCGCTGCACGGCCCCGGGCCGGTCGACGTCGAGAACACCTCGTTCACCGTGCACAATCCGCTGGAGATCGGCCCGGTGGCCCCACTGCCGGTGCTGATCGCCGCGCTGGGCCCGGTGATGCTGGCGCTCGCGGGCGAACGGGCCGACGGGACCGTGCTGTGGATGGCCGACGAGCGTGCGGTCGGCGAGCACGTCGTGCCACGCATCACCAAGGCGGCCGAGGGCGCGGGCCGTCCGGCCCCGCGGATCGTCGCCGGAATCCCGGTCTGCCTGTGCCGGCCGGGCGAGGAGGACGCGGCCCGCGAGCGCGCCAACCGGATCCTCGGGGAGGCGGAGATATCCCCCAACTACCAGCGGCTGCTGGACCAGGGCGACGCCCAGGACATCGGCGGCCTGTGCGCGGTCGGCGACGAGGCGGCCATCGCCGCCCGGTTCCGCCGATTCGCCGATGCGGGGGCCACCGACCTGTCGGTGCGGCTACTGCCGATCGGCGAGAACCGGGACGAACTGATCGCCTCCAAGCAGCGGACGCGCGAGATGCTGGCCGGGCTCGCGGCGGAGTTCCGGTGAGCGGGGGTGCGGCGGCCGCCGATGCGGTGGGCACGGGTCCGCTGGCGGGCATTCGCATCCTGGAGGTCGGCACCATGCTGGCCGGCCCCTACGCCACCATGATGCTCAGCGACCTGGGCGCCGAGGTCACCAAGATAGAACCACCCGGCGGGGACATCTCACGGCAGGTCAGCGCGTCCTACTTCGCCAGCCTCAACCGGGGCAAGCGAAGCATCCGCCTCGACCTGAACTCCGATCCGGACCGGACCCGCCTGCACGAGCTGGTCGCGGACGCGCACGCCCTGCTGGTCAACCTCAAACCGTCGGCGATCCACCGGCTCGGCCTCACCTACGACGCACTGCGGCAGTGGAACGAACGGATCGTCTGCGTCGCCATCACCGGCTACGGTCTCCACAGCGGCGACGACCCGGCCTTCGACTACGTGGTCCAGGCCGCCACCGGCGTGGCCGCGCTGACCGGCGAGCCCTCGGGGCCGCCGGGGCTGCCCGGCTACTCAGCGGCTGACAACTCGTCAGGACTGACCGCTGCGATCGGCCTGCTCGCCCAGATCGTCTCCGGCCGCGGCGGCCAGGTGGACGTGTCGCTAAGGGATGTGATGCTCTCTCAGCTCAACTACCGGGCGTCGGCCTTCCTCAACGACGGGGTGGTGCCGAAGCGCCTGCCCCGCGGCGCGCACTCCTACTACGTCCCGGCCCAGATCTTCCCGACCCTCGAAGGGCATCTGGCCCTGTTCATCACCCACGACGGCTTCTGGAAGTCCTTCGCATCGGAGGCGGGTGTGGCCGGCTTCCCCACGATGGCCGACCGCGCGTCCCGCCGCGAGGAGGTCCTGGCCGCCGTGACCGAGGCCCTGGCCACCGACACCGCCCGCTCCTGGGAGTCCCGGCTCCGCCCCCTGGGCGTCCCGGCCGCCGCCGTCCGCAGCCTGCCGGAGGCGCTGGCGGACACCCCGGACATGGTCGTGACCGCCGGTGACTTCCGCCTGGTCGCCAGCCCCATCCGGATAGCCGACTACCAACCGGCCTACAGGCCGCCGCCAAGCCTGGGCGAACACAACAACCCTGGCATAGCACGAATATGATGGTCCGTCATGAAGTGCACACGTCCTTCAGTTCGGCTGCTGCGGCGTTGATCCTGCTGGAGTCCGGGTGGGTGTCGCCGTTCAGAATGGCCCTGTTGTAGTCGGCGATCGCCTTGTTGAGCTTGTCGACCGCCTTGTTGACCTTGTCATCGCTGGTCCTGTTGATGGTGTCGATCGGCTCATGGGTCCGCGTGGGGTCGTAGGTCGAGTCCAGGCCGGCCTCATGGATCGCTATGAGGCTGTCGGCGATCGTTCCGGCATTGCCGAAGCAGCCGGCGGAACTGTTGAAGCCGTTGGCACCGTCACAACCGGCGACGAGTCCCCCGGTCAGCACAACGGCACTCACGGCGATGGCGATGGCGGACGCACGGCGTCCACGTACGTGCTTCACAGACATGTGATTGGCCTCTTCCTCAGATTGGTTCAGGGCATGACTACGCCGACCTGCTCCCGCAGGAGCCTGCACAGGAGCAAGTCGGCGCATTGGACGGAACGTCAGCTGCGCAGGGCCGCGAGGACACCGCCGTCGACCAGGATGTCGATGCCGCTGAGGAAGCGGGCGTCGTCCGAGACCAGGAAGGCCGCGACGGCGGCGACGTCGTCGGACTCGCCGGGCCGGCCGAGCGGGGTCCTGTCGATGAGCCGCTGCATCGAGGCCTTGTCGGCCGCCTCCTGCTTGCCCTGCGGCGTGAAGATGACGCCGGGCGAGATGGAGCAGGCCCGGGCGCCGGACGGGCCGAGCCGTACCGCTTCGGCGCGTGCGAAACGATGCACGCCGTGCTTGGCCCAGGTGTAGGCGTACCCGGTGTTCTCGATGTCCGGTCCGACGGTGTCGCGGAGCCGGTCGAGGAACCCCTCGGCGAGGGGATCGTCCAGGACCGCGGTGATCTCCGGATCGGGGTCGAGGTCGACACCGGCGATCATCGGCGCCATCGAGGCGAAGAACACCAGCGCCGTCCCGGTGGCGGCGAGCGGCCGCAGGCCCTCGGCGAGCAGCGCGGTCCCGACGAGGTCGACCTCGAAGATCCGGCGCCAGTCGGCCATGGTGGGCGAGATCCCGGCGGCGTGGATCACGGCCCGCAGGGTGCCGTGCTCGCGGACCCGGTCGGCGAGCCGGGCGATGCCGTCCCGGTCGGTGACGTCCAGGGCGAACGGTTCGACGACCGCGCCCCAGCCGTCACCCGAGAGCTCCTTCGCGGCCGCGGCCACGGCCTCCTCGTCCCGGTCGACCAGCAGCAGCACGTCCACCTGGTGGGCGAGCCGGCGGGCGCAGTCCAGCCCCATCCCGCGTCCGGCGCCGGTGGCGATACCTACGGTCGTCATGAGTCGTTCCTTCCGGTGATTGCTCCGGGCGTCGCCGACGGCTGCGCCCAGTACTGCTCCAGGTGCGGCTGGACGCCCCGGGTGACCAGCTCAACCCTGGGCCCCCTGGTGCTGCGCAGGAACGCGAAGAACAGACCGCCGTCGGGTCCCTGACGCGTCGCCTCGATCACATAGCCGTGGTCCTCCAGCTTCACGGTGTCCCCGGCCACGTCGTCGGACCAGTAGCCGACGTGGTGGAGGGTGGATCCGGGCACGGGCTCCCACAGCGTCCCCGGGATACGGCGCACGATCTCGAGTCGGGGCGACGTCCGCGAGAACGTGCACCTCATGTCGAGGACGGCGGACCCGGTCGGCAGCTCAAGGGCCACCGGGCCACCGGTCTCGTCGCACCACTCGTACCCGAACAGCGACGAGAGCTGCTCCAGCGTCGCCTCGAAGTCCTCGACGACGATGCCGACATGGAACTGGTCCTCCGGGTTCAACATACGACCACCATGGTGTCTCCCTTGATCCCCTGTACGGGGGTGCAGATTCCTTCGCAGGAGCGAGAATTCCACTCTCGCCACAAGCAAAATACATTCTCAAGGCACCCTGCCACAGGGGTTGGACGCTGCCCGACCCTGTGCTTCGGCGCCCTGGGAACGTTCACCAGAATGTCCGCGCCGACCCCCTCCCGTCGTCGTGCGCCTGCCGACAAACCGGCTACCGCAGGCGCAGTAGCGCAATGCCGACGGCCTGCTTCATGAGCCGTGGACGATGCGGAACTCGTTCCCCTCCGGATCGGCGAGCATGGGGGACGTTGTCCGGGAGCGGCCGGCGTCCAAGCGGGTAGCACCGGCGTCCAGCCCGGGTCGCGGCGGGGGCGGAAGCCGTGGGTGGCTTACATGGCGCCGCCGTTGCCGCCATGTAAGCCACCCACAGCTGCCGCAACCACCCCAGCCCGCACCTGGCCGGAACCCGACGCACGTTGTGACCCTGGCCGGGTAGGCGCGAGCCATGGACACCCCCGCGCAACCCACTGCCCCGCATCCGCCTCCCCGGCACTACCCCTTGAGCCGACGCTCTGTCAGGCTCGCCAACCTCACTCTGTGGCTGTTCGGCCTGCTGGCCGCCGTCAGCGTCTTCTCCCTCGCCCGCGAGGCCTTGGGCCCGTCCTGGCCGCTGGGGCGCGCAGTCGCCCACAGCGCAGTCCTGGCCGTCTCCGTGGGCCTGTGCTACGCGGCCGCGCTGGTGCTGCATCGCCACAGGGCCGCGCTCTCCAGTCCGGTGGCGAAGCTCCCCACCCCTGCCGACGAACACGCCCAAGGCAGGCCGCCCCACGGGCCGCCCGGCGCTTCGCTAGGAGCGCATGGCTGGTTACGCTGCTGATCATGAATACGGCCCTGACCAGCAGCAGTGGAGCCCGTGAGCCCGTGATCCTCGACGCGACGGGGCTGACGTCCGATCCGGACCTCGGGGCCGGATTCGCGGAGTCGGCTCACGCCATCCTTGCGGATCTGGTCCGTGGCGGGGCTGCGCTCGGTTGGGTCGAACCTCCGTCGCGTGATGAGGCGTCGGAACTCCTCGGTCACGTCATCTCGGCGGCACACGCAGGTGACGCCGCCCTGCGGGCGGCCTACCTCGACCGTCGACTGGTCGGGCTGGGGTACTGGTTGCGCTACGCGCGACCGACCCATCGCCCGCACGCCGACCTGGAGAAGATCGCGGTGGCCCCGGCTGCCCATGGTCGCGGCATCGGTCGGGCACTCACGGCCGACTTGATCGGTGACGCCAGGCGGGCCGGGATCGAGGTCCTCACCCTGGACGCCCGTGGCGACAACGGCAACGCCCTGCACCTCTACCGGTCGTTGGGCTTCAGCGAATACGGACGTCTGCCCGACTTCGTCGCCGTCGGCGCCCGCCGCTTCGACAAGGTCTTCTACATGCTGGACCTCCGCCAGGAGGGGTACGTCCATGGGGCTGAAATCTCGCGCATGCGTGCGAGTTCGCCCGAGCCCTGACTCGGCCGGACGGCACAGTTCGTGCTGGTGCGGGTGGTTGCCTGCCGCATATGCGGGTCGATGCCTCCGGGTCCCGGGGCGCGAGGAGTGCTGCGGTGCAGAGAACGTGCAGGATCGAACGGTGGCCGCTGCCGGGGGTGGAGGTGGCTCCGGGTGACGTGGTGGTGCCCGCGTGGACGGATCATCCCGAACGGGGGCGGGTGGCGTGCCCGTCGGCCCGTCTGCTGGGCGGAAGCCTGACCAGGAGCGGGTTGGCGGTGCGTTACGGGGACCTCGCCCCACCCGTGAACGCCGAAGGAACTGATGAGACCCCGGTGCTGCAGGTGCTGTCCTACCTGGGGAGGGACGGTAGGCCGGTCGGGTTGGCGGCGGTGTCCCGGCCGGGCGTGGCGGCAGCCGTGGTGGCCGGGGCCCTGGACCAGTGGGCGACGGTGATACGGACGAGGCGGCTGGTCGCGGGCGGCGTGGAGCCGCTCTGCGCAGGGGCCCAACGGGCAAGGGCGATGGTCGCCAAGCTGGCGATGAGCGGACGGCCGACAGTACTACTGCCCCCGAACCCGGATCCGCTTGCGCAGCTGGAGAGCGCACCCGACGACACCGTCGTGGTGATCGGCCCGGCCGGCGTCGCACCGGCGCTGCGGGAGCGGATCGCCGCAGGGGGTCGCACCGTGGTGGACGCCGGCTGTCCGCTGGCGCTGGCGGCGCAGGCGGAGGTGCGCCGGTTCGCCCGGCAGGGCGAGACCGTCGTGCTGGTGGGCCGGAGTGGGCACGGAGCGGTGCCGGGACTGGTGGGCCAGGCCGACGGGCAGGTGCGGCTGGTCGAGGACTTGGTGCAGGCGCAGCAGGTGGAGGTGGCGGATCCGGCTCGGGTGGCGGTGGTCCTACAGCCGGGACTCCCGGTCGGGGAGGCCGAGTTGGTGGCGGAGGCGGTCCGGAGCCGGTTCGGGCATGTACTCCCGCAGCATCCCTCGACGTACTGCCACGCGGCGGACGACCGCCTGCGTGCGTTGACGCAGCTGGCCGACGCCTGTGCGGTGGTGCTGGTCGCCGGGCCGGAGCCGTCGGCGCGCGAGGTGGTGCGCACGATCGAGCAGGCGGGTGCCGAAGCGTACGCGGTAAACGGGCCGGGCGATGTCCGGCCCGGGTGGCTGGGGCGTCGGGCGTCGGTCGGGGTGACCGCCTCCGCCGGGGCCGACCCCGGACTGGTGGAGGAACTGCTGCGGGCGCTGTCGGGGCTGGGCCCCTGCGCGGTGGAGGTCCAGGGGGCCGCCACTGTCGTCACCGCCACGTCCGACGCGTCCGACCTGTTGTCAGCTCCCTCGACGCCACCGGGCTGATCCCGTTCACGCCCGGTCGAGCAGGATGCGGGCCGCGGCCTGGTGGCGGTGCGGGCGCAGCCGGGCGCGGAGGCGGGCGAGTGCGTCGTCCACACGGGCCGAGTGCAGATGGGGCCGGTCGTCGAGGAAGAGGTGCCAGGTCGCGCAGGCCTGTTCGAGGCGGCCCTGGTCCAGCTGGAGTTCGGCGAGCTGAGCCGTGGTCAGGGCCCGGGCCCGGCGCTCGCCGTGGGGTCGGTGACGCAGTGAGGCGGTCAGCGCGGCGATTGCGCCGGTACGGTCGGCACCGGCGGCCAGGACTTCGGCCTCCTGATGGGCGAGTGCGGCCGGGTGGAAGGCGCCGATGGTCCCGTGGGCGTCCTGGCCGTGGTCGAGCAGCCGGTGGGCACGGCTCAGGTGGTTCAGGGCCGCAGTTCGGTCGCCGGTCGCAGCCGCAGTGACGGCGAGTTGCCCGGCCAGCAGCGCGCCCTGACCGGTGGGCAGCGCGGACTGGTGACCTGCCGCTGCTTCGGCGAGGTCACGGGCGTGGGCGTGGTGGCCCAGGTGGTGGGCCTGGATGCTCAGGGCGCGCAGTGTGGCGGTGTAGCCGCTCAGGTCGCCCGCGCGGGCGAACAGCTGTGCGGCGGTGCGGTAGTACGCCTGGGCGGCGCCACCCAGGTTCTCGTCGAAGCACATGTAGCCCGCCAGGTACGCCAGCCGGGCCGCGGCCCGCATCAGCCGCCGGTCGGCGGCGGTACGGACGTCGCGGCGCAGGGCAGGGGCGACGTCCGCGGCCAGGTACGCGGACAGGGCCGGCCGGGCTAGGCCGCCGCCCGACTCGGCGTCCGAGGCGGCGAACAGATCCAGCATCAGCTCGGCACTCTGCGCCCGCGCAAGGGTGTCCCGGACATCCGTGAACGGCTCCGGAGCGGCCCGGAGCGGTGCTGCGCCGCTGAACTCGGGCAGCGCGGCGGCGCCGATGGAGTACACCAGGGAGGTCAGCGCGGCGCGGCGCCCCGGTCCGCTGCCGGCCAGCTCGACCAGGTGGGCCACGATGTCGATGTCCTCCTCGCGTTCCGGGACGGCCCGGGTGGGGGCGTCGCGTGAGGGCCGGGTCAGGGCCGTGTCACTCGGCTCGACCCGGCGTCGCAGCCTGCGTCCCAGTGTCTCGGCGACCACGCGGGCAACAGGTTCGGGGGGTCGGCTGCCGGCCAGCCAGTGCGCGACCGAGGTGCGGTCGTAGGTGAGGACCAGCCCGCTCTCGGCGCCGGCGGCGTTGACCGCGCGGGCCAGGTCCTGGCCGCTCCAGCCGGCCTCGGCCAGCAGCGCCCGCAGCCGTGCGTTCGGCTCCCGCCGCGACGCCATGGAACCTCCCGCTCGCAGGACCGGTGGGACGGTGGGCCTGTGGAGCCGGGTGGAGCCCCTGCTGCCCAGGGTAGGCGCCGCCGACCCGTACCTGACAGGGAGCGCGGGGGTTGCACGGGTGTGCCCGGGGGTGCGCGCACGCCCTGTTAAGAGCTCATCCGGTCGGCAGCGACTGCGCTGTGCGGGCGGACACCAGACAGCGGGCGACGCTGCGCAGTTTCTCGCAGGTCTCCTCGTGCTCACGCTCGGGAAGCGACTGGCCCACGATGCCGGCTCCGGCCTGCAGCCAGGTGCGGTCGCCCTCCTGGAAGATGCTGCGCAGCACCAGCGCCGCGTCCAGGCTGCCCTCGCTGTCGCAGACCATGACCGCTCCCGCGTACAGGCCGCGTTCCTGGCCCTCCAGTCGGCGGATGAGCTCGTAGGCGGGACGCTTGGGGATTCCCGTGGCGGTGACGGCGGGGAAGAGCGCCGCGAAGGCGGTCCACATGCGGCCGTGGACGGGCAGCCGGCCGCTGACGGTCGAGGCGAGGTGCTGCACGCTGCCGCGTTCCCGAACGGCCATGAACTCGCCGATGCCCACCGAGTCGGGTTCGCACACGGCGGCGACCTCGTCCCAGGCGAGCTTCACCGAGACCGCGTGTTCGTAGATCTCCTTGGGATCGGCCAGGAGTTCGGCGCACAACTCCCGGTCGCGGGCGGGCGAACCGGTCCGGGCGCGGGTGCCCGCCAGCGGCTGGGTGGAGACCCGCCCTTCGGGCGAGACCACCACGACGGTCTCCGGGCTGAACCCGGCCGCGCGCATCCGGCCAAGGTCGAGCAGGAAGGAGCGGGCCGGGGTGTTGTTCCTGCGACCGGCGACATAACTGCCGACCAGGTCCACCGCGGCCCCGACCTCGACGACGCGCGAGATGATGACCTTCTCCAGCAGTCCGGCGCGGATGTCCAGCACGGCTGCCGCGACGGCCGCCCGATAGTTGCGGCTGTCCTCGACGGCCACGTCGACCGCGACGTCCGGGTCGGCTGTGTGGTCGGGGACGGAATGGTCGTCCAGCAGGCTCTGCGTCAGCGCGTCCAGCAGCTGCGGATCGGTCGACCGCAGCACCATGCCCTCAGCGGTGATGCGCACTTCGGTCTGCGGCACCACCAGGTGCAGCAGGTCCGCGTCCCCCACCTGGTCCCCCGCACCGGCCAGCAGCTGCGCCATCTCGAAGGCGGCCCAGCCGTACGCACGCCAGCCGGCTATACCGGTCGTCGCGAGGAACTGCTCGACGACCCCCAACGGGTTGCCCGTGCACGGAACCCGCCGGGTCGGCCCGCCGACCTGCCGCACCACCGCCCAGTCGCGGGACAACCGCAGACAGGCCAGGCTGCCGCCGGCGAAGTGCCAGGCCTGGTCGCTCTCGTAGACCAGGTACTGGTCGAACCACCCCGAACGCGCCAACTGCGCGACGATGAGCAGCGGGTCCCTCGGCGGCGGGAGGTGAACCTCCCGATAGCGAACGGAATCGTCGGTCCTCATCACAAATGCCTTCTCTCTCTTGGCGCTCGGTGCCTGGCCCTACCGCGGTCGACGCCCGCAGACCGTGACCAGGGGGTAGGAGTTGACGGCGAATGCCGGGTCCTTCAGGAGGGACCAGAAGTCCCGCAGCTCGCCGAAGGTGATGCCGCCGGCCAGCAGCCGGTCCTCGACCTGCTCGGTGTTGACCCGGTGCAGCTGGATGCCGGAACTGCCGCCGGCCCACGCCTCGGCATAGGTCGTGGCCGCGAGGTCCGTCAGCCCGGCCTGGAACATGGCGCCGTAGACCCGGCGGCCCCACAGCGGATCGGCCCCGGCCTCGGTCAGCAACCGCATCAGGTGGGTGTGGACCTTGTCGAACAGCCCGGCCGCACCGGGATCCGGAGCGGAGAGCACCGGAATCCAGCCACAGTCGAACTCCTCCAGGACCAGCCGGCCGCCAGGCTTCAGCGCCGACACCAACCGGTCCAGGACCTCGCGGCGCTGCGGCAGATGCAGCAGGACCAGCCGGGCGTGGACGAGGTCGAAGGCAGCGTCGGGCAGGACGTCGTTGACGATGTCGTGCCGGGCGACCGTCAGGTTGGGACGCTCGCTCAGCGGGCCCTCGGCCTGCGGAACGAGATCGGTGAGCAGGACCTGCCCGCCGGGGCCCACGACATCGGCAAGCCAGGCCCCGAGGGACCCCCCACCACCCCCCACCTCCAGACAGTGCCAGCCGGCCCCGACCCCGGTCTGCGCGAGGCGCAGCCGCGACACCGGGTCGTAGCAGGTCTCCAGCGCGCTGAAGCGCTCCGGCGCCTGAACAGCCGAGCTGTCGAACACATAGCGGGACATGGTGACGCACCTCCGGACCGGACCCACGGCGCACCGTCAGCGGTGAGCGCTGTCTGCGGCCCCCAGCACAGCAGCTACGAGCACCGCCGGGGGTGGCCGGCGGGACCGGCGTTGTTGAATATCCGTCGACGTTGAACGGGGCGGGTGCGAGGTTTGTTACCAAAAGCCGCTACGATCACCGGCCGGGATCCGAGGGGGTCTCACAGGGGATCGACAAGAGGTGGTGGGGTTGTGGCGCGTTGGAAGGCGCTGCCCGGTGGGCTTGACCCGGCGGTCGTGGAGTTCGTGGGCGAGCTGCGTCGTGCGAAGGACGGCAGTGGGTTGAGTCTGCGGCGGCTTGCCGCCCGCACCGGCTACAGCGCCTCGTCGTGGGAGCGCTATCTCGGCGGACGGCTGCTGCCGCCGCGCGAGGCGGTGGAGGCGCTGGCCGGGGTGGCCGAAGTGGCCGGGGAGGAGCAGGCACGGCTGCTGGCGCGGTACGAGATGGCAGCGGATGCCTGGCAGCGGGACCAGCCCGAGGGCTCCGCGCAGCAGGGACAGGACGCCACCACCGGCCACGGCCCGCTCGACCGCGTCGCGGACACGCCCGACCAGGCCGTTCCTGCCCTCGCAGTGACTGACCGTCACGGCAGGGAGGCGCGTCTCCAACTGCTCGTGACTGCCGTGGTTTCGGCGGCTGTGGGCGCGACAGTCGCGACGCTGGTCGTCCTGGCGGTCCGGAGTCCGACTGTGATCAACACCACCAGTACGACCGCGGTGGTGAGGCAGCCGGTCGCGTATGCCTGCAACTACGTCCGCACAGCAGGACTCTGGTACGCCGGGAACAGCACCACCCGGACCGACCCACTCGAAGTCGACATGTCCGGTACCGCGGTGGCCGAGCTGCAGTGCCTGCTGCGACGTGCGGGGATCTCCCCCGGCGGCATCGACGGCAACTTCGGCCCATTGACCGAGGCCGCGGTCATCAAGGCGCAGAAGACGTTCGGGTTGGGCGTCGACGGACAGGTGGGACCGCAGACCTGGGCGGCGTTGCGCGGATGACCGACACTCCATCCGAATGCGCGCGCCTGGGCGCCGAACTGCACCTGCTGCGCGAGCGCAGTGGGCTGACGCTGTCCGCGCTGGCCGCCAAGTCGCCCTACAGCAGGTCGTCCTGGCAACGCTATCTGGCGGGGCAGGCCCTCCCGCCCTGGCCGGCCGTGCAGACCCTGTGCGGCCTGGCCGATGAGCCAGAACCGCGGCTGAGGGCCCTGTGGGAGCTGGCCGACTCCGCCTGGAGCCGGCGCACCGCGACGCACGCGACCCCATCGGACCAGTCAACCCCATCGGTCCCGTCGTCGGTCCCGTCGGTCCTGTCGGTCCCGTCCGCCCCATCGACCGAGCCGGACAGGCCGGAGAGCCCACCGGTCACCGACGTCCGGACCGGGATGCCGACCGGCGAGCCTTCACCCCGACGGGCCCGGAAGCGGTGGGCGATCGGCGTCGCCTCGGGCGCCGTCGCGGTGCTGGCGTACACCGCCCTCGCGGTCTCTGCCGCGGCTGACCGGGCCCCTTCCGGACAGTCCATGGTGGGCTTCCACGTCGGCTGTACGGGAACCGCCTGCAACGGACTGGACCCGGGGACGACGCTGTGCGGAGTCGAACCGCAGACCCTGCTCCACGTCCAGACCGCGACCGGAGTCGGGCTGGAGATCCGCTACAACCCGCTCTGCCAGGCTGCCTGGGCCAGAGTCTGGAACGCCGCCACCGACGACACGCTGACCTTCTCGACTCCGGGCCAGCCGAGCCAGAGCACCACCGTCTCGCACCCGAGCAACATCGACCCGTTCAGCTACACGCCTTTGGTGGCCGTTGCAGGTAAGAGCTTGCCCTTGAAAGCCTGTGTGACGATCTCGCCGGGCAAGGTCGTCGAGTGCTACACGGCACCGCCGCCCTGATCGACAGGAAATCCACAGGAAGGGGTCTCTCGGCGCAGTTTTTGCGTTCGCCGTACATTGACATCGTTTGATGGCAAGGTTGTAGCTGTGGCGGCATATGACAGTGTGGATGTCCGGTTACCCATCGATCCGCTGCCGAATGAGCAACGGGTGCACTTCTTCGAACATCTTCGGGATCCGGAGAGTGGCGAGATGCGCCTACCCGCTCATCCGGCGTCATGTTCACTCGCGCGCGAGCTCACCCTTGAGCTCCTCCAGTCCTGGGGACTGACCGCTCTCGGCGAGGCCGCCGCGCAGTTGGTGGCCGAGCTCGCCGCGAACTCGATCATCCACAGCGGCGGCAGCACCCTGCGGCTGAGGGTGGTCCGGCGCGGGGGCTCAGTCCGGATCGAGGTCCGGGACCCCTCGCAGCAGCTGCCGCTGCTGATCATCGGTGGCGATGTCGAGGACGACCACGGGCGCGGGATGCATGTGGTCGACGCCCTTGCCGACCGCTGGGGAGCGGACCTGCTCCCCTACGGCAAGGGCGTCTGGTGCGACCTGCACATCCCGCGCGGTTGACGGTTGGTCAGCCTGCGCTGCAGGCAGTGCCGTTGAGGGTGAAGGAGGCCGGGGCTGCGGTGTTCCCGGTGTGGGTGGCCTGGAACCCGATCGTGGTGGCGGCGCCGGGGGCCAGGGTGCCGTTGTAGCTGAGATTGGTCGCCCTGACGGTCCCGGTGGAGGGGCTGATCGTGGCGTTCCAGGCCGAGGTGACGGTCTGTCCGGAGGCCAGCGTGAAGCCCAGGGACCAGCCGTTGACGGTAGTGGTGCCGGTGTTGGTGATGGTGATGTTCTCGGTCAAACCGGTGTTCCAGGCGTTGACCACGTCAGCGACCTTGCAGGGCCCGGCCGCCCCGGTCGGACCGGTCGTCGGCGACGCGGAGGCGGAGGCGGAAGCCGATGCTGACACCGACGGGGAGCTGGTGGACCCGGCCCCGCCCAGCGCCGTCACCGAGGCGTTGTAGGCAGGCTTGGGCTGGTAGTTGTTGTCGTACATGGTCGCCGCGCCGTACCCGGAGAAGAAGCCCGGGATCCAGGAGTCGGCGTCGCCGACGCCCCACTGGGAGACGCCCACGCAGCCGCTGACGCCGAGGCAGTCGTTGATCACGGTGGTGTAGTCGGTGGCCTGCTGGGCCAGGTTGGCGGCGGTGGCCGGGAGTTGGATGCGGTCGTCCAGCTCGGTGACGGCGACGTTCACCCCGAGCGCGGTGAAGCGCTGCATATTGGCCTTCATCGTCGACGGCACCTGGCCGAGGATGAAGTGGCTCTCCAGCCCCACGCCGTCGATCGGGACGCCCTGCGACTTGAGCGAGGCGACCAGGCTGTACATCGCGTCGCTCTTGGCGTTCTCGCCCTCGATGTTGTAGTCGTTCAGGTAGAGCTTGGCGCTGGGGTCCGCGGCGTGGGCGGTGCGCAGCGCGTCGGCGATGTAGCCGCTGCCCATGGCGGTGTAGAAGGCGTCCTGCCGCAGCGTCCCGTCGTCGTTGAAGGGCTCGTTGACCACGTCCCAGGAGTAGACCTTGCCCTTGTAGTGGGTGGCCTCGGTGGTGATGTGGCTCTCCATGGCGGCCTGCACCTGGGCGGTGGGCAGGCTGCTCACCCAGGAGGGCAGTTGGCTGTGCCAGACCAGGTTGTGGCCGCGCACGCGCATACCGTTCGCCTGGGCGTAGGAGACGATCGCGTCGCCGGGCGCGAAGTTGTAACTTCCATTCGACGGCTCGGTGGTGTCCCACTTCATCTCGTTGCCCGGGGTCACCATGTCGAACTGGCTGGAGGCGACGGCGGTGAGGGTGGAGTTGCTCAGGTTGGACTGGGTGAGGGCGGTGCCGAAGTAGATGCCCTTCGCCTCGGCCAGGGTCTTCAGGCTGGTCCCCGCCGCGCCGGCCTGCGTGCCCAGGGCGGTGAGCAGCAGCGCTCCGGCCGCGACGGTGGCCGCCGCGGCGAAGAGGCCGCGCCGGACGGAGGTGCGGGCGGGGCGCGGTTCGGGGTGCTGCGAGAGGTGCTGGGCGTGTGCTTTCACCGGTGGTGTCCTTCCACAAGGGTGGGTGGGGAGAACGGACGTGCGGTGGTGCAGACGGATCGAAAGTTTCGATCATGTTCCCGAATGTCAGCGGTGACCCTAGGACTGCCCTGACGATCCGTCAACACCCCCACCGGAGCCCGACCTCAGCGCCCGGCCGCCCGCGGCCGCATGGTGCTGCTGCGCTCCACCAGGCTGGTGGCCAGATCCACCCGAAGGGTGCTCGGCCTCCTGCCGCGCGCCAGGTCGAGCACCATCCGGGTGGCCACCTCGGCCATCTCGGTCAGCGGCTGGCGCACCGTGGTGAGCGGCGGCCCCACCCAGCGCGCCAGCGGCAGGTCGTCGAAGCCGACCACGCTCAGGTCCTCCGGGATCCGCAGCCCGATCTCCCGGGCGGCCTCGTACAGGCCCAGCGCCTGCAGGTCGTTGCCGGTGAACACGGCGGTGGGCCGGTCCGGCAGGCGCAGCAGTTCCAGTCCGGCGACATGTCCGGCCTCGTGGTGGAAGTCGCCCTCGCGGACCAGGCCCGGGTCGTACGCGATCCCGGCGGTCTCCAGCGCCGCCCGGTAGCCGTCGGTCCGGGCCCGGCTGCACATCATCCGGGCCGGTCCGGAGATCACGCCGATCCGCCGGTGCCCCAGCTCCAGCAGGTGTCGGGTCGCGGCCAGGCCGCCGTGCCAGTTGGTCGCGCCCACGGCCGGCACGTCCTGGCCGGGGTCGCCGGCCGGGTCCATGACCACGAACGGGATGTCGCGGCTGGCCAGTTGCTCCTGCTGCGCCCGGTCCAGCCCGGACAGCACCAGGACCACGCCCATCGGCCGACGCGCCAGCACGCCGTCCATCCAGGACTGGCCGAGGCTGAGCCGCCCGGACGACTCGGACAGCACGACGCTGAGGCCCTCCTCGCGCACCACGTTCTCGACGCCGCGGATGACCTCCATCGCCCAGGCGCTCTCCAGCTCGTGGAAGACCAGCTCCAGCAGCGGTGACGCCTGCGTGGCACTGCGGCGCCGGCGGTAGCCGTGCCGGCGCAGCAGCTCCTCGATGCGCTCCCGGGTGGCCGGGGCCACGTCGGCCCTGCCGTTCAGCACTTTCGAAACGGTCGGGGTCGAGACGCCGGCCTCGCGGGCGATCTCCGCCAGTGTCGCCGTCCCGGTCACGGCCCCTCCCCTGCTGTCCGTCGTGCCTGCGGATTCGGTGCCGCGGATGACTTCACGCCACGGATCGTAGTCCCTGGGCGGCAGGAAAACGCAGTGACTCAGCCCTGCGCCGACTCTTGACGACCCCTGTCTCCAGGCCTACGTTTCCCCACGACATTCGGAAAGTACGCCGAAACAATCGAGAGCAGGCAGGCCATGAGATCCCCCGCTTCCGTGTCTCGCAGCCGTACGTCCCGCAACAGATCCGCTCGCACGAGAATCGTCGTATCCGCCCTGGCATGCACTCTTGTGGCGGGGGTGACCGCCGGCTGCGGCTCCGGCGGGAGCGGCTCCGCGAGCGGCTCGGGCACCATCCACATCCTGGTCTACGGGGACACCGGCAACACGGTGGAGAAGCAGATCGTCGACACCTTCAACAAGACCTCCAAGGTCAAGGCGGTCCTGGACACCATCCCCGGCGCCAACTACCAGCAGAAGCTGCAGACCATCATCAACACCCCGCAGGCCCCGGACGTCTTCTTCAACTGGGGTGGCGGCAGCATCGCGCCCTTCGTCAAGGACGGCCTGCTGCTGCCGCTGGACAGCTTCATCGCCGCCGACCCGAACCTCAAGTCCGCCTTCCTGCCCTCGGTGTTCAACACCGCGGTGATCGGCGGCAAGGCCTACGGGGTCCCCATGCGCGGCACCCAGCCGGTGCTGCTCTTCGACAACAAGAAGGTGCTCGCCGACGCCGGCCTCACCCCGCCCGCCAGCTGGGACCAACTGATCGCCGACGTGCAGACGTTGAAGGCCAAGGGCAAGACCCCGATCGCGCTCGGCGGCGGGGACCAGTGGCCGACGCTGATGTGGTTCGAGTACCTCTACGACCGCGTCGCGGGCCCCGGGCTGTTCGAGAAGGCACTCGGCGGCGACACCAGTGCCTGGGCGAGCGCCGACAGCCAGAAGGCCCTGGGCATGCTCAAGCAGCTGGTCGACGCGGGCGCCTTCGGCAGCACCTTCGACTCGGTCAAGTTCACTGACGGCGGGTCACCCGCGCTGCTGGCCAAGGGCAAGGCCGGGTTCGAGCTGATGGGCTCGTGGGAGTACGCGACCCAGAAGGCCGCCAACCCGGACTTCACCAAGACCGACCTCGGCTACAGCAACTTCCCCACCATCACCGGTGGCACCGGCGACCCCAACGACGTCGTCGGCAACACCAACAACTTCTACTCGGTGCTGAAGAACACCAAGCACCCCGACGCGGTCGCGCAGTTCCTCAAGCTCATGTACTCCGACGAGTTCGTGAAGGCGCAGCTGGGCATCGGCAACCTGCCCACCACCACCAACACCCCGCAGTTCCTGACGACCTCCACCGACCCGGCGTACGACACGTACCAGTACAACCTGGTCAAGCAGGCGCCCTCGTTCCAGCTCTCCTGGGACCAGGCCTACCCGCCCTCGGCGACCACCGTGATGCACCAGGCCGTGCAGCAGTTCATGGACGGCAAGATGGACGCCGCCGCGTTCATCAAGGCCATGCAGAGCCTGCCGACCTCATGACCAGCACGACCACCACCCTCGCCGCCGCGGCAGGACGCCGCCGCGCGGTACGCAGCGGCGTCGGGGCCACCCGCCCGGGCCTGGCCTGGGCGGTGCCCGCGACCGTCTTCTTCAGCCTGTTCGCGATCGTTCCACTGGTCCTGGTCGCGGTCCTCTCCTTCACCGGCTGGAACGGGATCGGCGCGCCGAAGTGGATCGGGCTGTCCAACTGGACCGCGCTCTGGCACGACCCGGTCATGCTCAAGAGCCTGTGGCTGAGCGCGCTGCTGACCACGCTCGGCGTGGTGATCCAGACCCCGATCAGCATCCTGCTGGGGGTGTGGGCCGCCGGGCACCAGCGCAACCGCGCGGTCCTGTCGGCGATCTACTTCGTCCCGCTGCTGCTCTCGGTGACCGCGGTCTCGGTGCTGTGGCGGGCCCTGCTCGACCCCAACTTCGGGATCCCCTCCGACGCGGGCTGGCTGTTCGGCAACGGCAACCTGCTCGGCACCCAGAGCGGCTCCATCGGTGTGCTGGCCTTCGTCGGCGCCTGGCAGTGGACCCCGCTGCACACCCTGATCTACCAGGGCGGCGCCCGCGCCGTCCCGCAGGTGCTCTACCAGGCCGCGGCGATCGACGGGGCGGGGACGGTGCGTCAGTTCTTCCACATCACCCTGCCGCAGCTGCGCAACACGATCATCACCTCCATGGTGCTGATGGTGGTCGGCGGGCTGACCACCTTTGACACCGTGCTGATCCTCACCCAGGGCGGCCCCGGCACCGACACCACCATCAGCGCCTACTACATGTACCAGCAGGGCTTCCTGAGCTTCGACTTCGGCGGTGCCTCGGCCATCGCCCTGGTGCTGGTGGTGGTCGCCACGCTGATCTCGCTGGTCATGGTCCGGCTGACCGGCTACGACAGGATGAACAGCACCGCGGAGGGACTGTGATGCGGCAACGCCCCAACTACCTCGCCGGGTTCGGCTCGCTGGTCTGGCTCTTCCTGGTCGGCCTGCCGCTGTACGTGATGCTGACCGCGACGCTGCGCACCCAGTCCGACTACTCCACGTCCGGACCGCTCAGCTTCCCCACCCACCTGACCCTGCAGAACTACCTGGACGACTTCTCCAACGGCTTCGGCCGGGACTTCCTCAACACCATCGTGGTCACCCTGTCCGTGGTCGCCATCGTGCTGCTGGTGGTCCCGCCGCTGGCCTACGCCATCACCAGGAGCCGCCACCGCACCATGAGCACGGTCTTCCGGATCTTCCTGCTCGGCCTGGCCATTCCCGCGCAGGCGGTGATCGTGCCGATGTTCTACGTCATCAGCAAGGCGGGCCTGTACGACAACCTGGTCGGCGTCATCCTGCCCACCGCGGCTTTCTCCCTGCCCATCTGCACCATCATCCTGACCGGCGCGATGCGCGACATCACCTCCGAGCTGTACGAGGCGATGGCAGTTGACGGAGCGTCACCGGCGCGGGTCTTTCGGCAGCTGGTGCTGCCGCTGTCCAAGGGCGGCCTGTCCACCATCGTCGTCTTCTCCGCGCTGCAGGCCTGGAACGGATTCCTCTTCCCGCTGGTGCTGACCCAGTCCGACTCCACCAAGGTGATCACCCTGGGCCTCTACAACTTCCAGACCGAGCACGGGGTCGACGTCCCCGGTCTGCTCAGCGCCGTGCTGCTGTCCATGCTGCCCATCCTGGTCGTCTACCTGTTCGCCCGCCGCGCCCTGGTCCGCGGGCTCATGGGGGTCGGCGGAAAGTGACAGAGCGATTGAACCCCATCCCGAGCACCTCCTCCCCCACGTCCACCGCACCGACCTGGCAGGACACCTCGTTGTCGGCCGGCGACCGCGCCGACGCCCTGATCGCCGTGATGACCCTGCGGGAGAAGGTCGCCCAGCTGGTCGGCGTCTGGGTCGGCGCCTCCGCCGAGGGCGACGAGGTCGCCCCCTACCAGCACGACCTGGAGGAGCCGGTCGACCTCGACGCCCTGCTCCCGCACGGGCTGGGCCAGTTGACCCGTCCGTTCGGCACCGCGCCGATCGACCCCGCCCTGGGCGCGCTGTCGCTGCTGCGCAGTCAGCGCCGGATCGCCGCGGCCAACCGCTTCGGGATCCCGGCGCTGGCCCACGAGGAGTGCCTGGCCGGCTTTGCCGCCTGGGGCGCCACCGCCTACCCGGTCCCGCTGTCCTGGGGGGCCACCTTCAACCCGGAGCTGGTCCGGGCGATGGCGGCCGCCATCGGCCGGGACATGCGCGCCGTGGGCGTCCACCAGGGGCTGGCCCCGGTCCTGGACGTGGTGCGCGACGCGCGCTGGGGCCGGGTCGAGGAGACCATCGGCGAGGACCCCTACCTGGTCGGCACCGTCGCCACCGCGTATGTGGTCGGGCTGGAGTCCGCCGGCATCATCGCCACTCTCAAGCACTTCGCCGGCTACTCCGCCTCCACGGCCGGCCGCAACCTCGCCCCGGTCGCCATGGGCCCGCGCGAGCGCGCCGACGTCATCCTGCCGCCGTTCGAGATGGCCGTGCGCGAGGGCCGGCCCCGCTCGGTGATGTCCGCCTACACCGACACCGACGGCATCCCCTCCGCCGCCGACCAGGACCTGCTGACCGGTCTGCTCCGCGACACCTGGGGCTTCACCGGGACCGTGGTCGCCGACTACTTCGGCATCGCGTTCCTCAAGCTGCTGCACGGGGTGGCCGCGGACTGGGGCGCCGCGGCGGGACTTGCGCTGGCCGGCGGGGTCGACGTGGAGCTGCCCACCGTCAGGACCTTCGGTGAGCCGCTGCTGGCCGCCGTCACCGCCGGAGCCGTGCCCGAGCAGCTGGTGGACCGCGCGCTGCGACGGGTCCTGGTGCAGAAGGCCGAACTCGGACTGCTCGACCCGGACTGGGACCCGGTACCGTCCGCCCTGGCCGGCGGCGTCCTGAACAGCGCAGACATGGACGCGCCGGGCGTGCTCCGCGGCCGCGTCGACCTGGACACCCCGGCCAACCGGGCACTGGCCGAGGAGGTCGCCGAGCAGGCCGTGGTGCTGCTGCGCAACGACGGGACCCTGCCGCTGGACCGCCCGCGCCGGATCGCGGTGATCGGACCGAACGCCGACACCCCGCGCGCCCTGCTGGGCTGCTACGCCTTTCCGGTGCACGTCGGCGGCAGGCACCCGGAGGTGCCGCTCGGCATCGACCTGCCGACCCTGCTCGACCAGGTCACCGCCGAGTTCCCGGACAGCGAGGTGGTCACCGCACCGGGCACCGCCGTCGACGGCGGCGACGCCTCGGGCATCGCCGAGGCCGCGGAGCTGGCCCGGGGCGCGGACGTGGTCCTGCTCGTCCTCGGCGACCGGGCCGGTCTGTTCGGACGCGGCACCAGCGGCGAGGGCTGCGACGCCGAGTCGCTCGAACTCCCGGGCCTGCAACAGCAGTTGCTGGACTCGCTGCTGGACGTGGGCACCCCGCTGGTGGTCGTCCTGCTGGCCGGACGCCCCTATGCGCTCGGCCGCGCGGTGACCGAGGCCGCGGGCATCGTCCAGGCCTTCTTCCCCGGCGAGGCCGGGGCCCGGGCGGTGGCCGGGGTGCTGAGCGGACGGGTCAACCCCTCCGGCCGGCTCCCGGTCAGCGTCCCCGGCCGTCCGGGCGTGCAGCCGTCCACCTATCTGGCCGCCCGGCTGGCCCGGGCCAGCAGTGTCTCCAGCACCGACCCGACCCCGGCGTACGGCTTCGGCCACGGGCTGTCCTACACCGCATTCGACTGGTCCGACCTGGAACTGGTCGAGGCCGCCGCCGACACCGCCGGCGCGTTCGACATCGCCCTGACCGTGCGCAACACCGGCGGGCGCAGCGGCACCGAGGTCGTCCAGCTCTACCTGCACGACCCCGTCGCCTCGGTGGTCCAGCCGGTACAGCGGCTGATCGGCTACCGGCGGATCCCGCTGGCCGCCGGGGAGCGGGCGCGGCTGCGGATCACCGTCCCGGCCGACCTGGCGTCCTTCACCGGGCGCGACGGGCGGCGGATCGTCGAGCCGGGCGAGCTGGAACTGCGGCTGGCGTCCTCCTGCACCGAGACCCGCCTCACCGCCCGGGTGACCCTGACCGGGCCGGTCCGCACCGTCGACCACACGCGCAGGCTGCACGCGGATTTCGAGGTCGACTGACATCCGCGATCGGCACACTGGTTTCTTGTTATCCTCACCAGCCGCATCGCATCTGCTGTTCAGGGGGTCCGAGCGTCCCGCGAGAGGATACGAACGGCAGTGCTGCACAATCCCGACACCGAGCTGGTGGTCGCCGCGTCCGCCGGGGACCAGCGGGCTCTGGACGACCTGGTCGCGGACTGTCTGCCGCTGGTCTACAACGTCGTGGGCCGGGCGCTCAGCGGCCACGCGGACGTGGACGACGTGGTGCAGGACACCATGCTGAGCGTGGTGAACGGCCTGGACCGGCTGCGCGACGCGGAGCGCTTCCGGTCCTGGCTGGTCTCGATCGCCATGCAGAAGATCCGCGAGCGGTGGCGGCGCCAGCAGGCCCGGCCGACCCCCGGCTTCCTCGACGAGATGCTCGGACTGCCCGATCCGGACGCGGACTTCGTCGACCTCACGATCATCCGGCTGGAACTGTCGGACCAGCGCCAGGAGATCGCGGAGGCCACCCGCTGGATCGAGCCGGCCGAGCGCGACGTGCTGGCCCTGTGGTGGCTGGAGGCGGCCGGCGAACTCACTCGCTCGGAGCTGGCCGAAGCGCTCCAACTCACGCCGCAGCACACGGCGGTGCGGGTGCAACGGCTCAAGGAGCGGCTGGAGGCGGCCCGGGTCGTGGTCCGCGCGCTGCGCGCCGCACCGCCGTGCCCGGACCTGGTCGCGCTGACCGAGGTCTGGGACGGGATACCGGCTCCGCTGTGGCGCAAGCGGCTGGTGCGGCACGCCAATGAGTGCCCGGCCTGCTCGCTGCACTGGCGGGATCTGCTCCCGCCGGAGGGACTGCTCGCCGGCGTCGCCCTGGTGCCGCCACCGCCGGGCCTCACCCTCGGCGCGCTGCTGCACGGGAGCGCCGGTCACGCCGTCGCGGGTCATGCCGCCGGCCTGGGCGGCCGAGTCGGACACCTGGTGCAGTACCTCATGGCGAAACCGGTCGCCGCCGCGACCGCAGGCGCCCTGGCGCTGGGCGGCGGCGCCGCGGCCGGCTACGCGGTCGTGGCCCAGCCGCCGCACAGGGCACCACAACACCTCGCCGCCACCGCGCCCTCCAGCGCGATCCCGGTGTCCAGCAGCGCAGCCATACCGAGCAGTTCACCCAGCGCCGCCCCGACCACCACGCCCACACCCGCCGTCCCGCACTACGGCCAGACCGTGGACCAAGCCGACAGCGCCCCGTCCGCCACCGCCAAGCCGGGCCCGCTGCCGGTACGGCCGCAGACCACGCCGCTGTCCATATCCGGGACGTTCGGGGCCCAACACCCGGGCGCCACCGGCGAGATGTATGTACTCACCCACCGCGGCGAGAACCTCACCGTCACCGGGCGCGGCTACCTCCTGGTGCGCTGGCAGCTGCCGACCCTCGGGCAGATCTTCCCGCCGACCTGGACCGGCCTCAGCGGCAGGCTGTTCCATGTCGCCTCCGGCGGCGGGCGCCGGATGGACGACCCCAAGCCGGGCACCACCGTCGCGGGCACCTGGATGGGAGACCGCGACCAGGGCTACGACACGCTGGTCGCGGGAGCCCAACAGATGTGGCAGAACGAGTACTTCTACCTGGACGGCACGGTCACCCTGCACCTGAACCAGACCGGCCTGCGCTACTCGCTGATCGTCTCCCCCAGCACCTGGCAGGCCGTCAGCACCGACATCGACCTGGCGCCCAATCCCGCCGCTGGCCTGGTCCGCTACGGCCTGGTCCGGGACACCGGCAACGACGCCGCTCCGGTGCCGCAGTACCTGACCCGGTCGAGCCCCGCCGACCCGTTCTCGGTCGCGCAACTGTCACGACTGTCCTAGCGAAAGCTGTTATCACCGGACCACCGGCCGCATCTCCCTTGGTGAGCGTTGATCAGATCCGACCATCGGGAGACTCGGCACATGAGCAAGCAGACTGGCGCACACCGGATTCGCCGCGGACGGGTCCTGGTCGCCGGGTCGGTGGCACTCGCGGCCGTGGGCGCGCCGCTCCTCGCCTCGCAGTTGCAGGCCTCGGCGGCGACCACCGACATCACGGCCGCGATCCGGGCCGGGCAGAACGTCACCCTCACCGGCGACGTGGTGGTGAACCTTCCCCCCGGGACGACCACCTACAACGGCGTCATCAGCGGCACCGGAACGCTCACCGTCAATGCCCCGGCCGGCTCCGGAACTCTCATACTCACCAAGGACAGTGACTTCACCCTGCCCGCGTCGCGCCGCCACCAGACGGTGACCACCACCAAGGCCGCCCATCCGGTGACCACGGTCACCGACCCCGACGAACCGACCGTGATCGTCAGCCGCGGCGCCACCCTGCAGTACAGCAGCACGGGCTCCACCGGCATCATCGGCCACTACCCCTACGGCACCCCCGGATACGCGCTCAACGAGGACAACATCCGGGTCGACGGCACGCTGGTGCTGCAGACGGTGAACCGGAACTACAACCTCGGCACCATCAGCGGCTCGGGGCTGATCCTCCAGCCGCGCTTCACCTGGGGAACCCTGGACCTGGCCGGTACGCACCCGTTCAGCGGCGTCATCTACAACGGCACCGGAATGGCGCTCGCCAAGCCCTGGTACCCGCTGTCGCTGCCCGACGCCAAGGCCGTCGTGAACGAGGGCTCGGCCATCATCGGCACCCCGTACGACTACACCCTGAGACTGCGTCAGGACTTCTACGAGGACCGCTACGGAAACGACATCAACTTCCATACGGCCAGGGGCGGACTGGTCGTCGTCAGCGGGATCTACAGCTACGCGGACCAGGGAGTGCCCAACAACCCCTCGTTGAGCGACCCGGCGCTCAACCGCAGCACATCCGTGGGCAACGCCAACACCCGCGGCGTCAACATCGAAGGCGCGCACGTCCAGTGGGGCGACGGGACCAGCAACCGGTTCTTCCTCCCGGCCACCCCCGCCAACTCCTACATCAACATCCACAGGAACGGCACGCTGGCCTTTGACTACAACGGGCCGGTCACCCTGGACACGCCGATATCCGGCGGCGTCTACCACAACTCGCTCAGCACGCCCGCGTACAGCGACGTCAGCCTGGTGGCCCAGCCGGGCAATGCGGTGACCTTCGCGACGCCGATGAACTACCACGGCACCACCAGCATCGGCGCCGGGGCCACGCTGACCCTCGGCACCGGAGCCACCGGCGGTGACTCCGCCCTGCTCACCGGGACCGCCACGGACACCGTCGACGACCGGGGCACCCTGGTGGTCCGCAACACGGCCAAGGCCGTCTCGCTGTCCCGGATCAGCGGCCCCGGCTCCCTCGTCCAGGCCGGCTCGGCCACGACCACCCTGACCGGCCCGATCTCCTACACCGGCGGCACCAGCGTCTCCGCGGGCACCCTCTCCGTCGCCGGCGGCAGTCTCGCCACCAGCAGCGGCGTCGACCTGACCCGGCCGGGGGCGGTCCTGGACCTGCGCAAGGCAGGCAACCAGACCGTCCGGAGCCTGTCCGGCGTCCAGGGCAGCACCATCCTGCTCGGCAGCAACACCCTGACGGTGGACACGGCCGAGTCCACCGTCTTCAGCGGCCGGATCGTCGGCGGAACCCTGAACAAGACCGGCACCGGCTCACTGACCCTGACCGACAAGGCCACCCCGGCCGGACACGGCTGGACGACCGGGGCGGCACCGCAGGCAACCACCGGAGTGCACCCGACCGCGAGCGGCGCAGTAGCAACTCCCGGAGCAACCGCCGGAGCGACCGCAGCAGCGACGCCGACCGGGAGTCCGTCCGCCGCCACCGCGTCCGGTGATCTGGCCCAGACCGGAAGCTCCATGCCCACCCTCGGCATGGCCGGCGCGACCGCCGCCCTCCTGGCGAGCGGCGCCGGCCTGCTGGTGCGCAACCGCCGCAGGTCACCGGCCGGGGCCGGGACCGGCGGCGGCCATCGCCGACGCAAGACTCGTCAGCGGTAGACCCGGACGTAGTCGGCGGAGAAGGTGATCGGGCTCGTGGACGTCGGCGCCGAGTGGTACTGGCCCGCGCTGATCGACAGGTTGAGGATCAGGTAGGCGGACCAGTTCGCGCCGACGCCGGAGCCGTCCGAGTAGACCTTGGCGCCGTTGACGTACCAGTCGACCGAGTTCGCGCCGTAGTAGGTGCCGATCGTCACCCAGCTGTCGGGGGCCACCGCCGAGGCATTGGTGTAGTAGTTCTGCCCGGAGGTGACATGGTTGGTCAGCTCCAGCAGGTTGGGGTTGTCGGGGTGGTACTCGAAGGAGTCGATCTCCCCGTTGCCGTTCTTCCAGGTCCACAGGGCCGGCCAGGCGCCTGCGGCGGACGGCAGCTTGACCCGGGTCTCGACGTAGTCGCCGGTCTTGACCTGGAAGCCCTCGTTGGAGCCCTCGGTGGTGAGCATGCCGGTGGTCCAGGCCTGCTTGCCGTTCTCCAGAGTGTGCGAGGACGGCTGCGCCGTGAAGGTGGCGACGCCGTTGGCGACGCTGACGTCGTTCTGGTCGAGCCAGTCGAGCTTGTTGTCGTTCGGGTTGTGGGTGCCGTAGGCGTAGGAGCTGCTGGTGCTGCCGACCCAGCGGGAGCCCCAGGAGATCGGGCTGTTGAACTCGTCCGACCAGGTCAGGGACTTCCCCGCGACCGGGGCGGCGGCGGTCGGCGTGCTGCTGGCCGTGGGCGTGGCCGTCGGCGTGGCGGTGGGCGTCGCGGTCGGCGTGCTGGTGGGCGTGCTGCTCGCCGCCGCGGTGACCTTCAGCGTCTTCGAGGCGAGGTTGTGCCAGGCGCCCGCGCTGTCCTGCCAGAAGCCGAACTCGGTGTAGGTCCCGACGGGCAGCGTACGGCTGCCGGTGGTGATGGAGACCCCGCTCGGGCAGATCCGGACGTTCGCATGATTTCCGGGGAAGTCCAGATTGTCACCGGCCGAGTCCCGGACGCCTACGCCGAGGGTCTTGGCGGTGAAGCAGCTGGTGGAGTGCACCGTGAGTTTGGCGGTCGTCGCGGTGCCCGCAGTCATCGAGGTCGGTGTGAGCCGGTCCTGGGTGACGCTGGTCGCGGCCTGGGCCGGGGTGGCGAGCGAGACGGCGGCCAGCGCGGCGGCGCCGGCCATCCCGACGGCCGCGCCGAGGCGTGCGGAGGCAGGGGCAGGTATGCGCATGACGGTGTTCCTCTGCGACGCCTGCGAGGTGAGCTGTCGGGTTCGGGCACGAGGATGCCCGGTCGCGCGTGGTGCGACTTCACCCCGAGCCGGATCGCGCCTGTGACGGCGCTGGGACCGGCGATCGACCTGGGTCCCCCGCTCCTGCCCGTGGAGCGTTTCGAGTGCCTGCGACCGGGTGGACAGGATTCGGCGTCCCGGTGGCGAGGTCCGCGTGCGGCGGAGACAGCAGGCTAGGCAGGCGGTTCGCCCAGGTGCAATGGAATGTGCCAGGGTTCACATAGGTCTTATAACGGACATTCCGCAGGCTACGGCGCCGCAGGGCGGTTCCCGCAACGCCGGAATGCCACCGCCCCCGGTGCGGTTGAGAGCTACGCCACAGCCGTTTCCGCGCCGTCCAGTCATGGAGTCCCGCACGTGACCGCCAGCCCCTTCAGCCTTTCCAGTCCCTTCAGCTCCTCCGCCGCCCGCGCGGCCCAGCTCCTGTCGAGGCCGTTCACCCTCGGCGGGCTGACCGTCCCGAACCGGATCGTGATGGCGCCGATGACCCGGAAGTTCTCGCCCGGAGGCGTCCCGGGCGAGGCCGTGGCCGCCTACTACGCCCGACGCGCCGCCGGCGGCGTCGGGCTGATCGTGACCGAGGGCACCTATGTGGGCCACGAGTCCGCCGGGCAGAGCGACAGCATCCCGCGCTTCCACGGCGAGGAGCAGCTGGCCGGCTGGGCCAAGGTCGCCGAGGCCGTCCATGCGGCGGGTGGAAGGATCGTCCCGCAGCTGTGGCACATCGGCATGGTCCGCAACGCGGGCGAGCCCCCGTTCGCGGACGCCCCGGCCGTCGGCCCCTCCGGAATCCGGCTGGACGGCACCGAGGGCGCCGGCAGGGCGATGACCCAGGCGGACCTGGACGAGGTCGTCGCGGCCTTCGCCCGGGCCGCGGCCGACGCCGAGCGGATCGGCTTCGACGGCGTCGAGCTGCACGGCGCCCACGGCTACCTCATCGACCAGTTCCTGTGGTCCGGCACCAACCGCCGCGCCGACGCCTACGGCGGGGACCCGGTGGCCCGTACCCGGTTCGGCGCCGAGATCGTGGCCGCGGTCCGCGCCGCGGTCTCGCCGGAGTTCCCGGTGATCTTCCGCTTCTCGCAGTGGAAGTCCGAGAACTACGACGCCCGGCTCGCCGACAGCCCCGCCGAGCTCGACGCGCTGCTCGCCCCGCTGGCCGCGGCCGGCGTGGACGCCTTCCACGCCTCCACCCGGCGCTACTGGCTGCCCGAGTTCGACGGCTCGGACCTGAACCTGGCCGGCTGGACCAGGAAGCTCACCGGCAAGCCGGTCATCACGGTCGGCTCTGTCGGCCTGGACGGCGACTTCATCCGCGGCTTCCAGGGCGAGAGCGCGCCGGTCAAGGGCATCGACGACCTGCTGGACCGGCTGGAGCGCGAGGAGTTCGACCTGGTCGCCGTGGGCCGCGCGCTGCTGCAGGACCCGGAGTGGGCCGCGAAGGTCGTTGCCGGCCGCTTCGACGAGCTGGACGCCTACCACCCGTCGGCCCTCCGCAGCCTGGCCTGAAGGCTCCGGGTCGCGATGTCAGGTCCAGGCCATTCCCTTGACGCCGGGCAATGGTCTGGACCATCGTGTGAGGGCCGCGGCTGAACGCCCCCACACACCTCAGCAGCACATGACCTGTGCTGCCCCCACGCTGAGGAGAACGCCGATGAGGCGTCTCGCCATGCCCTTCACCACGGCCAGAACCCGAGCCGTCGCCACGGCGTCCGCAGCCACCGCGGCCCTGGCCGCCGCGGGGCTGCTGGTCCCGGCCAGTGCCCATGCCGCCTCCGGGCTCACCGGGCTGATCGCGAACTTCGCGGTCACCCAGAGCTGGCAGGGCGGACTCGAGGGCGGCTACACCATCACCAACGACACCAACGCGACCGTCAGCACCTGGTCCCTCGTCTTCGACCTCCCCACCGGCGAAGCGGTCACCAGCGTCTGGAACGGCACCCTCACCCACTCCGGCAACGTCTACACGATCACCCCTCCCAGCTGGGCGAGCCCGCTCGCCCCGGGCGCGACCGCCGATGTGGTCGGCATGGACATCTCCACCGGCGCCACCCAGACCCCGCCCGCCGACTGCCTCATCAACAACCAGCCCTGCCAGGGCGTCCCCGCCGACACGGTCGCACCGTCGACGCCGACCGGACTGGCCGTCAGCGGCACCGGACCGGGCAGCATCGCGCTGTCCTGGAAGGCGTCCACCGACAACGTCGGCGTCGCCGGATACCGCGTCTACGAGGGCAGTTCAGCGGTGGCGACGGTCACCGGCACCGCCGCCAACCTGACCGGGCTGCTGGCCGGCAGCAGCCACACCGTCAGCGTCACCGCGTTCGACGCCGCGGGCAACGAGTCGGCGCACTCGGCCGCGGTGACCGGGGTGGCCGGCAGCGGCAGCGTCCCGGGCACCGCCGCGCCCTATGTGGACCTCGGCGCCTGGCCCACGCCCAGCCTGCCGCAGATCGCGACGGCGACCGGGCTCAAGCAGTTCTCGCTGGGCTTCCTCATCAACGGCAGCACCGCCTGCACCGCCAGCTGGTTCGGCGCCTACGACCCGGCCTCCGGCTGGGAGAAGGCCGACTTCGACGCGATCCGGGCGGCGGGCGGCGACGTCCGGCCCTCCTTCGGCGGCGCCAACGGCACCGAACTCGCCCAGTCCTGCACCACCGTGGCGGCACTGGCCGCGCAGTACCAGAAGGTGGTCGACGCCTATGCGCTGGACCGCATCGACTTCGACATCGAGGGCGCGGCCGTCGCCGACCACGCCTCCGTCGACCGCAGGTCGGCGGCCATCGCCCAGGTCCAGGCGGCCCAGCGGGCCAAGGGCCGGGCGCTCAAGGTGACCCTGACCCTGCCGGTGCTGCCCAACGGGCTGACCGCCGACGGCGTCTACATCCTGCAGTCCGCCAAGAACGCCGGGGTGGTGGTGGACGCCGTCAACGTCATGGCGATGGACTTCGGCGACTCGGCCGCGCCTTCACCCGCCGGAAAGATGGGCGCCTACGCGATCCAGTCCGCGCAGTCCACCCAGGCACAGATCAAGCAAGTCTGGACCGGCCTGACCGACGCCCAGGCCTGGGCCATGGTCGGGGTCACCCCGATGCTGGGTCAGAACGACAACCCCAGCGAGGTCTTCGGCCTGACCGACGCCCAGCAGCTGATCGCCTTCGCCAAGCAGAACCACCTCGGCGAGCTGGCCTTCTGGGAGGTCACCCGGGACGCCAACGCCTGCACCGGCGGACTGTCCCAGTGCACCGACATCACCCAGACGCCCTACCAGTTCTCCAAGATGTTCGCCGGCTACACCGGCTGACGCCGACCGAAGTACACAGCACACAGTCCGCACACAGGGGCGGCGGGGACTCCCCCGCCGCCCCTGTCGACGCCGCACGGCACGGCGCCGCCACCCAACGTTCATCTCCGCTGACCAGATGGGCCATTGAGCGTGCATCAGTTGGTTACTGGCGGGTATTCCCTTTTGCCCATCGACCCTCTAGCGTCCTTCTCGTCCTTCACTTGTCCAGACAAGATGACGCTTGGAGTCCCGATGAACCCCAGCACCTCAGTGCGTCGGCTCGGTCATGCGGTCGCGGCTGCGATCACCGTCGCCGGCCTCGCCGCCGCCCCCGCCCACGCCGCCACCGCCACCGCGACGGCGACGCCGGCCTCGCTGTCGGTGTTCGCCTGGAACGTGGACCTGGGCACCGCGCTGGTCGACACGGTCGAGAAGGAGAACGCCGCCGGACGCACCCCCACCGTCGAGGCGGTCATCCGCAAGCACGACGCCGACGTGGTCATCCTGGACGAGGCGTTCAACAACACCTCCGACGCGCAGATCCCGGCCGCACTGGCCGACCTCTACCCGTACGCCACCCCGGTGGTCGGCAAGACCTGCTCGGGCGGCGGCTGGACCGGCATCAGCGGCGCCTGCTCCAACTCCCTGTTCGTCATCAACGGCGGAACGCTGATCCTGTCCAAGTACCCAATCCTGGCCCAGTACGCGCACATCTTCAGCAACTCGACCTCGGGCACCTGGGACTACAATGCCAACAAGGGCGCGGCGCTGGCCGAGATCGACGTGAACGGCACCAACACCTGGGTGGTCGGCACCCATCTGCAGGCCGACCAGTCGGGGACCTCGACCAGCACCACCCAGAAGACCCGGCTGGCCCAGCTCGGCGAGATCCGGACCTGGACCAACCAGATCGTCGGCACCTCCGCGCCGGTCCTGATCGGCGGCGACCTCAACGTCGAGTACTACGGCGGCGCCTCGCGCGGCGACTACGCCAACGCCCAGACCGCCGCCGGCGGCGTCCTCGGCAGCCCGGCGCTGGACCCGTCGCAGACCCTGCACACCATGGACTGCCCGGTCTCCTCCTGGTGCCAGTACATGTCCGGCATCGAGTCCTTCCCGAGCAGCTACCAGGACGACCTGGACTACCTCGGCTACCTCCAGGACGGCGCCCGCCCCGTCCCGGCCGCGCTGCCCACCGTGAAGGTCGACTTCGACCCGCAGACCGGCTGGACCAGCGGACAGCTGGACACCAACGCCCCCAGCGACCACTACCCGGTCCAGGCCACCTACGTCCTGCCCTGAGCCGACGGCAGTTCCAGGCGGAGCCGTGCGCCGCGCTCGGACGGCAGCACGGCGACGGTCCCGCCGTGGGTCTCCGCGATCTGGCGGACGATGGACAGGCCCAGACCCGAGCCGGGCTTGGCCCGGGCCGCGGTGGCTCGGTAGAAGCGGTCGAAGACGAGCGGCCGGTCGGCCTCGGCGATGCCGGGGCCCTGGTCGGTGACGGTGCAACAGATCCGTTCCCGTCCCGGCGCGAGCTCGACCGAGACCTCGACCGCGCCGCCGTCCGGGCTCCACTTGGCGGCGTTGTCGACCAGGTTGCCGAGGGCCCGGGCGAGGGCCTCCGGGTCGGCGAGCACCAGGCAGTCCTCGGGACGGGACGGCAGCCGCGCGGCGAAGCGCAGATGGGGCGAACGCCGCGCGGCGCGGTCGACCGCCTCCTGGGCCAGCAGGTCGATCCTGACCTCCTCGGTGTGCGTCTCCGCCTGGCCGTAGCGGGCCAGTTCGACCAGGTCGTTGACCAGCCGCCGCAACTCCCCGCTCTGTTCCAGCGCGGCCCGCACCAGTACCGGGGCCTGCGGATCGGCGAGCCCGCCGGGCTCCGCCAGCAGCTCCAGATTGGTGGTCAGGCTGGTCAGCGGGGTGCGCAGCTCGTGCGAGGCGTCCGCGACCAACTGGCGCTGGGCGGAGACCGAGCCGTCCAGCGCGCCCATCATCGCCGAGAACGAGCGCGCCAGCCGGCCGATCTCGTCATGGCCGCCGATGCCGGTGAGACCGCCGTCCACACCGGCGGTCAGGTCCTGAGTGACCGTCACCTGCTCGACGGTCTCGGTCAGTCGGCCGACCGGACGCAGCAGCCGCCCGGCCAGCAGCCGCGCCGCGAAGGCGGCCGTCAGCGCACCGCCGAGGATCAGCCCGGCCAGCAGCAACTCCAGCCGGTGCAGCGAGTTCAGGGCGTCCGACAGCGGCTTCGCGACGCGCACCAGCGTGCCGCCGCTGCCGTCGAACCGGGAGGTGTAGACCCGATAGACGCGTCCCTGGTAATCGGCGTCGCTGAAGTAGGCGGGGGCGGTTCCTGCGGCGACGGCGGTGTCCTGGTAGGTGATGTCGGCGAGCTCCGCCGTGCCGGGCTGCACCGGCGCGGGCAGGAACTGGACCAGCGTGTCGCCGATGACGAGCACGCCGGTGACGGGGAGGCTGCCGCCGGACTGGGAGATCTTCTGCTTCAGTGCCTGGCTGAACCTGGGCGTGCTGGCCGCGGTGGACACCAGGGTGCTGTCGAGCTGGTCGTGCAGATCGTGGTCGGCCGCCGGATAGAGCACCAGTGAGGCCAGCAGCAGGGCTGCGGCCACCACCAGTCCGCCGGCCAGCGCGACGCGGTTCCGCAGACTCACGGCGTCACGGCCCCTCCGGTCACGGCTCCTCCCGCAGCACATAGCCGAGCCCGCGCACGGTCTGGATCAGCCGCGGCTCGCCCTCCGCCTCCAACTTGCCCCGGAGGTAGCTGATGTAGACCCAGAGCGCATTGGATCCCGGGCCGAAGTCATAGCCCCAGACCGCCTCGAAGATCGCCGTACGGCCCAGCACCCGCCGTGGGTTGCGCAGGAACAGCTCCAGCAGTGCGTACTCGGTGCGGGTCAGCGCCAGCAGCCGTCCGCCGCGGCGGACCTGGCACTGCGCGGCGTCCAGCTCCAGGTCGGCGTAGCGCAGCAGCTCGCGTGCCTCCATCGTCCGCGAGCTGCGCCGCAGCAACGCCCGGAGCCGGGCCCGCAGTTCGTCCAGCGCGAACGGTTTGACCAGGTAGTCGTCGGCGCCCGCGTCCAGCCCGGCGACCCGGTCGGCGACCAGGTCGCGGGCGGTCAGGATGAGGATCGGGGTCTCGTCCCCGCGCCGGCGCAGGATCCGGCAGACCTCCAGTCCGTTCGGCTCGGGCATCATCACATCCAGCACGATCGCCGTCGGCCGCGCCTCGGCGACGCCCGCGAGCGCGGCCGTGCCGTCCGCCGCCTCGGTGACCGCGAAACCGTCGCGGCGCAGGGCGTGGCCGAGGGAGCGCCTTACGGCCGCGTCGTCGTCGGCCACCAGGATCCGCATCAGCCCATTGTGCTCCGGGCCGGCGTGCCCATGGTCAGCCCTTCGCGGACGCGGAGCCGGACGCCGAGCCGGACGGAGCCGGCATCGCGGCGCGCAGTGACTGCTTCATCCGCATCAGGTCATGGGAGAGTTGACTGGGCGTCAGCCCCAGCGAGGCCGCGAGCGAGCGGAACCCCGGATCGGTGACCTCGACGCCGTGGCCGGATGCCTGCGAGATGACGTCGAGCCGCTCCAGAACGGCGGTGGCCCGCGCCTGGCTCACCCCGAGGATCTTGGCGAGGGCCGCGCTGATCTGCGGGTCGGGCGTGCCCGGCTTCACCACGGGCTGCTTGCCCTTACCCAGGTCCGAGGGCGCCGTGCCGACGCAGCCGGCGGGCGCCTTGGGGCTGGGCGGGGCCGAGTTCGAGGCCTCGGCGGCGGCCACGCTGCCGCCGGTCAGCAGAACGACTGCAAGGGTCGCGACCGCGATTCTGGTCCTGGAGCGCATCGGTGTCCTTCTTCCGGTCCGAGGTGCGGAGGCTGTCCCCGCACCGCCGAACAGCACACCAACCCCGCCTTCGGACACCCATCGGCCGACCTTAACGCCGCCTCAGAGACGCCGAACTGCCCGGGTCCGACTGATGCCGGTCCCGGGCAGTTCGGTGCGGTCGGCTCGGGTCAGCCGTCGGTCCCGGTGGCGGGGATGTACGCGCCGGGGACGCTGTTCGGGGCGTAGATCGTGGTCTCGCCGGGGTACGGCGTCTTCCAGTTGTGCGTCTCGTACCAGGTCAGGTGGTTCATCTGGGCGGGGTTGGCGTAGTCGGGCACCGCGTTGGCGCCGGTCAGCCGCTGCTGCGCCTTCCAGGCGGTCCACTTGGCCGCGACCGCCTTCTCCGCGGCCGGCGGCGCGGTCGTCGCCGGTACGGCCGCCGCGTGCGGATCCTGCGCCGCCGGGGTGTCCACGCCACAGCTGGGCGGCGTGGCCAGGCCGTCGGTCAGCGAGGTGGTGTTGGGCAGCGCGGTGAACGGGGTGTAGTCGGGCTTGCTGGTGAAGGCCGCGGCCATCGGGGTGGCCGCGCTGTCCTTCTGGTTCATCGGGTGGATCCCGAGGATCTGCTCGATGGTGCGGACCATGGTGATCTGCGTGTAGTAGTGGTCGTCCACGACGCCGTGCTTGGCGTAGGGGCTGATGATCTGGATCGGGGCCCGGTGGCCGTCGACATGGTCGAGGCCGGCCTGGGAGTCGTCCTCGACCACAAAGATCGCCGAGTCCTTCCAGTACGGGCTGTGCGAGATCTCGTCGACGATCTTGCCGGTGGCGAGGTCGTTGTCGGCGACCTGGGCTGCCGGGCTGGCCGGGCCGCCGGTGTGGTCGCTGGAGAGCCAGAACATGTTCAGGTTCGCCGGACCGCTCTTCTCGAAGTCCTGCTTCCAGATCTGGTACCGGTACTGGTCCGGGACGCTGGTGTCGAACTTCGGGAAGCCGGGCACCGACACGCTGTTGAGCGAGGGGATCGGCGAGGAGGAGTTCAGGGTGTAGGCCGTGTTCTGCCCCGTCGCGGCCATGGTCTTGGCGTCGCAGTACAGGTTCTGCCAGCTCGCGGTGGCCGGCTTGGTGAGGAACTGCTGGAACTCGCCGAAGTCCCGCACGGTCTTGCCCGCGGCCTGCGCTCCGGTCCACAGGAAGCCGGACTTCTGGTGGCCCAGGGCGTCGTCCTCGGTGTCGTAACTGCGCAGGTACTCACCGGCCGAGGACTCGGTGTACTCCGGGTCGTCGGCCTGCATCAGCCAGTTGTGGCCCTCGGCGGAGTTGGTGCCGATGTCGTAGGTGTTGTCGTAGAGCCCGAACTGGGTGGCCAGCGCGTGCTGGTTCGGCGTCACGTTCTTGCCGAACTGCGCCAGGGCGGCGTCGCCGTTGCCCTGCGCCATGTCGCCGAAGACCTGGTCGTAGGTGCGGTTCTCCTTGACGATCAGGAAGACGTGCTTGATCGTCGAGGGGGCCCCGATCCGGATCGGGACCGGCACCGGCTTTGCCTTGCTGGCCCCGTAGTTGTCGGCCAGCTTGACCGAGCCGCTGGTCCAGCCGTTCTGCTGGAAGACCTTGCCGGTCTGGGACCTGATGACACTGTCGCTGGGCAGGGTGAACTGGGTCAGGCTGGACGTGGTGTCGTGGGTGTCGTGGCCGGCCGCGGTGGTGGGTCGCAGGGCGTCGATGCCACGGGTGTTGGAGACGATCACCTTGCTGCCCACGGTGGTGATCTCCGCGGGGAAGTAGTCCGTCGGCAGCAGGCCGACATAGCTGACCGGCTCCTGCGGCCGGGTGTACCGGTAGACGGCGACCGCGTTGGCGCGGCCCAGCGTCACCAGCAGGTGCCCGTCGTCGGTCAGCGTCACCGAGTCGGGCTCGTAGCCCACCGTCGCCTCCGGCCAGGGCTGGGTGGCGATGGTCTGCACGACCTTGCCGCGCCTGGTGTCGATGACGGAGACGTCGTTGCTGGCGGTGTCGGTGACGAACACCGCCCCCTGCTTGGCGTACACGGCGGTCGGGTGCAGACCGACGTCGATGCTGCCGACGGCCGCGGAGGGGTTCGCCAGGTCGATGACGCTGACCGTGCCGGTGGTGGTGGCGCCGGTCACCGGGCTGGCCGGGACCTGGGTGTTGTAGGAGTTGAGCGTGTAGTCCCCGGCCTGCGCCGTACGCCCGCCCTCGTTGCTGACGTAGAGCTTGCCGTCGACCTGGACGATGCCGCGCGGGGCGTTGCCCACCGCCCAGCTCTGCTCGATGGCGCCGGTCGCGGCGTTGATGGCGACCACCCGGTTCTGGCCGTTGACGGCCGAGTACACGGTGGAGCCGTCCGCCGAGAACACCGCCGCGCCCACCAGCGCGTGCTTGGCCCCGTCGGCGGGGATGGAGACGGTCGTCGGGTTGGCGAGCGAGCCGTCCGCGTTCACGGTGAACTTGGTGTAGCCGTCGACCTGACCCAGCCACAGCTGCGAGCCGTCGGGCGAGTACGTCGGGCCCTCCTGGCCCACCGCGCCACTGCTGATGTGCAGGTCGTCCACGGTGGCGCTGCCGACGCGCTGCTGAACCTTACCAGTGGCCAGGTTCACGACAACAAGTGACGCGTCACCGTCAGCGACCGCGGCCGCGAGATGGCCGCCGTCCGGGCTGACCGACGAAGACATGATCTTGCCGTCGTTGATGACCAGTCGGCTGCCGTAGGGGGCTATGTACTGATCACTGGAGATGACCTCGCCTTTGGAGGTGACCTGGCCGACATGCTCCGTGCCGAACTGGCGAGTTGTGGCGAAGGCAGTGCCGGTGGCGGCCACGGCCAGGGCCGTGACGCATGCGGTGACCAGCGTTGCCCGGCGACTGACGGACCTGCCGAGAACGACGAACTGCTCGCTCTCGGAGACCCGGCGGCGGCGCGTTACCTGCATGGATTCATCCCTTCAGGGAGGTGGAGACCAGTTCGACGGTGCCGTCGAACTGCCACAGCGGGTTCGGCGCGTCCCCGGTCGGGGTCCGCACCAGGAAGTAGCCGTTCACTTCCTTCGGTCCGTCGCCGTCGGCCTCGATCCGACCGTCCGAGGTGACGTTGAGCTGGTAGAGGGCCGTCCCGGGGGCGGCCGCGCCGGGGAGGTGCCAGGTGACGACGCAGCGCCAGTCGTTGCCCGGCCCCGCGGGGTCGACCTGGCCGCCGCTCCGGTCGCAGGCCGCCGTGACCGCCAGCTGCGCCTCGGTGACGGCGGGGCGGTTGAGCTGCGCCGTCTGCATCCGGTAGAGGTGCGCGAACGCGGTGGCGACCGACTGCTGCACCTTGGCCTGCGAGATCCCGGAGCCCATGAACGGCGTGGCCACGGCGACGACACCGAAGGTGACGGCGAGCAGTCCGGCGAGCGGCAGCAGGGCGATCGTGAGCGCGCGCCGCCCGATGCCGTCGTCGGTCGCGTTGGTGAAGTCCCGCCGCATGAAGAGGTGATGGGCCAGCCCGGTCGCGACCACGACCCACACCAGGCTGACCGCGACGGAGATCAGCAGCTCGCGGGGCTGTCCCGGGCTGGTGAACAGCCGGTGCCAGGTGATGAAGGCATAGCCGGGCAGGGCCAGGCGCAGCGCGACGGGCAGCGGGAGCATCTGGGCGAGCTGCATCGCGACCGCCACCAGAGCGGGCAGCAGCAGCCCGATCGGGGAGCGCCCCAGCACGACGGAGCCGAGCAGGCCGATCGCGCCGAGCGCGAGGGTGGGCGCGAGAACGCAGACCCAGGCCAGCAGCACGTTCCCGGCGGCATCCGACGGCGACAGCAGGTGGCCGTCGAGGCCGACCAGCGGCCGGTTGCCGACCGTCAACAGCCCGCCGACCGAGCTGGAGGCCACCATCCCGGCCACCAGCAGCAGGATGACGGTGAGTCCGGCCAGTGCCTTGGCCGCGAAGATCCGTTGCGGCGACCGGACCGCCACCAGCAGATGGCGCCAGGTCCCCAGCCGGTCCTCGGCGGCGAACACATCGCCCGCGACCACCGAGGTCAGCAGCGGCAGCGCCCAGGAGCCCGCGAACCCGAGCACCACCAGCGGCCCGGCCCATCCGGTGGCGTGCATCCAGCGCCCGAAGAGCGTGTCGCTCGGGAGCGTGCTCTGCTGGGCGACCGCGGTGACGAACAGCCCCGGCACGGTCCAGCAGGCGAGCACCAGCAGCCGGATCCGCCACTGCGAGACGAGCTTGACCAGTTCGAAGCGGTAGGCGCGCAGCACCGGGACAAGGAACGCTTCGGCATCGGCATCAGTACCGGCGATGGCGTTGTCGTTGGCGACGGTCACGGTCATCGGTCGGCCTCCTGCTGTTCGGTGAGGGCGAGGAACGCGGCCTCCAGCGGCGACACCACGGGGGCGAGCTCGCGCACCGCGATGTCCGCCTTCGCCAGTCCCGCCACCAGTACGTCGAGGGCGGGCACCTGCGCCGCCACGACGAGCGCCTCGGTGCCGCGCCAGGCCACTGCGTCCCCGACCACGCGGATCCCGGCCGTCTCGGCGGCCAGCCGGCGCGCGGCCTCCGGATCGGAGGTGAGCAGCCGGTAGTCGAGCTCACGGTCCTCGCTCGCCAACTTGCCCAGCGGGCCCGAGAAGCGGACCCGCCCGGTCGCGAGGATGGTGACCTCGGCGCACAGGGATTCGAGGTCGTCCATGCGGTGGCTGGAGAGCACCACGGTGGTGCCCTCGCTCGCCAGCCGGGTGAGGACGCCGTGCACATGCCGCTTGCCCGCCGGGTCGAGACCGTTGGCGGGCTCGTCGAGCACCAGCAGCCGGGGGTCGGTGAGCAGGGCGGCGGCCAGCCCGAGCCGCTGGCGCATGCCCAGCGAGAAGCCGCGGACCCGGTCGTCGGCGACATCGGTGAGACCGACCTCGCCGAGCGCGTCGTCGATCCGTGGCGTCCGCGCGCCCTGGCCGCGCAGCGCGGCCAGCGCGGCGAGGTTCTGTCGGGCGGTCAGCGAGGGGTACAGACCGGGCCCGTCCACAAAGCCGGCGACGCCGCGGGGAGCCGCAAGCGCCCGCCCGACCGGCATGCCGAGGATGTCGAGGGCCCCGCCGTCTGCGACGGCCAGCCCGAGCAGAAGGCCGAGCAGCGTCGTCTTGCCTGCGCCGTTCGGCCCGACCAGGCCGTGGATCCGCCCCTGCTCCAGATCCAGGTCGACGCCGTCGAGTGCGACGACGTCACCGAAGCACTTGACCACCCCACGAGCCCGCACTGCACGTTGCGCCACCATAGCCCCTTCTCACCCGACCCACAGGGAACCTAGGGCGTGGCCGTGACACAGTCAGGTGCGGCGGGTTGAACGTTCGCGTAACGGAAGACCACCGATTCCCGCGGAATCGACATGTCTCCCTTCGTTCAACCGCGCCCCGAGGTGAGCACCCGGGCGGCCTCCCGCAGCTCGTCCCGCTCCAGGGCGGCGTACTCCGACACCGCGTCGGCGTAGGCCGCACCGTCGGCGTCCAGCGCCGCCTGCCGGGCGCGCTCCGCCGACATGGTCGGCTGGAAGTCGCGCATCACCCGCAGCCGTTCGGCCAGCGCGATCATCCGTACGGCGCCGGTGTCTCCGGACGCCAGCCCCGCCATGCCGAGGGCGTGCAGCACCGTCCCGAACACCGGGAGATCCATGGGCGATCCTGACGGGTCGGAGAGCCGGGTCCGCAGACGTTGACGCAGCCGGTCGACCGACTGCGCGACCGGTTCGAGACGGCCGACGTGCGCATGCGCGGTCACCGCCACCGACTGGATCTGGAACGCCCACGGATCGAGCGAGGCGTCGCCGCCGTCGATCGCGCCGGCCGCGAGCATCCGTTCCACGGCGCTGCGCCACAGACCGAGGCCGACCTCCGTCAGTCCGCGGGCGAGCGCGATCTCGGCGCGCCCGCCGAGATCGGGCCGGTAGAAGGCGTCCTGCTGCGGGGCGGTGTCGATGGAAGCCTGCCGCAGCCAGTACTCGGCCTCGTCGGGGTCCCCGCGCTGCAGGCAGGCGAGGACGAGCAGCGAGCGGATGCCGATGTGGTCGTGCCCGTCGCCGAGCCGCGGCAGCACCGCGAGCGAGGCCTTGAGGTGCTGGTACGCCTCCTCCCCCTGCCCTGTCCGCAGGCACAGCTCGCTCAGCCGGGAGTGCACCATCAGCTGCACGGAGGGATTGTCCACCGCGGCCAGCCCGGCGACCGCCCGGCGGGCCGAGGCGAGCGCGCGGTCGATGTCGTGCTGGTACTCCCAGAGATAGCCGGCGATGCACTCGGCGACGCCGGCCACCAACGGCCGTTCGCTGTCGCAGAGTTCACGCAGCACGTCGTACTCGGGAGGCAGCATCCTGGGGACCGCGCCCAGCACCACCGCGAGGGCCCGCAGCAGCGTGTCCGGCGGAGCCGGGGGCAGCCGCCGCAGGGTGACCAACTGGCGTACGGCGCTGGGGCCGTGGCCCATGAACAGCGCCGCCGTGCACAACGCCGCCGCGGCGCGGGCGACTTCGACGTCCTCGGGCCCGGGGTGGTAGTGCGACAGCGGAGGGCCGGTGTCCGCGGCGAGGGCGGCAAGGCGGGGAAAGTTGGACTCGGTGGACCACAGAGCAGCGAGGACGGCGGTGAGGGCGGCGATGGCGGGGCCGTCGGTACGGGCCAGGGCATGTCGCAGGGCCGGCACGAGGTTGTCCTGCTCGGCCTTGATCCGCTCCCAGGAATCCAGCCGGTCCGAGCCGAAGAGCACATCGTGGTGGGCGACCCCGAAGTCCCGCGCCCAGACCAGGAATCGGCCGACGGCCTGCTCGTCCTCGCCCGCCTCGGTGCGCCGGGCCGCACTGAACTCCCGTACCGTCTCCAGCATTCGGAACCGTACGCCGGCCGGGGTGTCGACGACGGTGACCAGCGACTGACCGGCCAACTGCTCCAGCAGGAACAGTGCGTCCTCGCCGAGTACCTGCTCGGCCGCTTCGCCCAGGAAGCCGCCGGGGAAGACGGACAGGGTGCGCAGCGCCGCCCTGGCGTCCTCCGCGAGCAGGTTCCAGCTCCACTCCACGACCGCGTGCAGGGTGCGGTGGCGCTCCGGTGCGTCCCGGGCCCCGCCGCGCAGCAGGGCGAACCTGTCGCCGAGGCGGCGGGCGATCTCCGGCACCGACAGCACCCGCACCCGTGCCGCGGCCAGCTCCACGGCCAGCGGCAGCCCGTCCAGGTGACGGCACAGCTCGGCCACCGCGTCCTGCGGCAGCTCCACGCCGGGCCGGGCGGCCCGGGCCCGCTGGGTGAACAGCTCGACCGAGGTGTCGAGGCCCAGCTCCGGCAGCGGGTACGCCGCCTCCGAGGTGAGGCCCAGCGGAGCCCGGCTGGTGGCGAGCACCCGCAGGTCCTTCGAGGACGAGACCAGGGCCTGCACCAGGTCGGCGGCGCCCAGGACGACCTGCTCGCAGTTGTCCAGCACCAGCAGCGCGGCTCCAGGCCCGGAACTGGACCCGAGCACGCCCAGGATCCCGGTCACCGGGTCGGCCGAGGCCGGGCCGCCCAGCACGCCGACGCCGAGCGCGGAGGCCACCTCCGCGGCCACGTCCTCGTCCTCGGTGACGCCGGCGAGCGGCACGAAGTACACCACCCGCTGCTCGGCCCGGCGGCTGACGGCGTGCGCCAGCCGGGTCTTGCCGAGACCGCCGGGGCCGACGACGGTGACGGCGCGGGAGGTGCGCAGCAGCAGCTCCACCGCCGCGATGTCCTGGTCCCGGCCGAGCAGCAGGTTCGGCTCGTGCGGCACGCCGTGCCTGACCTTGGGCGCCTCGCCGCGCAGCAGCTCCTGCTGGACGGCCTTGAGCCCGGCGCCGGGATCCGTGCCGAGCTCGTCGCGCAGCTCGCGGCGGTACGCCTCGTACCGCATCAGCGCCGTGGACGGGCCCGACGTCGCAGCCTCGCCGCGCAGCAGCTCGGCGAGCAGCTCCTCGTCGCGCGGATGCCCCGCGGCGGCCGCCGCCAGCGGCCCGGCCGCCTCCGCATGCCGCCCCAGCCGGGCCAGCGCGAGCGCCTGCGCGCGTATCAGCGTGTCGCGGACCGGGGCGCGCTCGGCGCGCAATGCGGCTACCGGGTCGTCGGTGTCGCCGGCCCCGTCCGGGGTGCCCTGCCACAGCGCGAGCCCGGCCACGGCCGCGGCCAGCGATCCCGCGTGGTCCCCGGCCCTGGCCCGGTCCGCGCTCGCGGCGGCGTGCAGCAGCAGGGCGGAGCTGTCGACCTGGTCCTCGGCGAGGGTGAGCCGGTATCCGGTCGGCGTGCTGTCGATGACGTCGGCGCCCAGCTGCGTCCGAGCCCTGGACACCAGGACCTGCAGCGCCTTTCCCGGCCGCTCGGGCAACTCGTCCGGCCACAGTCCCGCCACCAGCCGCTCGGTGCTGCAACCGGTGCGCAGGTCTCCTGCGAGCAGCGCGAGCAGGGCGCGCAGCCGGGGCGCGGTGACCTCCTGTCCGCGACAGGCGACACGCGGCAGCAGGATCAGGTCGATGGTCACCCGTGCAGATTACCCAGGGCCCGACCTGCCGCAACTCCCGTCGCGCATGCCGGGAGGGCCGGCCCCGGGTGTCCGGGACCGGCCCTCTGAGGGCTGATCAGCGCGCCGTGAGGTTCCACAGGTGGTCGGCGGTGCCGTTGTCGTCCCACTGCAGGACCTGGGCGCCGGAGGCGGTGCTCATGTTGCTGACGCCGAGCAGCAGACCGCTGTTGTAGTTGGCGATCTTGTAGTGTCCGCTGCCGGCCGGGATCAGCTGCCACAGGTGGTCGGCGGTGCCGTTGTCACCCCAGATCAGCGCGGTGCCTCCGTCGGCCGTACCGGCGTTGGTGATGCCGAGCAGCAGGCCGCTCGCCTTGTTGACGATCTTGTAGAGGCCCGATCCGGCGGCCGTCAGGGTCCAGGACTGGTCGGTGCCGGTGCTGGAGGTCGCCTGGTCGACCAGGGTGCCCTGGGCGGTGCCGGCGCCGACGGTGTCCAGCGCGAGACCGCTGTTGACGTTGGTGATCTGGTAGGTCCCGGCCAGCGTGGTGGAGGTGCCGCTGGGCGTGACCACCAGGTGGTAGCCGTAGGCGGCGTTGGTGGCCACCGGGACGGTGATGGAGCCGTTGACGACCGTGTAGTCCGCGTCGGAGATGGTGAACGGGGCGGACACGGCGGTGGTGCGGCCGAGCGACGGGGTGTACTCCAGCTTCACGTGCACGGTGCTGCCGAAGGCGCTCAGCGAGCTGAGCCCGTTGACGGTGACCGCGCTGGCGCCGCTGCCGCCGCCGAAGACCACGCTGACCTGGTTCCCGGCGCTGTTGACCGCTGCCGCTCCGTCGATCCCGGTCTGCGCGGGCGGGACGGTGGTGACCATGTTGCCGGTCATCGACCCGTACCAGGAGTAGAGCCAGTAGGCCCCGTTGGGCGCGCCGCCGGTGTCCACCAGGGTGTCGCCGAGGGTGCCGTAGTGGTTCCAGAAGGCCATCTCGGCGTTGTTCACGCCGGCGCGCTCGAACTTGGCGATGTAGCCGACCATCGCGCCGGGAACGCCGACGTCGCTGGTGGTGCCGTACTCCTCGATGGCGATCGGGCGCGGGGTGATCCCGAGAGTGGTCTCCAGGTTCCGGTACGCGGCGACGTCCGCGGCGATGTTCGCGCCGCCCTGGAGCTCGTGCCAGGCGACGATGTCGGGGAGGGTGCCGCTGGCCTTGGCGTCGGTGAGGAAGGTGGTCATCCAGCTCAGGTTCCAGGCCGAGTAGCTCGGGCCCTGGATCGGCGTGGTCGCGTCCTTGGCACGGACCTCCTTGTAGGTGGTGGCCCACCCGGCGTCGAAGCTGCCCGCCGCGCTGGTGTTCCAGGTCCAGTCGGGCTCGTTCCACAGCTCGTAGGCGCTGATGTTGGTGGCGCTGGACGCCTTCACCGAGGCGACCTGGGTGTCCACGGCGGACAGCCAGTTGCTCCAGCTCACCCACTTGTAGGGGAAGTCGGGGTACCAGTCCGGCATCCGGACGACCACCTTGGCCCCGGCGCCGGCGGCCTCGGCGGCCACCTTCAGCGCGTCGCCCGCCGGGGCGGACTCGCCGTTGGGCAGCTGCGACCCGCCCGGGGCCATCTGCACAAAGGTGTTGGGGTGCAGCGGGGCGACCACGCTCGCGGCCGGGGTTCCCGCGTTGGCCAGGCCGTAGAGGCTGCCCGAGGCGACATGGGTGACGGTGCGGAACGGCGCGTTGGCGTTGACCACCAGGGTGGTGGACGCGCTGGGGGCGGCGTGGGCCGCGGTGCTGCCCAGGGTGGTGGCCGAGACGGCTAGGGCGAGGGTGCCGAGCAGGGCGGTTGCTCTGCCGGTACGGGTGGCTGCTGTGGTCACGGGGTGCTCTCCTGACGGGTGCCGGGTGGGGAGGAGGTGGAGGTGGACGTGCCGATTGCGGAGGAGCGGTACGGGGGGTGGGGCCGGGCGGGTCAGTCCTTGACCGCGCCCGCGGTGACGCCGGCCGCGACATAGCGCTGGGCCAGCACGAGCAGGAGTGCGGCGGGGATCGACGCGACCACGGCGGTGGCCATGATGGCGTTCCACTCCTGGTTGTTGTTGCCGATGTAGCGGTAGATGCCGAGGGTGATCGGCCTCAGGTCGCCGCCGCTGTCGAGGGTGTTGGCGAAGACGAAGTCGGACCAGGCCCACAGGAAGCTGAACAGCGAGACGGTCACCAGCGCGTTGCGGCTGACCGGCAGCACGACCGACCAGAAGGTGCGCAGACTGCCCGCGCCGTCGATCAGCGCGGCTGCGGTCAGTTCGTCCGGGATGCCGGACATGAACGCGGTGAAGATCATCACGCCGAACGGGACGGCGATGGTGGAGTCGGCGATGATCAGGCCCCACCAGGAGTTCATCAGACCGAAGTTGAGGAAGATCCCGTAGAAGCCCATGGCCATCACGATGCCGGGGATCATCTGGGCGATCAGCAGCACCACCCCGAGCACGCCGCCGCCCCGGGGACGGAGCTTGGCCAGCGCGTAGGCGGCCGGCGCGGAGACCGCGAGGGTCAGCACGACGGTGCCGAGGCCGATCAGCAGGCTGGTGAGCAGGTAGGGCATCTGGTCGTTGAGGACGGCCTGGTAGCCCTGGAAGGTGGGGTGCAGCGGAAAGAGGTCCGGCGGGTCCTTGCGCATGTCCTGCTGCGGCGTCAGCGAGACATTGATCATCCAGTAGACCGGGAAGAGCATCAGGGCGGTCAGCACGACGCCGACTGCCGTCCTGCCGCGCGAGCGGCGCCGGACCGGAGCGGTGGTGGCGGTCATCCGTTCTGCCTCCTCTGGACGCGGATGTAGAGCAGGCCGAAGACCAGGGCGATCAGGATGAGGATGTTGCCGACCGCCGCCCCGGGGCCGAACTGTGGGAGCAGGGAGCCGAATCCGAACCGGTAGGACCAGGTGGCGAGGGTGGAGGAGGCGTCCCCCGGACCGCCCTTGGTCATGATCCAGATCAGGTCGAAGACCTTGAGCGTGTAGACCAGGCCGAGCAGCAGCGTGATCGCCGAGACCGGCCGCAGCAGCGGGAAGGTGATCCGGCGGAACTGCTGCCAGGTCCCCGCGCCGTCGAGCGAGGCCGCCTCGTACAGCTCACCGGGGATGTTCTGCAGCCCGCTGTAGAGGATGACCAGGTTGAAGGGGATGCCGATCCAGATGTTGGCGATGATCACCGAGGTCAGCGCCCAGCTGGGCGAGGTGAGCCAGTCCACCGGCGCGATGCCGGCCAGGTGCAGCCCGTAGTTGACCACCCCGGACTCGCTGTTGAGCATCCAGGCCCAGGTCGACGAGGACACGATCAGCGGCAGCAGCCAGGGCACCAGGAACAGCGCCCGCAGCGTGCCGGAGAGCCGGAAGCCGCGGTTGAAGAAGACCGCGAGCGCCAGGCCGGCCGCGTACTGCAGCAGGATCGAGACCAGCGTGAACACCATGGTGTTCCGCATCGCCGGCCAGAAGGTGGGGTCGTGCAGGACCTGGGAGTAGTTGGCCCAGCCCGAGAACGGGGCGTTGTTGTCCACGAAGGAGCGGACCGTGTAGTGGTGCAGGCTCAGATCGAGGTTGCGGTACAGCGGGTAGAGGTAGAAGGCGGCGAGGTAGGCCGCCAGGGGCGCGATGAACGCCCAGGCGGTGAGCTGGCTCCGGCGCCGCTGCCGGCGCCGCCGGGTCCGCGCGGCCGGGTCTGCCGGATGAGTGAGGTCGGCGGGAGTCGCCCTGGACGTGGCTGGTGACCGCTGGAAGCGATCGGCTCGGACGGTGGTCATGCGATGGGGCTCCTCGGTGCGGTTGCTGCGTCCAGGGACAGACCCTCGGGACCGGTCGTGGAAGACCGGTGCTCAGCCCTGGTGGTTGGCGACTGCGGTCTGCGCCGCGTCGAGCGCGGACTGCGGGCTCTTGCCGCCGGAGAGCGCGGACTGCACCGCGGTCCACATCTGCTCGGAGATCACCGGGTACTTGGTGCCCAGACCGTCACTGGTCCGCCCCTTGGCCGCGGCGACCGCGGTCACCCAGGGCTTGAGCTCGGCGTTGGCCGCGACCTGCTGGGTCTGCACCGCGCCGGTGGGCGCGATGTAGGACAGCGTGGTGTCGGTGGAGAGCAGGTTGGTGGAGCTGGTCAGGCAGGTGACGATCTTCTTGGTGACGTCGTAGCGGGAGGTGTCCTTCTGCACCGGGACGGTGACGAACTCGCCGCCGGTCGGCGCCGGGGCGGCGCCGCCGTTCTGCGCAGGGATGCTGATGACCCCGTACGGGAACCCGGCCTTGTCGGCGTTGGCCAGCTGCCAGGTGCCGTTCTCGCCGAAGGCGTACTGGCCGGTGGCGAACTCCTGCCAGCTGGTGGTCTGGGTGTTGCTGAGCACGTCGTTGGGGGCCAGCCCGTTGGAGACCCAGCCCTTCCACAGCGACAGCGCCGCCGTGCCGTTGGCGTTGTTCAGCTTGGTCAGGTCGCCGCCGGCGCCCCAGAACCAGGGCAGGAACTGGAAGCTGCCCTCCTCGGTGCCTATCGCGGAGAAGGTGATGCCCTTCTTGCCCGCGGCCTTGACCTTGGTCAGCGCCGCCGTGAGGGTGGACCAGCTGGTGATCGTCACCGGGTCGACCCCGGCGGCCTTCAGGACGTTCTTGTTGTAGTACAGGGCAAGGGTGTTGGCGCCGATCGGGATGCCGTAGGCGGAGCCGCCGACCGTCCCGGCGCCGATGATGTTCGCCTGGATCGCGGAGGTGTCCAGGCTCAGGTCGCTGGTCTTGTTCAGGATCCCGGCCTGCACCAGCGTGGAGACCACCGGGTTGTCGACCAGCATCACGTCCGGGGCGTTGTTCTGCTGGGCCGCGAGGAGGGCCTTGTTGGCCAGGTCGGAGGTGTCGAAGGAGGTCCGCTTGACGGTCACCCCGGCCTGGGTGCCGCAGGAGGCGACCAGCTTTCCCCAGGCGGAGGTGGCGTCGAACTGCGGGTACGGGTCCCAGAAGGTGTAGCTGGAGGCCTTGGCGGTGCCGGAGCCGGCCGTGGCGGAGCCGCTGCTCGATGAACAGGCGACGGCGGAGGCGAGGGTGCCGGTGGCCAGCACAGTGGCCAGCAGGGTGCGGCGAAGGTGTCTCATGGTGGTGGACCTCGTTGTCTCGTGGGTTGGTGGGGCTGTTGGTGCTGGTCGGGTGATCGGGTCGGTCGATCAGTCGGTCGGGAGCCAGACGCGCATGGCGCCGCTGCTCCGGTTGGCCCAGGCGTAGTACGGGATGGCCGTCAGCTCGATGGCGGTCCCGCCGTCGGGGGTGTGCTCGGGGGCGTTCCCGTTCCGGTCCTCCAGGCGGGTGCGGTAGGGCCACCAGCCGGACGCGGTGGGGGCCGGGGTGCGCCGGTGCCCGCCCGCGAGCACGGTGACCACGCCGCCGAGCAGGTCGGGGCGCTCCTTGAGGGTGAGCGGGACGGCGGGGTCGATCGACACGTCGTCGAGTCCGCCGCCGGGGTGGTCGGCCTGCTCCAGGCAGTACACCAGCGGGCCCCGCTCGATCGCCGCGCAGCCGCGCACCGCGTCGACCCGCGGATCGGCGACCACCAGGCGCGGAGCCAGGTCCAGCTCCAGGACGACCTCGTCCCCGGCCGCCCAGGCCCGCTCGACCCGCAGCCAGCCCGCCTCAAGGACCGCCTCGGTGACCGGGGCGCCGGTGTCGCCGTGCCGCAGTGTGTACTGGCCGCACCACTCCGGGATGCGCAGCGACAGCGCCCACGGCTGCTCGGGAGTCTCCTCAACGGTGACGCAAATCCGGCCGTCCCGTGGGTAGTTGGTGTTAACGCTCACAACCGCAGGCGTGCCGTCGAGGTCCCCGTTGAAGCGTCCCGAGGCGTACTGGTGCAGCTGCAGCCCGTGCCCGTCGGTGGAACTGACGTAGTGTTCGAGACTGGCCAGCAGCCGCATCACGTTGGGCGGGCAGCAGGCGCAGCGGAACCAGCGGGTCCGCCGCGACGACTGGTCGCCGCCCGCGTCGACGTAACCATCGCGCACCTGCAGCGGATTGACGTACAGCCAGGTCTCGCCGTCCAGCGAGACGCCGGCCAGGAAGCCGTTGAACAGGGTGCGCTCGATCAGGTCGCTGTACTGGGCGCGCCCGGTGAGCAGCGCCAGCCGCCAGCTGAACTGGATCGAGGCGATGGCGGCGCAGGTCTCGCAGTAGGCGCGCTCGTTGGGGAGCTCGTAGGGGTCGCCGAAGTCCTCCTTGTCGTGGTGCGCGCCGACCCCGCCGGTCAGATGGGTCTTGGTGGTGGCCATGGCGTGCCACAGCCGCTCGGACGCCTCGGCCAGGGCCTCCTCGCCGGTCTCGGCCGCCAGGTCGGCGGCGGCGGCCAGCAGGTAGAGCTGGCGCACGGCGTGGCCCTCCACGGTCTCCGCCTCGCGCAGCGGGACCCGGTCCTGGCAGTAGGCCTCGCCGTCGTGCAGCCCGTGGCCGTGCCGGTCGACGAAGTAGCCGGCCAGTTCCAGGTAGCGCTGTTCGCCGGTCTCCCGGTACAGCTCGACCAGGGCGGTCTCCACCTCGGGATGGGCGTCGAAGCTGTCGATCGGACGGCCGCTGCCCTCGGGGCCGAAGACGGTGTCGATGTGGTCGGCGAACCGGCGGGCGACGGTGAGCAGTTGCTCGCCGCCGGTGGCCCGGTGGTGCGCGACGGCGGCCTGGATGAGGTGGCCGGCGCAGTAGAGCTCGTGACCCCAGCGCAGGTCCGAGTAGCGGCCCTCGCCCTTTCCGGTCTGGAACCAGGTGTTGAGGTAGCCGTCGTCCTCCTGGGCCTGCGCCACCAGCGCGATGATCCGCTCGACCTCGGCGGCCAGCTCGGCCGCGCCCTCGCCGGCCCCGCTCTCGGCCCCGGCCTGGCCCAGCTGCCAGGAGGCGGCCTCCAGCCACTTGTAGACGTCGGAGTCCACGAACGGGTAGTGACCCTCGAAGGACCCGCCCTCCGCCCCGGCGACCAGGCGCAGATTGTGCAGATTGCCGGCGGACTCGAGCAGCTCCGGGCCCTGCGGGATGCTCACCCGGGCGTTGGTCAGCCGTCGGTCGGCCCAGAACCCCGCGGTCACCGTCGGCGCGGAGGTGGGCCGCAGAGCGGCCCGTGCCTGCGGGCCGAGCCGGACCGGGCCGGTCGCGGTGGAGGGGGAGAGCGTGCGGGACATGGAACTCCCAAGTTCGTTACTGGAGAAAGCTGCGCAAACCTTTTTCAAGCCGGAAACGTAAGGTCAACATCGCGGGGCGTCAAGGGGTTGCACAAGAGTAGTTTTCGTCCGCCCACGACTGGTCAGCGGGGGTCTTCACTGGCACTATGAAGAAAACAAGCCCGAGTGAGAAAAGGATTGCCCGTGTCGGACCCGGTTCGCTCTCCCGCCAGAACGAGGGCCACCACCCTCACAGACGTGGCCACGCTCGCCGGCGTGAGCGTCGGGACCGCGTCCAAAGCCCTGAGCGGCAACGGCAGGATGCGTCCTGAGACCCGTCAGCGCGTGCTCGACGCGGTCCAGGCCCTGGACTTCCGCCCCAACCTGCAGGCGCAGAGTCTGCACACCGGGCGCAGCTGGACCGTCGGCCTGATGACCACCGACGGCATCGGCCGCTTCAGCACACCGGTCCTGCTGGGTGCGGAGGACGCACTGGGCGCCGGGAAGATCTCGGTCCTGCTCTGCGACACCAGGGGCGACCAGATCCGCGAGCAGCACCACCTGGGCAACCTGATGGACCGCCGGGTGGACGGCATCATCGTCACCGGCCGCCGCACCGATCCACGGCCGCCGCTGGTCGGGGTCAGGGAGATCCCGGTGGTCTACGCGCTGTCGCCGTCGACCGACCCGGCCGACACCTCGGTGGTCTCGGACGAGCGGCACGGCTGCCGGCTGGCCATCGAGTACCTGCTCGGCTCGGGCCGCCGCCGGATCGCCCATGTCACCGGGCCCGCACACCACGCGGCCGCCAGCGACCGGGCCCGCCACACCACCGAACTGCTGGAGCAGGCCTCCCTCGAAATCGCCACCGGACGCGTGCACTTCGGCGACTGGAGCGAGGCCTGGGGCCGCCGGGCAGCGGAGGCGGTGCTGCGCGCCGCGCCCGACACCGACGCCATCTTCTGCGGCAACGACCAGATCGCCCGCGGGGTCACCGACACCCTGCGCGAGCGCGGTGTGCCGGTACCGGAGCAGGTCGCGGTGGTGGGCTACGACAACTGGGACACCATGACCCTGGCCGCCCGCCCGCCGCTGACCACCATCGACGTGGACCTGGTCGAGATCGGCCGGATCGCGGCGCTGCGGCTGCTGGAGGCGATCGACACCAACCCCAGCCCGGGCCTGCACCAGGTGCCCTGCCGCCTGGTGGTCCGCGAGTCGGCCTGAGGAACCTCGGCCGCCCCTCCCGCTCACACCTTGTCGGGTTGCCGGGCCGGCAGGGTGTCGAGGTTCTGGCTGGGTTCGCCGCGGCGCACCGAGCCCGGGGCGCGTCGGGCCGGGCGGTCGGCGCGGCTGGAGGAGGAGAGCTGCCAGGGCACGCTGATGACCATCACGCCGGGGGTGAACAGCAGTCGGCTCTTGAGCCACAGCGCGGACTGGTTGTGCAGCAGATGCTCCCACCAGTGGCCGACCACGTACTCGGGGATGAACACCGCCACGGCCTCGCGCGGACTGCCGCGCCGGATCGAGCGGACGTAGCCCACCACCGGCTTGGTGATCTCGCGGAAGGGCGAGTCGAGGACCTTGAGCGGGACCTGGATGTCGAACTCGGACCACCTGGCCTTGAGGTCCTCGGTGGCGTCCTTCTCCACCGCGACCGTGACCGCCTCCAGTATGTCCGGCCGGAACGCCTGGGCGTAGCCCAGCGCCCGCAGCGTCGGCTTGTGGAGGGTGGAGACCAGCACGATGGCGTGCACCTTGGACGGGCGCACCGACTCGGCCTTCAGGTCCTCGACCGCGAGCTCCTCGGCGACGGCGTCGTAGTGCTTGCGGATGCCGCGCATCATGCCGAACAGCAGCACGGCGGCGACCACGGCCAGCCAGGCGCCCTCGGTGAACTTGGTGATCATCACGATCACCAGGACCAGCGCGGTGAACCCGGCGCCGAAGCCGTTGATGATCCGTGAGCGCTTCGCCGACCCGCGGACCCTGGAGTCGGTCTCGGTGGCCAGCAGCCGGTTCCAGTGCTTGACCATGCCGATCTGACTGAGCGTGAAGGAGGTGAACACGCCCAGGATGTAGAGGTGGATCAGGTTGGTGACGTCCGCCTTGTAGGCCACCAGCAGCGCGACGTTCACCAGGGCCAGGGCGATGATGCCGTTGGAGAAGGCGAGCCGGTCACCGCGGGTGTGCAGCTGGCGGGGCAGGTAGCGGTGCTGGGCCAGGATCGAGGAGAGCAGCGGGAAACCGTTGAAGGCGGTGTTCGCGGCCAGGATCAGCACCAGCGCGGTGACCGCCTGGATGAAGTAGAACAGGATGCTGTGGTCGCCGCCGAAGACCGAGGACGCCAGTTGGGCGATCACGGTGGGCTGGGTGGCGCTGTGGCAGTCGCCGGGGTAGTTCATCAGCCGGCAGGTGTCGTCGGTCTTGTGGACCTTGGCCACCAGCGCCAGGGCGGTGATGCCGACGAACATCACCACGGCCGTGATGCCCATCGCGGACATGGTGGTCGCGGCGTTCCTGGACTTGGGCTTGCGGAACGCGGGCACCCCGTTGGAGATCGACTCCACGCCGGTCAGCGCGGTGCAGCCGGACGCGAAGGCGCGCAGGCCCAGCATCAGCAGGCCCAGACCCGCGAGGGTGTCCTTGTGGCCCACCGGGATGATCGGGTACTGGGCGCTGGCCGCCACCGGGGTGTGGCCGAACAGCATCTTCACGAACCCGGTCACGATCATCAGCACGATGCCGGCGATGAACAGGTACGTCGGCGCCGCGAAGGCCCGGCCCGCCTCCCGGACGCCGCGCAGGTTCATCGCGCTGAGCAGCACCACGAAGAAGACCGCCATCGCGACCCGGTAGTCGGCGATGCTCGGGAACGCGGAGATGATGTTGTCCACGCCCGAGGCCACCGAGACCGCGACCGTCATCACATAGTCGACCAGCAGCGAGGCGGCCACCACCAGGCCCGCGTTCGGCCCCAGGTTGCTGGTCACCACCTCGTAGGAGCCGCCGCCGCTGGGGTAGGCGTGCACCACCTGGCGGTAGGAGGTCACCACCACGGCCATGAGCAGGACCACGCCCGCCGCGATCCACGGCGTCAGATACAGGAACGCGGTGCCGCCGACCGTGAGCACCAGCAGGATCTCCTCGGTGGCGTAGGCCACCGAGGAGAGCGGGTCGGACGCGAAGATCGGCAGCGCCAGGCGCTTGGGGAGCAGGGTCTCCCCCAGCTCCTCACTGCGCATGGCCTGACCGATCACGAGGCGCTTGAACGCCTGGGGCACGTTGAACACAGCCGCGAGCGTAAGGGTTCACAGCGTCGGAGAGGCGACTCCGCTCAGTGACCGGCGTGCCGCCGATGGATCTCCGTTGGTCTGTTTTCGCAGGTCAGACTGGGTCTCCTGGTTCAGCTGTAGGCCATCCGGCGGCATTCCGGGTCGGCGTTAGAGATGCGTCAAGATTTGGCGGCACCTGCTCGTGGTCAGAGCTCGTTGCCCCACATGTAGCGAGCGGTCATCTCCACCAGCTGGAGTTTGAGCCGTTCCTGATTGGCGGTCAGGCCGTGCCCGGCGGTGAAGGGGCCGTTGGTCGACAGCGCGATGTCGTCGATGTCCATCTCGGCGGCGGCCGCGTCCACCCGGGACACGATCTCGTCGACCGACTCCAGCCCCGGGGTGCGGACGTCGACCAGGCCGAGCGAGACCACCACGCCAGGGCGCACGCCCGACAGCGGGAAGCGGGCCTGCTCCAGGGCCGGGTACTCCACGCAGATCCGGTCGAACGGCTGGCGCTCCTGGAAGGCGGCCAGCGGTCCGGCGGCGTAGCCGGCGGAGAGGTCGGCGGCGCCCCCGGTGGTGAGGTCCAGCCCGAGGTGGAAGTGGACCGGAGCCTCCAGGCCTTCGAGGGCCCCGGCATCCGCAACGAGCATCCGCTCGACCAACTCCACGGCATTCAGGCCCAGTTCGGCGGCGCGCTCGGCGCCGCGCGCGCTCAGCAGGAAGCCGTACAGCGGGTTGTGCAGCAGCACATAGGCCACGCCCTCGGCCGCCAGCGCGGCGACCTCGCGTCCGACGATCGCGGCCAGCGCCGCACCGGTCTCCTCAACGGACTTGGCCTGCTGGCCCTCGGGGCCCTCGGCGACCGAGAGTTCCGCGACATAACCCGGCGACGGCAGCGAGACCAGCAACGGGTACTCGGTCACCGCACGCAGAGCCGCGCTCTCGTGCCCCGCCAGCCGACCGGTGGCCGCCAGCGGCCCCACTGCCTCGCGGCGCACCGGCGCCATCGCGCCGAGCAGTTCCGCCACGGCGCCGCCGACCAGCTCGTCCCCGAAGCCGGAGACCTGGTCGTGGACCACGCTCAGCGGGTCCGACCGGCGGAACCAGCCGTCGCTGACCGCCGAGAGACCCAGGCGGCGCTGGGTGCTGACCGCCTCGGCGACGGCGGCGTCCTGCGCGGCCCGCAACCCGGCGTCGTCCAACTCGCCGCGCAGGTGCGCGGCCCGAGCGTCGGTCAGTGCGACCTGCGGGGTCAGGCCCGCGTGGTGGTCGATGTGGTACTTGAAGTCGTCAGCCACGGCTCTCACCCTCCTTGCGTACTCCGGCCCACTCGGCGAAGTCGGTTTCCAGGCCCGCGGCGGCCACGACGGCCTTGACGATGGTCTCGTCCTCGTCGGGGCTGCCACCGGAGACGCCGATACCGCCGATGATCTGTCCGTCCTGCTTGAGCGTGTAGCCGCCCTTGGTGGCGACGATCGGATGCTGGCCGAGCCGGGCGACCTGGCTGAAGAACACCGGGTCGCTGTCGGACCAGCCCTTGAGCATCACGGTGGGCCGCTGCATCACGGCCGCGGAGTACGCCTTGGACAGGGCGATGCTCGGGGTCATCGGGCGGGCGCCGTCCATGCGCTCGACGGCGACCACGAAGCCGCCGTAGTCGACGACCGCTATGCTGAGCGCCTTGCCCAGCTCGGTGGCGTGCTTACGGGCGTCCTCGATCAGCCGGGTGGCGAGGGCCAGGGAGGGGGCGGTCATACGGTCACCGTTCCAGCGGTCGTGGCGGTCTGCGGGTAGACCCGCTGCAGGAAGCGGTCCAGCGCAGCGTTGAACAGGTCCGGGTTCTCCCAGTACATGGCGTGCGGGGTGTCCGGGATCAGCTCCAGGTGCGAGCCCTCGACCAGTTCGGCGGCCCGGGTGACGGTCTTGGCACCCAGCACCGCGTCGTCGGCGCCGGCCAGGAAGCAGATCGGAATGCCGGATGCGTTGACCTCGGCCACGGTCGGGCCGTCGGTGTTCAGGTTCCGCAGGTCCTGCATGGTGGCCCGGTTGAAGGTGCCCATCTGCCGGAACAGGAAAGCCTTGGCCGGGTCCGCCGCACGGAACGAGGCCGTCAACAGCCGGTCCATGACCGGCAGTTTGACCGCCTCGGCCCGGTCGGCCGCGACCAGCGGCGACAGCTCCGGGTCACTGATTCCGCCCAGCGAGTGCGCCAGGACGACCCCGGCCACCCGCTCCGGCTCGGCCAGCGCGGCACGCAGAGCCGCGACCGCGCCGATCGACTGGCCGGCCAGGACGACCTGCTCGATCCCTGCGTCGTGCAGCACTGCGAGGATGTCCCCCGGGAACAGTCCGGAGTCCAGGCCGTCGCTGAGGTCCAGGGCGCCCGCTGCCTCGCCGGTGCGGCCGAAGCCGCGCAGGTCCAGGGTGACCACGGTGTAGCGGCGGCTCAGCGCCGGCACCTGCTGCCACCAGGCGGCATGGTGGCCGCCGGAGCCGTGCACCAGGACGACGGCGGGGCCGGCGCCATGGGTCTCGTAGTAGACGGCGGTGCCGTCGGCAGTCTGTGCAAAGGGCATCGGGGACTCAGCTCCGCGGCTCGGTCGAGGGCTTGCCGCCGCCGAGCGGCGGTCGGTTGCCGTGGTAGACCAGCTCGATCATGGTGTGGTCGGGGTCGTGGATGTAGCAGAACTTGGAGTTGTTCTCGGGCCGTTCGATCGGCCGGGTGTAGCGGATGCCGAGCGACGTGAGGTGCTCCAGGAAGTCGTCCCAGTCCTCCACCTCCATGGCGAAGTGGTACGGCGACATCCGGTCCATCTCCTCGACCGGGGTGAAGTGCAGGTCGAAGTTGCCGCGCGTCATCAGCACCACCTTGGTGTTGCTCTTGGGCGTGATCCGCTTCAGACCGAAGACCTGGGTGTACCAGGCCGCGGTGCGCTCAGGGTCCGTGGTCGGGAAGTTGACGTGGTGAATGTAGGCAGGTCGGGTGCTCATGGGTTCTCCTCGGCCGCCGAGGGCGGCTCCTCTTGGACGACGGGATTGCTCAGGACGCCGATACCGGAGATCTCGACGGAGAGCGTGTCGCCGACGTTCATCGCCACGGTCGCGTCGGCGCCCATCCACAGCACATCGCCCGGGTGCAGGGTGATGTAGCGGGAGGTCTCGACGATGTAGTCGTAGGGGTCGAAGATCATGCCGCCGGTGGCGAACTCGGCGGCGGTGACCCCGTTCACGCTCACCGTGGTGGTGGAGACCATGGGATCGACCTCGGTCTCGATCCACGGCCCCATCGGCTTGAAGGTGTCGCTGTTCTTGGCCCGCCAGAAGGTACGGTCGCCGCGTTGCCACTCACGGGCGCTGACGTCGTTGCCGATCGTCCAGCCGAAGACCCCCGCACGGGCCTCCTCCCGCGAGCAGCGGCGCAGCTGTCGGCCGATGACGGCCACCAGCTCGCCCTCGGCCTCCAGCAGTCCGGTGAAGTCGGCAGGCCTGACCACCGGCTGCCCGTGCCCGGTCAGCGCGTTGGCCGCGCGGTAGCCGACCTCCGGCCGCTCTGGCAGGTTGGGCTTCGTGCCCATCCGCTCGGCGACATGGCGGACGTGGTCGGCGTAGTTGTAGCCCACCGCGTAGAACGTGGGCGGCACCACCGGTGGCAGCAGGGCGATCTGATCGAGCGTCAGCAGCTCACCGGTGGCCTTGGGTTCGTCCCAGGGCGCACCGTCGACCGGGTGCACACCAGCCTCGTCGAGTACGGCGAAGCCGGTACGCCCGCCCGCCCGGAACCGTATCCATCGCATGTCAGGCCTGCAGCCGGTGCGAGACGCGCTTGGTGACCAGGTATCCGTCCAGGCCCTCGGCGCCGCCCTCGCGGCCGTAGCCGCTCTCCTTGTACCCGCCCGAGGGCGCCTGCGGCACCGAGCCGCCGGTGTGGTTGATGGAGAGGATGCCCGCCTCGAAGCCGCGGACCAGCCGGTCCGCGGTGTCGGCGCGGTTGGTGAAGCCGTAGGCCGCCAGGCCGTAGGGAAGGGAGTTGGCCTGCCGCAGCGCTTCGTCGAGGTCGTCGAAGACGATGACCGGGGCGAGCGGGCCGAAGGGTTCGTCGGAGAGGATCGCCGCGTCCTCGGGGACGTCGACCAGCACCGTGGGCGGGTAGAAGTACCCAGGTCCGTCCGGGATCTGACCGCCGGTCAGAATCCTGGCGCCTTTCTCCCTGGCGTCGGTGACCAGTCGGTGCACCGCCTCCCTGCGGCGGGCGTTGACCAGCGGGCCCATCTGCACCTCGGACTCGAGACCGTTGCCGACCCGGACCGCCTCGCTGGCCTCGACCAGGGCGGTGGTGAACTCCTCGGCGATGGAACGGTGCACGAAGAAGCGGCTGGGCGAGGTGCAGACCTGGCCGGCGTTGACGTACTTGCCGCGGGCGCAGGCGACCGCGGCGGACTTGGGGTCGGCGTCCGCGCAGACGATCACCGGGGCGTGGCCGCCCAGTTCCATGGCCGAGGGCTTCATCACCGAGGCCGCTCGCTGGGCCAGGTGCTTGCCCACCGGGATGGACCCGGTGAAGGCGACGAAGCGGATCACCGGCGAGACGATCAGATGGCTGGAGACCTCCTCCGGCACGCCGAAGACCAGGTTCAGCACCCCCGCCGGCAGCCCCGCGTCATGGAACGCCTGCGTGATCAGGACGGCGGTGCCGGGCACCTCCTCGGAGGCCTTGATGACGATGGAGCAGCCGGCCGACACCGCGGCGGCGATCTTCCGCATCGGGCTCCCCGCCGGGAAGTTCCAGGGCACGAAGGCGGCGACCGGGCCGATCGGCTCGCGCAGCACGGTGAGGTTCTCGCCCGGCCCGGTCGGGATGATCCGGCCGTAGGCGCGGCGGGCCTCCTCGCAGTCCCACTCCAGCAGGTTGGCCACCCGAAGGACCTCGCCGGCGGCCTCGGCCAGCGGCTTGCCCTGCTCCATGGTCATCACCCGGCCGATCTCCTGCGCGCGCTCGCGCAGCAGCCGGGCCGCGGTGTGCAGGATCCGCGAGCGGGTCTCGATCGGGGTGTCCCGCCAGAGCCGCCAGCCGCGGTCGGCGGCGGCCAGGGCCGCGTCCAGGTCGGCCTGTTCGGCCAGCGGGAGTTCGGCGAGCACCTGCTCGGTGGCCGGGTCCACGACGGGCTCGCGGCGGGTGCCGCTGCCCTGGGTCCACGCGCCGTCGATGTACAGCGCCAGGGGCGGGTAGGAACTGGTGGCGGTCATGCCTCGCCCTCTCGATCGTTGTCGCGGTTGGTCTGCAGGGTCCAGATGTGGTGCGGCGGCGTGGTCTCGTGCACCCGGGTCTCGAAGCTGTCGTCCGCGCGGTCCATGTCGGCCGCGTACTCGACCCGCCCGCCGCAGGGGGCGTGTACGAAGCGGAACACATTGGAGCCGACCGTGTGCCGGCCCAGCTTCCGCGCCTCGCGCCAGCCCTGCTCGATCATGTGGTTGGCGCCGAGCACGACCTCGTCGAAGTCCCGTACCTCGTAGGCGGTGTGGTTGACGCCGGCCCGGTCCGGGCGGTGGCACAGCAGGATGGTGTGCTGGTCGGAGTCGCCCTCGGCGCGCATGAAGGTGCCCATCGGCTTCACCACGTCGGTGGCCCGGAAGCCCAGCCGGTCCAGGTAGAAGTCGGTGGCCCGCTCGTGCCCCTCCTTGGGGATGTTGAGCGCGACATGGCACAGCCGCAGCGGCCGGACCCGTCCGAAGGGGTCGATCGGGGCGTTCCAGCGCCGGACGTCGCCATGGGTGTTGACCGGCCTGTCAGTCGGCTGTGAGGCCTGCAGTGCGACCACGGCGAAGCCGATGCCGTACCCGGTCTCGTCCAAGGTGTGCAGCACCCCCTCGCCGTCCACGGTGACCTCGCGGTCCCGGCCGAGTTCGGTGTGCAGCCGGTCCAGCTCGGCCTGGGAGCCGACGCCCCAGACGATCTCGCGGATGGTGGACCCGGGCTCGACGGCCGCCGGCAGCGTCGGGTCGTCGAGCGGCCGCAGTTCCACGATCTGCCCGGTCCTGGTGGCCAGTTCGACCGATGCGTCGGACTTGTGGACCGGGTCGAGTCCGAAATCCTCGAAGAACCTGGCGCACTCCGCCACGTCCTCGACTCCGTACACCGCCCGCTCTATCCGGACAATGGTCATGGGGGCCTTCTCTTCGTATTCGGCGAACCAGCGCACGTGGGAAAGATGAAATCCGGGCCCCGTGAATTCACAGCCAGCCTAGGCGGGCGCACGGCGGCCTTCAAGGGCGGTACACGGCAGCGACGGGAACATTAAGGTTGCACGTCGTGCAGGGTCCCGGCGGTGGTCATCGGGTTCCGCTTGAACCAGGCCGAGATGTAGTCCAGGAAGACCCTGACCTTGCGCATCGTGTGCGCGCCGGGCGAGTGCACGGCGTACAGCGACCGGGCCGGCCCGGCGTAGTCGGGGAGCACCCGCTCCAGGGTCCCGTTCCTGAGGTCCTCGGCGACGGTGCGGACCGGCATCAGGGCCAGCCCGCGGCCGCGGACCGCGGCCTTGCGCAGCGTCAGGTAGCTGTTGGAGGAATAGACCGTCGGCAGCACCTTGAGGTGCGTTTCCTGACCCTCACGGTAGAGCCGCCAGAGCGGGTCGTTGATATGGACCAGGCATTCGTGGTCGGCCAGCATCGACGGGTCCACGAGCGGCTGGTGGCGCTTGAGGTAGTCCGGTGAGGCGCACAGCATAAAATCGAGATCCGAGACCTTCCGCACAAGAAGGGTCGAATCGCGCAGCCCCCTGGTGTGGAAAGCGACGTCGTAACCCTTGTCCAGGAAGTCGAAGGTGCGGTCGGACATTCCGCCCACCTCGAAGCGGACATGGATCTTCGGGTGGTCGACCGCGAAGTCCGCGATCGCCTCCCCCAGGTCCAGGTTCCCGATCCACTTCGGGCAGATCACCGCGAGCTGGCCCTCGGCCTTGTCCTGTGCTCCCCGCAGCGCGGCGTCCTCGGTGTCGATCTCGTCGATGATGCGCTGGGCGAAGTCGAAGTACCGGCGTCCGGTGGCGGTGAGGGTGACCGCACGGGCGGTCCGGTTCACCAGCCGGGTCCCCAACTGGTGCTCCAGCTCGGTGATGTGCCGGGAGACCAGGGAGCCGGAGACGCCGAGACGGCGGGCAGCCTGGCTGAAACTGCCCTGCTCCCCGACGCTCACAAAACTCCGCATCACGGTTATGCGATCCACAGGACTCCTTTGTGCTGTGTGCGATCGTGCTACTGCTGTGCCGTTCTGGCCGTGACCCTACGTTCTCCCCGTCCCTTCCGAAAGCCCTGACCTGCACACATATCGCTCAAGCCGTCTTCCGGGGACGCGGCGCCACCCGGGCGTATCCGCGGATGTCCGGATAGGGCGGTTCGCGGTCGGCCTGCAGGTCCACCTGGAAGGTGTTCAGCAGCATGGACAGCATGGAGAAGTTGCCGAGGCAGCCGATGATGTCGACCACGCCGTTCTCGCCGAACGCGGCGAGGGCCTCGGCGAAGGTGGCGTCGGCGACGAAGTGCTCCTCCAGCACCTGGGTGGCGAAGGCGTACAGCAGGTGCTCGTCCTTGGCCTCGAACTGCGGGGCCTCGTCCCGGGCCAGCTGCTCGATCGCGGCACGGGAGACGCCGGCCTCGACGGCCTTGTCGATGTGGGCGTTCCAGGAGTACTGGGCGTCGAAGTGCCGCGCCGCGATCAGCAGGGAGAGCTCGGTCAGCCGCAGCGGCAGCGAGGACTCGAAGCGGCAGTAGGCGCCGAGCGCCTCGACCTTCTCGGCCAGCTCCGGGCTGCGCAGCCAGACCAGGAACGGCCCCCGGGTCCCGCCCCGGCGAGCGGTGATGCGGTCGCTGATCTCCTGCTGCCTGGGGCTGAGATCGGTGAGGGGTCCAAGACGCATCGGCGCGCGCTCCTTCGTAAGACCGCCGGAATTGGTGGTGGGTCAACACTCCTGAAATGCCGAGTTGCTGTCCACAGTCGGCCGGTGATTCATGGCCCCGGCGGCGAAACATTAGTGTGCGCATCCTGCGGCGCAGCCCGGGGCGGCTCAGGTCTAGCCTGACAGCGAACCAGCGGAAATCAGGAGGAGATCCCCGTGACGATCATCAAGGCAGCGGCTGTGACCAGGCTCAACAGGGGTGGCAGTGTGGAGACGATCCCGCTGGTCACCCGCGCCGGCGCGGTCGAGAAGACCACCTTGACCTCCGGCATCAGTACGTATCCGGTGGGCACCGGAGCGCCTTTGCACACCCACAATTGCGTGGAGCACGTGACGATACTGAGCGGTGCCGCCGAAGTCGAGATCGACGGGGTGGCGACCCCGTTGCAGCAGTACGACACGACGTATGTCGAGGCCGGAATTCCGCACCTTTTCCGCAACACCGGGGACACCCCGATGACCATTCTGTGGGTGTACGACTCCGGATATGTCACCCGTACCTTCATGGCCACCGGAGTGACCGTGGAGCACCTGTCGCCGGAGGACCGGATGGTCGCGGAGAGCTGACGGCGCGAAAAAGGGTCCGGACCGGGAGCCTGTCCCCGGTCCGGACCGCGTCGTTCCCGTGCCTACTGGGGAATCCCCTCCGGCACGGCGACCTTGCGGGCCTGGGCCTGCGCGACCAGCTTGGCCAGCAGCGCGTCCGGCACCGGGACGCCCTTGAGGATGCGCTCGTCCAGCGTCCGCGAGCCCCGCTCGCCGGGTAGCAGCAGTGCGCCGTCCGGGTCGGTCTTCGGCAGCGCCTTGATGGTCTCCACGGTCTCGTCGACCAGTGCCCGGAACTGCTCGACCGGGGTGAAGGCGGCGATGTCGATGGCCATCAGCAGCGCGTTCTGACGGTGCCGCCTGCCCTCCGGGTCGGCGCTGTGGAACGAGCTGACGATCGGATTGGCCGTCAGGCCGCTGGCCATCAGCTCGAAGACCAGCGACATGCCGGCGCCCTTGGCACCGCCCATCGGCAGCGGGACCGCCGCCTCGGCCGGGTCCGTGGTGGGCCGGCCGTCCCGGGTCAGCGCGGCGCCCTCGGGCAGCGGCGTGCCGGCGGCCTTGTGCTGGGCGATCCGGCCGAGCGCGATCACGGCGGTGGCCATGTCGAGGAGCACGGTGGGATGCCGCCCGGCCGGGACCGCGACCGAGAGCGGGCTGGTCGCCACGGCGGCGCCGGCCGCGCCCGGGTAGCCCATGTTGGGGACCCCGGCCACGATGCCCAGTCCGACCATGCCGTACTGGGCGGCCCGTTCGGTGTAGTAGCCGATGGCGCCGGTGTGCACGGTGCCGCGGACGGCGACCCAGGCGGCCCCCGCCGAGCGGGCCATGCTGACCGCCTCGTCCATCGCCCGGGTTAGCGCCACCGGGCCGGGGGCCGAATCGGCGTCGACCATGGCGACCGCCGACTTGAAGTGGTCCACCCGGATCCGCGGCCTGGCCTTGGCCTCGCCGCTGTCCAGGAGTTCCAGGTAGCGCGGGACCCGGGACACCCCGTGGGAGTCGACCCCCCGCAGATTCGCCCAGACCAGGACGTCGGCGACGGTGTCGGCGTGCTCCCTGCTGGTTCCTGACACGACGAAGAGGTCGCTGACCAGCGTGCGCAGCGCCTTCTCCGGCACGATGGTGCGTGGTTTGGCCACGGAAACCTCCATGAGGTCGATGGGTCGGTGGTGAGGTACGGGGTGTGCTCAGCGGGTGACGCGTACGTCCACCAGGGCGCTGACCCCGCTGCGGACACTGGCCAGGGCCTGGGCCAGACCGGCCTTGAGCTGCTCCGGCTCGGTGAGGCTCAGCCCGAGCACGCCCAGGGACTCGGCCACCTTGGCGAGTTCCGGCTGGCCGTCGAGGTCGACGCCGCGGAAGTCGTCCTCGCGCACCGCCGCCCCGTCGGGGTAGAAGCGCAGGTGGTTGAGTTTCATCGAGCGGTACTGGCGGTTGTTGAAGACCACGATCAGGATCGGCAGGTCCAGGGTTCGCGCCGCCGACAGCGACTGGACGATCGGGTTGTAGAGCATCGCCCCGTCCCCGATGACCAGCGCCACCTCCCGCTCGGTGTCGGCCATCTTGACCCCGAGCGCCACTCCGATGCCCTGGCCCAGGCCGCCCTGGACGTAGGTGTAGCGGCCGGGGCGGTCGGCCTGCAGGCGCTGCTGCACGATCCGGGCGTGGGTGATGGTCTCGTCGACCACCGCGGCGTCCGGGTCCAGCAGTTCGCGCAGGCAGTCCACCACGTCGCCGGGGTCGATCCAGTGCTCCCCGGGCTGCCGGGGAGCCGGCGCGCTGTGGGACGGCACGGCCAGTTCGGCCCGCCGGGCGGCCACCTTGCTCCCGTCCACGCCGACCGCCCGAACGGCCCCGGTCAGGGCGCGCAGGGTGGGGCCGATGTCGCCCTCCAGGTACTGGTCCGCGCCCAGCACCTGGTAGTCGACATAGGGCCGGTGCGGCACGTCGTCGATGACCAGGACGTCCGCGGCCACCGGCCGGTCGCTCGGCGGGTACCAGGGCGCGCGGCAGCAGAGCAGCACCACCAGGTCCGCGTCGGCGACCGCGGCGGCGGTGTCGCCACCGCGGTGCAGCGGGTTGGTGCGCGGGAAGTTCGCGCACACCGCCGCCTGCGGCTCGATCACCGGGACGGCCAGCGTCTCGGCCAGTTCCAGCAGCGCCTCGAACCCGTCCGCGTGGCGCCCGGCCGACTCGGTGACGATCACCGGACGTTCGGCGGCGAGCAGCCGCCGGGCGGCCTGCTCCAGGTCGTCGGCGGTGCTGACCCGTCGGCCGGCTTCCGGGATCGCCCGGCCGACCAGGGCGGAGGGGGTCCACTCGTCGAGCAGCACCTCCACCGGGATGTTCAGGTAGACCGGCCCCGCCGTGGGGCGGGCCGCGATCTCCGCCGCCCGGACCACCGAGCCGTACACCGTGGAGACGTCGCCCACCTGGGTGGACCACTTGGTCCACGGGTTGGCCACGGCCTGCGGGCCGCCCACGATCGACAGGTTGCGGTACCACTGCGACCCCGGGTCCTGTCCCCGGCCGTCCCCGTAGCCGGTGGACTCCGAGGAGGCCACCACCATCGGCACCCCGGCCAGCAGCGCGCCGTGAATCCCACAGGCGCCCTGCAGCAGACCGGGCACCGCGTGCACCAGCACCAGCTGCGGCCGACGGGTCATCAGGCCGTAGCCGGTGGCCATGGCCACCGCGAGGGTCTCGTGCAGCAGGTCCACATAGCGCGGCCCCGTGGTGCCGTCCCGGTCCTGGCGCGCCAGCGCCTCCCAGACCGGGGCCCATTCCGACCCGGACGAGGCGAAGACCACGTCCACGCCCAGGCTTCGACAGGCGGCCAGGACGGCCTCGCCGCCGTCGAGACGCTCATCGGTCATCGCGCCGCCTCCCCGGCCTCCACCTTGGCCGGCGCCGCCGCCGATGCCTCGGCCGGGATCGGCCAGCCCAGCACCTCGCTGATGCCCCGGCCCATGATCCACTCAAGCTGCTCCTCGCTGAAGCCGAAGTGCTCGGTGAACTGGTCGATGGTGTCCTTCCAGGTCAGACCGTGACCCATGAGACGGGTGATGTCGGTGCCCCAGAAGCAGCGCTCCTTGCCCATCCGGTCGACCATCGCGTGCACGTACTTGGCGATGTTCAGGTTGGGGAAGGGCTGGGTGGAGTAGCCGGGGATGGCCGAGACCTTGACGTAGATGTTGGGGTGCTTGTGCAGGTCCGCGGTCTCCTGGGCCCAGTAGCCGATGGCGTCGTCCACGCAGCGGGCCATGATCCCCATGTGGTCGATGATGATCTTCAGCTGGGGGTGGTCGGCCGCGATCGCGCCCAGCTCGGCCTTCCAGACCGGCGCGTGCACCATCGTCGGCAGGCCCAGCTCCTCGGCCAGCGGCCAGTACCAGTCATTGGTGCCGTCGATCATCCAGTTCCGGTCGATCGGCCGGTGGAAGGTCAGCCTCGTGCCCTTGACGTGCGGGTTCTGGGCAAAGTCACGCATCATCGCGGCGCCCTCCGCCGGCTTGTTCTGCGGGATCCGGGCCATGATGCCGAAGCGGTCCGGGTACGCCTCGCACGCCTCCAGCGAGTAGTCGATGCGGTCGCCCTCCCAGGACGGGGGAAGGATCAGCGCACGGTCCACGCCGGCCTCGTCCATCAGCCCGATGGCCTCATCGAAGCTGAAGGCCTCCTCCCGGTGTCCGTTCAGCCGGATGCGCTCACGGGCACCGGGCACCCAGGGGCGGTCCGGGGTCTCTTCCTTCCAGACGTGGATCTGGGTGTCGACGATGAACATGCGGGTCCTCTTTCGTGGATGCGTAACTCAGTAAAGGAGAAGAAAGCCTCAGAGCGTCGGAGCCAGGCGGTCGACCACGTGTTCCGCGATCGCCATGCAGGAGGTGGCGGCGGGCGAGGGCGCGTTGCGCACCGCGGTCACCGGCCCCACCGTGGAGATCCGGAAGTCGTCCACCAGTCGGCCGCGCTCGTCCAGGGCCTGCGCGCGGACCCCGGCCGGGGCCGGCACCAGGTCGTCCGGCCTCAGCTCCGGCACGTACCGCTGCGCGGCGGCGGTGAAGGCGCGCTTGGACAGCGAACCGCGCATCTCGCGCAGCCCCATCCGCCAGTGCTCCTTCGCCAGCCGGCGGGTGCCCGGCCAGGCCAGCGCCCGGCCCAGCTCGCGCAGGTTGACGTCGCTGCGCCGGTAGCCCTCGCGGGCGAACGCGAAGACCGCGTTCGGGCCGACGTCCACGCTGCCGTCGATCCGCGGCGTCAGATGCGTGCCGAGGAACGGGTACTCCGGGTCCGGCACCGGGTAGACCAGCCCGCGCACCAGGCCGGCCCGCTCCGGCCGGAGCCGGAAGTACTCGCCGCGGAAGGCGATGATCGCGGGCGACGGCTGGTCACCGGCCAGCCCGGCCACGGTGTCCGACTGCAGTCCGGCGCAGATCACCAGGCTGCCCAGCTCGAACTGCTGCTCGCCGCTGCGGACGGTGACGCCGTGACGGGGGTTCGGGGTGATCGCGGTGACCGGATGCCCGAGCAGCACCCGGCCGCCGGCCTCGGTGACCTCGTCCGCCATGGCCCGGGCGATCTGCCTGTAGTCCACGATCGCGGTCGTCGGCGAGTGCAGCGCGGCCAGCCCCTGGACGTTCGGTTCGAGATCGCGCAGCCGCGCGGGGTCCAGCCAGGTGACGCCGGGCACGCCGTTGGCCTCGGCCCGGGTCTCCAGCTCGCGCAGCCGCGCCACCTCGGCGTCCGAGTGCGCGACGATGACCTTGCCGATCTCCCGGTACTCCAGCTCGTGCTTCTCGCAGAACTCCTGAATCAGCGTCACCCCGCGCCGGCAGAGCACGGCCTTGAGCGAGCCGGGGGTGTAGTAGATCCCGGAGTGGACCACGCCGGAGTTGTGCCCCGACTGGTGCAGCGAGACCTCCGCCTCCTTCTCGAAGACGACGACCTCATGGCCACGCTGGGTCAGCAGCCGGGCGATGGCCAGACCGACCAGTCCGGCCCCGACGATGCCGACCGGCCGCACCTGAGAAGCTTGGAGCGCCACTGCTCACACCCCCGTGTCGTAGCGGACGGCGACCGTCTTGACCCGGGTGTAGAAGCGCAGCGCCTCGCTGCCCTGCTCCTTGAAGGCCGAGCCGGAGTCGCCGAAGCCGCCGAAGGGCATGTGCACGTCCCAGCCCATGGTCGGCAGGTTCACCGACACCTGGCCGGTCCGGACCCGGTCGCTGAACGCCTCCGCCTGACGCAGGTCCCGGGTGAACACGGCCGAGCTCAGCCCGTAGACGGAGTCGTTGACCGCCTCGACCGCGGCGTCGAACCCGTCCACCACCTGCACCGCGATCACCGGGCCGAAGACCTCCTCGCGCCAGATGTCCATGTCCCTGTCGACGCCGACCAGGACGGTGGGCCGGACGTAGCAGCCGTGGGCATACTCCTCACCCTCGGGCGCGGCTCCGCCGGCGGCGATGCCCGCGCCCTGGGCGGCCGCCCGCGCGATGTGCTCCAGCACGCTGTCCCGGTGTCCCGGGTCCGCCAGCGGGCCGATGCCGGTGTCCTTGCCCTCGCCCGGGCCGACCCGCAGCGCCTCGGCCTGCGCCACCAGGCCGCTGACGACCTGTTCGGCGACGGCCCGGTCGACCACGACCCGGCTGGTGGCGGTGCAGCGCTGCCCGGTCTGGCCGAAGGCCGCCGAGGCGATGGTGCGGACGGCCAGGTCCAGATCGGCGTCGGCGAGGACCGCCGAGGCGTTCTTGCCGCCCAGCTCCGTCTGCAGCCGGACGTTGCGCCCGGCCAGCCGCCGCTGCAGCGACCGGCCGACCGGAGTGCTGCCGGTGAAGGAGACCGCGTCGATCCGGGGGTCGTCCAGCAGCGCCTGCTCGATCTGCCGGATGCTGCCGACCGCCACTCCCAGCACCCCGGCCGGCAGCCCGGAGTCGTGCAGCGCCCGGGCCAGGTGCAGCGACACCAGCGGGGTCTGCGTGGCCGGCTTGAGCACCACCGTGTTGCCCGCGATCAGCGCCGGGGCCAGCTTGCGGGCCGGGGTGAGCAGCGGGTCGTTCCAGGGGGTGACCAGCAGGACGACCCCGACCGGCTCGCGGCGGACGCTGGTCCGGGTGCCCGCCCGCCCGTCGGCGAGCAGTTCGCCCCACGGCTGTCGGGCGAACCCGGCGTAGTAGTCGAAGAAGTCGGCGGCCTTCTCGACCTCCCCCTCGGCCTCGGCCCGGGTCTTGCCCATCTCGGCCACCAGGTCGGCGGCGATCTCCTCGCTCCGCTCGCGCAGTGTGCGGGCGCCCCGGCTCATCACCGCGGCGCGGTCCAGCGGGGACAGCGCGGCCCAGCCGGCGGCCGCCCCGGCTGCCTCGTCGTAGAGCTCGGTCACCTCGGGAGCGGTCATCGCCGGGATCCGGGCGACCACCCGGCGGGTGTCGGCGGGATCGACGACGTCGAGCGTGCGCTCGCCCGTCGGCATCCGCCACTCCCCGCCGACCAGCCGCGGCACTGATTTCACTGACATACGCGCCGAACCTTCTTCCGCTCAATCCCACCGGGTGATGCCGAGCATAGGAGCGAGAAAGCGTGTGCGGACCATGCGGATTTGCAAGCTTTGGTTGACCGTCCGGTCATGGTCGACAGCTTCGCGCGGGTGTCGTCGTCCGCCAGTATGGGCAGCGCTCCGCGCACTTCAGCGCACCTGCCGACGCCGAGAAACGGATCGCCATGTCCTACGTCGTGATTGCCCGCTACCGCGCACAGCCGGGTTCCGAGAAGCAGGTAGGGCAATCCCTGCGGAACATGCTGGCCCCCAGCCGGGCGGAAAGCGGAAATCTTCGCTACGACGTCTACCGCGATCCCCAGGACAGCGCGGCTTTCGTCCTCTGCGAGGAGTACACGGACCAGGCCGCGTTCGAGGCGCACCTCGCCTCGGACCATTTCGACCGGTGGCTCCGCCAGGGAACCCTGCCCCTCCTGGCGGAGCGTCACCGGCACGATCTGGTGCCGCTCGACGCGTAGCCGCAGCACACGGCCACACGCGGTACCCGGCTACGACCTTCGTCGGCGCAGCAGCGTCGACAGGGTCACCGCGACGACCAGGACGCCTCCGTAGAAGACCGGCGACACCCAGGCCTGCAGGCCCAGCAGTTGCAGCCCGAGGATGCCGGTCTCCAGGAAGTAGATCCCGATCAGGGTGCCGATGGGGTTGAAGGTTCCCGGCTCGATGATCGCGGTGCCGAGGAAGACCGCGGCGAAGGTCGGCAGCAGATAGCTGTCGGCCGTCGTCGGGTTGTAGCCGCCCAGGGCGGCGACGGCGATCACGGCGCCTACTCCGCAGAGCAGACCGGCCGCGACGAAGGAGCCGAAGCGGATCCGGTCGACCTTGACCCCGGAGAGCCGGCTGACCTCCCGGCTGGCTCCGACGAAGCGTATGTGGCGTCCCAGCGGGGAGAACGCCAGCAGGTAGGCGAAGCCCGCCACCAGCACCAGCCCGTAGTAGAAGGACACCGGCAGGCCGCCCACCTCGTACAGGGCGATTTTCCCGAACCCGGCCGAGAGCCCGCTGACCGAGTTGAGGTGGGACATCCACAGTGAGATGCCGCCGAGCAGGGTGCTCATCCCCAGCGTCACCACGATGGTGTTCACCTCGGCCACGACCACCAGCACACCGTTGACCGCGCCGATCGCCACCCCCGCCAGGACCGCGACGGCCGCCGCCGGCCACACGGCCCAGCCGTGGTCGACGACCAGGACGGGCAGCAGCGTCGCGGAGAAGCTGAACACCGCCGGGACCGAGAGGTCGACGAACTCCCCCACGCAGATGGTGCACAGCAGGGCCATGGTGAGGAACACCAGCGGCTGCTGCGAGCTGAAGATGGTCTGGAAGGTCGGCGTCCGCAGGAACAGGCCGGGCTCCGCCGCGGCGTAGACCGCGATCATGGCCGCCCAGACGGCGATCACCGCATAGCGCGCGGAGACGTTGCGGATCCGGGAGGCCAGGCCAGGCACCGGCCTACGGACCAGCGGTGGCGCCTGCTCGGTGTGCTGAGATGTCGGCTCGGGCTCATCCTGGCCCAGCGGGCTTTCCACGATGTCCTGTTCATGCTGCTGGGCGGCGTCCATCAGCCAACCCACCCCTTTCCGTTCTCGGTTGCGCCGAACGTCGCTTGCACGATGGCGTCCTGGTCCAGTTCGCCGCTGAGTTCCTGGGCGACCCGGCCGTCCCGGAAGACCAGCACCCGGTCGCACAGCACGGCCAGGTCGACCGCGTCGACCGAGGCCAGCACGACCCCGCAGCCGTCCTTCGCCGCCGCCCGGATCGCGTCGATGATGTCGTGCCGGGCCCCGACGTCGACCGCCTGTGTGGGCTCGTGCAGCACCAGCAGCTTGGGCCTGCCGGCCAGCCACTTGCCCAGCAGCACCTTCTGCTGGTTGCCGCCACTGAGCGTGGCGACCGGAGCCCTGGGGTCGGGCGGCCGGATGTCGAGCCGGGCGATCATCTCGGCGGTCTCCTCGGCCTGCCAGGCCGCGCCGATCCGCAGCGGGCCGCCGCGGCTGCGGACCCGGGGCAGGGTCAGATTGTCGGCCACCGACAACTCCCCGGCGAGCCCTTCCTCAAGACGCCGCTCGGGCACGAAGGCCACTCCGGCCGCGACGAACTCACTGGTGGAGCCACGCCTTTGACCCAGCGCCAGATCCTGGTCCCGGACCGTGAGTCGACCGGCCTGAGCCCGCCGCGCGCCACCGATGGCCTCGGCTGCCTCCTGGAAGCCCGAGCCCACCAGTCCGGTGAAGCCCACGATCTCGCCCCGCCTGATGTCCAGGTCCAAGCCCTCCACCGGACCGACGGACAGCCCCCGCACCGAGGCCGGCGCCTCCTCCTGGGCGTGGGTGACCACCCGGTCGTGGGTGACCAGATGGCGTCCGAGCATCATCCGGGTGAGCGCGGTCTCGTCGACCTCGCTGGTGGGGACGCCCGCCTCGATCACGGCGCCGTCGCGCAGCACGGTGACCCGGTCGGTCACCTCCACGATCTCCTCCAGCTGGTGCGAGATCAGCAGCACCGAGGCCCCGCCCGCGATCAGCGACCTGACCAGGTCGAAGAACCGGGACCGGGCCGACCGGCCGAGCGCCCGGGTGGACTCGTCGAAGATGATCAGACCGCTGCCCGGGCGGTGGTCCTGCATCGCCCGCGCGATGGCGACGGCCGCACGGTCCTCCGCGGACAGCGCCCCGGCCCGCTCGCCGACGTCCATCGGACGGCCCAGCCTGACCAGGACCTCCTCGACCGCCCGCCGCTCCTCCTTCCGGTCGATCCGCCGGGACAGCCGGCCGGCCCGGTAGCGGCCCAGCCGCACGTTCTCCCAGATGGTCCGTTCGTCGACCAGGCCGAGGTTCTGGTGGACGACCGAGACCCCGGCCTCGCGCTGCTCCGCCAGCCGGACCGGCAGCGCCAGCGACCGCCCGTCCACCGTCAGCGACCCGCCCGGATCGGGCGTGTACACCCCGGTCAGGATCTTCACCAGGGTCGACTTCCCGCATCCGTTCTGACCCACCAGGCCGTGCAACTCGCCCGGGGCGACCTGCAGTCGGACGTCGCGGAGCACCCGGGCCGGCCCGAACGTCTTGGACAGCCCGGCGACCTCCAGCCGGTGGCGCCCCGGCTCGGGCCCGCCGGCCCGCGGCTCGGCGGCGGCAGCCGTCTCCATGCCGGTCACCCCTAGCCCCAGAGCTTTGCGAAGGAGGTCTCGTACGAGGAGTCGCCGAACCACTCGCCCGAGGCCTGCGCGGCCGCGGTCACCTGCACGCTGCCGATGTTCTGCTTGGTGAACAACCGGGTCGGGAAGGTCTCGGTGACCGGACCGGACTTGGTCATCATCCGCAGGATCTCGTCGGTGAGCGCCCATCCGGCGTACGGCTGGTCCACCGCGACCACGGCCTTGACCACGGAGCTGCCCTTGAGCAGCCCCAGGCCGTTGACCGAACCGCCGGCGACCGACAGCGAGATGGACGAGGCCCGTCCCGACTGCTGCAGGCCCTGGACGGTGTCCTGCAGGCTGTCCTCGAACTCGGTGTAGTAGTAGGTCGCGCCGGGGTTGCTGAGCACGTTGGAGCTGGTCGCCGAGGCCAGCAGCGCGCTGGTGGTGGCGGTGATCTTCTTGACGGTGACCTTGCAGTCGGGGCAGTACTTCGAGTAGATCGCCTGCGAGTTGGTCACATACGCCCAGGACGAGGTCGAGTCCGCCTCGGCCGCGATGATCTCGTCGCCCTTGCCCTTGGAGTCGGCGATCATCCACCAGGCGATCTGGGTCGGCTGGTCGATCGCGCCGGGGACGTAGGTCACCGAGTTGTCGTTGACGGTGCCGGCCGGGGCGATCTGGTCCGCGATGATGATCGGGATGCCCTTGGTCTTGGCCGCGTCCAGCGCGTTCTGCGCCATGCCGTACTCGATGGCGTCGGTGATGATCCCGGCCGCGTTGGCCCCCTCCGCCTGCTGCACGCAGGCCGCGACCGCGGACGGCTGGCCCTGGCCGTCGCACACCTGCAGCGACAGCCCGGCCTTGGCCAGCGCCGTCTTCATGGTCGCGGCGGTGACCACAAAGCCGGGGATCTGCTGCACCAGCGGTATGTAGTAGACGGTCCGGCCCTTGAACGTCGCCGTGCCCGAGACCGCCGCCGTCGGCACCGGGTACGTCGCGGTCGTCGCCGACAGCTTCGCCACCTGCTGCTCCGCCATGGCGAGGCCCTGGGCGACCGCGTCGCTCCCGCCGGAGGCACTACCGCTCCCGGAGGAGCCACTGCCGGCGCCGCTACCGCTGCTGGATCCGCATCCCGCCAGTACCACCGAGGCGGCGACCAACGCCGAGCAGGCCATCAGCCGCCGCTTTCCGTAAAGTCTCACTAGACAAGCCTCCGCAGTTCCCGAACAGTTCCCGATCCGCGACCTTCGCGTGAACACTGGGTTTCTACTCCGTTGCTCGGGACACGGCGTGAAGCCTTAGCTTGTGGAATCAGCGGATACCGACCCGTTGCCCAGGTAGGCAGGGGTGCACCGGACCGCGGACCACCATCCCGGAGCCGTTTCCTGACGCCTCTTTGAGCCGAAATCGGCAAGATCACCCCGGCGCCGCGAGATGCCGCACAACCCTTGACAGACCCGGCCCGCCGTCAGTACAGGCGGACGTCCCGATCCCGCCCGGCAGGTGTGAAGTCCGCCTCCGGAGACCGATCCCGGCTACGCCATTCGGCCGACCCCGACTGTCCAGTCCGGCGTAGACAGTTCACTCAGTACGTATGCGCCGCATCGGACGCGGACCGCCGGGGCCGCCGCCGCAGCCGGGTACCCCCGTTTGACCGTCCCGGCGTGCCCACCGGGTCCGCCGTCCCGAGGATGGGCCCAGGGCCTTTCTGATCTGACGACCCGCCGCCCGGGCCGACCGGCCGTACCACCGGAGGAACCGATGTCGACGTACCTGTTCCGGCTGTCCAGGTTCGCCTTCCGGCGCCGCCGACTGGTGCTGGCCCTGTGGCTGCTGGCCGCCGTCGGCGCGATCCTGCTGGGGCAGCTCAGCGGCGGTAAGACCAACGACAACTTCACCATCCCCGGCACCGAGTCCCAGCACGTCTCGGACCTGCTGAAGCAGAAGGTGCCGGTGCTGAGCGGGGGTCAGACCCAGGTCGTCTTCGCCGTACCGGCCGGCGCGAAGATCACCGCCGAGCCCTACAAGACCGGCGTCAGCACCGCGCTCGCGAACCTGAAGACGGTCCCGCAGGTGGTCTCGGTCTCCGACCCCTACACGCAGAACGCCGTCTCCCCGGACGGCCGGGTGGCCCTGGGCCAGGTGCAGTACTCGGTCGCCCCGGCGCAGGTGAAGGACGCCTCCCTGGACGACGTGAAAACCGCGGTGAAACCGGCCCAGCAGGCCGGCGTCCAGGTGGAGTACTCCGGCAGCGTCTACCCCGGCTGGCGGCTCGTCCCTTCGGAGGCGCCCGAGCTGATCGGCCTGGTCATCGCCTTCGTCATCCTGGTGATCACCTTCGGCGCGCTGGTCACCGCCGGGCTGCCGATCCTCACCGCGATCATCGGCGTGGTGATCACCCTGATGGGCGTCACCGCGGTCGCCGCGGTGGTCGACATCGCCTCCGCGTCCACCACCGTCGCCATCATGCTCGGCCTGTCCTGCGGCATCGACTACGGCCTGTTCATCCTCTCCCGGCACCGCAACAACCTGCTCACCGGCCTCAGTGTGGAGGACTCCGCGGCGCTCGCCGCCGGCACCGCGGGAAGCTCCGTGGTCTTCGCCGCCCTCACCGTGATCATCGCCCTGTGCGGGCTGTCCGTGGTCGGCATCCCCTTCCTCACCGTGATGGGTCTGAGCGCCGCGGTCGCCGTACTCATGGCGATGCTCATCGCGCTCACCCTGCTGCCCGCCATGCTCGGCTTCGCCGGACACAAGGTCACCAAGTTCATCAGCACCCCGCTGCGCCGCGGCCACCACGAGAGCGTCGCCACCATCGGCGCCACCGCCCCGCAGCGGACCTTCGGCGCCCGCTGGGCGCGCTTCGTGGTGCGCTTCCGGTTCCCCATGCTGATCGCCGGGGTGGCGTTCCTGGTCGTGCTGGCGATTCCGTACTGGAGCATGCAGCTGGGGCTCCCCAGCGGTTCCTCCAAGCCCACCTCGGACACCTCGCGCAAGGCCTACGACCTGACCACGGCCAGCTTCGGAGCCGGCTTCAACGGCCCGCTGCTGGTCGTCGCGGACGGCATCAGCAGCAGCGCCGACGCCCAGCAGATCCTCGGCAACCTGGCCAAGGTCCCCGACGTCAACAGCACCACCGTCGCGGTGCAGACCCCGACGACCGTCGTCTTCCGGCTGATCCCCAAGACCGGCCCCAACGACACCGCCACCGCCGACCTGGTGCACGGCATCCGCAACGACCGCGCCGCGATCGAGGGCTCCACCGGCGCGACCGTCCTGGTCGGCGGCACCACCGCCTCCAACATCGACGTGTCCAGCAAGCTCTCCAGCGCGCTGCCGGTGTTCCTGGTCGTGGTGGTCGGGCTCGCCTTCATCCTGCTGACCTTCGCGTTCCGCACCATCCTGGTCCCGATCAAGTCCATCATCGGCTTCCTGCTCTCGGTGCTGGCCGCGATCGGCGCCCAGGTGGCGATCTTCCAATGGGGCTGGGGCCGCCACATCTTCGGGATCACCCCGAGCGAGACCATCAGCTTCCTGCCGATCCTGATGCTCGCGATCATCTTCGGCCTCTCCAGCGACTACGAGGTCTTCGTGGTCTCCCGGATCAAGGAGGAGTTCAGCAAGAGCGGCGACGCCCGCGGCGCCGTCGAGAGCGGCACCGGGCTGGCCGCGCGGGTGGTGACCGCCGCCGCGCTGATCATGTTCTCCATCTTCGTGGCCTTCATGTTCACCAAGGACCCCACCATCAAGGCCATCGGCTTCAGCTTCGCCGCCGGCGTCCTGCTCGACGCCTTCGTCGTCCGGCTCACCCTGGTACCGGCGGTGATGGCCATCATCCGCTCCAAGCTCTGGTACCACCCGCAGTGGTTCGCCAAGTACGTCCCCGACCCCGACATCGAGGGCAACCGGCTCCAGGAGACGTTCCACCCAACCGTCGAAGCGCAACCCGCTCCGGCCCCCGCTCCCCCGGTCGCCTGACGGGCCGGCAACGGGCAGGCAACCGGGGCGTGCGACAGTACCCGTGTTGATCCCGATCCACGCGCCATCAACCTGGAGACGCTGTGCCGAACGCCGTGCCCGAGGCCGTCATCATCGGAAGCGAACGCAGCGAGGTCGGCCTGCCGACCGGCATCGAGGTGCTCACCCGGGGCGGCTCCGCGCTGGACGCGGTCGAGGCCGCGATGCGCTGCTGCGAGGACAACCTCGCCGACCACTACGTCGGCACCGGCGGTCTGCCGAACGCCCAGGGGGAGGTCGAACTCGACGCCTCGGTGATGCTGGGGTCCAGCCGCAGGTTCGGCGCGGTGGGGGCGCTGCGCGGCTACCCCAACCCGATCTCGGTGGCCCGGGCCGTGCTGGAGGGGCTGCCGCAGCACTGCATGCTGGTCGGCGCGGGAGCAGCGCTGTTCGCCAAGGAGAACGGCTTCCGTCCGGCCGAGCTGCTCACCGACGAGTCCAAGGCGATGTGGCGGGAGCAGCTGCTGGACTCCGGCGAGTCGGTCGAGGGCGAGAACACCGCGGCGCTCGACGGCGACCAGCTGTACCGGCGCACGGCGCTGGACCTGGTCCGCCGGCTCGCCCCGCACGAGGGGCCCTGGGGCACCATCAACATCATCGCCCTGGACGCGTCCGGCGAGCTGTGCGTGGGCGTCTCCACCTCCGGCTACCCCTTCAAGTACCCCGGCAGGGTGGGCGATTCGGCCGTCCCCGGCGCGGGCAACTGGTGCGACCTGCGGGCCGGCGGCGCGGCCTGCACCGGCCGCGGCGAGCTGAGCATGCGCGGCGGCACCGCCCGCACCGTCGTCGACCTCCTCGCCACCGGCGCCGACCCGTCCGAGGCCTGCCGCACGGCCCTGGCCGAGGCCGCCACCCTCCCCGACGACTTCCGCGCCGAACTGCGCGCCCTGGCCCTCACCCCCGACGGCCGCCACGGCGCCGCCGCGGGCCAGCCGGGCAGCACCTACGCCGTGATGACCGAGCACACCGAGGGGCTGCGGCTGCACCCCCGGCTGACGCTGTGAATCTCTCCGTCTCCCCCGACGGGGTCCGTATCGCCTACCAGCTCCAAGTTGCAGGAGCGCCGCTCGTCCTGCTATTTCGAGGAGTTCCGCACCCTCGCGGGCCCACTCCTCCTGGACTTCCTCACCACAGCGCGGCACCGGTGACAGGAGCATTCCCGGATCTATGCAGACTCCGGCCGAGCGGCCACCGCTGACGCGTAGCACCTCGCCGCTGGTCGGCACGTACGGTACGGCGTCAACCGGCGAGTTCCACCAAGTGCCGGGCGGTGGCGTCGGGGTCGACGATCTGGTGCAGGTGTTCCCCGGGCAGGTGGGTGACCCGCCAGCCCCGTTCCCTCGCCTCGGCGGCCTCGGCCTCGTAGGCCGGTCCGAACAGCAGGTAGGCGCAGGGGTGGTCGTCCCAGCCGGCCGGGACGGGGATGCGCTGTTCGTAGTAGGCCAGGGGCAGTCGCGGCTGCTCGTCGACGACCGTTCGACGGGCAGCGGCATCGGGGAACATCGGCGCAATGTCGGCCTCGTCCCACCAGTCCGTCCAGCGCGGCAACAGGCCGTCCACAGCCATGGTGCGCAGGAACTCCAGCAGGTCGGGCGGCGCCACCGGCGTCGCCCCGTCCCGGGCGGGCAGCGCGGCGTCGACGAAGACCGAGGCGACCACCGGACGGGGTTGTCCGTCGGCGTCGTCGAGGCCCGTGCGGATCAGCGGAAGGAACAACCCCGCGTTGCTGTGTGCCACCAGCACCAGCGGCTGCCCGGCGGGTACCTTCGCCAGGTCCTCACGGACGGCGGTGACGATCCCGGGCCAGTACGGCGGCGGCCCGGCGCAGACATCCAGCAGGGACGGCACGTGGGTGGCAAAGCCCGCCGCGGCGAGCTGTTCAGCCACCGGGTGCCAGGTCGAGGGGCCCACCGAAGGGCTGTGGACGAGTACGAAGAGCGGTCGCATGCAACGAGCCTGACCCCGCGTCGGCGTACACGCGACCGATTCGGCCGACAGCGGACGACGGGACGGGTCAGGGCGCGGAGAACAGCTCGCCCTCGACCACCGTCACCGCGTCTCCAATGAGCAAAGTGCGCTCGCCACGCAGGCCGGTGCGGACCAGGCCCGAGCGGGCCGACGCCTGCAGCCCGGTCAGGTCGGGGCGTCCCAGGCGGGCCGACCAGAACGGCGCGAGTGCGGTGTGCGCGCTGCCGGTGACCGGGTCCTCGTCGATGCCGACGTTCGGGAAGAAGCAGCGCGAGACGAAGTCGTACCCGCGTCCCGGGTTCTCGGCCACGGCGGTGGCGATGACGCCCCGCCTGGACGCCCTGCCCAACGCGCGGAGGTCCGGGGCCAGGGCTCGTACCGCCTTCTCGTCCTCCAGCTCCACCAGCAGGTCGCCGACGTGGGCCGCAGTCGCGTGGACGGAGAGCACCCGGGCCCCGAGCGCCCGCGGGAGGTCCTCAGGCGTCTCCTGCAGGGTCAGCGTCGAGGTCGGGAAGTCCAGCGTGATGCTGCCATCAGCGTTCGCCGTCGCCGTGAGCACGCCGCAGCGCGCCGCGAAGCGTACGGTTCCGGTCGCACTACCCGTCTCACGCAGGACGTGCGCCGTGGCGAGCGTGGCGTGGCCGCACATGTCCACCTCCGTGGTGGGAGTGAACCAGCGCAACGCCCAGTCGGCCTCGCGCCCCGGCGGCAGCGGATGCGCGAACGCGGTCTCCGCATGGTTGATCTCCCGGGCCACCAGCTGCATCCAACCGTCCTCAGCGAAGTCCCGCAGCAGCACGACCCCTGCGGGATTGCCGGCGAACGGACGATCACTGAACGCGTCCACGATCCACATGCGCATGCACAGCACCCTAATCGCAATGAGATCGTTTCAGCGGGAATCCCGCGCCGTGAAGTTGTCCTGGTTTTGGAGACAGGTTCGGGGGGCGTGCGAGGGTTCGGAATGCAACTGTTTATGCAGCTCAGAGGCCATTTTGACGGTAGGTCACGATAGAATCAGGAGTATACGGAGCACCTGGAGGGGGTGGTCGGCATGGACGCGGCTGATGTGCTGGCGGCGGGGCTGGCGCGGGCGGTGCCGGGGGCGGTGAGCGTGGCCGGGATCGCGAAGCTGGAGGGTGCGGAGTTGTCGGCGGCCGGGCGGATCGATGCGCTGGTGGCGGTGCAGCGGGCGCGGTGCTGGCTGGAGGCCGTCCAGATCGCCATGCTGGCCGGGCTCACCGAGCAGCCCCTGACCTGCATCCCCGGGCACCCCGATGCTCTGGGGGACTTCCTGGAGACCCAGGAACAGGTCGCCTGTGCGCTGCGGGTCTCCCCGGACACCGCCGGTGCCCGCCTGGTCGAGGCCCAGCAGCTCACCGCACGCTTCCCGGCCGCCCTGGGACTGCTGGCGGCGGGCCGGGTGCAGATCATGCACCTCAAAGCCCTGCTGGAACACACCGCTGTGCTGGAGGACGAGGTTGCAGCACGGGTGGAGGAGCTGGTGCTGGCCAAGCTGCCGACCCAGACCGTGGGCGCGGCCCGCAAAGCCATCACCCGCGCCGTCCTCAAGGCCGACCCCGCCGGGGCCGAGCAGCGTCACACCCGCGCCGCCCAGGACCGCCGCACCACCCTGCAGCCCCACCCCGACGGCATGGCCTGGTACGGCGCCCTGCTCACCGCAGGCAACGCCGCCCTGGTCGACGCCGCCGTCACCGCCCACGCCCACACCCTGAACCCCGACGGCCGCACCCCGCCCCAACGCCGCGCCGACGCCCTGGTGGAACTTGTCTCCGGAACCGGGACAAGTACCGCCCCAAGCCCCACGATCGTGGTCACCGTCCCTTTCGACACCCTGATCGGCACCGCCGAACACCCCGCCGACCTGCACGGCCACGGCCCCATCACCGCAGGCCAAGCCCGCGCCCTGGCATCACGTCCCGGCAGCGTCTGGCGGCGGCTCCTGACCCACCCCACCACCGGCCAGGTCCTCAAGACCGACCCCACCACCTACCGCCCCACCACCGAAGTCACCCGCCACGTCACCGCCCGCGACCCCCACTGCCGCTTCCCCGGCTGCACCCGCCCCTCCCGCCCCTCCCGCCACTGCGACCTCGACCACGTCACCCCCTTCAACCACACCAACCCCCACACCGGAGGGCCGACCACCCCCGACAACCTCATCCCCCTGTGCCGACGCCACCACCTCACCAAACACCGCGCCGGCTGGCACATCGGCTACAACACCACCTCCGGCAACGTCACCTGGACCGCCCCCACCGGCCACACCTACACCGACCAACCCACACTCACGGCATAGCCCAGCCCCCAGGGGGCATGTGGCATAGCAGGGAGCCCGGCGCGAGTCCTGATCACGGGGCAGCCATCGCGAAGCTCCACCAGCCGCGCATTCTCGTGACGGCCCGTCAGTTCACCAGGCGGCCCGTTGCAGTCCTTTCGGCTGCTGGTGGGCATCAGCTGCCAGAAGGCCAGAAACGGCTGACAGCAGGTCACTCGGGCAGCTGAATGATCGCCGCCGGAGGGAGCACGGTGTGCCGCAGGGACGGGTCGACCGGGTTGTTGTAGGGCGGGTACTTGGGGCCGGTGGCGCCGCGGCGGTAGACCGCGGTGGAGTGCTCCGGGGCGCTGTCGAAGTTCGGGATGACCTGCTCGCCGAAGAGCTCGATCATCTCCAGGCTCTCCTCGTGCGACAGCCCACCCGTGACGCCGAACACCAGCTGGTCGCAGCCGACCTGCTGGTACGCGGCCACCTGTTCGCACACCTCGTCGGGGGTCCCGCAGAGCAGGTAACCGCCCGCGATCAGCTCGTCCAGGAACTCCTCGCCGCCCAGCGCGCCGAGGTGGATCGGCGCATCCGGCCAGGTGATGCCGTCCAGCGACTTGGGCATGGTGTCGTGGTAGAGGTTGACCAGCGTCACCAGGTAGCCCAGGCCCGCCGACAGTGCTATCTCCCGGGCCCGTCGGCGGTCGCTCAGGCAGATCACGCCGTTGGTCATCATCACGTTGTTGTTCTGGTAGTCGCCGAGGATCTCGACCGGGTTCTCCGCGGCCTCCTTGTATGCCTCGATCCGGCCCTTGAGGTTGTAGATCGGCTCGAAGTTGAAGGCGATGCCGCCGATGCCCAGCGATCCGGCCTTGGCGAAGGAGCCGGGGTTCCCGCAGGCCATCCAGATCGGCGGGTGCGAGTGGCCGTAGGGCTTGGGCAGGATGTTGTGCGGGGTGGGCACGGTGAAGTGCTCGCCCTGGAAGGAGTAGTCGTACTGCTCCCACATCCTGACGACCTCGCGGGAGACCTCGTCCCACTCGGCCCGGGTCGACTCGGTGTCCATGATGCCGAAGGTGGCCACCTCGTGGCTGCCCGCGCCGCGTCCGGTGCCCCACTCGAAGCGGCCCTCGGTGATGTGGTCCAGCATCGCCGCGCGCTCGGCGTAGCGGACCGGGTGCTCCTTGCGCGGCGAGAGGCTGTTGATGCCGGTGCCCAGGTGGATCTGCTCGGTCTTCGCGGCGACGTAGCCCATCGCCACCTCGGGGGCCGACATGTGGCTGTACTCGGTGAGGGTGTGGTGCTCGCCGAACCAGACGTACTTCCAGTTGTGCTTGTCCGCCTTGACGGCCAGGTCCAACTCCCGCTTGAGGGCGAGGTGCTCGGAAGGGCGGTCGTGCGCGGCCGGGCCGGGCACGAATCCATTCAGGAAGATGCCGAACTCCATCAGGGGCCTCCTGGGCGGTCAGATCCTGCGGCGGAAGGGGCGTCGGACGGTCCGGGCCGGCATCTTCATCTGACGGTCCGTCAGTTTCCTTTCCGCATAGCTATCACACCCCGGCCATCAGCCACAAGGCATCGAGCGCCGATCCATTGCCCCGACCTGCCCCCAACCCACCCCCGGACCACCCTCGCGGCCAGACCCCGCTCCGCTCGGACCGGCCCTGCGGCGGCACCTCGGGGTACTCGGCGTCCGGGAAGCGCAGCCGGCCCCACCACCGCAGCAGCAGCGTCTCCAGAGGGTGCTCGTCGTCCATGTCCGTACCTACGGCCGATTCCCCGCCCGGCGCGGCGGCCGACCAGACGCCGGCCTGTGCGACGAGGCGTTGGAGCGCCAGTTCAGCCTCTTCATCACTCATTGTCATGGGCCGCTGATTCCCCCGATTCGCTGACGTAACGTCATGAAACGGTCACAGAAGTGTCCTGTTCGGGTCGCGACACGCCGAGGGAGTCGCACTCTTTCGGGCCGCCAACCCGGGCCGCGGGGACGGCGGAACCCTCGGCCGGGTCCCGATGGCCGAACGCCTGCCCCCAGGAGCCGACTTCACTCGAACAGACGTGGGCGGGACATCCGGCAATCGAGTGGCCTACGGACCCGAACCGTCCACGTTCTGGCTGCTCACAGCCTGATACCGAAATGGGCAAAGAATATTTTCCCTGCCGGGCGGCATGAAGTCCGCCGCACCGCCATCACGATCACCCAGAGTCACCGCCAACCGTTCCGCCCCGCACCGCCGCCCGCGCCGGGCCGTCCGTCCACCGAGAAGACCGGATCCCAACGTCGCAATACTGACGGCTGACCGAACAAGTCCCCGCCGCCGTGGCGGGGCGGTCCGCCCGGACGCTCAGTCTCGCCGCCGGTCGGACGTCAGTTCCGCACCCACCCATCGGCGAGAGCGGGAGACCCGAGTACGGCGGGACGGCCTGGACAGGACCGTCCCTTGGGGTGCAGCCACCGCGGTGGCCGGGCAGCTTTCGGAGCCCGAACCCGACAGGACACCTTCCGTAGGCGGTTCCGGAGGAACCCGCGTGACCGAGTCCTCGAAGTCCTCGAAAACCTCGAAAACCGCAGCGCGCCCTCATCCAGGGCGCATCCGAGCCGGCCTGGTCACGGTCGTGACCCTGTCGGTACTCGCCGGCACCGGCCTGGCACCGGCGGACGCCGAGGCGGCCACACTGCGGGCGAGAGCCCTCAGTGCGGCCGCCTCCAAGCAGGGCGACCCCTACCGCTACGGGGCGGCCGGGCCCGACAACTTCGACTGCTCAGGCCTGACCCTCTTCGCCTACCGCCAGGCCGGCGCCCAACTGCCGCGCACCGCCCAGGCCCAGTACGACAGCGCGCACCACATCCCGAGCAGCGACCGGCTCCCCGGCGACCTGGTCTTCTTCCACGACGGCCGGCGCGTCTACCACGTGGCGATCTACGCCGGGAACGACCAGATCTGGCACGCGCCCCACCCCGGCGCGGAGGTCCGGCTGGAGCACATCTGGACCGACGCCGTCTGGTACGGCCGCCCGTCAACCGGTCAGCCGTCAACCGGTCAGAAGGTGTAGGTCTGGACGTCGAAGGTGTTCCCCAGCGAGTCGGTGGGGGTCACCGTCACGGTGCGGCCGCTGACGGCGACCTTGAGGAAGTGGTACACCTGCGCGTCGGACGTCGGCGCTGTCGCGGCGCCGCAGGCGTTGCCCTTGTTCTTGGTATAGCTCCAGCCGATGGCGTAGGCGTCGGTGCTGGAGCAGCCCTTCGCGCCGATGGAGGTGGACTTGGCTCCGCCGCCGCCGGTGACATAGGAGATGACCCCGCCTGCCGGGGCGGTGCTGCGCTGGTAGTCGTGGGCGTGGCCGTTGAACACCAACTGCACGCCGCCGGAGGCGAGCAGAGACTCCAACGAACCGCTGCCGGCGGTGACGTTGAGGTAGTTGTCGTCGGGTTCGGTGGCGTCGTCCGAGCGCAGCGGGAAGTGGAAGACGGCGAACTTGAGGCCGCCCGGGTGGGCCGCGAGGTCGGCGGCGAGCCACTGGTACTCGGCGGAGCCGGTGGTCCAGTGGGCGTCGTGGTCCACTTGGTAGATCGCGCAGTGCGAGCCGCAGGCACCGCCGGTGGCGGTCCCGGTGTTGCTGTTCCCCCAGGAGGCGTCGAGCATGTAGAAGCGGACGCCGCCGGTGCTGAAGGCGTAGTAGCCGGTGGGGTAGGAGCCGACCGTGCTGCCGTCGATCGACGGGTAGGAGGTCATCGCGTAGAGGCCGTTGGAGGCCGCCGCGGTGGTGCTCTCGGGCCAGTTGAGCAGATAGGTGCTGTTCTGTCCGTGGTTGCCGCTGACCGCGAAGACCGGCAGCAGCTGGCCGGGTTCGGCCCAGTAGGAGGGGCCGAAGACGGCGCTGATGTCGACGCCGGTCTGGATGAGGTCGCCGTAGTTGGTCTGACTGCCGCCAGGGTACGCGGTGTCCCCGGCGGTGAGCGCGAACCTGGCTCCGCTGGCCGCGAGTTGGGCGTCCAGGTTGGCCTGGTTGGAGTTCAGGCGCCCGTCGTTGACGTTGCTGCTGGTGGTGTCCCCCCAGTCGCCGAAGACCGCGAAGCTGAAGGTGGAGCTGGCGTCGGCGGGGTCGAGGGTCTCGAACGTCGGGGTGGCGTGGGTGCCGAGCAGGTCCACCGGGGCGGTTCCGCCGGTGCTGATGCGATAGCAGTAACTGCCGGACGGGTCCAGGCCGGTGAGGGTGACCGTGTTGCGGTACTCCTTCACGCCGTTGACCGTCATCGGGTAGCCCAGGGTGGTCGAGGTGGCGGTGTGCGCCGCGCAGTCGTCCGGGTGGCCGTAGCTGACCGTTCCCCGGTTCTGGGCGGTGCTGCCCCAGTTGATCTGGACGCCGGTCGTGGTGAGGTCGGTGAGGTAGGGGGCGCGGGTCAGTTGGGCACTGTAGACCGGCGTGTCCGCCGCGGCTCCGCCCGGCAGGGCGGCCCCGATCGCGGCGAGCGCACACAGCGCTCCGGAGGCCGACGCGACGCGGCGCCGGGTACGGGCGGGGTGGGAACTGCGAGATGGTGGTGTTGGCGTTCTCAGTTCATCGGGGTGGCGGTGGGGAACGGGGGCGGACATACGATCACCTGCGGCTCGGTTCGGGGGTCGGCGGGGCGGGACGGGTGAGGCCCTCCGCGCGGTCGGCGCGCCGTCTGCGGCGGCGTCGGCGGGCGAACGGGATGGCGGTGAGGACGATCAGCAGCGCGGCGAAGCCGCCCAGGCGCACCACATTGGTCCACAGGGTCTGCTGACTGACCGTGCTGTGTGCGGGAGTCTGGCTGGAGTCGCGGGCGGCGAGCGACGAGGGCGCCGGGGTGGTCCGCAACTGTCGGAGCGTGTCCAGGAAGAGCGTCCCGTACTTCTGGGACGGCTCCACATAGGTGTTCTCGCTGAACTCGTTCCAGCTGATGAGTCCGAGGACGTCGGGCGAGGAGTTGACCGCCGCGCTGTACTCGGTGCGCAGGGTTTGGCCGTTGTCTCTCGCGACGGTCTGGGAGCCGCCGACCAGACGGGCGTCGAAGCCGGGGGCGAACGGTGCGATCCAGTACTTGCCGTCCTGGTGGATCGCGGTGCTCATGGCACTCAGCTTGGCCGTGTAGGTGGGGTTGCTGCCGGGGTCCACCGAGGACCAGTAGTAAGCGTCGCCGTCGGTGACGTCGGCGATCCGCCGGTATCCCTTGACGCTCTTCTCGGTGTTGAGGACCAGCATGCTGCCCCGCACGGGTGCGGTGACCTGGGCCACCTCGGTGTGGTTGAAGGACCAGGTGCCGCTCCAGATGGTGAGCGGCTTGCCGCCCAGGCGCAGGAAGACCGGGTCCGACGCGTACTGGTCCCGGAACAGGGCGAAGTCCTTGGCGACCTCGGCCACCGGCAGGGCCTTGCGTTTGAAGTCCAGGCCCTGGTAGATCATCGCCAGCTTGAAGTCCAGCTGCCGGGCGACTCCCATCAGCAGTTTCAGCCGGCGGTCGTCCGTGGGGGTGTCCTTCCAGCTGACGATGAAGCCCTGGATTCCGGCCGACTTCGCCCACTCGATCTGCTGCTTCATGACCGCGACGTCATCGCTGGAGTAGTGGCCGAGACGAGGGTAGTCGATCTTGGCGCGGCCCCAGGAGGAGGCGTCGAACCACTGGTAGAAGAAGGCCAGCAGCGGCACCGGCGAGTTGGCCACGGCCGCCGGCCCCGGCGTGACGGTGTGGCTCGCGGTGCTGCCCGCGGTGGCGCCGGCCCTGGGACGGTGGGCGCCGCCGCAGGCGGTGAGCACGGACAGGCCCAGGGCCAGGACCAGAGCCAGGACACGGAGCAGCAGCCGGCGTCCCAGCGGGGACCGCGGCCTCATGCCGGCGCCTCCTTGCCGTCCAGGGGGTTGCCGTCCAGCGGGCGCAGCGGCAGCCGCAGGCCGCGCAGCCGCCCGAGCAGCAGCACCCCTGCGAACAGGACCAGCGCTCCGCCCAGCGTTCCGAGGTCCTCGGTGCTGATGACGGAGACGTCGGAGGTGTGGTCCTGGGAGAGCTCTATCTCTTGGTTGACGACGATGCCGCCGCCCGCCCGCACCGAGACCGTGTAGTGGCCGCGGGGCAGGCCGGTGAGGGTGACCGAGTGGTCGGCCGCCAGCGGCACCTGACGGGTCACCCCGTCGGGCCCGGTGATGTAGGCGGTGCTGCCGGTTGCCTGGGAGAAGAGCGCGTCGTGCGCGGTGACGGTCAGGTCGTGGAACTGTCCGACCAGGACGACCTGACCGTGCCGGGCCCTGACGGCGCCGGACGAGGGGCTGATCGCCTGCCTGCCGGCGTCGGCGACCTGGGCCCCGTCCACGGTGAGCTGCTGCAGCGAGTAGGAGACCGGGACCAGGCCCAGGGTGCCCTTGACCGGCTTCGGGGTCAACCCGGTGAGCCAGACGCTGCCGCTGGTGGGGAGTTGGACCAGTTGGCCGCTGTCCCCGCGCAGCCGGACGCCGGAGATCCGGGAGGTGCCGATCGGGTTCCCGTGCTGGTCCGTGAACGTGGCCGAGACCGGGTACTGGACCGCGAAGGCCGCGGTGACGGTGTAGGCCTGGCGCATGGGCAGTCCGGTGACCTTGGTCAGGTAGGTGTCGTCGGGATTGCGCTGCCCGGCCCAGCGGTCGAACCGCAGATGCTGCTGGGAGGTGTCCAGCGCGGTGGTCAGCAGGGTCAGGCTGTGCGAGGTCAGGTCGTGTTCGCGGGTGTAGGAGGCGGTGCCGGCGGCGTTGGTCACCAGCCGTTGGCCGTCGAAGGTGAACACGATTCCGGGCGTCGCCGGAACGGTCTGCACCGTGACCGTCACCGGCCAGGGCCTGCGCTTGGGGTGCGGGCGCTTGGCCGCGGTGGTGCCCTTGTTCCCGTGCGGGTGGGCGCGCTTGGCCGGGGTGGTGGTGCGGTTGCCGTGCGGATGGGGCCGTTTCGCCGCGGGCGTGGTCGTCGTCTTGGTCGTCGTTTTGCTCTTCGTCGTCGTTTTGCTCGTGGCCGTGCTGGAGGCGGTCGGGGTCGGCGACGCCGTGGCGGCCTTCGTCGCACTGACCGACGCGGCGGTGGCCGTGTTCGTCACGGCGAGGGCGCCGCTGAGCGCCGCGGCGGCCAGCGCGGCTCCGGTCCGGTTGCGGATGCTCACTGGTCCACCGCCCCGGAGCCGGAGTCGGAGGAGGCCGCGGCGAGCTCCCTGGGCTGGTCGAGGTCGGGCTCCGGCACCAGGTCCGGCAGCGCCGCGCGGGACCGCCGGAAGGAGGTGGCGAACGCCACGCCGAACAACAGCAGCACGAACACGGCAGCACCTCCGTAGAACCAGTAGATGATCGCGGTACGCACCAGCGCCGGCTTGGCCGCCACCGTGCCGTTGGGCACCAGCGCCGCTCCTCGGGGCGCGGCGCTGAAGTCGAAGGCTCCCCCGGCGCCGGCCAGGCCCGGTGAGGTGCGGTCGCGCGCGGTCAACGGCGCCACGCCCCAGTTGCGTTCGATGAACGCCAGGGCCGCCGAGGAGTCGAGCACGGTGTGGTCCACAACGCCCTGCCGGACGTAGGGGCTGATCAGCAGCGCCGGTACCCGCAGCCCGAGTTGGGCGCCGTCGGCCGCCTTGGGCGGGGCGACGTGGTCGTACCAGCCCCCGGAGCCGTCGTAGGACCACATGAACGCCGAGCTGGACCAGGCGGAACTGAGCTGGAGCTGGGTGACCAGGTTGCGGAGCAGGGCCTGACCGGTCGGCAACGAGCGGCCGGTGCGCTCGGCCCCGGTCGAGCTCGCGATGTAGGAGACGGCCGGCAGGGTGCCGGCGGCCAGGTCGCGGTAGTACTCGCTGAGGTCGGCCAAGTGCCCACGCAGGGCCGGGTCCTGGACGAACCGGGTGTAGTCCAGCAGCGGGACCCGTTCGGTCTGGGCGACCTGGTCGTTCTTCTTGATCATCTGATAGGTCTGCGCCGGGTTGTAGTCCTGGATGTAGAACTTCCAGCTCACGCCCGCCTGTTGGAGCCGGTCGAAGATGGTCGGCTGGTTGCCGTACCCGGTGGCCGGCACCTTCACGCTGGACGGCGCGGCGGCGGCCACCCAGTAGGAGCGGTTCAGCCGGGTCCCGTAGGGCGCGGCCGCGAAGAAGTGGTCGAACAGGACGTACTGGCTCGCGGCCGCCCAGGAGAACGGCAGGTCACGGGCGTCGTAGTAGCCCATGGGCAGCGTCCCGGTGCGCCCCTGGCGGGTGAACGCCACCGCGAAGCCGTCCATCCTGCCGTTGTCCCACTGACGGCTGATCAGACTGGCGCTGGGAGCGAGCAACGGCACGGACACGCCGTGCAGCTCGTACGGCCTGACGCAGCCGCTCGATTTCACGCCCAGGGCCAGGGGTTGGCAGGCGCCGGCGGGGATGCCGTCGGCGCCCGGGTAGGTCCCGAAGAAGTTGTCGAAGGAGCGGTCCCCCTGCATCAGGAACACGAAGTGCTTGATGGGCGTGGCCGTGGCCGACTGCCGCGCGGGGGCGGTCGCGGGGGCGGTCACCGGGGCTGCCGCCGCCGACTGCCATGCGGTCGACAGCGTCAGCAGACCCGTGCACACCAGGGCGGCGGCGACGCGGCGCAGCTTCCTCATGACGCCCTCACCTGATAGATGATGATCACCGGTGCCGGAGTGTCGCCCCCGGCTCCGGTGCTGACGTCCACCGTGGCGGTGAACACCGCCACGCCGTGGTACTTCTGCACCAGCGCCCGCAGCTTGGCGGTGTAGAAGGGAGTACGGGCCGCAGTGTAGGAGTCCCACACCAGGTACTGGAACTGGTCGTTGCGCAGCGCCCGGTCCGGGTTGAGGACCGGGACGTAGGCGGGGTTGCGGTTGCGCGGGTCCGGGCTCACCGACAGCGCGTAGACCCGGTGCTGTCCGTAGTACTCCAGGACGTTCGCCATCGAGGGCCCGATGGCCAGCAGTTGGGCGCCGTGCGGGGCGTGCCGCTGCACCCACAGCCCGGCCTCCCGGCCGCCGGGCAGACCGCCGGTGCCCGCCAGGAACGTCCGGTCCGTGGACGGCTGGACCCGCGCCCACGCGGGCAGGGCCAGGCTCGCCGCCAGCCCCAGCGCCAGCACGGCCACAGCCACCGTTGCGGTCCGGCGCGGAAGCCGGTCCGGCGCCCGCTTCAGCAGCAGGGCGGGCAGGTGGACGATGGTGCGTCCGGCGAGCAGCACCAGAGCGGGAGTGATCGGCAGCAGGAACTGGTAGCCCTTGACCGGCCACACCGTGAAGAAGACGGCCGGGACGACGATCCACAGCACCAGCAGGAGTTCGCGCCAGGAGCGGGCCCGCCACAGCAGTGCGAGTCCCAGGGCGGCGGCCGCCAGCACGCCCCAGCCGATGGCGCCGGGCAGTACCTGCGCATAGAACGCGTAGGGATGGTTCGACCTGCGGAACATCTGGTAAAGCAGGTAGTTCTGACCGGTCTGGGCGCGCCCGGACAGATCGAGCACCAGCGGGCTGACCGCGATCACCGCGAGCGCCGCGCCGGCTCCGGCCACCAGGTCGCGCCCGCGGACCCGCACCGACCGGCTCAGGGCGAAGAAGGCGTAGCCGGCACCCAGCAGCACCGCGCTGGTCTCCTTGGACAGCACCGCCGCTCCGAGCGATCCTCCGGCCGCGAGCATCCAGACCGTGGTGGAGGATTCGGCGTAGCGCACCACGCAGTACAGGGCGGCGGTGGTGAACATCGTCATCGGGCCGTCCAGCAGCACCTGTCGGCTGACGACGACGTGGTAGGGCATCACCGCCAGCAGCAGCGCGGCCACCAGCCCCGCGGTGCTGCCGTACAGCCGTCGCCCCAGCAGGTACACCAGGGCGACGGTCACCATTCCGCACAGGGCCGGCACGGTCCGGGCGGCAGCGTCGCCGTGGTGGATCTTCATCACCAGGCCGATGAAGAGCTGGACCAGGACAGGATGGGCCCTGAAGATCGGAAAGTAGGACCGCAGCACGCTGTCGCCGCCGATGGACGCGCCGGTTCCGGCGTAGACCGTCTCGTCGCTGTTCAGGCCCACCGCCCCGAGCTGCCAGAAGCGCAGGAAACCGGCGACGGCGAGGATCAGCGCCAGCGGCAGCCAGGTCAGGGTCAGCGAGCGCAGGACGGTGTCGCGGCGGCTCCGATCCCTGGATCCGGACGCTGCGGCCGGGGGGTTGGCCGGGCTCGGATCCAGGGTGCTCTGTGGGCCGCCCGGCAGGGGGGCGCCGTCGACCGGCGCCTCCCTCTCGGGCGCCTCGGCCGAGGTGTCGGCCGCTTCGGGTGCCGCTGTCATCCCAGGCCGCCATGCGGGTTGCGCGGCGGAGTCGCGATCCGTGCCGCCACCCCGGGCAGGGCGCCCAGCGGACCGGATCCGGCCGACCCCCAGCGGGGCCAGGCACTGACCGGGGCCTGCTCCGGGCGCGGAACCGCGGCGTCCCGGCCGGCGGCGTCCTGTGCGTCGGCGCCCTGTGCACCACTGCCCTCGGTCCCCGACTGCCCGGTCACCTGCTCCGAGCCGTGTTCCTCGCGCAGCAGCCTGGGGATCTCGTCGGCCCAGCCAAAGCTGTCCGAGGCCAGCGCGCGGACCCGGACGTTGGACAGGAAGCCTTCCAGGATCTCCCGTTCCCTGGACTTGAGCTGGGCGTGGTCCAGGCCGTCGACGGTGATCGCGGGGGCCAGGTAGCGGTAGGGCGGGAAGCCGTAGGCGTCCTCGGTGTTGGCGAGCATCTGCTCGACCGCGTCGGCGTGGTCGATGTCCGCCAGGCGCGGGGCGCCGCGCTGGATCACGAACAGTTCCCGGACCCGGGTGGCGCTGCCCAGCCGGCAGGGCACCAGTCGGTCCACCGTGTACTTGGGCGGCGGCACCACGATCTGCGTGATCGCGTTGATGCCCATGATCGGCAGGTTGAACCGGGCCAGCCGCAGCGCGATGGAACGGCCGCCCTTGGAGTGCAGTCGGCTCTGGAACTGCAGGCGCCGCCACTCCCTGGGCGTCAGATCGTCGGCGTGGACCGCGCGCAGGGTGTGCGAGCTGATGGTGAGCGGCTTGGGGAAGCACACGGCGTTGCCCTGGGCGTCCACCACGGTCATGTCGTCGGAGAGGAACGTGCCGCCCTGCTCGCGCAGCAGCCGCAGGATGGTGGCGGTCTTGCCGGTGTCGGTCAGCGCGGACAGCATCACCCCGGTGCCGTCCAGCTCGATGCAGGCCGAGTGCAGCAGCATCCGCCCGCGCGCGACCAGTACATGGCGCAGCAGCGCCTCGATCACATTGGTATAGACCACGTGTGGGGACCGGGCCAGCAGCGGGCCGACCGTGATGGTGATGGTCTTTCCCAGCTGGACCCGGAAGTTGGCGCCCAGCCGGCCCAGGTGCTCCTCGTAGCGCAGCACCCGGCCACCCGGAGCCGCCGGGTCGGTGCCGCCGTGCTCGGTCATCGCGGCGCGCTTGCGCGGACTGCGGCCGCCGACGTCGCCGACCCGTACCGCGATGTCCACGTCGCTGTCGGCGATCCACTGGGCCCGGAAGAACTCCAGCTCGGGCAGCCGGATCTGGGACCCGATGGTGACCGCTCCGGCCACGTCGTAACGGTACGTCAGGTAGTTGGAGCGCTTGCGCGACGCCGTCACCGGCAGGCCCGCCGCGGCGGGGTCGGCCGGATCGACCAGAAGCAGCACCGGGTCGCGTCCGCTCTCGGGCCGGGCCGCCCCGTAGATGACCCGGTCGCTGAGCAGGAAGCGCAGCAGAAACAGGGCCACCAGGGTGGCCCCGTTGGCGGCCAGGACGCCCACGCCCCAGACCACCAGCAGTTCGATGACCGGCAGCCGGCCCAGCATGAGCAGGTTGTTCATGGCGTAGAAGCGCAGCGCCCGCCCGCCGATGGTGCCGTTGCCCCGGCCCCGGTAGACCAGGCCTTCGACCAGCAGGAAGTTCCAGGTCGTCGACGCCTGGGTAGCCAGCGCCGCCCCCACCAGGTGGTTCAGCCCAAGGACGTGGTACAGCAGCCACAGCGCGGCGGTGTTGACGACCACTCCGGACGCGCCGACCGCCCCGAAGGCCAGCAACCGCCACAGCTGGCGTCCGCGTTCGCCCTCGGACTGCGGACCGCCCTTGAGCTGTCCGATCAGCCGCTGCCGGCGCAGCCGCGCCACCTGGCGCAGGAACACCAGCCCCTCGCGCAACCCGGCCTTGGTGTGCCCGGCATGGCGCGGCGCGAAGTCGTACGCGACCTCGGCGACCCGGGCGCCGGGGTTGCGCAGCAGCAGTTCCAGCAGCACCTTGAAGCCCTCGGGCCGCATCCCGCTCAGGTCCACCGCCTCCGCGCGGAAGACGAACAGCCCGCTCATCGGATCGCTGACGGTGGCCAGCCGTCGCGGGAACACCGACTTCACCAGCCGCGTCGACCCGGCCGAGGCCAGCCCGCGGCCGGCGCTGCGCGCCCCGGCGCCGTGGTCCTGGAAAGCGGTACCCGATCCGGCGTAACGGGTGCCGACGACGATGTCCACGCTGTGCCGCATCGCGGTCGCCGCGATCAGCGCGGCCGCCTCCGGTGGATGCTGCAGATCGGCGTCCATCACCATCACCCAGCCGCCCCGGGCGTACGCGGCCCCCGCCAGCACCGCTCCGCCCAGCCCCCCGACCCGCTCCTCCGGCGGGCGCTGCAGCAGCCGCACCGGTACCGGGCACTCCTCGGCGGCGAGCTCGATCGCCTGCGCGGTGTCGTCGTCGCTGTCGTCCACGAACAGGATCTCGGCGTCGAGCGGCGCCAGCACCGGCCCGAGGCGACCCAGCAGCTCGGTGACGTTCTCCTCCTCGTTCCTGGTCGGCACCACGACGGTGAGTCGGACCGGTGCCGGGCAGGTGGTTGTGGCGGTCGTGGTTCTGGCGGTCGAGGTTGTGGTTTCGTGCGTGCTGGGACCGAACTCCCTTACGTGCATGGTTGAACCCCCTGGATGAACAGCGGAACGCGTCCGCGCATGGCTGTGGCCTGCCCGAGGGCATGGCCGCCCCCCGAAGGGCATGACAAGGAGGAAGCGCTGTGACTGCGAGCGAAGTAGCCGCGAGGTGCCGGAAGATCGAGGGCTCGGCGCACACAGGCGTCATTGCCGGCGCGGCCGTCCATGGACCCGTCAACGGACGAGATCTCAACAGATGCAGTTGCCGATCCCGAAGGACCGGGGTGGGTGAGCGAAACCGATCCGGATCAATGCGGACCGGCCACGTGCACAGTGCGTCTGGTGCTCCGTCACGGCGGCTGTTCGTGGCGGCATAAGGAAGCTAGCAGAGGAGGAACACCTCTCGGATGCTTTTCATTCATCTTTTCTTCATCTTTGATGCCCCCCCCATTCACCTGTTACCGGGGAGCCGTAGAGCGATGGATGGGGCGGATCGACAGCCGGCCGCGTCCCGGCCCGGCACGTCCGGCCGGACGGCTCGTCAGGAAACAATGGCCCCATGAGTTCCACCGCCACCACGCCCCCCGCCACACCCCCTGCCCGGCCCGGCACCGAGGACGAGCCGGTGCACCTGGTGCTGTCCGCAGCCTCCGGGGCCGCCGACGCCTTCGCGTTCCTCTGCCTGGGCAAGGTCTTCGCCGGGGTGATGACCGGGAACCTGGTCCTGGTCGGAGCCTCGATCGGGTCCGGCGACCACCGGGTGGTGCCCAGGGCCCTGGCCTCGCTGGCCGGATACGGGCTCGGCGCCGCGGCGGCGGGCCGGGCCCGGCCCCGGGTGGCGGTGCGCACCCTGCTGGCAGCCGGGACCGGGCTGCTCGCGGCGACCGCGGCGGCCTGGGCGCTGGGGTCCGGCCGGGCACCGCAGGCCCAGCTGGTGCTGATCGTCGCGGTGGCTCTGGCCATGGGCCTGCAGGCGCAGACCTGGGCGGTGCCCACGACCTACTTCACCGGCACCTACACCGGCCTGCTGGGCCGGGCCGGGCGGCGGCAGCTGCTCCGCCAGGACCGCTGGCCGGCCGTCCGCCTGGCGGCGGTGGTCGTCGGCGCCACCGCCACCTCGCTGGTCGACTGGTGCTGCCCGTCCGCCGCCGGCGCTGTCACCGCTGCGCTCTCCGCCCTGGCGCTGGCGCTGGCCCATGCGCGGCAACGCAGCAGGGCCCCGCGCGACATGTGACCTGGATCACATCATCCACATGTCACGATCGCCACTCCGGCATCCGTCCTGGGCCTGTCACTGAGATTCAAACAGGGAGACGGACATGAACAAGATCGTGATTCTCGGCGCCGGGTACGCGGGCATGGCGACCGCGATGAGCCTGGCCGCCCGCACCCGCAAGCGCGAGGACGTGCACATCACCCTGGTCAACGCGCAGCGCCGGTTCACCGAACGGCTGCGGCTGCACCAGACCGCGTCCGGCCGGGAGTTGACGAACCTTCAGATCCCGGAGCTGGTCGCCGGCACCGGCATCGAGTTCGTCGAGGGCTGGGTGACCGCCGTCGACGCGGAGGCGCGGACCGTGCGCGTCGACGACGAACGCTCCCTGCCCTACGACACCCTGGTGTACGCCCTGGGCAGCGTCGCCGACACCGACACGGTGCCCGGCGTCGACGAGCACGCGCACACCCTCTACGGCGCCGCCGGGGCCGCGTCCCTGGCCGCGACGCTGGGGCGGCTCGGCGCGGGCGCGACCGTGGTCGTCGCCGGCAGCGGGCTGACCGGCGTCGAGGCCGCCGCTGAGATCGCCGAACAGCACCCGGCGCTCACCGTCCTGCTGCTGGGACGGGCCGAACCCGGGTCGATGATGGGGGCCAAGGCTCGGGCCTACCTGCAGGGCGCGCTCCAGCGGCTCGGCGTGCGGGTACGCACCGGCGTGGAGATCGCCAAGGTGCTGCCCGGCGGCGTCGAGCTGGTCGGCGGAGAGCACATCGCCGCCGACGCGGTGCTGTGGACCACCGGGATCCGGATGTCGCCGCTGGCGGCGGCCGCCGGGCTGACCGTCGACGGCCAGGGCCGGATCGTGACCGACAGCCGGCTGCGCTCGGTCTCCCACCCCACCGTCCACGCCGTCGGCGACGCGGCCGCGATCCGGCAGAACTACGGTGTCATCCACGGCACTTGCCAGAGCGGCATGCCGACCGGCGCCTACACGGCGGCCGCGATCGCCGACCAACTGAAGGGCCGTCGGACCAAGCCGTTCCGGTTCGGATACCTGCACCAGCCGGTCAGCCTGGGCCGCCACGACGCGGTGGTCCAGTTCACCCGCGCCGACGACACCCCCGGACGGTTCCTGCTCACCGGCCGGAGCGCGGTGGTCTACAAGGAGACCGTGAGCAGCGCCCCTTGGGGCGTCTACGGCCGGATCCGGAAGTACGGCGCGGGCACCGCGGCTCTGTGGCGCAAGGGCGGTCGCAGCACTAAGATCGCCCAGTCGTGACCACCACCGACGACCAGCAGATCTTCGCCGACCACCGGAACCTCCTGTTCTCGGTCGCCTACCGGCTCCTCGGCACCGCCATGGACGCCGAGGACGTGGTCCAGGACGCCTGGTTCAAGTGGTCGGCGGCGGACCGCTCGCAGGTCGCCGATCCCAAGGCCTACTTGGCCAGGATCGCCACCAATCTGGCGATGGACCGGCTGCGTTCGGTCCAGCGCAAGCGGGAGGCCTACGTCGGCCCGTGGCTTCCGGAGCCGATCCTGACCACGGTGGACACCGGCGCCGCCGACACCCTGGAATCCGTGGAACGCGCCGACTCGGTGTCCACGGCGATGCTGGTCGTGCTGGAATCACTCAGCCCGCTGGAACGGGCGGTGTTCGTACTGAAGGAGGTCTTCGCCTTCAGCTACGCGGAGATCGCCGACATCGTCGAACGGTCCGAGCCGGCCGTGCGCCAGGCCGGGCACCGGGCCCGGGAGCACGTCCAGGCCCGGCGGCCCAGGTACACCGGGGCCACCGCCGCCAGGCAGGAGGCCACCGAGCGATTCCTGGCCGCGTCCACCGGCGGCGACATCAACGCGCTGATGGAACTGCTCGCCCCCGGCGTCACGCTGTGGACCGACGGCGGCGGCAAGGTCCGCCAGGCGCTGCACCCGGTCGAGGGCTCGGCCAAGGTCGCCGCCTGGATGGCCGGCGTCTCCCGCCGCCGTTCCTACGAGGGCGTCGACATCAGCGACATGACGATCGCCTTCGTCCAGATCAACGGCGGCCCCGGCATCACCTTCACCGGCGCCGGCCGGGTCATCGCCGTCATGGCCGTCGACCTGGACGCCGACGGCCGGATCCGCACCGTCTACAACATCGCCAACCCGGACAAGCTCCACGCCGTCGCCGGGGGCAGCCTCCACGACATGGACCCGCGCTGAGGCCGCCCCCGTCCCGCTACGCCCCGTCCCGCTACACCGCCAGCTGCTGCTCGTACCCGACCACCCGCACGCAGGCAGTCAGGCCGAGGATCGCCTGCTCCAGCTCCTCCAGGGTCGGATAGCTGGGCGCGATCCGGATCACCGCGTCGCGCGGGTCGTCGCCGTACGGGTGGGTGGCGCCGGCCGGGGTGAGCACGATTCCGGCTCCGGCGGCGCGGCGGACGACCTCCTTCGCGCACCCCTCCGCGACCTCAAGGCTGACGAAGTAGCCGCCCTTGGGGGTCGTCCAGGCAGCCAGGCCGGTGCCGCCCAGCTCGGCCTCCAGGATGCGCTGCACCGCCTCGAACTTCGGCTGCAGCAGGGCCCGCTGACGCTCCATGTGGGCCCGCACACCGTCCGCGTCCCGCAGGAACAGCACATGCCGCAGCTGGTTGACCTTGTCGGGCCCGATGGACCGCTTGGCGTTGTTGCCCAGCAGCCACTGCACATTGGCGGCCGAGGCGCCGAAGAAGGCCACACCCGCGCCGGCCACCGTGATCTTGGAGGTCGAGCCGAAGACGAACACCCGGTCCGGGTTGCCCGCGGCCTCGCAGGCCGCCAGCAGGTCGGCGATCTCCACCTGCTCGTCGGTGAGGTGGTGCGCGGCGTAGGCGTTGTCCCAGAAGACCCGGAAGTCGGGGGCGGCGGTCTGCATCGCGGCCAGCCGGGCCACGGTCTCGTCGCTGTAGCAGGTCCCGTCCGGGTTGCTGTACTTCGGGACGCACCAGATGCCCTTGACCGACGCGTTCTCGGCGACCAGCGCCTCCACCACGTCCATGTCCGGCCCGGACTCCGTCATCGGCACCGGGACCATGTCGATTCCGAAGCGCTCGCAGAGCGCGAAGTGGCGGTCGTAGCCGGGGACCGGGCAGAGGAAGGTGATCGGCTCCTGGTCCACCCAGCGGGAGTCGGCCCCGGGCACCTTGCTGAGCAACGCGTGCACCAGGCAGTCGTGCATCAGCTCCAGGCTGGAGTTCCCCGCCGCGAGCAACTGCGGCACCGGCACCTGCAGCACCCCGGCGAAGATCTCCCGGAGCTCGGCCAGCCCCTGCAGCCCGCCGTAGTTGCGAACGTCGGTGCCGTCGGCGGAGGTGTGCCGGCCGCCGGGCAGGCTCAGCAGGTCGTCGGAGAGGTCGAGCTGCGCCGGGGCCGGCTTGCCCCGGGTGAGGTCCAGCGACAGCCCACGGCCCGCCAGCACCTCGTAGTCCTTGCGAGCGCGGTCGAGGAGATCATCCAGGGTGGCGGAGCTCAACTCGGTGGTCATCGTTTTCCTCTCGCAGGGCCCGCACGCGCGCGGGTGACACCTGCCGAGCATACAAAGCGGCGGACGCGGCCGAACCGCAGGGCGTCCCGGCTAAAACCACTGGCTTCGCCACCAGCCCCTTTGCTTGGATTGCCGGCATGACCAACGACCTGCCCGACGGCTACGAGATCTCCACCGACCCCGCCCGGCTGGACCCCGGCCTGATCCATCAGTGGCTGTCGCAGGACGCCTACTGGGCCATCGGCCGCGCCCGCGAGAAGCAGGACACCGCCATCGCGAACTCGCTCAACTTCGGCGTCTACGACCTCGCCTCGGACGCCCAGGTCGGCTACGCCCGCATCGTCACCGACCGCTGCACCTTCGCCTGGCTCTGCGACGTCTACATGGCCCGCGAGGTCCGCGGCAAGGGCCTGGGCACCGCCCTGGTCGCTGCCGTCCGCGACGAACTGGCCGCTTACGGTCTGCGCCGGATCATGCTGGCCACCGCGGACGCGCACGCCGTGTACGCCAAGGTCGGCTTCGCCCCGCTGGCCGCGCCGGAGAAGTGGATGACGCTCGGCGAGCAGTGAGCAGGGCGGCTCGAGCGACGGCGCTGCGCATACCCGCAGCGCGGAGTCATGCGCTCTGCTTGCCCGTGATCCGGGTGCCCGCGGCGCGCGGGACGACGATGGTGCCGCTGCCGGGGGTGAGGCGGCGGAGCGGGGCCTCCCCGGGGCGCTTCGACGCTGCGTTGATGAGGATCATGGTGGGGCTCCCGTCAGCTGATGCGTTCTGGCTTCCGGTTTGACGCTATTCGCGATGCATGAGAGGGACGTGAGGGTTCCGTCCCAGGTCGGATGAGGACGTCGGCGAACGGGGCGACCCGTTCGCCGACGTGGCGTCAGGACGGCTTTACCCCCGGGCCTCCGAGAAGAGCAGCGAGAACGCGGTGGCCCCGGCGGTGAGCCGGTGCTGCGGCAGCGCGCCCGGGCCGCAGGAAGCGCTGCCGATGCCCTGGTGCGCCTGGTCCAGGGTGAGGAAGACCTGGTCGCGCGGCCGCAGATCAGCGGTGTGCCGGGCGGCGTCGAGGTCCTCCGAGGTCCACGGCCGGGCGGTGAAGTCGAAGAACGGCTCCCCCTCGACCCGCAGCCCCGCCCCGGAGGCGTCCAGGAAGGTCGCCCAGCGTACGTCCGACCGGTTGCCGTTCTCCTGCGGCATCACATACGGCGTCTGCAACTGCGCCACCGGCGCGGCGAACCGGCCGACCTGCACGGCCTGCCTGGTGTCCCGGTAGGACTCCCCCGGGCCCAGACCGAACCAGCCGACCTGGTCGAAGGCCGCGGGCAGCGCCATCCGCAGACCCAGCCGGGGCAGCGTCAGCCCGTCCCAGTCGCCTTCCGGCACCACTGAGACGTCCAGCCGCAGCCGGCCGTCCTGCTGGCTCCAGCGGTACTCGGTCAGCAGACCCAGGTCGGTCGCCGCGGGCGCGACCCGGGTGCGGACCACGAACGCACCGTCCTCCAGGCCCGTCGACACCGTGCGGTGCCGCATCCGGTCCAGCCCGGCCCGACGCCAGGCGTGGGCGACCGAGCGCACTCCGCCGCCGAGGTCGTTGTCGGTCGGCGCCCGCCAGACGTCCAGACGAGGGCCGCTCACCGGCAGGCCGCCGAGCCGGACGAGCACCCCGGACGCGGGGTCGAACCGGGCCGACCCGAGCGCCACGCCGTCCGCGTCCGCTTCCGCGTTCGCGTCGTCCGTGCCGGCCGCCGGCATCGGGGTGCGCTGCGGCCGCTCCGCGAGTCGGACCTGTCCCCAGGCCACCTCGTGCCCGGCCGGGGCCCAGGGCTGGTCCCCGGCGAGCGTCGCCCGCACCGTCAGCCAGGACTCCCCCGCGGCGGCCGGAACCTTGGGCAGCGGCAGGTCGACCCCTGTCCCTGCCGGAACCTCCGGCACGTCAAGGGTGCCCCGGGCGACCGGGACGCCCTCCTCCTCCACGGTCCAGCTGAAGGCGAGGTGCGCCAGCGAGCGGAAGTCGTACAGATTGTCGATGCGCAGCTGCCCACCGCTGTCCCCCGTGCCGGTGACCCGCACCGGCGCCACGACCTTCTTGAACTCGACCAGCCCCGGCGAGGGCGTGCGGTCCGGGAACAGCAGGCCGTCGGCGATGAAGTTGCCGTCGTGCAGCGGCTCGCCGAAGTCGCCGCCGTAGGCGTAGTACGGGGTCCCGTCCGGGGTGCGCTGCGGGATGCCGTGGTCGATCCACTCCCAGACGAAGCCGCCCTGCAGCCGTTCGTACTGCTCGAAGAGCTCCTGATACTCCGTCAGCCCGCCGGGGCCGTTGCCCATGGCGTGGGCGTACTCGCACTGGATGAAGGGCAGCGTACGGCGGTGGGCGTCGCGTTCGGGGGTCGAGGCGGGCGCCTCCTCGCGCCGTCCGATGGCCAGCACCTCCTCGTGCGAGGCGTACATCCGCGAGTAGACGTCGACGTAGGGGCTGTCCCAGTCGCCCTCGTAGTGCACCGGCCGCTCCGGGTCGCGGGCATGGCACCAGGCGGCCATGGCCTCCAGGTTCTCGCCGTGCCCGGCCTCGTTGCCGAGGGACCAGAGCAGGATCGCGGGGTGGTTCTTGTCGCGCTCGACGGTGCGCTCGATCCGGTCCAGGCAGGCCGCGCGCCACATCGGGTCGTCGGTGGGGTTACGGCGCCAGCCGACCTCGGTGAAACCGTGGGTCTCCAGGTCGCACTCGTCGATCACCCACAGCCCGTACTCGTCGCAGAGGTCCAGGAAGTCGGGGTGCGGCGGGTAGTGGCTGGTCCGGACGGCGTTGATGTTGTGACGCTTCATCAGCAGCACGTCCTGCAGCATGGTGGCCCGGTCCAGGGCGCGGCCCTGCTCGGGGTGCCACTCATGGCGGTTGACGCCGCGGAACAGGATCCGCCGCCCGTTCACCCGCAGCACGCCGTCCTCGATGGCGATGCTGCGGAAGCCGATCCGCAGACTGACGGTCTCCTGCGGGGTGTTGAGCACGGCGTCGTAGAGGCGGGGCTGCTCGGCGGACCAGGGCTCGACCCCGGGGATCCGGTGCGGGCCGGCCGGATCGACCTGGTCCAGGCCGAGTTCGGGGATGCTCAGGGTGGCCGGCGCGGAGGTCTCCACGGAGAGGACGCCGGTGCCGGTGGCGTGCTCGTAGCCGGCGTGGACGAAGTAGTCGTCCAGGGCCGCCTCGGGCCGGGCCAGCAGGGTGACGTCCCGGAAGATTCCGGAGAGCCACCACATGTCCTGGTCCTCCAGGTAGCTCGCGGCGGACCACTGGTGCACCCGCACCGCGAGGGTGTTGCGGCCGGGGCGCAGCAGCCGGCCGACCTCGAACTCATGGGCGAGGCGGCTGCCGGTGGCGTGGCCGAGGAGCTCGCCGTTCAGCCAGACCCGGAAGCAGGAGTCCACGCCGTCGAAGCGGAGCAGCGTCCGTGCGCCCTGGTCGGCGCCCGGCCAGTCGTCCGGGAGGTCGAAGACACGGCGGTAGTCCCCGGTCGGGTTCTCGTCGGGGACGTACGGGGGGTCCAGCGGGAAGGGGTAGCGCACATTGGTGTAGGCGGGCGAGCCGTGGCCGTGCATCTGCCAGTGGGCGGGCACCGGGATCTCGTCCCAGCTCTCCTCCCAACCGGCGTCGTATCCCGGGGCGGGCTCCGCCGCCGTCGGTCGCAGCCGGAAGCGCCAGCTGCCGTTGAGGCTCAGCGCGGGCGCGTTCGAGCGGGTGACGGTCCGGGCGGGCTCGAAGCCGAGGCCCGGGCCCGGGTCCTCGTAGTAGGGCAGGTCCACGGAACTCCTCGGAGACGGTCGTGTCGCGGTGGTCAGCTCGGCCTGGGGGCGTCCAGCCCCGAATCTAGCCCGTCACCCCCGGCCGCGGCACCGGCACCCTCCCGTCTCATCCCCTGACCAGCGGTTCAGCCCCCCAGCGGCACCCGCAGGCAGCGGGTCCCGCTGAGGTCCAGCCAGGCGTCCTCGGGGCCGCGCACCAGCCGCAGCACCACCGCCTCGCACCCGGGGCAGCGGCCCACCAGCGGGCCCGGGGCCTGCCCGTAGACGCGCAGCGACGCGAGCGGGCCGTTCAGACCGCAGGCCGCACAGCGGCCGAGCGCGGCGGTGACGTCCACGCTGAAGATCTCCGCGAGCGGCCCGGCCAACGCGTTGCCGTCCTGGTGACGGTCCTGATGGCGGTCCTGGTGGCGGTCCTGATGGCGGTCGTCCATCTCAGCCTCCACTGGGGCCGAAGCGCTCGGTCCTGACCCGGCGCGGGTCGTGACCGAGCTTGGTCAGCATGTCGGCGGCCGCCTCGACGAAGCCGGTCGGTCCGCACACGTAGCAGGTGGGCTCGAAGTCGGGTGGCCAGCCGTACCGTTCGACGTCCTCGGTGCTCAGCCTCCTGGATGGCCGCGGCGAGCCCGGCGGTGCGGTCCGGGTGTACAGCAGGGTGGCGTCCGCCCCGGCGTCACCCGGACCCGGACGGCGCAGCTCCTCGCCGTAGTAGAGGTCGCCGGGCGTCCGCAGCGAGTAGATCAGCCGGAACGGCGTGCGGCTCGCCTCGGCCCGGCGCGCCCGCACCATGGCCATCAGCGGGACGATACCGGCGCCCCCCGCGAGCAGCAGCACGGGTGCCGGATCGGCGGGCCGCCACACGAACCACCCGCCCACCGGGCCGCGGACCTCGATCGGGTCCCCGATGGTGAGCACCTCGGTGAGGTACGGGGAGACCTCCCCGTCGGGGACCCGCTGCACGGTCAGCTCGATCCGGTCGCCCTTCGCCGGGGCGGCCAGCGAGTAGCTGCGCTGCGCCTGGTATCCGTCCTCGGCGGTGAGCTGCAGGTCGACGTGTTGCCCGCCCAGGTGGCCGGGCCAGCCAGGGACGTCGAGCACCAGGGTCCGGGCCGTCGCCGTCTCGTCGTGCACCCCCACCAGCCGCGCGACGCGCCATCCCGCAGCCACGTTCAGTCCCCCTGGTAGCGCTGCTCGCGCCACGGGTCGCCGTAGTCGTGGTAGCCGGCGCTCTCCCAGAACCCAGGCTCGTCCTGGGTCAGCAGCCGCAGGCCCCGGACCCACTTCGCCGATTTCCACAGGTACAGATGCGGCACCAGCAGCCGGGCCGGCCCACCGTGCTCGGCGGACAGGTCCTTGCCGTCGTAGCGGTAGGCGATCCACGCCTGGCCGTTCCTCAGGTCCTGCAACGGCAGATTGGTGGTGTACCCGCCGTAGGAGTCGGCCATGACGAAGTCCGCGGCGGTCTCCACCCCGGCGAGCAGGGTGTCCAGGGACACCCCCTGCCACGGCGTTCGAAGTTTGGACCAGCGCGTCACACAGTGCAGGTCCACGGTCATCCGCTCGCTGGGCAGCGCCAGCAGCTCCGCCCAGGACCAGCGGTGCGTCTCCCCGCTCTCGGTGGTGACACTGAACTCCCACCGGTCCAACGGCACCCGCGGCGTCGGCCCGGCCGACAGCACCGGAAAGTCCTCCACCAGATACTGCCCCGGCGGCAACTCCACCCCTTTACTGCGCGGCCTGCCCCGGAACCCGGGCGAGACGATCCCCACGACAGCTCCTCTCCCGATCGGCGCCGCAGCGAGACCACGGCCCCGCCACGGCCTCAGCGCTCCCGTCCGAGGCTACGGCCCAGCGCCCTGACGCGCTCGGCATACGGCCTTCTCCCGGCGCCACCCTCGCGACAGCCGTGAACGCGCACAGCCTGAGCCCGGCACTGCCTCCGGAACAGTGACGACTTGTGCAGGCAGGGCTTTCCTGCACCAGGTGGTGACCTGGCCAGATCCGTTAGGTGCCGCGCGAGGCTGCCGGTCGAGTCGGCTCTCCGCATGGCGGCACGAGCGCTGAGGTCTTCGTGTGCCGCCTGGCGCCCTGCGGCAGAAAGGGATGCCGCACCGATCCGGTCTGCGGTTATGATCACGTGCCGACCTGCGGAAAGTCTGGCTGGGTGGCGTTTCGGAGGTGCGTGATGGCGAGACCCGTCGGGTCGCCCGGGTGGTTGGCGCGGGTGTTGTGCGGGGCGCTGGCGGCGCTTGCGGTGGCGAATGCCGTGGCGGGGGTGGCGGCTTGGCACAGGTATCAGTTGGTGCTGGCGCTGCCGCCGGAGCAGGCGCCCTTGGGCACCGATGCGCTGCTCAACGACCAGATGTGGTTCGGCATCCTGATGGGGTGGCGGAGGGCGGCGCTGGTCGTGTCCGTGCTGCTGCTCGTCCTGTGGCTGGACAACATGCGCGGGCTCGCTGACGAGGTCTGGCCCGAGGGGCAACGGCGGAGCCGGGCGTGGCTGATCTTCGGATGGGTGCTCCCGGTGGGAAACCTGTTCCTACCGAAGATGTTCGTCAATGACCTGTGGGCCGCCGGCCGGCCCCGGCAGCAGCGTGAACGCGGACACTGGCTGCTCACCCTCTGGTGGCTTTCGATCCTCGTCGCGTTCGGCTCGTCCGGAGGCATGCTGAACCATGTGCAGCAGGCGGCCCGCGCAGGCCAGGAGGCCGAGGCGATGCGGCAGCTGATGTTCATCGACGGCCTGCTGATCGCCGTCGCGCTTCTGACGATCGCCGTCGTCTGGCGGCTCAGCGGCATGCTGGAGCGCGCAGTGCTGCAGGTGCAGCCTGTTCTCCTGCCGTTCGGTCAGGTCGGCGTCCTCGCGCCCAGGTAGCGGTTGAGCGGGGGTTCCTGGGCGAGGACCGCGCCGATGGTGATGGCGAAGGTGATGGCGGCGCACAGGACGATCAGCCAGGACAGGACCGCCAGCACCAGTCCGAGGGAGCCGTACGCGGACAGCGAGCGGTTCAGCGCGGACGGCATGTAGATGCGGGCGGTCAGCGCCAGGGCGGACATCGCCGCCGATGCCAGCAGCGCTCCCGGCAGCAGTGGCAGCCAGCCGACGCGGGCGGCGAGCAGGAGGTGCTGGGTCCACCACCACACCACCACTCCGACCAGGAAGCTCACCGGCACGCCCAGCCAGATCCCGACCCCGAACCCGTCCCGCAGCGGCCCCTGGACGAGAACCATCGCCATCAGCGTGACCACCCACAGCAGCCAGCGCCAGGCGGCGATCCTGGTCCCGGACTTGGGGAGCTGCCAGGCCCGCTCGCAGACGCGGGCCATCGCCCGGCTGAAGCTGGTCGACGACACCAGGGCCATCAGCAGGCCGATGGTCCCGGTGGTCTGGCGAAGCTGCTCGTCATCGGTGCCGCCGCCGACCGCCGCGTTCAGTTGCTGGTCCGACGCGCCGGTCAGCCCGAAGACCGAGCGCAGCGAGTGGAGCAGCTGATCGCGGACCCCCTGCGGGGCGAACGCCCCCAGCGCGAAGAGCAGCGGTACCGAGGTCAGGAAGGCCTGCGCGGCCAGCCTGGTCCCGGCGTCGAGCAGGTTGGCGGACAGCAGACGGTCCGTCAGCTCGGTCAGTACCGGCATCCGCCGCTCGGCCACTGCGCGCAGCTCCTCCGCCCGCGTGCGCAGTCGCTCCACCCGCCGGTGCAACCGGTCCGAAACGCGGCGCCAGGGAACCGCCAAACCGCACTCCCCTCACCGCGCCCCGCGTGGGCGTACGCACCCAGCCTCGGCGACGAGCGGGACGACGGCCATCCGCAGTCCGCCGCCCAGGGAGCGGATCACCCGGACGGACCAGCCACCCAGGGCTACGCGCCGGCGGTCTTCGGCTCGCTCATCCGGCGGGCGGCCTCGACGACCGCCGAGCGGTGCAGGGCAAGCCGCTCCTGCGGCCAGGACTGACTGACCTCCTCCGGGCCGGCGCCGTCGGCGGCCCAGAACCATGCCTGCGCTGCGGCGAGAACCATGGTCAGGAGATCGGCGGGCGCCATCTCCTGTGCGAGCTCGCCACGCTGCTGCGCCTCGGCCACCTCGGCGGCCTTGCCTCGGAAGGCATCCTTCTCGAGTCCGGTGGCAGAGGGGCGCTCCAGCAGTTTCCATAGACGCAGGCGCATCAGGTCCGGCCGGGCGACGAGGTGGTCGAAGATCGCACCGGCGTATCCGGGCAGGTCCTCGACGTCGAACGGCACCGACTCGGCGCCCGCCGTGAGCGCCCGTTGCAGAACCTCGTCGAACAACTGCTCCTTGTTGCCGAAGTAGACGTAGATCAGCCGCTTGTTCGCCCCCGCGGCCTCGGCGATCCGGTCCACCCGGGCCCCGGCGATGCCGTAGGCGGCGAATTCGGTGAAGGCGGCGTCGAGCAGCCGGGCCTTGGTGGCACTGGAGTCGCGTGGCATGCCTGCCACTGTAGCAAGTAACTATCCAGTTATTGACATAGGTGGATCGCAGACCTACGTTGGTATCCATCCAGTTAGTTACAGATCAGGAGAGCCTCATGGAACACCGCACACTGGGCAGCCAGGGCCTGACCGTCGGGGCCCAGGGCCTCGGCCTCATGGGCATGAGCGCCTTCTACGGCGCCACCGACGAGACCGAGTCGCTGGCCACCATCGACCGCGCGCTGGAACTCGGCGTCACCCTGCTGGACACCGCCGAGAGCTACGGCCCCTTCGTCAACGAGCAGCTCCTCGGCAAGGCGCTGGCCGGGCGCCGGGACGCCGCCGTGGTCGCCACCAAGACCGGCGTCGAGATCAGCGACGACGGCCAGGTGCTCGGTCTCAACGGCCGGCCCGAGTACGTCCGCCATGCCCTCGACCGCTCGCTGCGGCACCTGGGCACTGACCATGTCGACCTGTACTACCTGCACCGCATCGACCCCAAGGTGCCGATCGAGGAGACCGTCGGCGCCCTGGCCGAGCTGGTCGCCGAAGGCAGGATCCGCTACATCGGCCTGTCCGAGGCCTCCGCGCAGACCATCCGGCGCGCCCACGCCGTCCACCCGATCACCGCCGTCCAGACCGAGTACTCGCTCTTCGAGCGCGGCATCGAGCAGGACGGGGTGCGCGACACGCTGCAGGAGCTGGGGATCGGCCTGGTGGCCTACTCCCCGCTGGGTCGCGGCTTCCTGTCCGGCGCGATCACCAGCCCGGACGACTTCGCCGCGGACGACTGGCGCCGGACCGACCCCCGGTTCCAGGGCGAGAACTTCGACCGCAACCTGGACGTCGTCCGCGAGGTCCGCCGCATCGCGTCCGACAAGAACGTCACCCCCTCCCAGCTGGCCCTCGCCTGGGTCCAGCACCAGGGCGCCGTCGCCATCCCCGGCACCAAGCGCCGCCGCTACCTGGAGGAGAACGTCGCCGCCACCGAGGTGGCCCTGACCGCCGACGACATCGCCGCGATCGAGGCGGTGGCCCCGCACGGCGTGGTCACCGGCGACCGCTACGCACCCGAGTTCATGGGGACGCTCAACGGCTGACCGTGGAGCAGGGCGCCGCGACCTCGGTGCTGCCCGTCCCTGATGTCGATTCCGGGCTGCCGGTTCCGACTCACGGGTGAAGACTGACCGTCAGACCTCGTGAAGTGAAGTGAAGGGAACCACCGCCGTGGACTACCGCCTCGAACTGATCCCGCTCCCGGTCGCCGACGTCGACCGCGCCAAGGCCTTCTACGCCGACCGGCTCGGCTTCAAGGTCGACCTCGACTTCAGCCCCAACGAGTCGTTCCGCGTGGTCCAGCTGACGCCGCCGGGGTCTGCCTGTTCGGTCGCCCTCGGCGTCGGCATCGTCGGCACTCCCCCGGGCTCGGTCCAGGGCCTGCACCTGGTCGTGGACGACATCCACGCCGCCCGGGCCGAGCTGGTCGGGCGGGGAGTCGAGGTCGCGGCGGTGGAGGACATGAGCGCGCCCGGCAAGCCGACCGTCTCCTACGCCGCGTTCACCGATCCGGACGGCAACGGCTGGACCCTGCAGCAGCTCCCCCGCTGAACCTCAGAGCCCGGGGAACATGTAGTCGGCGGAGATGTGCCCGTCCTCGTCGAGGACCAGGAACTCGACTCCGCCACCGACCGCCTCACCACCGGTGACCGGCACCATCTCCCAGCTGAACTTCACCACGTCGTCAAGACGGACGGCATCCTGCCTGGACCGGAAGGTGTACTCCCCGGAAGCGACGAACTCCTCGTAGCTGCGGCCGACCCGCGTCTCGATGGCATCGTGTCCGCGGGCCCGCAGCGAGCCCGCAGTGAACCCCAGCGAGGCGGCAGCCTCCCGGATCGCCACCGGCGGGTGCAGCACATGGGCCCCGTCCACTGCCCACAGGTTCTCGACGGCCTCGCGGCGCAGCGCGTTGTCCGGCTCGATCCACAGGGCGATGTAGCGGTCGGCCAAGTGCTGCGTGTCAACGTCGGTCATGCCCCTGCTCTCCTTCGAGTCTCCTTGGAGGCACGAGCCTGCGGCAAGGAGAACCGAGCGACAATTCCCCGGAGGGAATGGCCGTACAGGTCGTCCGTACAACTGCGGAGGAGTGACCACATGACCCCGGATCGGATCCTCGACCTCCTGTCCGAGCTGTTCGCCGGCCAGGGCGGCGCGGAGTACTTCGGCGAGGAGGTCACCCAGGCCCAGCACATGCTGCAGGCCGGTGCGCTGGCCGAGGAGGCCGGTGCGGACCCGGCGCTGGTCGCGGCAGCCCTGCTGCACGACGTGGGCCACTTCCACGGCGGGACCACCGGCGACGACCTGATGGCCGGCACCGACAACCGGCACAGCCACACCGGCGCCGACTGGCTGGCGCAGTGGTTCAGCCCCGCCGCCACCGAACCGGTGCGGCTGCACGTCGCCGCCAAGCGCTACCTCTGCACGGTGGAGCCCGACTACGCCGACCGGCTGTCCCCCGCCTCGGTGCACACCCTCGCCGTGCAGGGCGGTCCGATGACGCCGACCGAGGCCGCGGCCTTCGCGGACCACCCCTACGGCGCGGACGCGGTGCGGCTGCGCCGCTGGGACGACGCCGCCAAGGACCCGGACGCCCGCACCCCCGGCTTCGACCACTTCCGCCCGCTGCTCGCGACACTGCTGCCCCGCAACGCCTGACAGCGGGTGCGGCTACGCTCCGACGGAACGCCCGCCGTCGGAGGGGGCCGATCCGCCTCGAAGTGTCAGGAGCTCATCGCGTGCTGCCCCTCGCCGGAGTGACCGTCGTCTCGCTGGAGCAGGCTGTCGCCGCGCCCTACGCCACCCGGCAGCTCGCCGACCTCGGGGCCCGGGTGATCAAGGTGGAGCGCCCCGGCGGCGACTTCGCCCGTGACTACGACCGGACGGTCAAGGGCATGTCCGCCTACTTCGTGTGGTGCAACCGGGGCAAGGAGAGCGTCGTCCTGGACCTCAAGGAGGAGGGCGACCGGGCGCTGCTGGACCGCATCCTGGAGCAGGCCGACGTGTTCGTGCAGAACCTCGCCCCGGGTGCGGCGGAGCGCCTGGGCCTGGGCGCCGGGCAGCTGCGCGAGCGCTGGCCGCGGCTGATCGTCTGCGGGATCTCCGGCTACGGCGACCGGGGCCCCTACCGCGACAAGAAGGCCTTCGACCTGCTGGTCCAGTGCGAGGCGGGGCTGGTCTCGCTCACCGGCACTCCCGAGGCCCCGGCCCGGGCCGGGGCCTCGCTGGCCGACGTCGCCTCGGCGATGTACGCGTACAGCGGCATCCTCACCGCGCTGTACGAGCGCGAGCGGACCGGCCTCGGCAGCTCGTTCGATGTCTCGATGCTGGACGCCCTGGGCGAGTGGCTGGGCCAGCCCCTCTACACCGCCCTGTACGGGGACGCGCCGCTGGCCCGCTCCGGCGCCCGGCACCCCTCCATCGCCCCCTACGGCCACTACCGGGCCGGGGACGGCGGCGAGGTCTTCCTGTCGGTGCAGAGCGACCGCGACTGGATCGCCCTGTGCGAGCAGGTGCTGCGGCAGCCCGGGCTGGTCCGCGACCCGCGCTTCGCCGACAACCCCGCGCGCTACCGCCACGACGCCGAGCTCACCCCGATCCTGGAGGAGTCCTTCGCCGACTGCGGCACCGCGGAGCTGATGGAGCGGCTGGAGGCCGCGGGGATCGCCAACGCCCGGCTCCGCAGCATGACCGAGTTCGCCGACCATCCCCAGCACCTGGCCCGGGACCGCTGGCGCGAGTTCGACTCCCCGGCGGGCCCGCTGCGCGGACTGCTGCCCCCGGTCACCGTCCACGGCCGGGAGACCCCGCTCCGTCCGGTGCCCGCGCTCGGGCAGCACACCGACGCGATCCGGGCCGAGTTCGGCGACGGGGCCGGCATGCCGATGGTGCAGCGCACCGAGACCGTCACCACCTGGCACCTGGAGCAGCGCTCCGCCGAGGAGGTCCGCGCCGTCCCGGCCCCCGGCGAGCTGGATCTGCGGGTCGTCCGGGCGGAGCAGGCCGGCCCGGAGTTCGCCCGCTTCCTCTACACGGCGGTGGGCGGCGCCTGGTCCTGGACGGACCGGCTGCCGTGGACCTACGCGCAGTGGGAGCAGTACCTGGCCAAGCCGGGCGTGGAGCTCTGGGTGGCGTGGGTGGGCGGCACCCCCGCCGGGTACGTGGAGCTGGAGCCGCACGACGGGGGCGTCGTGGAGATCGCCTACTTCGGGCTGCTGCCGGCCTTCATCGGCCGACGCATCGGCGGCCACCTGCTCGGCGAGGGCCTGCGGCGCGCCTGGGACCTGGCCGAGCGCCACCCGTCGCTGCCGGGCACGCAGCGGGTGACCGTGCACACCTGCTCCCTGGACGGCCCGGCCGCGCTGCGCAACTACGAGGCCCGGGGGCTGCGGGTGTGCCGCACCGAGACGGCCGAACAGCCGGTCGCGGTCGCACCTGGTCCCTGGCCGGGAGCGCTGTCCGGCTGACCGGCGGTGTTCCGTCCGGCGGGGCCGGGTAGGGGACCTGGAGAGTCCGGGCGGAGTCCTGGGAGGTTCCCGTGCGACACATCGGCGGCCACTGGTTCGACCACAGCCCGCGCCTGACCCGCGGGGAGCTGCGGCGCTTCGCCAACGACGGTTCGGAGCCGCTGACCGCACGCAGCGACCTCCCCGCCCGGCGGATGCTGGCCCGGGCCTTCGGCGCGTTGTTCCTGGCCGGGACGGTCGTCTTCTGCCTGCTGGCGGCGGCCGCCCGGCCGGGCAGCAGCCCAGGTCGCGAGTTCTTCGTGGTGTACGCGGCGATCTGCGCGGGCTTCGTGGTGATCGCCCTGATCGACCTCGCCGTGGTCCGCCGACGTATGGAGGAGCAGCGCCGCTGGGGCCGCTGAGCCGAGCCGACCCCGAGCCGACGACCAGCCGGCCCGACGCCGCTACCCCAGCGCCTTGCGCACGGTGTCCGCGATCCGGTCGACGGAGGGCCGGGCCAGGTCCTCCAGGGTGTCGGCGGCGGGCAGGGGGATGTGCGGTGTGGTGATCCGGACGATCGGCCCGGTGAGCGCGCCGAACGCCTCCTCGGCGACGATCGAGGCGATCTCCGCACCCCAGCCGCACAGCCGCGGGTTCTCCTCCACGGTGAACAGCCGGCCGGTCACGGCCACGGCGTCCAGCAGGGTGCGGACGTCCAGCGGGACCAGCGAGCGCAGGTCGACCACGGTGCATTCGATGCCCTCCACCGCGAGCCGCTCGGCCGCCACGACCGCGCGCGGGACCATCGCCCCCACCGCGACCAGGGTGGCGTCGCCGCCGGCCCGCAGCACCCGTGCGGTGCCGAGGGTGTCCAGCAGGTCGCCGTCCGGGACTTCGCCGCGGACCGGGTACAGCGCCTTGGGCTCGAAGATCAGTACCGGGTCCGGATCCCGCACGGCCGCGGCCAGCAGCCCGATCAGGTCCGCCGGTGTTGCCGGGACCAGGACCTTCAGCCCCGGCACCGCCATCGCCCAGTTCTCCACGCTCTGCGAGTGCTGCCCGCCGAAGCGCAGTCCGCCGCCGTTGGCAGTGCGGATCACCAGTGGCAGCGAGACCTGACCGTCCGTCATATAGCGGGTCTTGGCTATCTCGTTGGCCACCATGTCCCAGCAGACCGCGAGGAAGTCGCTGAACATGATCTCCGCGATGGGCCGCAGTCCGGTCATCGCCGCGCCCATGGCCGCGCCGAGGATGGCCTGTTCGCTGATCGGCGCGTCGAGCACCCGGCGCGGGCCGAACTCCTCCAGCAGCCCGGGGGTGGTCTTGAAGACCCCGCCGGCCGCGGCGACGTCCTCGCCGATCAGCACCACGCGCTCGTCCCGCCGCATCTCCTGGGCGATGCCCCGGCGTACGGCGTCACGGTAGGTCAGTTGCGCCATGAGGAGCCTCCGTCGGTCCAGACCTGGCTGAGTAGTCGTTCCGGCGCGGGCGCCGACGCGGACTTGGCCGCCTCGGTGGCGGCGTCGACGGCGGCCCGCACCTCCGTGTCGATGTCGTCGAGGATCTTCGCCGGGATGCCGCGTCCGAGCAGCCGCTCGCGGTAGCCGGTGACCGGGTCCCGGGCCAGCCACTCCTCGACCTCCGCCGCCGGCCGGTACTTGCCCGGATCGGCCCGGGAGTGGCCGCCGTGACGGTACGTCAGCGCCTCGACCAGGCTGGGTCCGGCCCCGGCGCGGGCCCGTTCCAGCGCGGTGCGGGCCACCCCGTACACGGCCTCGACGTCGTTGCCGTCCACCACCAGCGGCTCCAGGCCGTAGGCTGCGGCCCGGTCGGCGGCCGGGCGAGGGACGGCGGTGACCGCGGCGATCGGCGTGTACTCCATGTAGAGGTTGTTCTCGCAGACGAAGACCACCGGCAGCCGCCACACCGCCGCCAGGTTGAGCGCCTCGTGGAAGGCGCCGATGTTGGTGGCGCCGTCGCCGAAGAAGCACACCGCCGCCTGTCCGCTCTCCCGGTACTGGGCGCTCCAGGCCGCGCCGACCGCGATCGGCAGGTGCGCGCCGACGATGGCGTAGGAGCCCATCACCCCGTGCTCGACGCTGGTGAGGTGCATGGAGCCGCCCTTGCCCGCCATCAGTCCGCTTTCCCGGCCCAGGAGTTCGCCCATCACCGCGGCCATCGGCACGCCCCGGACCAGGGTGTGGGCGTGGCCGCGGTAGGTGGCGAAGGTGTAGTCGTCGCCGCGCATGGCGGTGCCGAAGCCGGCCGCGATGGCCTCCTGGCCGAGGGAGAGGTGGCTGGTGCCCTTGACCAGGTTCTGCAGGAAGAGGTCATAGGCGCGCTTCTCGAAGACCCGGACCTCGGCCTGCCTGCGGTAGAGGTCCAGCTGGACGTCCTGGTTGAGGTGCTGTTCCGTGGGCTTTTCCTGGGTCATGGGTTGCGCCTTCCTGACACTGCGTCAGTACGGGTTGGCGACGAACAGTTCCTGGGCCGGGAAGCGCGTCAGCACCCGCGGTCCGTCGGCGGTGACCAGGATCTCCTCCTCGATCCGGGCCGCCGAGTAGCCGTCGGTGGCGGGGCAGTAGGTCTCCAGCGCGAAGACCATCCCCTCGGTGATCTCCACGGGGTGGGTCAGCGAGTTGAGCCGGCTGATGATCGGCCGCTCGTGCAGGCCGAGCCCCAGCCCGTGGCCGAACTGCAGGCCGAAGGCGGCCATCTCGTCGGCGAAGCCGAACTCGGTGGCGGCCGGCCACACCCGGGCGATCCGGTCGGTGCCGACGCCCGGCTTGACCAGCTCGATCGCGGCGTCGATCCACTCCCGCGCCCGGGTGTAGGCGTCGCGCTGGGAAGGGGTGGCGCTGCCGACCGCGAAGGTGCGGTAGTAGCAGGTGCGGTAGCCGTTGAAGGACTGGATGACGTCGAAGAAGGCCTGGTCGCCGGGGCGGATCAGGCGGTCCGAGAAGTTGTGCGGATGCGGGTTGCAGCGCTCCCCGGAGACCGCGTTGATGGCCTCCACGTCGTCGGAACCCATCTCGTAGAGCCGCTTGTTGGCGAGGGCGACGATCTCGTTCTCGCGGATGCCGGGGCGCAGCGCCTCGGCGATGTCCTGGTAGACGCCGTCGACCATGGCGGCGGCGGTGGAGAGCAGCAGGATCTCGTCCTCGGACTTGAGCTGCCGGGCGTCCAGCATCACCTGCTGGGCGTCGGCCAGCAGCACGCCCTGCGCCGCGAGTTCGAAGACCATGGGCAGTTCGGCGACGTCCACCCCGAGCGGCATCCCGGCCACGCCCTCGGCCGCGAGCAGGTCCTTGATCTCGTGGACGGCGGAGTTGAACAGCCCGGCCTCGGCGCCGATGGCGCCGCGCAGCCCGAGCATCCCGGCCCGGCTGTGGCCGGGGGCGAGCCAGGGCGCGTACAGCTCGTGGTGACGGGCGGCGGAGCCGAAGTCCCAGACGTGCGGCTCGCCGGTGCGGGTGAGCAGGCAGTAGCGGGTGAACTTGTCGCGGGCCCATTCGCCGATGACGGTGGAGCTGAGGTAGCGGATGTTGTTGGTGTCGAAGACCAGCAGCGCGCCCAGCTCCGAGGCGTCCAACGCGGCGCGGGCGCGGGCGAGCCGGTAGTCGCGCAGCCGGGCGAAGTCGACCCGCTGCTCGAAGTCCACCGCGGTGCGGCCCGGCGCCGGGGTGAGCTGACCGTTCGTCAGCATGGCTGGCTCCTCTCGGTGTTCACAGGCCCGAGTCGACCTCGGTGGACTCGGGGACGAGCGTGAGCGCCGCCGCTCTGGCCTGTTCCAGCAGCAGCGCGGCGAAGTCCTGCTCGCCGTGGCCGGCCCCGACGGCGACCTGCACCAGCTGGTGCACGGCGGCGGCGATCGGCATGGGGACCTCGGCGCCGCGGGCGGCGGCGAGGCCGAGGTCGAGGTCCTTGCGCAGCAGCGTGGTGGTGAAGGTGGGGGTGAAGTCCAGGTGGACCAGGGCCGGGGCCTTGTAGCGGGTGAAGGCCGAGGCCAGTACCGAGGAGTTGAGGAACTCCAGGAAGGCCGCCCGCGGCACGCCGTGCTTCTCGGCCAGGACGGTGACCTCGACCAGGGACTGGGCCAGCACGCCGAGCAGGATGTTGTGGCAGAGCTTGACCAGCCGCGCGGCCTCACCCTCGCCGACATAGGTCACCGCCGTTCCGAGCGCGGCCAGCAGCGGCCGGACCTCGTGGTACGCCTGCTCGGGCCCGGAGACGGCGAGACTGGCCCGGCCTGCGGCGACGACGCCGGGGTTGCCGCTGATCGGCGCGGCCAGCAGCACGGTCCCCTTTCGGTCCGCGGCAGCACGGACCCGGGCCGAGACCTCGGCGTCGACGGTGGAGCAGTCGATCAGCACCCGGGGGGCGGTCCCGCCGTTGAGCAGGCCGTGCTCGCCCAGGGTGACCTCGGCGAAGTCCGGGGAGGACGCGACCATGGTGAAGACGGTCTCGCAGCCGGCGAGATCGGTGATCCGGTCGGCGATCACCGCTCCGCGCGCGGCCAGCGGCTCGGCCCTGGACCGGGTGCGGTTGTGCACCAGGAGCGGATGCCCGGCGTCGAGCAGCCGTCCGGCCAGGGCGAAGCCCATCCGTCCGGTGCCGATCCAGCCGGTGCCGGGGAGACCGGCGTCGTGTCGTTCGGAGTCGGGTGGCGGGTTCGTGGTGTTCATCGGCTCACCTCCTTCTGCTGTGCGGGCGGGTCCCCGCCCGCCCCCAGGTAGAGCCGGGCCACCCGGGGGTCGGCCAGCAGCTCGGCGCCGCTGCCGGTCAGCCGGACCCGGCCGCTCTCCAGGACGGCGCCGCGGTCGGCGGCGGCCAGCCCGGAGCGGGCGTTCTGCTCCACCAGGAGGATGGTGCGGCCGTCGGCGGCCATAGCCCCGACAGTCTCGAAGACCGCCCTGCGGGCCCGGGGTTCGAGCCCGATGGAGGGCTCGTCCAGCAGCATCAGGGCGGGTTCCAGCAGCAGCGCGCGGGCCAGTTCGACCTGCTTCTGCTCGCCCCCGGACAGCGATCCCGCGTTGGCCCGGCGCCGCCTGGCCAACAGCGGGAAGCGTTCGGCGAGGGCGTCGGCGCGCCGGCGGACCTCGCGCCGGCCGCCGCGGGTGCCGTCCAGCAGGTAGCCGCCCATCAGCAGGTTGTCCCAGACGGTCATCGCCGGAAAGAGGCTGCGCTCCTGCGGCACCTGGACGATGCCGCGCAGCAGCCGTTCGCGCGGTGAGAGCCGGTCGACCGGTTCGCCGTGCAGCAGCACCTGGCCCCGGCCGGTCCGCAGCAGTCCGCTGACGACCCTGAGCACGGTGGACTTGCCCGCGCCGTTGGGCCCGATCAGGCACAGCACCTCGCCCTGCTCCAGCGTCAGGTCGACGCCGCGCAGCACGTCCCCGGCGCCGTAGCCGGCCGTCACGCCCCGCAGTTCGAGCAGCACCGACACCGCGTCAGCTCCCCAGGTAGGCATCGAGGACCTGCGGATCGGTCTGCACCGAGCCGGGCGGGCCCTGGGCGATGACGCGCCCGCCGTCCATCACCACGACCGGGTCGCAGAGCCGCATCACCAGGCCCATGTCGTGCTCGACCACCAGGAACGTGGTCCCGGCGGCGTGCCGGGCCCGGATGTGCCGTTCCATGGTGCGGACCATGGTCGGGTTGACCCCGGCGGTGGGCTCGTCGAGCAGGACCAGCAGCGGTGAGCTCATCAGCAGCGCGGCGAACTCCAGCAGTTTGCGCTGGCCGTAGGAGAGTTCCTCGGCGGGGTCGTCGGCCAGGCCGGCCAGCGAGAACTCGGCCAGCAGCGCCTCGCCCCGGGCCCGGTCGTCCGCGCGGGCCCGGGGACCGGCCAGGGCGGGCCAGGGGTGGCCGGAGGCGATCAGCAGGTTCTCCAGCACGGTGAGGTCGGGGAAGACCCGGGGCTGCTGGAAGGTGCGGCACAGGCCGCGCCGGTACAGCCGGGACGGGTCGGGGCGGGCGATCCGGCGTCCGTCCAGCAGCACGTCGCCGCCGTCGGCGCGGAGGTAGCCGGTGACCAGGTTGAACAGGGTGGTCTTGCCCGATCCGTTGGGACCGATCAGTCCGGTGACCGTGCCCCGTTCCACGGTGAGGGAGCAGCCGTCGACGGCGGCGACCCCGCCGAAGCGCTTGTCCAGCCCGCGGACCTCCAGCAGCGGCGCGGTCATGGCGCCTCCCCGGCGACGTCGGCGGGCAGGCGGAGCCGCCGTCTGCGCCACCGCTCCCCCAGGGTCGGCAGGATGCCGCGCGGCAGCACCAGGATGATCACGACGAACAGCGCGGCGTACCCGATCAGGTAGAGCTGGTTGGCCCCGTACTGGTAGGCGAGGTACTGCTGGGCCGGGGCGACGATGAACGCCCCCAGGACCGGCCCCCAGAGCGTGCCGCGCCCGCCGAGGAAGACCATCAGCACCATGGCGATGGTCACCAGCGGGTCCACCGCGAACTGCGGGTAGATGAAGGAGAGGTAGTACGCCCACACTCCCCCGGCCATGCCGGTGATCCCCACCGACAGCGCGAAGGCGCCGAGTTTGGCGGTGCCCACCGGCACGCCCACCCCGCGCGCCTTGTCCTCGTCCGCGCGGATCGCCAGCAGCGCCAGCCCCAGCCGGCTGCGCAGCACGGCGTGGGAGAGCACCAGCGCGAACACCAGCAGGGCCAGCATCGCGTAGTAGAAGGGCCGTTCGAAGGTGGCCGGGGCGAAGTTCGGCACCGGCATGGCCATCCCCTGGGCGCCGTGGGTGATCCCGCGCAGGTTGTAGGCGAGGGTCTGGGCGACGAACAGCAGGGTGATGGTGACGATGGCGAACACGTCGGAACGGGTCCGCATGGCGATCCAGGCGACCGGCAGACCGGCGGCGGCGACCACCAGACCGACCAGCGGCAGCACCGCGAAGGGGGTGAGTCCGGAGCCGATGCCGTGGTGCTCGAACCAGATCGCCTCGGTGTAGGCGCCAAGCCCGAAGAACGCGGCATGGCCCAGCGAGGGGTAGCCGGCATAGCCGCCGACCAGGTTCCAGGCGCTGGCCAGCACCGCGTACATCAGCGTGAACAACGCGATGGTCAGCACCCAGGGCGCGGTCACCAGGAAGGGGAACACGGCGAGCACGGCGAGGAAGGCGGCGATCGCCACGGCCGTCCTCGCGCTGCCGCTGCTCAGGACGCCTCTGAGCGCACCCCTCACCGCCTCGCTCACAGCGCCCCCCGCAGCCGCGCACCGAACAGCCCGCGCGGACGCACCAGCAGGACCGCGAGCAGGACCACGAAGAAGCTGAAGTCCGACCACACCGGTGAGACCAGCGCACCGACCAGCGCCGAGAGCACGCCCATGGCGAGCGCAGCGACGACGGTGCCGCCCAGGCTGCCGAGTCCGCCGAGGATGACGATGGACAGCAGCCGGGAGATCAGGTCGTAGTGGCTGTTGGGGTTGAACGAGTACACCATCCCGTAGACCGCGCCGGCGGCGGCCGCGGTCGCCGCCCCCAGGCCGAAGCCGAGCGCGGCCACCCGGGTGCTCTCGACGCCCAGCAGCCGCGCCGCGGTCGGGTTCTGCACGGTGGCGCGGACCGCGCGGCCGAAGCGGGTGCGGTTCAGCAGCAGGGCCAGCGCGCCCAGGGTGGCCAGCGAGAGCAGGCAGGCGGCCAGCCGCACCTCGCCGATCTGGTACCCGGCCACGGTCCAGGAGTCGTTCGCGTAACTCGGCTGCATGGTGCGGTAGTCGGACTTGTAGACCAGGGCGAGCAGGCCCTCGATCCCGAGCGCCACCGCGAAGGTCACCAGCAGCGACAGCTGCGAGGCGTCCGAGCGGTGCAGCGGCCGCAGCAGGCACCACTGCACGGCCACGCCGAGCAGGAACATCGCCGGGGCCACGATCGGCACGGTCAGGAACGGGTCGATGCCGAAGGAGGCGAAGAGGCTGGAGCTGAGGTAGGCCGCCAGGATCACCAGCGCCCCCTGCGCCAGGTTCACCACCTTCAGCACCCCGAAGATCAGCGTCTGGCCACTCGCCATCAGCGCGTAGACGCCGCCGGTGAGCAGCCCGAGGATGATCGCCTGGATGGTCTCGTGCACGCCGCGATCACCCGCCCCAGGGCAGTTTGCCCAGCACCGGCGTGGACTGCGCCCGGTTGGCCGGGAAGACCGGGAGCAGCTTTCCGCCGATCCACTGGACCAGCACGTACGAGGAGTTCGCCGCGCCGGCCGAGTTCCAGCTCAGGTCGCCCTCCAGGGTGGGCCAACTGCCCGAGTGCAGCGTGCTGATCAGCGTGGCGTTGTCGACCTTGCCGGTCTTGGCGGCGACCTCCTGGACCAGCTGGCCGCAGGAGTACGCCTCGGCGGAGGTGCTGTCGATGCTGGTGCCCGTGCCGCCGTAGGTCGCCGTGTAGGCGGCCACGAAAGCGGCGTTCCCGCTGGTGGTGGCGGTGGGGAACCAGTCGCCCGAGGAGAAGATCCCGTTGACGTGGCCGGCGCCGACGTTGGTGGGGAAGTTGAGCGGGTCGTTGGCGCCGTTGGACAGGTAGAGCATCTTCGGCGCCCATTTGAGCAGCACCATGGCCTTGACCAGGGCGTAGGCGTCGGCCGACTGGGTTCCGGCGACCACCAGGTCCGGCTTCTTCGCCGCCATGGCGCTGACCACCGAGGTCAGGTCGGTCGCCTCGGCGGGGTAGATCTGCTGGTAGACCGTGCGGATCCCGGCCGCCTCCAGCCGGGTGCGCACCTCGGCGGCGATCGGCGAGGCGAACGGGTCGTCCAGGGCCGGGTAGGCGGCGGTGGTCGGACGCTCGGCCGCCGGCAGCGAGAGGATGTAGTCGGCGAAGACGTCGCCCTGCTGGACCACCGGCGCCGGCTGCACGAAGAACAGGTTGTGCAGGGCCTGGCTGAACACCGCCGGGCCGCCGCCCGCGGGTTCCAGGAACGCGTACCCGTAGCGCTTGGCGACCTGCGAGGCGGGGACGGTCAGCAGGCTGGAGAAGGGACCGAAGACCAGGTCCACATGGTTCTTGGTGATCAGGTTCTGATAGTTCGTCACCACCTGGGTGGGGCTGGAGGTGTCGTCGACGATGTCCAGGACCACATGGCGGCCCAGAACCCCGCCGGCGGCGTTCACCGTCTGGGCCCAGAGCTTGTAGCCGCGCTGCGCGGCCTTGCCGGAGTCGGAGAAGTCGCCGGTGAGCGACAACGAGATGCCGATGGTCAGCGGCCCTTGGACGCTGGAGGATGCGGCGGGCTTGGCCGCCGAACTGCTGCTGCAACCCGCCAGTGCCAGCCCCGCCGCCACCACGGCCGCGGCGGCGGTTCTGACGCCGCTTCTGCCGCTGCCGGCGCCTCTGCTCGTGCCTGTGCTGGGATTGCTCATGGTCCGCCGTCCTTCCATGACGCGGCGAGAACACTGCGAACGATTGCGGTGGAGTCTCCCGCTCGCCTGATGGAGTGTCAATATCGTTGGGGCATCCGTAGTGCAAAGGATTGCGGCGGTTCCCGGCCACGCCTACGGTGACGCCATGGCCGGCCGACGCCCCACCCTCGATGACGTGGCACGCGCTGCCGGCGTGCACAAGGCGACGGCCTCCCGCGCCCTGAATCCGGAGACCAGGAACCAGGTCAAGTTCGAGACCGCGCGCAGGATCGCGGTCGCCGCCCGACGCCTCGGCTATGTGCCCAACACGCTGGCGCGCGGACTGCGCACCAGCCGGTCCACCGCGGTCGGGGTGCTGGTACCGGATCTGATGAACCCGCTGTTCCCGCCGATCGTGCGCGGCATCCAGGACCGGCTGGACACCCACGGCTACACGGCGCTGCTGGTGAACACCGACAACGACGAGGCGCGCGAGCGGGCCCAGTTCGCCGAGCTGGCCAGCCGCCGGGTGGACGGCTTCATCGTCGCCACCGCCCGCCGGGAGCACCCGCTGCTGGCCGAGGCCGCGGAACTGGGCACCGCCCTGGTGACGGTGAACCGCACCGTGGACCTCCCCGGCACCCCCGCGGTGGTCAGCGACGACGCCGACGGCATGGCCCAGGCCGTGGCCCACCTGCGCCGGCTCGGCCACACCCGCCTGGCCCATCTGGCCGGACCGCAGTCGGTCTCCACCGGCGCGGTCCGGCTGCGGGCCTTCCAGCAGGAGGCGGGCCCGTCCCGGGGAGCCGTGGTGGAGTGCACCGGCTACACCGAGCCGGCCGGCCGCGCGGCGGCCCGGCAGCTGCTGGACGCGTACCCGGAGACGACGGCCATTGTGGCCGGAAACGACCTGATCGCGCTGGGGGCCCTGGCCGAGCTCGCCGCCCAGGGCCGCTCCTGCCCCCGGGACGTGTCCGTGGTGGGCTTCAACGACATGCCCTTCGCCGACCGCTTCCGGCCCCCGCTCACCACCGTGCGGGTCCCGCACCACGAGATGGGCATGCAGGCCGCCCAGCTGCTGGTGGAGCTGCTGACTCAGCCGCAGGCCGTGGCCCGGACCGTGGTCCTGCCCGCCCGGCTGGTCATCCGCGGCTCCACGGCCCCGCCGGACTGACGGACACGCCGGGCCTGCCGCCCGGGTTCAGCGGTCCGAGCCCGCCTTGCTGCGCACCGCGCGCTGGGGAGCCGGTGCGGGAGCCTGCCTGATCCGGCGGTGCAGCGGCAGCCGCACCCGGGCGGCCCGGCGCAGATGCGACCGCCGGGCCTGCGCGCACCGGGACGGTGCGGGGACGGTGACCGGGTGCTGCGCGGCCGGCCTGGGTCCGGGCAGGTCGGGGCCGAGGCCGCCCTCGTACAGGGTGAACTCGACACCGGCCCCGGTCCCCGCACCGACCGCAGAGCTGCGGAGACCCGTGCGCCGACGCACGGCCGGGACGACGAGGAGGGCGGTCAGCATCACGCCGACGAGGACGGCCGCGCCGACGACGCCCACCGTGCGCACCAGCTGCTCGACGGAGGGTCCCAGGTAGTAGCCGCCGGCGACGGAGCCCACACCCCAGATCACGGCGGCCGACGCGCTGTAGGCGAGGAAGCGGCGGTAGGGCAGCCCGGAGCCGCCCGCGGCGAAGGGCACGAAGGAGCGGACGAAGCCGATGAAGCGTCCGGCGAAGACCGCCGGACCGCCGCGCCGCTGCAGGAAGTCACGGGCCCGCGCGGTCCGCCGACGCATCCCCTCGGCGCCGGGGCGCCGCTCGAACCAGCGGCCCAGCAGGTACCCGATGCTGTCGCCGATGACGGCGGCACTCACCACCACGGCAGCCAGCGCCACCGGGTCGAGAGCGCCCTTGGCTGCCAGCGCACCGCCGACCAGCACCAACGACTCCCCCGGCATGAGGATGCCGAAGAAGGCGCTGGTCTCCGCGGCTGTCAGCAGGAAGACGACGGCGTAGGACCAGAAACCCGCAGCGTCGACGATCGCGGTGGGGTTCATCCCGCTCACCCCTCGGTCGAGGCGCCGGGCCTCCGGGGCTGGGAGCGTCGCTCGGTGAGCCGCTGCAGGGCGTACCAGGCCAGCACCGCGAGCGAGACACTGGCGACGGCGACCGGCAACCGGTGGTTGGTGATCAGGACGGTCGCGGCCGCGTCCCCCAGCAGGGCGACGGCCCCCGCCACCACCCGGATCCAGGCGCTGGACGGCAGCGCACGCGGACGGTGGGTGCCGTGCGTCATGATGCTCATCGATTCGCCTCCAGTGCCGGCCCGGCGCGTCCGGCTGTGCGGTGGCACAGCCGGACTACAGCCTTGTCTTATGGGTCAACCGGAGGACTTCCTCCACCTATTCCCGAAATCTTGGATCAGGTGGGCGATTCTTTATCGGGCACAGTCGGCCGCTCTGGGCCCCGGGCGCTACCCGAGCGTCCACTGCTGGTTGCTGCCGCCGTTGCAGGTCCACAGCTCCGCCAGGGCGCCGTTGCTGGTGCTCGCCCCGGTCACGTCGAGGCACAGGCCCGACTGGACGCCGGTGATGGTGCCGTTGGAGTTCAGCGTCCACAGCTGGTTGGTCCCGCCGTTGCAGGTCCAGGTCTCCACCTTGGTGCCGGCCGTGGTCTTCGCGCCGGCGGCGTCCAGGCAGAGGGTCGAGCTGCCGCTGTAGACGGTCAGCTGACCGGCGGAGGTGTGCGTCCAGGCCTGGTTGGTTCCGCCGCTGCAGGTGTAGATCTGCAGCTGGACCCCGGCGGTGGTGCTGGAGCCCGGCACGTCCAGGCACTTGCTCGCGCCGACCGCGTGCACCGCGCCGCTCGCGGACGCCGGGGTGGCGTAGCCGACCGCGACGATGTTGGCCTGGACCGCGTTGTCGGCCGCGTCGGTCGGGTAGCCGGTGGTCATCACGCCCTCGAAGAAGGAGCCGGCCGAGGAGTTGCTGTTGTCGCCGCCGGTGCCCAGGATGATGGCGCCCTCCTGGCTCATGGGGATGTACCCGCCGGTGGTGGGCAGCGAGCCGTTGTACCAGGTGGCGAGGGAGCCGGACTGGGAGTTGCCGCCCTTGATGGCGTAGGTGCTGGTGCCGTTGTTCTTCAGCAGGGCGGTGACGAAGGCGCTGGAGTTGCCCAGGTTGCTGGTGTTGGAGCCGTTGCCGCCGGCGAACAGGCCGTTCTCCAGGTCCGCCTGGACCCAGGGGCCGGAGCCGGTGCAGGGCGAGAACCAGCACTCGGTACCGAAGTTGATCGCGTCCATGTGACCGTTGCCGGTGTCGGTGCCGGAGGTCTCGGCGTTGCCGTAGTCGAAGCAGCAGCCGCTGTTGACGTGGGTGCCGGAGGCGACCATGTAGGCGCCCTGGGCGGTGCTGCCGGTGGGCACCCCGGTGGTGCTGTTGTTGCGGTAGCCGACCCCGGGCGCCACATAGACGCCGTAGACGGAGTGGCCGCCGGCCGTCACCGGCAGCGCGTTGGCGGCGGCGCCGACGTCCTGGCCGCCGTTGCCGCCGGGACCCTGGATGGTGAGGTTGTTGTGCTCGGAGGTCTGGTCGTAGATCTCGGTGATGATGCAGGTGGTGTTGGCGCAGAAGGTGTCCTGGGCGGCGGCGTTGGCGTAGCCGCCGGCGGCGAGCGTGCCGATGTTGGTGGTGGTGGAGTCCGAGGCCCGCTTGACCTGGTAGAGCGAGCCGCTGTAGGCGGCGAAGAGCGCGCGCACGGTGCTGTGCGCGGCGACGCAAGGCGTCCCCGCGGCGGCGTAGATGTCACAGGGCAGGGAGGTCGCGGCCTGCGACGTCCCGGCCGTGCCGATCAGGAGGGCGGCGACGAGCGTGACGATCGTGCCCGCGGCCAGGAGTGCCTTTCTCAGGTGCCGGAGAATCACTGCGAACCTCTCATCCAGAGCGTGAAGGACCGTTGTGTTAGCGCTAACACGACGTCAGGGACGGTCACGGCATGCAAAACCCGCTGATCGGAGGCATCACGAACACGCCCAGCCGGTCCGGCGGCGGCGGAATCTTGTTAGCGCTAACAATCGCGACACTCAGATAGCGCCCAACAACCAGGCCTCCGTGGGGTGTTGCGCCGATTGCCGACATGGGCATGTCGGGCAGCTGGGGTGACCCCACATTGTTTACGCCTTGATCTCGAACAGGTCAACGGTTTGGAAACTATCTATACATGACGACTCGTAAGAAAGCCCTCACCTCCGGACCGTGAAACCGACCACCATCGATCAGGTTCCACCGTTAGCATGCACAGCACGACTTGCTACCACTGGAGTTGGTGTCAGCTCTCAGCAGGCAGAGTTCTCGTCAGGCAGACGGAAGAGGCGAATTGATGTCAGGCATGGACCCGGTGGAGCAGAAGCCGCAGGACGACAGCTCGCCCGGCGTCGACCTGCGCATGGACGTCCCGCACTCGGCCCGGGTCTACGACTACCTCATCGGCGGGAAGACCAACTTCGAGGCCGACCGGGTCGCCGCCGAGGCGTCGGTGAAGGCCTGGCCGGCCCTGCCGATCTCGATGCGCACCACCCGCACCTTCATGCAGCGGGTGATCAAGCACCTGGCCGAGGAGCACGGCGTCCGCCAGTTCCTGGACATCGGCACCGGCATCCCCACCTCGCCCAACGTGCACGAGATAGCCCAGGGCATCGCCCCCGAGTCGCGGATCGCCTACGTCGACAACGACCCGATCGTGCTGACCCACGCCCGGGCCCTGATGTCGAGCACCACCGAGGGCAGCACCTGCTACATCGACGCCGACCTGCGCGACGCCGACTCGATCATCGGAGCCCCGCGGCTGCGCGAGGTGCTGGACCTGAAGCAGCCGGTGGCCCTGTCCCTGATCGCGATCGTGCACTTCATCCTGGACGAGGACGACCCGCAGGGCATCGTGCGGCGGATCATGGACGAGCTGGCCCCGGGCAGCTTCCTGGCGCTGACCGTCTTCACCGGCGACACCGACCCGGTGGGCGTCGGCGGCGTCGGCCGCGAGTACAACGCCCGCGGCATCCCGCTGCAGATCCGGGACCGGGCGGAGTCGCTGGCCTTCTTCGACGGCTACGACCTGCTCGACCCCGGGGTCACCCTGGTCCACCACTGGCGGCCGGACCAGGACGCCCCGCAGATCCGCGACCAGGACATCGCCATGTACGGCGGAGTGGCCGTCAAGCGGGGCTGACCGGGGGCCCGCGCGGCCTACCCCTCGACCAGCGCCGTCCGCAGGGCGCGCAGCTCCGCCTCGGCCAGCCCCTGGCGGAGCAGCCAGCCCGCACCGCCCCCCGAGTCCGCTTGCAGGATCTCCAGGAACCGGTGCATCACCTCGGGGTCCGCGGACATCAGTCCGTGCTCCACCGAGGGTAGTTGGCGGTACGAGGGCAGCCGTGCCAGCCGCTCGCCGATGCGGGCGGTCCGGGAGCCGCTGAGGGCGTAGTCGTCGGCGATCGAATCGGCGGGCACCCCGACCGCGTCGAGCAGCACCGCCGCGAGCAGCCCGGTGCGGTCCTTGCCGACGGCGCAGTGGAACAGCACGGCGTGCTGCTCCGGGTCTGCGACGATCCGGGCGGCGGCCAGCAGGGAAGGGCCGCTGCCGGCGAGCATGGCGAGGTAGAAGTCGGTCAGCCGGCTGCCGCTGACGTCCGGCACCGCGTCGGCGGGCACCCCCTTGGCCTGCCGGACCGGCAGGTTGACTCGGCGCACCGCGGCCGCCTCCAACAGCCCGTGGCCCTCACGCTCCGACTCGCGCGGACCGCGCAGATCGACGACGGTGCGCAGCCCGAGCCGGTCGAGCAGCACCTCGACATCGGCGGGCGTCGCCTCCTGCGGGGTGCTCGCCCGGAACAGCACCCCGCGGCGGGTGGAGCCGCCGCCCTGCACCGGCAGGCCGCCGAGATCCCTGACGTTGTCGACCTCGGCCAGCTCGACCCAGCGGGTCGTGTCGGTGTTGCGGGCGGTGCCGGTCACTCCGCGTCCGCTTCGGCGGATTCCGCGGGCTTGAGGTCTTCCGGCTTGAGGTCCTCCGGCTCTGGCTTCTCGGCCTCCGGCCGGTAGGAAAGCGCCAGCAGCCCTGCGGCCGCGGCGGCGCCGAGACCGGCCGCCAGCAGGGCCGGCACCGGTCCCTCGCTGCGTCGCTTCAGCAGGCCGTCGACCGAGTAGCGGCCGTGGCCCAGGGCGGCCAGGGCCACCGCGGCGCCGGCGACCACTCCGGTGTACTCCCAGCCGCCCTTGAAGACGAAGAAGCCCTTGCCCCGGTGGTCGGTCCGGGCCGCCACCGCCATCAGCCCGACGGCCGCCGCGGCGGGCAGCGGATTGGCCAGGCCCACCGTGAGCGCGGCCCCGGCCGCCATCTCGGTCCCGGCCGCCATCCGGGCGTGCACCGCGGCGGGCCTGAGCCCGAGCGACTCGAACCACCCCGTCGTGCCCTTCAGGCCGCCGGGCCCGGAGACCTTGTTCCAGCCGTGGACGAAGAGCATCGGTCCGAGCGTGGCCCGCAGCGCGAGCGCGGCGGTGTCCCTGGCATGGTGCTGGGATCCGGTCATCTGAGATTCCTCCGAGGTGCGGTGACAGTACGTCAGTGGACTGGCGGGCATCGGGGTGCTGCACAACAGGTTTCCGCTTCTCGGCCCCGTCCGCCACAGTCCGTCCTGGTGATCCACGCCTCAGCCGAGCCGCCTGCCGAGCGGCTGATCCACCCGCTCGGCCGGCTCGACCCGCTCCAGGCTGTCGACCAGCCCCCAGTCCAGCGCCCGGTCCGCCGCGATCGGGGTGCCGGACAGCACCAGGTGGAGGGTGCGCCAGCGGCCGATGCGGCGGGGGATGCTGACCGTGCCGCCGGCGCCCGGGATCAGGCCCATGCCCAGCTCGGGCAGGAGGAACCAGATCCCGGGGTCTGCGACGATCCGGGCGGCGAAGGCGGGGAGTTCGATGCCGGCGCCGACGCAGCTGCCGTGCACCCGCACCGTGATCCGGTCCCGGAGCCGGTGCAGCGGGGCGGCCGCACCGGCCCGGGTCCGCACCAGGTGCGCCGTCGCCAGGTCCGGGGCCGTCCCGAACTCGGCGAGGTCGCCGCCGGAGCAGAAGCTGGGACCGTTGCCGTCCAGGATGACCTCGGCCACCGTGGGGTCCGCCTCCGCGATCGCGAGCGCGTAGACCAGCGCGTCGCGCAGTTCGCGGCCGTGGGCGTTGCGCCGCTCGGGCCGGTTCAGGGTGAGCCGCAGGGTGTCCGCGTCCCGCCGCACCAGTACGGTCCCGGCGGGCGCCGGGGGCGGGGCCGGCCTGTCTGCCCGCGCCGCCAGCCAGCGGGCGAACTCCTGGCCGCCCAGCAGGGTGGAGTAGGCCAGCGACTCGGCGTCCAGGGCCTCGCCCACGGTCAGCCGCGGACCGACCCTGAGCAGTCGGCCCAGCACCAGGGCGGCCTGCGGATGAGCGAGCACGTTGGCGTACAGCGCACGGGCCTCGGCCCCGGGGTCGTCGACGGCGACCGTGCGTACGTCACCGTCGTCACGGGTGGCGAGGGTCAGGTCCAGCGCCTCGACCAGCGGACCCGGCGCGGACGACGGCGACCCCTCGGTGATGCCGACCAGCAGCCGATCGCACTCCCCCGCCCGCTCGACGGCACGCCGCAGCACCGCCCCGTCGCCGCCCGGGCCGGGACGGCCGTCGAGGTCGACGAGCACGAACGGGTCCACCACGGCGCCGTCCCCGGCCAGCAGCGGGGCGTGGGCCGCACCGGCGGCCAGGTCCTCGACGGAGATCGCAACGGGCATCGGCATAGCCCCTGGCATAGCATCCCACGACCGTCCCTGGCGAGCGCGCCGGACTTGCACGGCGGATTCCGCTGGACGATCGTTGGCGGGTGCCCGAAAACCCCGCGACTCCGCTGACCCGCAAGCTCGGCATCAAGCCGGAGACCAGGGTCGCCCTGCTTGCCGCCCCGGCCCGCTTCGAGGCGCTCCTCGACCCGCTGCCCGGCGGCGTGAGCCTGTCCACCGGCCTGCACGGGACCGAGCCCTTCGACGTCGTCGTCGCCTTCACCCTGCTCCGCGCCGAGGTGGCCGACGCCGTCAGGTCGGCACGCCCGCTGATGACACCGGCCGCCGGCCTCTGGATCGCCTGGCCCAAGCGCAGCTCGAAGGTGCCCACCGAGGTCACCGAGGACGTGGTGCGGGAGATCGCGCTGCCGACCGGCCTGGTCGACAACAAGGTGTGCGCCATCGACGCGACCTGGACCGGCCTCCGCCTGGTGGTCCGCCGCGAGCTGCGGTAGCGCGTGACCTGATCCTCCCGGATCACTCCGGGGCTTCGGGCGCGCTCTTCGGGGCGGGCGGGACGGCCGGACTGCGCTCACGGCCCGTGAGCACCGCGATCGAGGCGATGATGCCGGTGTCCCGGTCGCCGATGAGTTCCCACGCCCGGGCGATACCGATGATCAGCAGTCCCACCAGGAGGTTGCCCAGGGTCTCGGCGGCCGCGACGCTCTCGGGGTTCCGGACCAGTTCGATGCCGCTGACGAGCTCGAACCCGAAAGTGAGCAGGAGCAGGAAGACCAACCCGAACTGACGCCGTATCCGCCACAGCGAGCGGGATTCGGACATCATCGACCGAACACCCGCGGCGGTGAAGAAGATGCCGCCGCAGGCGACCACGATGGCCGGATACCCGACATGGTTCCCGGGCACCAGGCCGAACAGCGAGACCGCGAGCGCATTGGTGAACGCCGCGAGCGAAGCGGCGGCGCGCACCTGCTGGATGACCACCGGATGCTCGGGCGTGACGTTCCGCGGCGCAACGGACATGGCCACAAAGAGCAGCCCGGTGAGCCCGGCCGCGGAACCAGCGATCGCCGTGTACAGCGCCTGGTAGTTTTCACTGATCACCGCACCGACAATAGCGTGACGCGGGCCCGCCATTGGGAGATCAGGGTGCCAGGACGCGCTGCTTCGCGGCGGCGAACTCGGCTTCGGAGAGCATGCCCTTGGCGTAGAGGCTGCCGAGCCGCTCCAGGTTGGACAGCGCCTGGTCGTCGAGGGCCGGCGAGGTCGCCTCAGCCGGAGCGGGTTCCGGTTCGGCGGCGGCTGCCGGAGCCTGGTGGACCGCCGCCTGCTGTTGCTGGCGTGCTGCGACGCGCCCGCTCACCGAGGAGGCCGTTCCGGCCACGACCGCGGTGCGGGCCGCCACGCCGATGAGTCCGGGGCGACCGCCCCGGCCGCCGCGTCGACCGATCATGACAGCGCCCCTTCCCGGGCGATCGCCTGCAGATCCAGTTCCACCAGCGCCTCGGGGACCCGCTCATGGGCCACCAGCACTCCGCCCGCCGCCCGGATCGCTTCAGTCAGCGGAGCGGCCCAGGTGTTCTCCCACACCAACAGCGCGGCCGAGGATCCCGCCGGGATCTCCTCGGCCATCACCACCAGGTCCTCCTCGCTCAGCAACCCGCCGACCTCGCCGTCGAGGTGGTCGAACATCGCCGCCTCGTCCGCCTCCAGCGAGTCGAGCTCCAGGAAGCTCACCACACCGTCGTCGTCGCGCTTGACGAAGGTCAGGTCGAGGATGTGGATGACACCCCCGTCGACCAGTCTCTTCAGCTCCGGCAGCAGATCACCCCGGAACCGGGATCCCGGGAACGCGACCACCAGGTACTCCACAGGTCCGACAGCCATGGCGGACACCTCTCCAGGTCGAAGCTCGGTCACCTCGATCCTGCTCCCGTCGGCACCCCTCGGCCACTCGACAGGTCCGTCAGGCCGGTCCCGGCTTGCGGCCGACCGCGCCGTAGGAGGAGATCTCGGCGTCGGTGAGGGTGGCGAAGGGGCTGTCGGCGGGTTCCGGCCACCAGCGGGAGATGAGGTCGACGCCGGGCGCGGGGACCTCCAGGCCGTCGAAGAACTTGGCGACCTCGGCGTGGTTGCGGATCTTCGTGCGGATTCCGGCGGCGGCGTAGGTCGCCTCGACCGCGCCCCATTCGTCGGGGGCGTAGTCATGGGTGACCTGCGAGAGCGCCAGGAAGCTTCCGGCCGGGAGGGCCTGCAGCAGCTCGTCGACCAGGCCGTACGGGTTCTGGTCGTCGGGGATGAAGTGCATGATCGCGATCAGCATCAGCGCCACCGGCCGGTCCAGGTCCAGCGTTTCGAGGAGCTGCGGCGAGGACAGGATGGCGGCGGGGTCGCGCAGGTCGGCGTCGATGTAGGCGGTGCGGCCCGGCTTGGCGGTGGTGAGCAGGGCGCGCGCATGGGCCAGCACCATCGGGTCGTTGTCGACGTAGACCACCCGCGCGGCCGGATCCACCGCCTGGGCGATCTCATGCGTGTTGGGGGAGGTCGGTATGCCGGTGCCGATGTCCAGGAACTGGCGGATCCCGTGCTCGGCGGCCAACTGGCGGACGGCGCGGTGCAGGAAGCGGCGGTTGGCCCGGGCCGCGTGGGTCACGAACGGCGCGTTCTGGATGACCTTGTCGCCCGCCTCGCGGTCGGCGGGGAAGTTGTCCTTGCCGCCGATGAAGTAGTCGTACATCCGGGCCGTGTGCGCCACGTCCGTGCGCAGGTCGATCCTGGGCGGCGGCCCGTCCGGACCGGCTTTCATCCACTCCGTCGAATCCGCCATGTTCGCTCCCGGAGCGTCGTTCTGATGAATGATCAACGACTTTATCAGGCCCGCCTGTGCCCCGCGGGTCCCCCCGCCCTCACGTACCAGCCACCCGGGAAAATGGCGCGATCCCTATCACCCCTGCTCGGGATCGGCGAGCGAGCGCCACACCTCCGCACAGTCCAGCAGCCGGTGCAGCGGCGGACGCACCCGCACCAGACGCAGGCAGACCCCGAAGTTCGCGGCCCGCAACTTGGCCCGGAACAGCGCCGCCACACCGCAGGCGTCGACATACGCCAGCCCGGCGACGTCCACCTCGATCCGCAGGACCTGCGGGTCGATCAGGATCCCGGCCACGACCTCCGCCAGTACACCGTCCGCAGTCGCGTCCAGATCACCCCAGAGCAGGATCTCCGCCGTGGGGCAGTCGTCCAGAACCAGCACCTTCAGCGCCGGGCTTACTGTCATCGAGACCCCCGTTGTCCCAACAATGAAGGGCCCCAAGGTAGTTGCCGGACTTCGATGCGAACACAAGTTCTTCACGATCCACGCCAACCGTGTCCATCCCGTTACGACAGGCCCCCTGCTTTCCTGGCCTCCTGCTCCAGGCGGCCCCGGTACTCCTCCCAGGAGGCACCGTGCGGTGCCAGGTTGTGGCTGTCCTCGCGGAGGCCGGCAGAGCCGTCGATGAACTCCCGGACGATGTCGGCGTGGCCGGCGTGCCGGTGGGTCTCGGCGATCATGTGGATCAGGATCCGGTGCAGCGTCGCCTCGCTCCGCTCGGCGGGCCACCACGGCACCTGGCCGACACCGTCCAGCGGCAGCGCGGCGAACGTCGCCTCCGCATGCTTCCACGCCTGGTGGTAGAGGCCGACGATCTCCTCGCGCGACTCGTCGGCACTGGCCCACATGTCGGCATTGGGTTCCGCATCGTCATCGGACCAGGGCGGCTGCGTCTCGAAAGGACGGCCGAACGTATCGCCGAAGTAGCCCAGCTCCAGCCAGGCGACATGTTTGACCAGCCCCAGGAGGTTGGTGCCGGTCGGCGTCATCGGGCGCCGGACGTCGTACTCGGAGAGCCCGTCCAGCTTCCACAGCAGGGCGTCGCGGGCGGTCTGGAGATAGCGGATCAGGTCGGCCTTGGCCTTGTCTTCGTCCATGCCCGAGAGTGTTCCACCCGGCACTGACAACGGGCCGCGTCCGGTCCATCCACAGCAGCGGCAGTCCGACCACGGGGAGGAACCAGGTGAGCACCATCAACCGCAGCCCTTCCCCGACCAGCGGATGGCCCGCCTGGTTGAGCAGCCCGGCAGCGGCCACCGTGAACACGACCGTCGCGACGACGCGCCCTCCGCGCCACACGCCCCACACCCCGGCGAGCAGCAGCACCGTGGTGAGCGGGTCGGTGAACTGCCGCCGCATCCAGTCCATCCAGAAGCTGCGGTCCAGCAGCAGCAGACCGCGCCAGGGCGAGGCTACGTCCGGAACCGTGAAGTGCGAGGTCAGCAGATCCTGCATGCTCTCCCGCCCCGACGGCAGATGGAGTGCCTGCACCGCCAACTGCACCCCGACCACGACCACCGCCCCCACCAGGATCAGCAAGGGGACACCTCGCGGGACCGGGTCCCGGCGCAGCCGTCGCCGGAGCAGGAGCGCCAGCAGCACCGTCATCAGGCAGCCGGCCAGCAACAACGCCTGCGAGTACTTGGTGACGGCGGTGAGCGCGAACCCTGCGAGCACGCACCACACCCAGCGCAGCGACCGCGCATCGTCGTGCAGCACCCGCACACAGCCCAGCGCGACCGCGGCCACCCCGACGAGCATCAGGCCCTCGGAGAGCGGGCGCATGGCCTGTCCGCCGATCGGCGTCAGGAAGTACAGGACCTCCCCCGCCAGCGCGACCGGAACCGTCGCGCCCACAGTCCGCAGCAGCGCCACCACCAGGGCGGCGGCGGCCACGGTCACCGTCACCGCTGCCGCCCAGAGCCCCCAGGCGATCCCGAGGGCGGCGAGGTAGGGCATGAGGAAGACGGCGTAGCCGGGACGTCCGACGTAGATCGCCGACATGCGGGGGCTGGAGAACAGCGACATATAGCCGCTGACACCGCCCCGGCGTTCGACGGCCCGTACGGTGGCCTGCTGCTGGGCCAGGCACTGCGCGTACACCCGGCCGTTGTGCTGCGGCACGTCGAACTCCCTGACGTCCAGCCGTGCCGCCTCCGCCGCCTGGGCCTCGCGGCTGGCGCAGAAGAACCTCATCGTGTCGGCCGCCGCCTGCTCGCGGCTCTCGCCCGACAGCATCAGGCTGTACGACACATACTGTGTGGTGTCGGGCGATGCCCTCGCGGTGACCTGGGAGAGCTGGATCAGGGTGAAGGCCGCCGCGATGAGGCAGAACCACAGCGGGAGCCGTGCGCGACCGGCCAACGCGGATTGCATTCGTTGCACGGAATTGTGCAACCCCGCCGTCGGCCCAAAGGTTACGACCCGTCCCCGTCAACCACCCTTCAGGGCACGGCCGTCTCGCCGGAGCCGCGCGCGATCAGCCGGGTCGTGAGGCGGACGGTCCTGGGCGGGCCGGTGTCGCCGTCGAGGCGGCGGAAGAGCAGGTCGGCGGCGGTGTGGCCCAGGGCGGCAGGGTCCTGGGCGACCACGGTGAGGCCGGGGACCAGCAGCTCGGCCAGTTCCAGGTCGTCGAAACCGACCAGGGCCGGACGGTACGTCAGGAGTGGTAGCCGCCGCAGTACTTCGAGGGTGATCCGGTTGTTGCCGGTGAGCAGGGCGGTGACCGGCCGTGGCCCCGAGGTCAGCCGGTCCAGCGCGGCGGCGACGGTCGCCGGGTCGGTGGGCCCCATCGCCACCTGGTCGGGGTCCAGCGGCAGTCCGGCCGCGGCCATGGCCCCCCGGTAGCCGCGCAGCCGTTCGGCCGCCGTGTGGATCTGCGGCTGGTCGCCGAGGAAGCCGATCCGACGGTGGCCCTGACGGATCAGGTGCCAGGTGCCCTCCCGGGCGCCGCCGGCGTTGTCGCTGAGCACGGCGTCGGCCTCGATCCGCTCGGCCGGCCGGTCCACGAAGACGGCTGCCGTCCCGGCTTCCAGCTCCGGCAGCAGATAGCGGTGGTCGTCCCCGGCCGGCACGATGACCAGTCCGTCCACCCGGCGGGCGCAGAAGGCCAGGGCCAACTCCCGCTCGCGCTGCGGGTGTTCCGAGCTGGAGCCGGTGAACAGCAGCGACCCGTGCGATCGGGCGACCGCCTCCACCGCCCGGCTGAGCACCGAGTAGAAGGGGTCGCCGATGTCCTCCAGCAGCAGTCCCACGCTGGCGGTGCGGCCCTTGCGGAGCATCCGGGCACTGTCGTTGCGGCGGAAGCCCAGCTCGGTGATGGCGCTGCGGACCCGGGCCGCGGTCTCCGGGGTGACGCCGGGCTCGTCGTTGACCACCCTGGAGACGGTCTTCAGTCCGACCCGTGCCCTGGCCGCGACGTCCTTCATGGTGGGACGGGTGCCGTACTGGGTGGTCATGCCAGGGAGCATACGACGACCACCCAGGACGTCGGGTGAACTATGTCTCCGCCGATCAGCAGGCGGCCTTGTAGAAGTACTTGCTGACGGCCGGGTCGTTCATGTTCTGCTGGGTGATGGCCACCATGGTGGTGCCGATGGAGGCGGTCACCGGCTTGCCGTTGAAGGAGTCGACAAGCTGGTCGACGGCCTGGGTGCCGATGGCCGCCGGGTCCTGGGCGACCAGCACCTGGATGGTGTTGGCCTTCAGCGCGGTGACCTCGTCCGGTTCGGCGTCGAAGGCGACGACCTTCACCGTGCCCTGCTTGCCGGCCTGCTTGAGCCCGGTGGCGATGCCCTGGGCGGTGTTGGTGTTGCCGGCGAACACCCCGCCGAGGTCGGGGTGGGCGGCGAGGGTGGACTGGATCTGCGAGGCGGCGGTGGCCGGGAGGTCGTTGTCGTAGAGGGTGGGGATCACTGAAATGCCGGGGTACTTGGCCATCTCCTGGGTGAAGCCCTTGATCCGGTCGTCGGTGGTGGAGACGCCCGGCTTGACGCTGATCACGATCACCGAGCCCTTCTCCCCCATCTGCTTGGCCAGCGCGTCCGCCGCGACCTGGCCGCCCTTGACGTTGTCCGAGGAGATCCGGGTGATGCCGATGGAGGGGTCGGTCACCGAGGTGTCCACCAGGGCGACCTTCGTCCCGGCGTTCTGGATCTGCTTGAGCGAGGGGGTCAGCGCGGTGGTGTCCACCGGTGACACCAGCAGCCCGGCGGGCTTGGCCGCCGCCACCGAGTCGATCAGCGGGCGCTGCACCGAGACGTCCCACTGTGCGGAGCCGTCGGCGGTGAAGCCGACGCCCTTGGCCTTGGCCTCGGCCTGGGCCGCGCAGGTCATGGTGATGTAGAAGGGGTCGCTCTTCACGCCGGTGATCAGGGTGATGCTCTTGGAGCCGCCGCCCGAGCCGCCGGAGCCCGAGCTGCAGCTCGACAGGGTCAGGGCGAGTGCGGCCGCGGCGCCCAGCGCCAGCAGGGTTCTTGTGTTGTCTCGTGCCGTCGTTCCCATCGCGTCCGATCTCCTTCTGCCGAGGGGTTGTGACTGCTGAGGTCCGCTCGGATCCGCTCAGATCCGTTCGCGGGTCTGTTTGCGCATCTGGTCCAGGTAGACCGCGCCGACCAGCACCGCGCCCACCGCCACGTCCTGCCAGTACTGCTGGACGCCGACGACGATCAGGCCGGTGGTGAGCACCGCGGGGATGAACACGCCGATGACCGTGCCCAGCACCGAGCCGCGCCCGCCGAAGAGGCTGGTTCCGCCCAGCACCACCGCGGTGATGACCTTGAGGTTGTCGGTGGAGTGCCCGGCGATGGAGGTGGTCCCGTAGGAGGCGAGCCACATCACCGCGCCGAGCCCGGCCAGCAGCCCCATCAGCGCGTACACCTTCACCAGGTGCCGGCCGACCGGGATGCCGGCCCGGCGGGCGGCGGCCGGGTTGGAGCCGATGGCGAAGGTGTGCACGCCGAACCGGGTTCCGCCGAGCAGCAGTCCGAAGACGACGGTGACCACGGCGGCGAGGACCACCAGCCAGGGGATGCCGAGCACCTTCCCGTAGCCCAGGCTGTTCTGCAGGTGCGCCGCGGCGGCGCCGGACGGGTCCTGGCCGCCGGTGGCGATCTCGGCCAGGCCGAGGGCGGCGCCGAGGCCGCCGAGGGTGACGATCAGCGCCGGGATCTTGCCCGTCGCTACCAGGGCCCCCTGCAGCGCACCCCAGGCGGCGCCCACCGCGAGCGCGATCACGATGCTGACGGCGACGGTGTCCCAGCCGGCTCCCGCCGCACCGTGGTGGATGGTGTACTCGCCGGCCGCCACCGCGGACAGCACCAGCACCGAGCCGATGGAGAGGTCGATGCCGGCCGTGATGATCACATAGGTCATGCCGACGCCGAGCACCAGGTAGATGGCGGCGTTGACGGCGATCTGGGTGATGTCGTAGACGGTGAAGAACTTCCCCGGGGCGGAGATGGAGAAGTAGGCGACCAGCACCACCAGGATGGCGAAGGTCCAGGCCTCGTTGCGGCGCAGGGCCCGGCGGGCCCACTCCGGAAGTTGATACCCAGTCACTTCTCTGCGCCCCCATCGCCGTTGCCGCCGTTGCCGCCGTCCGGTTCGTCCAGCGATCCGGTCATCGCGCCGACCAGCTCCTCGATCGAGCTGTCCGCCGCCCGGAACGAGGCCACCCTGCGGCCCAGCCGCAGCACCTCGACCCGGTCCGCGACCGACAGCACCTCCGGCATGTTGTGGCTGATCAGCACCACGCCCACGCCGCGGTCACGGACCCGGCGGACGGTGTCCAGGACCCGTCCGCGCTGCACCACGCCCAGTGCGGCGGTGGGTTCGTCCATGAAGATGACCTTGCGGGCGAAGGCCACCGCGCGGGCGACGGCCACCGACTGCCGCTGCCCGCCCGAGAGTTCGCCCACCGGCGCGCCGACGTCCAGCAGGGTCACCCCCAGTTCGGAGAACGCCTGGACGGCCGCGCGACGCATCGCGGGCCGGTCCAGCGCCTTGAAGGGGCGCAGGAATCCGCCGCGCAGGATCTCCCGCCCCAGGTAGAGGTTGGCGGCGGCGTCGAGGTGCGGGGCCAGCGAGAGGTCCTGGTAGACGGTCTCGACGCCGTGCCGCTGGGCGTCCATCGGGCCGGTGAAGCTCACCGGCCGCCCCTCGACGCTGATCTCCCCGCCGTCCGGCTGGACCACCCCGGAGAGGATGTTCACCAGTGTCGACTTCCCCGCCCCGTTGTCGCCGATGAGCGCGACGACCTCGCCCGCGTAGGCGGTGAAGTCCGCGCCCTGCAGGGCCTGGACATGTCCGAACCGCTTCACCACGCCGCGTGCCGCAAGCAGGGGGTCGGGCATCGTTGCCACTCCTGTCGACATCGTTGTCAGCTTGGTATCGTTAACAGCGCTCCGATCCTCAACCTCGGTCTGATGCGACGTCAATAGCCTTGCAGGCGTTGTATCGTTACCGTTCGATCTCGCCGGAGGGGGCCGGGTCATGACGGTTCGGCCCACCATGAAGGACGTCGCCCGGCAGGCCGGTGTCAGCGCCATGACGGTCTCCCGGGTGGTCAACGGGGAGCGCGGGGTGATGCCCGAGACCGCGGCCCGGGTGCACCGCGCCATCCGCTCGCTGGGCTACCAGCGCGACGACGTGGCCCGGCAGTTGCGGCGCAAGGGCCAGCTCACCCAGACCGTCGGCATCCTGCTCGACAATGTCGCCGACCCGTTCATGGCCTCGCTGGCCTCCGCGGTCGAGGACGTGGCCCGGCGGCAGGGCAGCGTGGTGCTGATCGGCTCCTCGCGGGACGACCCGGTCCGCGAGCGCGAGGTGGTCTCGGCGTTCACCTCGCGCCGGATCGACGGGCTGATCCTGATCCCGGTGGCCGGAAGCCACCGCTTCCTGCGCAACGCGGTCGCCACCGGCACCCGGGTGGTCTGCGCGGACCGCTCCGCCTCCGGACTGAAGACCGACACCGTGGTGGTGGACAACCGCGGTTCGGCGAACCAGGCGATCGCCCATCTGATCGCGCACGGCCACCGCCGGATCGCCTACCTGGGCGACCGGCTGGACATCTGGACCATCGAGGAGCGCTACGCCGGCTACCTCACCGCGCTGGCGGACGCGGGGATCCCGGCCGATCCGTCGATCGTCCGGCACGGCCTGCGGCTCGGCCCGGACGCGGCCGCCGCGGTGACCGGGATGCTGGCCCGCCCTGACCCGCCGACGGCCGTGCTGGCCAGCAACGGCATCGTCGGACTCGGCGTCAGGGCCGCCCTGCCGGCCACCGTCGCGCTGGTCACCTTTGACGACTTCGTGCTCGCCGAGCAGCTGGACCCGCCGGTCACGGTGATCGCCCAGGACCCGGTGGCCATGGGCAGCACCGCCGCGCACCTGCTGTTCGCCCGGATCCACGGCGACAGCTCGCCCCCGCGCACGGTGGTGCTGCCGACCCGGCTGGTGGCCCGCGGCTCCGGCGAGATCGCCGGCCCCTACTGAGCCGGCCCGATGTCCATCAGCGTCCCCAGCCAGTCCAGTTGCATCCGGCTCTGCCGCGACCCGCCTCCTTCGTGGTCGTTGTACGGGTACACCGTGATGGCCTTCCGTTCCCCGCCGTAGTGGTTGTAGGCGGCGTACACCGTCGAAGGGGGGCAGGTGCGGTCCATCAGGGCGACCGAGAACAGCGCGGGGACCTCGGCCTGGGCGGCGAAGTTGACGCCGTCGAAGTAGCGCAGGGTGGCCAGGGTGCGTTCGGCCCGCTCGGGGCGGCTCGCCAGCAGCGCGGCGACGTCGGCGTACGGCGGGCGTTCGGCCAGGCGGACGGCTCGGGGCCAGTGGCACAGGAAGGGGATGTCCACCATCAGCGCCGTCACCGTCGGCTCCAGCGCGGCCACCGCCAGGGCCATTCCGCCGCCCTGGCTGGTGCCGCAGACCGCGACCCGGCCGGCGTCCACCGCGCCGAACTCCCGTACCGCCTCGACCGCCCGGACCGCGTCGACCAGGACCCGGCGGTAGTAGTAGCTGCGGTGGTCCTGGGTGCCCCGGGTGACGAAGGCGACCTCGCCGGGGGCGGCGGTCGAGAAGTCGCCCAGGTCCCGGGTGTCGCTGCCCTGGCCCCTGGTGTCCATGACCAGGTGCGCGTAGCCCGCGCTGGCCCACAGCAGGTGGTCGCCGGGCCAGCCCCGGCCGCCGCCGTAGCCGAGGTACTGGACCACTGCGGGCAGCGGGGCGGCGACCGGCTCGGCCGGGAGGATCAGCCAGGCGTGGACCCGGTGCCCCTGGTAGCCGTTGAAGGAGACGTCGAGGGTGGTCAGCCGGGTCAGTCCGACGTCGACCGGGTCGGCTCGCAGGTCCAGCGGACGGCTTCGGCTGTCCGACAAGGTGTCCTTCCAGAACTGCCGGAAGTCCTCGGGTTCGTCCCGGTCCGGCCGGTAGCGGATGAGGTCTTCCAGGGGGAGGTCGAACTCGGCCATCGGTGCTCCTCGGTTCTCGGCTCCTGGGTTCTCGGCTACTGGGCGACGGCTACTTGACGGCGCCCGCCAGCAGGCCCCGGACGAAGTAGCGCTGCAGGGTCAGGAAGATCAGCAGGGGGAAGGCCATGGACACGAAGGCCGCCGCGGTGAGCAGTTGCCAGCCCTGGCCGGTGTTGGCGTTGACCAGATTGCTCAGGGACACCGTCATCGGGGCCACGGCCGGGTCGCCGCCCAGGAAGATCAGTGCCAGCAGCAGGTCGTTCCAGACCCAGAGGAACTGGAAGATGGCGAAGGACGCCAGTGCCGGGGCGCTGATCGGCAGGGCGATCCGCAGGAACACGGTCGGCGCCGAGGCCCCGTCCACGGCCGCCTGCTCGAAGACCTCCTCGGGCAGGCCCGCCATGAAGTTGCGCAGCAGGTAGACCGCGAAGGGCATCGCGAAGCCGGCGTGCACCAGCCAGATCCCGGGGAAGGTCCCGGCCAGGTGCAGGGTGTTGTAGAGGCGCAGCACCGGGGCGAGCGCCATCTGAGCCGGCACCACCAGCAGCGCGATCAGGACGATGAACACGGTCCGGCGTCCGGCGAAGCGCATCCGCGCGAAGGCGTAGGCGGCGACGGCGCCCACCGAGGTCATCACGGTCACCGCGGGGACGGTGATCAGCAGGCTGTTGACGAAGGCCCGGCCGAGGCCGCCCGTCGTCAGCACCTGGGTGTAGTTGTCGACGGTGAAGCGGTAGGGCGGCAGCAGTCCGTGCCACCAGCCCGAGGTGGTGATGTCGTAGGGGGTGCGGACGGAGCTGACGAGCAGTCCGACGAGCGGGACGAGCCATGCCGCGCAGAGCACGAGGAGGGTCAGATGAACGGGCAGGCGTCGCGCCCGGGGCCTGGATGCCATCAGCGGCTACTCCCTTCCCTCGCGGCGGAGGGTGCGGACGTTGATGGCCAGGATGGGCGAGATCACCGCGGTGAGCAGGACGGCGACGGCGCTCGCCCGGCCGAAGTCCTGGTTGATGAACAGCTGTTGGTAGAGCAGGTTGGCGATGACATCGGTGTGGTAGTTGCCGTTGGTCATCACATAGACCACGTCGAACGCCTTGAAGGCGCTGATCGCGAGCAGGGTGGCGACCACGGTGAGGGTCGGCCGCAGCTGCGGCAGCAGGACGTGCCGCAGCAGCTGCCGGCTGTTGGCGCCGTCGATCCGGGCGGCCTCGACGAGCTCGGCGGGGACCATCTTCAGCGCCGCCGAGATGATCACGGTGGCGAACCCGGTGGTCATCCAGATGCCGACGGTGATCAGCGCCGAGTTGTTGGTGGAGGTGTCGACCAGCCAGGCGACCGGTGGCTGTCGGCTCACCGTGGTCCAGGCGGCGTTGAGGGTGCCGGTCTGGGCGTAGCCGGCCGGCTGGTAGTCGAACATGAACTTCCAGATCACCGCGCCGGCCACGAAGGACACGGCGGTGGGCATGACGACGATGGACTTCACGCCGACCTCGTAGCGCACCCGGTCGGCGAGCAGGGCGATGGCGAGGCCGAAGAGCAGGCATCCGGCGGTGAGCAGGACCACCCACATCAGGCTGTTGCGCAGCGCCGAGTGCGCCTCCGCGTCGTCGAGCAGGTAGCGGAAGTTGGCCAGTCCGGCCCAGCGGCCGGAGTCGGCGCTGCGAAAGCTCAGCAGCAGCGTGTTGAGCATGGGATAGAACAGGAAGACACCGATCAGGATCAGGGCCGGGGCCAGCCAGGCCCAGGGGCGGAGCCGGCGCCTGGTGCGTTCCGTGAACGGGGTCAGCAGCTTCTCGACGGTCCAGAGGTAGCCGAACAGGGCGACGGGGACGCCGACCGTGACGCCGGCGGCGAGGAGTGCGGTCGTGGTCGACGTCATCGCGGCGTCCCCTCCAGCAGTCGCTCGGCGGGGCCTACTTGGTGTAGGCGGTGGCTGCGGTGCGGTCCAGGCCCGCCAGGATCGCGTCCAGATGGGCCGGGGTCTTCACATAGTCGAGGACCGCGCTGAAGAACGCCGTCTCCATGGCCAGCGGCATGGAGCCCTGGGCGGTGTAGCGGACGTCGGGAGCGCTGTCGTAGGTCCGGGCCGCCTGCTGTTCCAGCACGGTGGAGTAACTCGTCGCCGGGACGGTCTTGTTGGCGGCCAGCCACTGCCCGCTGGAGGCGACCATGGCGGCGAACTGCGGAGTGGCCAGGTAGCGCATGAAGGCCTCGGTCTGCGGGGTGTCCCGGAAGGTGGCCAGCATCTCCCCGGAGGTCTCGATCACGCCGCCGTCTCCAGTACTACTGACGGCCGGGAAGGCGAAGAAGTCGATGTCGTTGACCGGGGTCACCCCGGGCACGGTCTGCGCCAGGGTGTTGCCCAACCAGTCCGCCTGGACGGTCAGCGAGCACTTGGCCGGCTTGGAGTAGAGGCCGTTGGGGCTGGTGCTGAAGCTGGTGGTGAGCACCGAGGTGGGCGCGCCGACCACCATCCTCGGGTTGGTCGCGACCTGTCCGAAGGCCTGGAAGGCGGCCTTGACCTGCGGCGAGGACCAGGCGAGCTTGCCCTGCCACCAGGAGTCGTAGGCGGCGGTCCCGGCCTGCCGCAGCATGAACTGCTCGATCCAGGCGGCGCCCGGCCAGCCGCTGGCCGAGCCCGACTCCAGGCCGACGCACCAGGGGGTGTGCCCGGCCGCGGCCTGCTGGGTCGCCCAGGTCTGCAGCTGGGCCCAACTGGTGGGCGGGTTGGGCCCGGTGTAGGTCTTGGGGTCGTACCAGACCAGGTTCTGCACCGAGGTGTTGTAGAACAGCCCGTAGAGGTGGCTGCCGGAGGTGCCCAGGTTCAGCAGCCCGGCCGGGAACTGGGATCTGACCTGGCCCATGTTCAGCCAGGAGTCGATGGGTGTCAGCTTGCCCTGCTGGGCGAGGGTCTGCAGCTGGCCGGCGCTGGGGTCGGAGACGACGTCGGGCGGCTTGCCGCCGCTGATCCTGGTCTGCAGCACCGCGAACAGGTCGGCCGTGGTCTCGTACTTGACAGTGATCCCGGTGGCGTCCTCGAACGGCTTCAGGGTGGCCAGATAGGCGGTGAGCTGGGCTCCGGTCAGCTCGCCCATGAGGTCCAGGGTGCCGCCGGGCCGCTTGCCGCCGGCGGCGGTACTGGCCGCGGCCTGCGCTGCGGCGACCAGCCCGCCCGAGGCGGTGGGCACCGGTGCGGTCTTCGGTGCACTGCTGCTGCACGCCGTGACCAGCAGGGCTGATCCCAGTACGACGGCGGTGGGTTTCCATCCGATCCTGATCATCGTGGCCTCCGGCCCGAGTGTCTCTCTGAGTGCCTCACCCGATCATCGAAGTGCTACTGTCGAAGTTCTTTGAGTTGAGCACGCGGGTCCGGGGCCGTCAATAGACTGTGAGCTCAACGCATATGCGCATGGGGGCAGTTGGCGCAAAAAAGCGCTACGATAGAACTTCGATCGTAAGGGGTTCGTGCCTTGACGAATCGTCAGAGAGCGACTATCTACGACGTCGCGGCACAGGCGGGCGTGAGCATCTCGACGGTCTCGCTGGCCTTCAACAACCCGGGCCGGGTCAGGGCGGAGACGCTGCACCGGATCCTGGACGTGGCGGAGCGGCTCGGCTTCGAGCGCAGGGCCGAGGCGGTCAGCCGGGCCAAGCGCTCCCACAGCCGGGTCGGCGTGCTGGCCCCCTTCACCTCCTACACCTCCTTCGCGCTGCGGCTGAACGGGGTGCTCAGCGGCTTCGCCAGGAGCCCCACCGACGTGGTCGTCTACGACCACGGCTCGGCCGCCGCCAGCGACTCCCCGCTGCTGGCCAGCCTGCCGCTGAGCGGTGCGCTGGACGGCCTGATCATCATGGGCCTGCCGATCGCCGACGAGGTCGCCGAACGCCTGGCCCGGCAGCGGCTGAACGTGGTGCTGGTGGAGACCCAGCGCCGCGACTTCAGCAGCGTCTGCGTCGACAACGTCGGCGGCGGGGAGTCGGTGGCCCGGCATCTGCTGGCCAGGGGGCACCGCCGGGTGGCCTACCTGGGCGAGGAACAGGTCTCACACCTCTACCGCTCGCCCTCCGAGGAGCGCTTCGAGGGGTTCACCCGAGAGCTGCGCCGGGGCGGACTGGCCGAGGCCGACATCGTCAAGATGATCGTCCCGCACAGTGTCGAGGGCGCCATGCGGGCGGCGCGCGAGGTGTTCGACCTGCCGGACCGGCCGACCGCGCTGTTCGCCTACGACGACGCGCTGGCGAGCGGGGTGCTGCGGGCCGCGGCGCAGCGCGGGCTCTCGGTGCCGGGCGACATCGCGGTCGTGGGCTTCGACGACCTCGACCTGGCCGGAGCGCTGGGGCTGACCACGGTCAGGGTGCCGTTCGCCGAGTCGGGCAGCGCCGCGGCCGAACTGCTGGCCGCGCAGGTGCTGCACCCGGAGCACAGCGCACGGCAGGTCAGTCTGCAACTCGCCCTGGTGGAGCGGGAGACAGCCTGACCTGCCGCACGGGGAAGCGGGAAGCTCTGATCTCAGTCGGAACGGTAGTAGCGCCGCACCGCCAGCGGGACGGCGACCAGCAGCGCTCCGGCCGTCCAGGCCAGAGTGACCGGCAGCGCCGACCCCGGCTGCTGACCCTGCATCAGGGCCCGGGCCGCGTCCACCGCCTGCGAGATCGGCTGGTGCGCCGCGAAGGGCCGCAGCCATCCCGGCATGGTGGACACCGGCACCAGCGCGCTGGAGGCGAACATCAGCGGGAACACCCAGATGAAGCTGGCCGCGAGCGCCGCCTCGGCGCCCCGCACGGTCAGTCCGATCAGCGCGAAGAACCAGTTGAAGGCATAGCCGAAGAGCACGATCAGCAGGATCGCCGCGACCACCCCGGCCGCACCGCCGTGCGGCCGGAAGCCGACCAGCGCGCCGGCCGCCGTCATCAGCACCACCACGAACAGATTGCGGCAGGCGTCGGCGAGGGTCCGCCCGGCCAGGGCGGCCGCCGGGGACATGGGCAGCGAACGGAAGCGCTCCACCGTGCTGGTGCTGACGTCCTCGGCGATGCCGACCGCCGTCTGGGTGCTGTCCCAGGCGACGGTCTGCACCAGCACTCCCGGCACCAGGAAGTCGATGTAGCGCATCCCCGGGGTGGCCACCGCGCCGCCGAAGACCTGGGCGAACAGCACCACCAGGATCACCGGCTGGACCGTGGAGAGCAGGGCCAGCTGCGGCTGCCTGAACCAGTGCCGAAGGCTGCGCCCGGTCAGCACGGAAGTGTCGGAGACGAAGGCCGCGGCCCCGGCGGTCGCGGCGCTCACTCGGGGCCGCCGCGAAGGGTGAGCGCCAGGAAGACGTCGTCCAGGGAGGGTCTGAGCAGCTCGGCGCCGTCCAGGACGATCCCGGTGCCGTCCAACCCGTGGATGACCTCGGTGAGCAGCCGCGCCCCGTCAGCGGTGCAGGTGGTGACCTCCCTGGCGACCGGGTCGGCGACGGCGGTGTGGCCGCCGATCCGCCGCATCGCCTCGCTGACCGGAAGCAGCTGCTCGGCCTTGTGGACCCGGACCGACAACCGCTCGGAGCCGATGCTGCGCTTCAGCTGCTCGGGACTGCCCTCGGCGACCACTCGGCCGTGGTCGACCACGGTGATGTGGTCGGCGAGCCGGTCGGCCTCGTCCAGGTACTGCGTGGTCAGCAGTACCGCGGTGCCGTTGCCGACCAGCTCGTCCACCAGGTCCCACAGATCGGAGCGGCTGCGCGGGTCGAGGCCGGTGGTCGGCTCGTCCAGGAACAGCACCGGGGCGCGGCTGACCAGGCTGGCGGCCAGGTCGATCCGGCGGCGGACGCCACCGGAGTAGGTGTGCGCGGGACGGTCGGCGACCGCCACCAGGTCGAAGCGGTCCAGGAGTTCGGCGGCGCGCCGCCTGGCCTCGCGATGCGGCAGCCGGTGCAGCCGGCCCACCATGATCAGGTTCTCGCGCCCGGTGAGCCGACCGTCCACGGCGGCATGCTGCCCGGCCAGCCCGATCGAGGCGCGGACCATGCGGGCCTGGCGGACCACGTCGTAGCCGGCCACCTCGGCGTGACCGGAGTCCGGCGAGGTGAGGGTGGTCAGGATGCGTACGGTGGTGGACTTGCCGGCGCCGTTGGGCCCCAGCAGCGCCAGCACCGTCCCCGCCGGGACCTCCAGGTCCACCGAGTCCAGGGCCCGGGTGGGACCATAGCTCTTGCTCAGGGCGGTGGCCCGGATCGCGGGCCTGGGCGCGGGCGTCATGTCACGGCCCCGGCACGCTGCTCGGGATCGCCGGCCGGCTCCCCGCCGGCCGCTGCCGACGGTCCGTCAGGCCGTTCCCCGGGCCGTACCGCCAGGGCGTGCAGCCTGCGGAGGCTGTCCGCGCCGAGCGGCTGGCGGAAGAGCTCCAGGTTCTCCTTGATCAATGTCGGCGGCCACTCCCACCAGCGCAGTTCCAGCAGCTTCTGGACGACCGGCTCGGGGAACCGCATCCGGATCCGCCGGGCCGGGATGCCGCCCACGATCTCGTAGTCGGCGACATCGCGCGTGACCACGGCGCCGGCGCCCACCACCGCGCCGCAGCCGATGACGACTCCCGCCCGCACGGTCGCTCCCGCCCCGATCCACGCGTCCGCGCCCACGACCGTGCGCGGCACCTGCGGCCACGGACCCTCGTAGAAACCGAACTCGGCGTTGAACGGGAAGACATGACTGGTCGGCAGTTCCGGCCAGTGCGGGCTGGCGCCGATGGTGACCTTCTCGGCTATCCCGCAGTAGTCGCCGACGTCGGTGTTGAAGATCGAGGCGTAGCGGCCGACGATCGAGTAGCGGCCGATCCTGCTCTGCCAGACCAGGGCGTACTCCATGACCAGGGCGTTGGTCTCGACGACGGCGTCCTTGAGCTCCACGTCGTGCAGGGCCACCGTGGCACCGCGGTACCGGGCGCCGAGAACGGCGCGGAGGTTCTCCAGGGAGTGTTTGCGAGGCCAGGCATTGACCGTCCTCGGCATCGGGCTGCGGTTCATCGCGCCTTCCCTTCGCAGGACCTGTGGTCCTAGTGACGGAGACTGGGTTCAACTACTGCACTGGGGACGGCGTCCGCGTCGGACCCGTCGGCGAGCAGGGAGCGGAGACGTCGCTTGTCCGCCCTGCCGAGCATGTTCCGGGGCAGGTCGTCCATCACCACGATCCGGTGCGGCGCCGCCCTCCCCTGCCGCTCCCGCACATAGGCGCCGAGCGCCTCCGTGGCCAGTCCGGGCGCGGCCCGGACCACGGCCATCACGCACTCGGTCAGCACGGGGTGCGGGACCCCGACCACGGCCGCCTCGATGACGCCGGGGTAGTCCATGATGGTGGCCTCGACGTCCAGGCTGGAGACGTTCAGCCCGCCGGTGTTGATCAGGTCCGGGTTGCGGTCCACCAGGGAGAACCAGCCGTCCGCGTCGAGCACGCCGACGTCCCCGGTGCGGGTCCACCCGTCGGCCAGGAACACCTGGGAGGCGCCGTTTCCAGCGTCGCCCGCCTCGCCCGCACCGGTCTCGCCGTCGTAGCGGCGCTGCGGCGCGTCACTGCGCAGCTGGACGTCCCCGGCCACCCCGGGCGGAGCGACCCGGCCGTCGGCGCCGACGATCCGCAGCTGTGATCCCGCCGAGGGGCGCCCCAGCGACTTGGGCCGGGCCGGGTCGTAGTCGGCGCCCATCCGGCGCGGCCAGGACTCGGTGGTCGCGTAGACATTGCGGATCCGCGCGGTGGGGAACAGCTCCGCGAGCCGCGCCAGGGTGGCCGGGTGGCTGGGCGCACTGGTGGTGCGGACCTGACGTACCGAACCCAGCTCGTAGGAGCCCCGGGCCGCGGCGTTGACCAGCGCGATCGCCATGGCCGGCACCAGCACCACATGGGTGGGCCGGTACTGCTCGACGGCCCGCAGCAGCGCCTCGGGGCTGAACCGGGGCAGCGTCAGAACGCTGTGCGGGCTCGGCCCGAGCGGCTGGACCAGCAGCCCCTGGCCCACCGTGGTCCCTGGCGGGAGCGAGTGCAGAGCAGTGCTGTCGTCCCGCGACAGCGAATGCATCAGCGGGTACAGGATGTTGGCGTGGGTGGCGACAACTCCCCTGGGAACCCCGGTGGTTCCGGAGGTGTAGATGATCTCGGCGTCGGACGCGGGGGTGAGCGCGATCCCGTCCCGGGTGGTCGCGATCCCGAACGTCGACGTCGACCGCCCCTCGGCCAGCTCGGCGACGCTCGCGGACCAGCTGCAGCGGAGTCCCGCGGGGACCGCCCCCACCGCGCCGACGGCACCGGACGCCCGGAGCACCATGGCCGTCCGCTCGGCCCCGGCCGCCTGCGAGACCGGCACCGCGACCGCTCCCGTCTTCAGCACGGCGACCCAGGCCACCGCGTAGTCGATCCAGTCGGCGGTGGAGCACGGGAGCAGCACCCGGTCGCCGGGGAGCACACCACGGTCCTGCAGGCCCCGGGCCACCGCGTTGGAGGACTCCTCCCAGGCCGCCAGGGTCAGCGTGGCTCCGTCGACGACCCGGTGCGCCGTCGCGTCCGGCCGCTCGGCGGCCCGCTGCCGCAGCTGCGCGGGGACGGTCCAGTCGAGCGGGCAGTTGGACAAGGTGATGGGCTTGAGCTTCCTGGGGCTGGGCGTCTTGGGGTTGGGCGTCTTGGGGTTCGCAGTCACAGAAGTTTCCCTCCAGCGGAGCCGACAAGCCCCCTGCTGGATCCGGGAATTCGCCCGCCACGCGCCGTCGCGTATCAGTACTCACACGCTAAGCCCGTGCCCCTGGCATTGTCTTCCGGCATATGACGGAATCTTCGGATCCTCCTGAAGACGGACGTCCTCCGGACTACGCGCGCCCCTCGTCGGGAACCCGCACCGCCACAAAGCTCACCTCACGCCGCAGCCGGAACCCCAGCGACAGATAGAGCCTGATGGCGGTGGTGTTGGTGGCCGCCGCATGCAGGAACGGGATCTCGCCACGGGCCCGGATGCCGTCCGCGACGGCGAGCACCAGCCTCGTGGCCAGCCCCTGGCCGCGGTGGCTGTCGGCCGTGCAGACCGCGCTGATCTCGGTGAAGCCCGGCGGGTGCAGCCGCTCGCCGGCCATCGCCACCAGCCGGCCCTCGCGGCGGATGCCGAGGTAGGTGCCGAGTTCGACGGTCCGGGGCAGGAACGGTCCCGGCTTGGCGTGCTCCACCAGGGCCAGCATCTCCGGCACGTCCTCCGCGCCCAGCCGGACCGCCTCGCCGTCCGGGGCGGCGTCGATGCCGTCGTCGATCAACTGCACCCCGCGGAGGTCCATCACCGTCTCCCAGTGCGGCGGCGGCGAGCTCTCGATCCCGGCCACCGGGACCACCGCGCCCGGCCCCAGCAGCGCGGCCACATCACGCCAGGTCTGCTCGTCGGGCTCGTCCGGCAGGGCCACGAACGGCGTGACGTCCGAGGGGTAGCGGAGCACCGACCCCCGGCGCTCGGCGAAGTGCGCGTGCGGGCCGAGCAGCGCGGCACGGGCGGGGTTGTCCAGCGGGTGACGGGGGTCGGCCGTCGACGGGGCGCTCTCCCGAAGGGACTCTGCGGGCATGGCAGGGCGGGGCCTTTCTGATCGGATCTCGCGCTTACAGGACGGCACAGCCGTCCTGTCGGGTCATCACCTGGAGCACCCCACCGCGGACGAGGGTTGCCGGCCAGCAAGCCAGGGCTCGACGCTGACACTCATGACCGCTGATCACGTTAACCTCTTGGCGGCCTCGGGGCAATCCCCATCCCTCAGGTAGGCATTGACCCAGACCGGGGGCTCACAGCCAGGTCAGCAGCGCGTAGCCGAGCGCGGCCGCGGCCAGCCCGAGGGCGAGACTGCCGACGGCGTTCAGCCCGGCCTCGGCCAGCGAGCCGTCCTCCATCAGCCGCACCGTCTCGTAGGAGAAGGTGGAGAAGGTGGTGAACCCGCCGCACACCCCGGTGCCCAGCAGCAGGCCGAGATCGGGCGCGAGGTGGTGGTGCACGGTCGCGGCGCCCAGGGCGCCGAGGACGAACGAACCGGTGACGTTGATGGCGAAGGTGCCCCAGGGAAACACGCTGTCATGGCGCCGCTGCACGGCCCGGTCGGCCAGGAAGCGCAGCGGCGCGCCGACCATCCCGCCGAGGAAGACCATCAGCACGGGCATCAGGACGTCCCCCCGGTAGCGGCGGGCGGTGCCGCGGGGGCGACGAGTTCGATCTCCTCCACGGTGACCAGACTGCGCGGGCTGATCTCGCGCAGTTCCGGCACAAAGGCGCGGATGCGTTCGGGGGTGTCGATGACGACCACCAGCAGCGGCAGGTTGTCGGCCAGGTCCAGCAGCCGTGAGGTGTGGACGGCCCGGGAGTTCCGGCCGAAGCCCTCCATCCCCCGGAACACGCTGGCCCCGGCCAGCCCGGCACGGTGCGCCCGGTGCACGATCTCGGTGTAGACGGGGCGGTGGTGGAACTGCTCGCCGTCGGCGAGGTACACGGTCAGCCGCAGGGCCGTCCCGGACAGCTCCTCGCGCGGCTCGGCGGCCAGGTCGTCCTCGTGGTGGCGGTGCAGTAGCGGGGTCATCGGGAGACTCCTTCAGCGGACGGCTCTTCGGAAGGCAGGGTCGCGGCGGGCCGGCCGCCCCCGCTGCGGCGGCTGGGCCCGCGCCGCACCGGGAGCCCGGTCAGCCTCCGGGCGAGCGCGATCCCGGTCCAGACCGCGGCGAGTCCGGCGATCAGGCTGGTCAGCGCATAGGCGTCGGCGAGCGAGAGGTGCCCGCTGGCGATCAGTCCGCGGGTCTCGTTCATATAGGTGGAGAAGGTGGTGAAGCCGCCGAGGATGCCGACGCCGAGGAAGGGGCGGCGGTAGCGCGAGGGCGGCCAGACCTCGACGACGTAGACCATCAGCGCGCCCAGCAGCAGGCTGCCCAGCACATTGGTGGTGAACGTCGCCCAGGGGAAGCCGTCGGCCGGAGTGGCCCAGCCCCGGGCCAGCCCGTAGCGGGCGACACTGCCCAGCCCGCCGCCGAGCGCGACGACGGCCAGCACGTCCCAGTGCCGGGTCCGCCCCGGCTCGGATTCCGATCCGGGCATCGGCCCTCCACGAAGGCGAGGTGAGCGGGGCATGGTTCTCCTACCTGAATCCAGGGTCGCCGAAAGGTCGACCGCCAGGTAGGGACCGTTGGCAGCGGAATGCTGCGGTTCTACGGCGAGCCCCTCCGCCGTGGCTACGAGGATAGCGGGCCCCTCGACCGATGTGCCCGCACCACCCCCGGACGACGCGACATGCCGCGGCAGCACGCCGTTCACAAACGGCGCCCAGGATCGAGGTATGACGATTCAGGAGATCGACCGGGAAAGCTTCGTCGAGCAGTGGGAGCAGTGGCACCGTGCGCATGAGCGGGTGCTGGCCGACCCGCACGGGTTCCTCGCCATCACCAGCCTGCACTGGCTGGACGAGCGGCCCACCCGCTTCGAGGACGCGCCGGGCGCGTGGTCGACCACCGCCGACGGGGTGGTCGTGGACCTGGCCCAGGGCGAGGAGCTCACCGTCGACGGCGTCGCGGTCCGCGGACGGCACGGCTTCGGGGTGATCGCCGAGCGGGACAGCCGCTACCTCGGCGCCGGTGACGCGGTGGTCGAGGTCGCCAAGCGCGGCGGGTACGACATCCTGCGCCCCCGCCACCCCGAGAACGCGCTCAGGGCCGGCTACACCAGCACTCCCGCGTACCAGCCGGACCCGCGCTGGGTGCTGACCGGCCGCTACCTGCCGTTCGCCGAGCCGCGCCCGGTGACCGTGGGCGCGGCGGTCGAGGGCCTCCAGCATGTGTACGACGCCCCCGGGCAGGTCGAGTTCGAGCTCGAATGGACGACGCACCGGCTGACCGCGTTCAACGGACGCGAGCCCGGCAGCCTCCACATCCTGTTCACCGACGCCACCTCGGGCGTGACCACCTACCCGGCCAACCGCTCCCTCTCGGTGCCGGCGCCGGACGCCGAGGGCGCGGTGCTGATCGACTTCAACCGCGCGACCAACCTGCCCTGCGCCTACACCGATCTGGCGACCTGCCCGCTGCCGCCGGCCGAGAACCGGCTGCCGGTGCCGATCGAGGCCGGCGAGAAGATCCCCTTCGAGCGCCTGGGCGGCTGAGGGACGGCCCCGGCTCAGACCGGACGGCGGGCCAGCACCATCCGGCAGCGCGGCCCGCCGCCGGACAGCTCACCGAGCCCGGTCAGCGGCACCGTCGACACGGCGAAGCCGGCCTGCTCCAGCTCGGCTCGCACGTCCGCGAGTTGGAAGGTCCGGTAGTACATCACGAAAGTCGGGCGCAGCAGCGCGTTGCGGACCCGCATCGCCGCGTCGAAGCCCCACAGCGCCCAGTACAGCGGCGAGCCCACCGGCGCGGGGGCGGCGATCGGGAAGGCGAACAGCCCGCCCGGCCGGAGCGCCCCGTACGCCTGCGCGAAGAGCTCAGGGCGCTCCCGGGGCAGGAAGTGGCCGAACGCGCCGAAGCTCACCGCGAGGTCGAACTCCGGCGCGAAGGGCAGCCGGCGGACGTCCGCCCGGACCCAGTCCACGCCCGACTCGGCCGCCCGCGCGACCTGCAGCATGCCGACGCTGAAGTCCACCCCGACCACCCGCTCCCCGCACAGCTCCCGCAGCACCCCTGAGCCCGCGCCGGTGCCGCAGCAGAGGTCGACCCCGCTGCCGAACGGCCCGAGCGGCTCCAGGGCCTCGGCCACCGCGTCGAGCACCCGCTCGGAGGTACGGAAGGGCGTCCGGTCGAACCTCGGCGCCAGCAGGTCGTACCCGTGCTCGATGGAGGAGAGCGCCTGCACCGTCAGCTCGCGGAGCGTGGGGCCCTGGGGAGAGAACACCCCGGCAGCGTAGCGCGCGGCCCGGCCGGCAGGAGGGTCAGCGCCAGTCCGCGAGCAGGGCGGGGCCGAGCTGGTCGAGGTGGCGTTCCAGCACCTGGACGAAGTCCTCCGGGGCTGCGCCGAGCGGGTCGTCGGCGCCGACGGCCCATGCGTGCTGGGCGGTCCGTCCGACCGCGCTGAACACCGCAGCCAGCACCTTGGGCCGCAGGTCGACGGTCGGGTCGACCCCCTCGCGCTCGGCGAGGACCTCGGCGATCAGCTGCTGCTGCTCGGCGAGCCGGTGCAGGTAGGCGGCGAGCAGCGTCGGGGTGCACTCGACCAGCTGGAAGATCTCCAGCGCGGCATGGGCGGAGGCGGCCGCCTGGTCGGGGGCGCTGCGGCTCTCCCAGGTCTCCCGGGTCGCGGCGCTCAGCGCCTGGAGCGGGTTCTCGTCGCTCGGCCGGGCCCGCAGGTAGTCGATGAAATCGTCCGCGCCGTCCGCCATCAGGGCGAGCGCCACCTGCTCCTTGTTGGCGAAGTAGCGGAAGAAGGTGCGCTGCGAGACGTCGACGACCGCAGTGATCTCGTCCACCGTGGTGCGGGCGTAGCCCTGGCGGAGAAAGAGCTGCTGGGCGGCGTCCAGGAGTTGGTCGCGGGTGCGCTGCTTCTTGCGCTGGCGCAGTCCCGGAGCGGGGCCGGCGCCGCGCTGGGCGGGGGCCGCGACCTGCTGGACCAAGGGATGCCACCTCCGAACTGCCACCGGGTTTCTCCTGGGACTATACCTCGCTGACACATGTCATTAACACGCATACGTCAGACTTTGCCAAGTGTCAGTAGCTGACATATTGTGGCGGCAGACGGCACCGACCAAGGAAGTCAGGCAGCATGACTGAGCGCGTGGTTGAAGCAACCGAAGACCGGTTGGACGCAATACCCGACGGCCGCAGAGGACTGCGCGGCCACCCCTGGCTGACGCTGCTGACCGTCGCCGTCGGCGTGATGATGGTCGCGCTGGACGGCACGATCGTGGCCATCGCCAACCCCGCCATCCAGACCCATCTGCACGCCTCCCTGGCCAGCATCCAGTGGGTGACCAACGGCTACCTGCTGGCCCTCGCCGTCTTCCTGATCACCGCCGGGAAGATCGGCGACCGGTTCGGGCACCGCACCACCTTCCTGGTCGGCGCCGTCGGCTTCGCGGCGGCCTCGGCGGCGATCGGCTTCTCCAGCAGCATCGGGCTGGTGATCGCCTTCCGGGTGCTCCAGGGACTGTTCGGGGCGCTGCTGCAGCCCGCCGCGCTGGGCCTGCTGCGGGCGACCTTCCCGGCGAACAAGCTGAACATGGCCATCGGCATCTGGGGCGGCGCCATCGGCGTCTCCACCGCGGCAGGCCCGATCGTGGGCGGGCTGCTGGTCCAGCACATCAGCTGGCAGTCGGTCTTCTTCGTCAACGTCCCGGTCGGCCTGCTCACCCTGGGGCTGGGCCTGTGGATCCTGCGCGACGCACGGCCGCAGAAGACCGGCCAGGCCTTCGACCTCCCCGGCATCGCGCTGCTCTCGGTCGCGATGTTCCTGCTGGTCTTCGGCATCATCAAGGCCCCCGCCTGGGGCTGGGGGGACGCCCGCACCCTCGGCTTCCTGGGCGGCGCGGTGCTCCTCGCCGCGGCCTTCACCTACTGGCAGACCAGGTCGTCGCACCCGCTGCTGCCGCTCAGCCTGTTCCGCTCGGTGTCCCTGTCGGCGGGCACCGTGCTGATGATCCTGATGATGTTCGGCTTCTTCGGTGCGCTGTTCTTCGTCACCTTCTACCTGCAGAACGTGCGCGGCATGTCGCCGGTCGCGGCCGGGGTGCACCTGCTGCCGATGACCGCGATGCTGATCGTCGGCTCGCCGATCGCCGGCGTGGTCATCGGCAGGATCGGCCCGCGCATCCCCATCGTCTTCGGCATGCTGTGCACCGCCGCGGCCATGTTCGGGATGTCCGCCCTGCACACCGGAACCAACACCGCATTGCTGTCGCTGTGGTTCGTGATGCTGGGCCTCGGCCTCAGCCCGGTGATCGTGGGCGCCACCGAGATCATCGTCGGCAACGCCCCGGTGGAGCTGGCCGGAGTGGCCGGCGGCCTGCAGCAGTCGGCCATGCAGGTGGGCGGCACCCTGGGCACCGCCGTCCTGGGGGCCGTGATGGCCGCCAGGGTGGACAGCGTGCTACCGGGAAAGTGGGCGGCCGCCAAGCTGCCCGCCGTCTCGGCCCAGGACTACGCCGGGCTCAAGCAGGCCGTGCAGGTCGGCGCCGCCCCGATCGCCAAGGGCACCCCGGCGCAGACGGCCCAGGCCATCACCCGGGTCGCCCACGACTCCTTCGTCAGCGGCATGTCCCTGGCCTTCACCGTGGCCGCCGTGGTCGCCCTGCTGGCCGCCGGCCTCGGCCTGCTGACGCGGCGCGGTGCCGGCGACTCCGGCCCGGCCGTGCACATCTGAGCCGCCGTCACCGCATCCCGCCGCCTTCGGGACGCGATCAGGAGCGCTGCCAGATGGAGTAGTAGTGGGTACCCGAGCTGGTGGCCCCGGGTACCTTCTCCACCAGGTGGTAGCGGCCGCCCGAACCCTTCAGGGCCGTGGTGAGCTGTGCGTCCAGCTGGGCGGTGGGGCCGAAGTCCAGTACGACGAGGTCGAAGTAGCGGTCGTTGATCGCGGCCCGGTAGGCCGGCAGCCCGGTCAACGACTGCCCCGACGGGTCCGTGTACTGGAAGAAGTACGTGGTCAGCCACTCGTACGGCTGGGTCTGCCGGCGCAGGTAGTAGCGCGGGACCTCGTTCTCCTCGACGAGGTAGTGCTGGTGGCCCTCCTGCACCAGGGGACGGATGGCCGCGACCATGCGGGACGAGTTCGGCCAGCCTCCGTACATCGGCCCGACCGCGTGGTCGGCGTAGAAGGCGAGCAGCGCGCAGACGCCGATCGCGAGGCCCGGGACGGCGCCGGCCGCCGTCCGCAGCCGGTCGAGGCGGGCGAGGCCCGCGAGACCGGCACCGGCCACCGGGGCGGCGAACACCAGCCCGAAGCCGACATGCTTGTGCAGCGACACGGACGTGCCCAGGTGCGCCTGGTAGGCCGTGGCCAGCAGTGCCGTGCCGGTCAGCGCGGCGGCGAGCAGCGCCGGCGCCGGGCGCCGGGCCTGCGGGCGGGCCTGCGGGCCGCGGCGCAGGGCGGTGTAGACGACCCCGACGACCGCGAGCACGAACACCCAGCCGCCCCAGACGGCGGACAGCCGCAGGATGTTGGCCAGCGGCTCGGTACCGGCGGTCCGGTTGACCGTGGTCTGCGAGAGTCCGGCACGCAGACCGGGACCGGCGGCGTAGAGCCAGGCCGCGATGAGGCCTGCCACCGCGACGGCGAGGAGCAGCCCGCGGATCGCGCCGCGCAGCCACGGTCGGCCCCTGACCGCGGCTGCGGCGGGGACGGCCAGCACCGCGACGACGAGGACGGTCGGAACATACAGCGTGGACGCGTACTTGACTCCGGCGGCGAGGACCAGTGGCGGGGCGGCCAGCAGCACGAGGACCACCGGTCCCCCGGCCGTCCTGACGACGATCCAGAGCGCGAGGGCCAGCAGGAACAGCGCAGGGGCGTCGAAGGTGGCCAGCCTGCTCAGGAAGAGGGTCGGCGCGGCAACGGCGAACAGGGCGGCGCCGACGGCGGCCGCCGGCTTGCCGTAGAGGCGACGCGCGGTCATCCACACGCATGTGGTCGCGCCCAGCATCGCCAGCAGGCTGAACGCGCGGACGCCCTCCAGGCCGAGGCCGGTGTCGATGACGGCGGCCACCACCGGGTACAGGAAGGGAGCGCCGGAGAAGTAGCTGGCGTAGGTGTCGTACGTCGGCGTTCCGTGCTGCAGGAAGGCCAGTTCGCGGTGGCCCGCGTAGACGTACAGCGCCTCGTCCTCGAAGGCGGTGTTGCTGAGCCGGTAGGCGAGGAACGCCTGCAGCAGCAGGATCAGCATCAGCGGCAGGCGGTCGACCAGGATCAGCTGCAGCCGGGCGGTGCGGGCCGGGGCGGCGTCCGCCGGGACGTGCGGGGTCTCGACTGCGGTGGTCACTGTGCGCCCCCGGCGGCGTTGAGGGTGTGATTGACCTTCAGGATCTGAATCTGCTGGGTGCCGTAGCCGAAGCTCGCGACGACCGTGGAGTTCTTGATCGCGTCACGGACCGTGGGCAGGCCGTTGGGGTCCTGGCGAATGATCGAGGTGGAGACGACGTAGTCGAGGTCGCGCCAGCCGTGCGGCAGGGTGCTGGTGACCGCCGGGTCGAGGTCGACCTTGTAGAACCAGATCGCGCCGAGGCCCGGCCGGAAGCCGTCGTCGACCATGTCCGGCCAGAGCGCATCGTCCACGACGATGCGGGTGTGCGCCGGGTCCTTGATGTGGGTGCGGATCCAGGCGGACGCCGCGCCGTACTCGTTGTTGGAGTACGCCGTGTCAGCGGTTTCGTCACCGGTCTCCCAGTGCGGCGCGACCAGGCCGACGAGGAGTACCGCGAGCAGGGCCACCAGGTTGCGTCCGCCGAACCAGGTGGCCAGCCAGCCGGTCCGGCTGCTCCGGGGGCCGTCGGTCTTCGGCGCCCTGAGTATCCGTCGGACAACGGCGTCGGCCACGCCGGCGATGGCCAGCGCGAAGAAGGGCAGCGCCTGGATGATGTACATGGCCGGCAGATAGCCACCGGGGCGGGCGGCCACCAGGACCAGCAGCGTCCCGGCGACCGCGATCTCCCGCATCCGGCGCAGGGCCAGCGCGATCAGACTCGCGGCGGCGCCCGCGCAGACGATGATCGGGTCGTTGACCAGCCACCAGTGCAGGGTCATGTTGGTCACCGAGCCGGACTGCAGGATCTGGCCGGAACCGCTTCGGGAGAGCTGGAACTGCAGCGCACCGATCAGCGAGTTGTGATGCGGACCCGGCAGGAACTCGCCCTTGAGCAGTGCGTACAGCACGTACTGAACGCCGATCAGCGAGAACGCGGCGGCAAAGCCGACCAGCGAGAACTTGCGGGTGACCCGGTCGCTCCCCCGCCACACGGCGAGGAGCAGCGCCGGGGCGACGATGATCATCGTCTCCTTGGACAGCACCGCGACCGCCGCGCAGAAGCCCGCGGCTATGTGGTGCCACAGGTGCCTGCGCGGGGACAGCGCCAGCGCGAAGGCCGCGAGCATCCAGACCACCGCGAAGTTGTCCAGGTAGATCTCGCGCTGCTCGGTGACCGACAGCGGCGAGAGCCCGAAGACGACCGTCGCCAGCACCGCTGCCCAGCGGGGCAGGTCGATCCGCCGGGCCACCAGGTAGACCAGGGCGACGGCGACGGCCGTGACCGGCAGCATGATGATCCGCGCCTGTTCCACGACCTGGGTGCCGTGGTCGAACAGGGCCGGGATCCAGGAGAGCATCGCGATCTGGATCCAGCCCAGCGGCGGATGGTCGTACCAGTAGCTGTAGTGCGCCAGCCCGATGCCGTGCTGGACCGCCCACGCCTGGGCGAGGTAGGTGCCCTCGTCGTCGCTGACGGTCGGGAAGTTGCCGATGTTGACGGCCTGGACCGTCACGATGACCGCGATCAGCAGGGCGACCAGTACCGCGTCCTTGTGCCCGGCGACGAATCGGGCCGCCCTCCCCGGCTCTGGCGGTTCGGGGAGCCCGCCGAGCTCCTCCGGTTCCTGTTCGGCTCTTTCCTGGATGACTACCGTCACCGTGTCCATCCCCCTCCTGGCCGGTGCCGGAGCACTGGCAAAAGACCAAAAGACATGCGTACTCACCGTCAGGACACGGTCTCGGCCTCGATCAGGTGGGCGCCGACGTGCTGGGTCAGCTCCCAGTCGCTCTCGCCGCGGAACTCCCGCCACACCGCGCGCAGCGCTGCGGCGGTGAGGATGAGCTGGTAGAAGGGACTGCCGACGATCAGCTTCACGTAGTCCGGGAACCTCACCGGCAGGCCGTACTGCTGTCCGAAGTCGTGCAGACCGACTGCCTCGAAGGCGGCGGTGGCGGTCATCGGGATCACCGGGCTGAAGGAGATCAGCGCCACCACGATCGACACATGGGCGAAGAAGGCGACCGCGATCCCGATGACGATCATGACGCCCGAGAGTGCCTGCATGAACGGGGTGACCAGGGTGTAGCGGGCCAGCATCCGCTGCCGCAGGTTGGGCAGCCGTTTCCAGTCCTTCTTGCGGTAGACCTGCAGGAAGCCCTGGTTCCACCGGGTGCGTTGCTTCAGCAGCGCGGTGATGGAGCCGGGGGTCTCCTCCCGGGTCACCATCTGCGAGTCGTAGGCGACGACGACCCTCGCGCCCTGGCTGGACAGCCGGACGCCCAGGTCGCAGTCCTCGGCCAGGCAGTTGGGGTCCCAGCCGTCGTTCGCGCGCAGCAGCGGGGTGCGGACGAAGACGGTGTTGCCGCCGAGCGGGATGAAGCCCTTCTCCGCGTGCAGGTGCAGCCGGCTGCGGAACCAGAAGAAGTACTCCAGGCAGTTGCGCAGGCTGTACCAGCTGGAGTGGAAGTTGATCAGCTGGACGCCGCCCTGGACGACGTCGGCCTCGGTGTCCCTGAAGGCGTGGTCGACGTGGGCGAGCAGTTCGGGGTGGACCTGGTCCTCGGCGTCGAAGACGCCCACGACCTCGCCCCGGCAGTACGGCAGCGCGGAGTTGAGGGCCTTGGGCTTGTTCTTCTTCTCGTGGGTGTCGGTGACGACCGAGACGAGCCCGGGATGGGCCGCGGCCAGCCGGTGCGCGACCTCGGCGGTGTCGGGGTCGTCGTGGCCGACGATGACGATCACCTCGTAGTCGCGGTGGCTGGACTCCAGTAGGCGGAGCACGGTGCGTTCGAGGACTTCCTGCTCGTGGCGGGCCGGAACCAGTAACGAGAAGGACAGCGCTCCGGCGCCGTCCGGGTCGGTGAAGCGGGTGGACGCGAGCGTCTCGGGCGTGCGCCAGGCGTGCAGCATCCACCACAAGGTGGAGACAGCCACTCCGAACAACGCCGTCGAACAGAACACGATGACTATGGAAACCATGAACTTCCCCCCTGAAGCGCCCGGAATTGGGCCGCGGTCAGATAATCATTCTTTCTGTCCGCACCGGGATCCGGGGGGAAAGACATGGGCTGTTGACCAGCACTTAACGTCGCCGACCCACTGTCTATGCGAATCCTTTGCCCGGTAGATGCATTCCGGACAAAGGATCTCGGCATGTTCCTCGCAATTTGTCAGTGATACGTCAAAGCATTCCCGGGACCGGAAGGTCAGGAGGTGTAGCTGATCGTCGGTGCGGAGACCGCGAAGGTGTCGGTCGACGCCCCGGTCGCCGCGGTGAAGGCGACCAGGACCTTGCTCGGCAGGGTCGCCGCGACGTCCAGTACCTGGTTCCCGTCGATCTTCACCACGAGGTGGCTCGCCGCGGTGACGGTGATGTCGACCAGGTGCGTGGCCCCCTGCAGGGCCGGAACCGACTTGGTGTACCCCAGGGTGTTGAACGTGGTGGTGCTCGCACTGGCAGTGGCGACTCCGACCACGGGTGCGCTGCCGGACCCGAAGTTGGCGAACGTGCACAGCCCGGTGACGACGGCGTTCAGGCCGGTGGCGCCCAGCCCGCTGCCGTTGTGGCCCAGTGCGCTCGTGGTACTGCTGGACGCGTCCAGCAGCGAGAGCGTCAGACCGTCGCCCTGCGCGGCGCTGGTGCCGCTGATCTGCTCGGTGAAGCTGGCATGCAGCCCGATCGGTGACACAGCCTTGCTGTTGACGATGGAGCCCTTCGCGGACTTCATCCCGTCGGTGGTCAGCGCGACCACACCGGCGTTGTCGGCCGCGACACCGTTGAGGTGCCAGGTGGAGTCGGTGAAGCCGGGCAGCGTGCCGCCGGTCGTCACCGGCTGGCCGGTACCGGTCAGGGAGACCGTGACCGTCCCGCTGGTGGTGGTGACGGCGAAGCTGCTGTTCTGGGCCCCCGCCAGCGTCGGTGCGAAGGTCACCGGAACGGTGACGCTCGCTCCGACGGCGACCGTGGTCCCGACGGCGGGAAGGGTCGCGCCGAACGGCGCGGTCGGTGCGGTGACGGCCGAGACGGTCTCGACGGCGGTGCCGTCATTGACCAGCGTCACCGACTGCGTGCCGGTGGTGCCCAGGGTCTGTGAACCGAAGGCGACGACGCTCGGCGTCGGCGTGAGCGGCTGCGGACCGGTCTGGGCGGCCGGCGGGGTGATGGTGATCCCGCTGACCGCGTGGATGTCCGTGCTCGCGCCGGTCGAGCCGGTGAAGCCGACGTACGCGTTGGACGGGATCACCCCGGCGGCCGGGACGTAGTCGAGCAGTTGGGTCCCGTCGACGGTCACCTTGACGTGCCCGCCGGCGACGGTGACCGTCACCGGGTGGGTACCGGTTCGCAACGAGGTCGGCACGGCCGCGTAGGCGAGGTAGGTCAGATTGTCCTTGCCGGTGTTGGGGCCTGCGGCGATGCCGACGAAGTTGCCCATCCCGGTCTGCCCGTTCCAACTGCTGGAGAGGACGACCGCGAGTCCCGGCAGCCCGGAGAAGCCCATGCCGCCGCCGTTGACCCCGGTGCCGGTGGCGGTGCCCTTGGTCGAGTCGACCATGGCGAAGGCCATGCCGTCACCGCCGGTGCCGCCGTTCTGCTGGGCGGTGAAGCTGGCGGTCAGGCCGTCGGTGGCGACCGCGGTGCCGTAGAAGGCGGACCCGGTCTGCGACGCGGTCGCGGCGGTGAGCTGGATGGAGCCGCTGGCCAGCGTGGCGGAGCCGTTGGCCGTCCAGCCGGTCGGGGGCGCGGGAAGACTGGTGACTCCGGAGCCGGTCAGCTGGACGTACATGTCGCCCTGGCCGGTGTTGCCGGTGATCTCGTAGCTGTCCGAGGCCGCGCCTGCGGTCGCCGGCGTGAACACCACCGGGACGGCCACCGACTGGCCCGCACCGAGAACTTGGCCCTCGGGGATGGCGTTGGTGGAGCTGAAGACGCCGACCGGGGCCTTGGCCTTGTTGAGCGTCACCGGGATGTTGCCGTCATTGGTCACGGTGAAGCTCAGCGGCGCCGAGGTGGTGCCGACCGGGACCGAGCCGAAGGCGAGGCTGGTCGGACTGATCGTCAGATGGCCCTGACCGGTGACCGCCGTACCACTGAGCGGGACGGAGAAGGTGCCCGAGGTGGAGGTGACCGAGAGCGTCTCCGCACTCGAACCCGCCACGGTCGGGCTGTAGGTGACGTTCTCGATGAAGGAGCCGCCGGGGGCGACCACGGTACCCACGGCGGGCGCGCCGGTGACGCTCCAGGGCGCGGTGAGCGCGCTGTTCGCGCTGATGGTCTCGCTGCCGGTGCCGGTGTTGGTGAACTGGACGCTGGTCGAGACCGGCACGCTGGTGGGCTGGTTGGTGATGGTCACGGTGCTCGGCGCGGTGGAGAACCCGGCCTTCAGGCCGGTGCCCGAGAGCGAGAACCCGATGGTGCCGACGTCGGTGGTGATGGTGACGATGCCGCTGGACGCGCCTGCGGCGGTGGGCGAGTAGCTGACCGGGATCGCCAGGGTGTCGCCCGCCGCCATCGCGTGCGGCAGTGTCGGGGCGGTGACGGCGAACGGCGTGGCCGTGCTGATGCCGGTGATGTTCAGCGCCTTGGTCGCGGTCACTGTGAGCGTCCCGGTGGCCTGGGCGCCGACGTTCACCTTGCCGAGGTCGACGGGGGAACCGGTGAGCACGGAGGCGGCCGGTCGCCCGAAGGCGAGCAGGTGGCCGTCCCGGGTTCCGATGTAGACGCGGCCGTTGTTGGTCGCCGGAGTGACGAACTTGGAGGAGACGCCGATCGGCCCGGACCACAGCAGTGTCAGCGAACCGTCGGCGTTGGGCGTGCCGTTGTAGGCGTACAGCGTTCCGCTGTTCCCGTACATGTCGGCCGAGCGCTCCACCCAGACGACGGCGCTCCCGGCGGTGGTACCGGTGGAGGTGACCACAGGAGAGCCCTCGGCGAGGTAGCCGAAGTTGACGGTGCCCTGCCCGACCAGTGCCAGCGCGGGGTTCCCGGAGCCGTCGGCGCCGAGCTTGAACGCCTGCAGCGGACCGCCGTTGCCGGAGTAGTAGACGTACCCGGTACCGCCGCCCCAGAACGCCGGGTGGCAGTAGCAGCCCTGGTACGGGCCGAGGGTCTGGACGATGGCGTCGGTGCCGCCCGTACCCTGGGAGTGGCCGCCGAGGTTGTCGCGGTTGAGCAGGAAGATCCGGCCGTCCTTGCCCTCGGTGACGGCGAGGTGCGGCACCGACGTGGTGCCGTACGCGTCGGGTATCGCCATCACACCGCCGGAGCCCAGGTCGCGGTCGTTCTGGTCGAGGGTCGTCGCGTCGGAGGGGCTGAAGAAGTCCGTGGCGGACAGCGAGCCGTTCGATCCGACCGCGAGGCTGATCACCGACTCCGACATGCTGGCGGGCGGCGAGGTGCCGACGCCGACCGGCGGGGAGACGCCGTTGCCGGTGGAGAACTCGATGTGCCCGGAACTGTCGGCGACCAGACCGCCGCCGGACGCCCAGATGCCGCCGCCCTTGTTGGCCGTACCGGTCTCGTCGACCCACAGCGCGGTCTGCACACCCGCGGTGGAGACGCCGGCGACGTAGCCGCGCCAGTTGCCGTGGTCGCAGACCGAGCCGAAGCCGGCGTACACCACGCCGTTCAGCAGCAGCAGACCCGGCCTCTGGCCCTGGTCCACCGGATTGAAGACCGACGAGGAGTCATTGGACGGTGAACCACCGATGACGACCGGGAAGCCGGCCTTCTCGGCCCCGGTAGCCGGGTCGATCGCGTGCATCTTCCAGACCGGGGCCTGGTGGTAGGTGCCGCCGTCCTCCTTGGAGGTCAGGTACACATAGCCGGAGGCCGAGTCGTACACCGGAGTTGAGGTGATCCCGATGTACGGGGCGAGGTCGCCGCAGGACCAGGTCGCACCGGGGGTGGTCACCCCGGACGCGGGCCAGGGGGCGCCGTAGGCATCGGTCCACCTGATGGCACCGGTCGCCGGGTCGACCCCGTAGACGTGGTTGGTCTCCGTCGCCACGACCACGGTGCTGCCCACGACGACGGGCGTGGCATAGACCTGGCCGTCGACGGCCGTGGAGAACTGCTGGCCGAAATCGGACGAGGTCACCTGTGCGGGCGTGAGTCCCGGCTCGTTCCGGTCCCAGCCGGTGCGATAGGTGTCCTGGGAGATGGTGGTCACGTCGGCGTGCGCGACAGGCGCGCTCGCCGCGAGAAGGCTGAGCGCCGTAAGTGCAAAGCTGAGCGCGGCGGACGTCAGACGTCTCTTGGCGCGGGTCATCGAACCGGACATGCTGTGGAACCCCCCTGGGTCACTGGCGATGGGACACGGCCCTGGCCGTTCGCATCATCGCTGGCAGCAAGATAGCGAGCCGGAGGGACAGAGGTGCACGTTCCCGGACTTATTGCGGGAACGTCAGAAGAACGTCAGAAGGCGGCGATCGCTCTCACTCGACGGAGGCGGCCGGCACCGGGACCGGCTGCGCGCCGAGCCCGGCCACCACGGAGCCGGGCGCAGCGCGGCGCGGGAGGTAGATCATTCGCTCGGCGATCAGGAATCGCGCCGCGAAGGAGGCGATCAGCGTGAGGGCCGTCGCCACGATCACCTGCATGCCGAGACCGCTGACCAGCAGGGCCAGCAGGGGGATGCGCAGCAGCAGGTCGGCGTTGCCGAGCAGCCAGAACCGACCGGTGCGACTGGCCCAGTGACGGTGCCTCCGGTCGCGGAAGAGAGTGGCCTCCAGCAGGCTCAGATTCCATAACAGGGCACCCTGGTTGGCGACGACCTCGGCCGGGAGATAGTGCATTCCGGCGCGGATCAGCAGATGCAGCAGCCCGAGGTTGGGCAGCACGCCGGACAGCCCGATCAGGCCGAAGGCCAGGGCGCGTCCGGCCGGCGTGGACAGACGCAGGGTCAGCAGATGGCGGAGGAAGCGTATCCCCTCCCTGACCGTGGACTTGGACGTGCCGGCGTAGCGCTCCCCGAAGGTGTAGGGCACCTCGGCGACCTTGCGGAGACGGGAGCGCACCGCGAGCTCCAGCAGGATCTTGTAGCCGAGCGGGCGCAGCTCGGAGGTGTTCACCGCGGACCGCCGGATCGCGAAGAACCCGCTCATCGGGTCGCTGACGCCCCGCAGTTCCCGTGCGAAGAGGCCCTTGGTGAGCAGCGTGGACACGCCGGAGACCGCCATCCGGTAGCCGCCGGCCAGGCCGTCCCTGCTGCCTCCGGCCGCATAGCGGCTGGCGACCACCAGGTCGGCCTGCTGCCTGCGGCCGGCCTCGACGAGTTCGGGGAGCAGCGCGGGCGGGTGCTGGAGGTCGGCGTCCATGACCACCACCCATTCGCCGACGGCCTGCCGCATCCCGGCGACGACCGCGCCCCCGAGGCCGCCCTCGGCGACATCCCGGTGCAGCACCTTGATCGACAGCGGGCAGCCGGCCGCGGCCTCGCGGAGGAGCTGCGGCGTCCGATCGGTGCTGTCGTCGACGAAGAGCAACTCCGGCGCGGGCGACCGGCCGTCGACGGGGAGCGCGTCGACGAGCCGGCGGAGCAGCTCGGGGATGTTCTCCTGCTCGTTGAAGGTCGGGATGAGCACGGTGAACGGCGGATCCAGGGAAATCGGCAGGTCGGAGATCGACATGATGGGACCTTTCTCATCCGTTCGGAACTGAGGGAGATCCAGGAGGCGGGGAAGGACTGCCCTGGCAATTGGCATGCCCATGATGAACAAATCGCATACGAATGCCGGTGATCCATCGGCGACCGCAGGAACAGTAGATAGCATCGGGAGGTCGTGTGGAGGACTGGTATTCAGAGTTTTACAAGCCAGCAATTACGGCGACATTTCCAGGTAAGGAAGCCGGGGCGGCCCCGCCGACGCGTTCGTCGGCTGAGGCCGGCTACGGAGCGCATGCGATCCTGGTGCGGTGACGCAGGCGTTCGGAGTGCTGGAGTTCCAGCTGGTGCTGCTGCGGCGGATGGCCGACTTCCAGCCGGTGCTGGTGGAGCGGGCCCGCAGCGGGCTGGGCGTGTCGGTCGGCGAGATGCGCCAGGTCAACGCCGCCTGGCAGCGCTTCGTCCGGGCGAAGGGGGCACCGCGCGGGGTGGCCCGGCTGGTCGCGGTGCTCGGGCCGCAGCTTTCGGTCCGGGAACAGCAGACCGGCGACCTCACCTGCCGGCTGCACCACTGGACCCTGCCGCTGTGGCCCGCGCTGCGCTTCGAGGCGGTCGCCGGTCCGGACGGCGGCGTCTGGCAGGAGTGGCTGGTCCGCGCACCCGGCGAGGCACCGCCGCCGGCGCCCGCCGACGGTGAGCTCGCGCCCTGGGAGTACGTGGTCGCCGATCTGGAGCGGCTGCTCCCCGAGGTCCGCCATCTGCCGGAGGACGCGCCCAGCCGCTGGACCAGCCAGTTCGCCGTCCCCGACGGAAACGGCGGGACGATCCGTCGCCGGGCCCGCTTCGTCCACGGACTGCTCCAGGAAGCCACGCCGGTCAACTGACCGCTACGAGGCCTGTCCCTCGGCCGCGGCCTCCCGGGCGGCCATGACGTCCGGCACCCGGCGCTGGGCCCACGCGGCCAGCTGGACCACCAGCTCGGCGGCCTCGGCGCCGAGCGCGGTCAGGCTGTACTCCACATGCGGTGGGATCACCGGGAACGCCCGGCGCAGCACGAAGCCGTCCCGCTCCAGCGTCTGCAGGGTCTGCGCCAGCATCTTCTCGCTGACCCCGTCGACCCGGCGGCGCAGCTCGCTGAAGCGGTAGGTGCGCTCGCTGAGGGCCGCCAGCACCAGCACCCCCCAGCGGCTGGTGACATGCTCCAGCACCTCGCGCGACGGACACATCCGGCTGTAGACGTCCGCGCCCCGCTCGTCGAAGAGTTTCGAGAGCGTGTCTTCCTTGCTGCTTACCGACATACCAGTACCTTACTTCAAAGTGGGTACTTTCGATAGGTTAGCTTGCAGCCTAGAGTCGGTTCCGAACGGATCGCACTACCATCTCACCTTTGGGAGCAATCATGATCGTCGTCACTGGAGCCACCGGGCTGCTCGGCCGCCTCGTCGTCGAAGGGCTGCTGGAGCAGGTCCCGGCCGACCAGGTCGCGGTCCTGGTCCGCTCCCCCGAGAAGGCGGCCGACCTCGCCGCCCGCGGGGTCGAGGTGCGGACGGCCGACTACTCCCGGCCGGAGACCCTCGACGGGGCCTTCGCCGCGGGCGACAAGGTGCTGCTGATCTCAGGCAGCGAGGTCGGTCAGCGGATCGAGCAGCACCAGGCCGTGGTCGACGCCGCCGCGAAGGCCGGGGTCGCCCTGCTCGCCTACACCAGCGTGCTCGGCGGCGACCTGGCCACCTTCCGGCTGGCCGGCGAGCACCAGGCCACCGAGGCCGCCATCCGCGCCTCGGGCCTGCCCTTCGTCCTGCTGCGCAACGGCTGGTACACCGAGAACTACACCGGCAACCTCGCCCAGGCGCTGGAGCACGGCGCCGTGGTCGGCAGTGCCGGCGAGGGCCGGGTCGCCTCCGCCACCCGCGAGGACTTCGCGGCGGCCGCCGTGGCCGTGCTGACCACCGAGGGCCACGAGAACCAGGCCTACGAGCTGAGCGGCGACACCGCCTGGAGCTTCGACGAGTACGCCGCCGAGGTGGCCGCGCAGGCCGGCGTACCGGTCGTCTACCGGGAGCTGACCCCGGAGCAGCACCTGCAGCTGCTCCTCGACGCGGGCCTGCCGGCACCGTTCGCGGAGATCCTGGTCGACGTGGACGCCGGCATCTCCCGCGGTGAGCTGGCGGTCTCCACCGGCGACCTGTCCCGCCTGATCGGCCGCCCCACCACCCCGCTGGCCGACTCGGTCGGGGCCGCGCTGCAGAAGTGACGCCAGGGGCCATAACTAGCTAAGGCAAGGCTGCCCTTATGCTTTGCCCCATGGCGACCACCGCTACCCCGATCCAGCAGCCGCTCCGCAGCAGCGCGGAGCGGCTCGCCGACTCCCTCGTGCAGGCCGGCCTGGTGAGCGTCGGATGGTGCGCCGCGGTCGTCCTGGCCCACCAGGTGGAACCGACCGCGGCCGTCCGTCAGCTGGCGCTCGGCGTCCATCTGGCCGGTCTGGCCGTCGGATTCGGCGCCGTGCTGGCCGTCGACGCGGTGGCGCTGCGCGTCCTGCTCCGCCGGAGTTCCGGGCTGGCCGGTGCGATCCGCTTCGCCGGGGCCGCCGAGGCGTGGATCTGGTCCGGTTTCGCCGCACTGGCGGTGTCCGGCGTGTTCCTGCGCCCCCACTTCGGTTCCCCGTGGACCGTGGTGAGTCTGTTCGCGGTGCTGCTGGTGGGCCTCAACGGCGTCTATGCGCGGGATCTCCGCCAGCTGATGACGACCCTGCCCGCGACGGCCACCGCCGGGGACGTCCCGCGCCGCCTCGCCCTGCGCGGCCTGGTCTCCGGCGCGGTCTCCCAGGCCGCCTGGTGGACCGCGATCGTCATCGGACTGCTCGGTCGCTGACCGTCGAGAAGACCAGCACCGCCGCCGTGCCAAGCACGTCCAGGACGTCCGTGGCCGCGCCGGTGAGACGGACCGCGTCCAGCGCCCCGAGCTCGGTGCCGTCCCCCTCCAGCCGCGCCGTGCCGTCCAGGACGACGGCGAGGGTGTCCGGCCCGCTCAGCGCGGTCCGCCCGGCCACGATGTCCACCCGCACCGAGGCCCGGTCCCGACGGGTCATCACATTGAAGTCCAGCAGCGGGCCTTCGAGCAGACGGCAGTCCGTTCCGACGCCCCCGGGGAAGGCGAACGGACGGTAGCGCTCGTCCATCCGGTGCTCGACGCCGTCGACGGTCAGCACCATCCCGGCGCCCCGGACCACGGTGATCACCCGGTCCACCCCGGGGAACACCGAGAACGACCCGCCCTGCGCGACATCGGCCAGGCTGACCCGCCAGTGGAAGCCGTCCACCCCAGAGCCCTCCGGATGCGCCGCCACCTCCCGGGTGACCCCGCCGCCGTTCTTCCACGGCGAGGCCTCCCGCTCCGCCGCCCGCAGCACCGTCACACCCGCCATCGACCGCTCTCCTCGCCCTCACCCTGCTTGCCTGTCCGCGATCATCACCCTATTCGCCCGCGAGGCCGCGCAGCCCCTTCCAGGCCGGCTGCCGCAGGCTGCCGCCGTCGGTGACCTCGGTGTACTGGACCTCGCCCCGGAGCAGCGGCCGGACCCAGTGGACGTCGGCCGGAGGGAGCGCCATCCGGGGCAGGTCCAAACCCGCCGTGAAGGGCGACTGCTCGGCTGCGGCCTCGGTGAGCAGCGGCAGCAGCAGCCTGCGCTGGGCGGCGGAAAGTCCGGAGCCGACGGAGCCGAGGTAGCGCAGCCCGTCCCGCTCCGGCGCGCCAACCAGCAGGGAGCGCGGTTCGCCGCGCTCGTCGGCCAGCCAGCCGCCGATCAGCACGTCCGCCGTGGGCCGAAACTTCACCTTGATCCAGTCCTGGGACCGCCGGCCGGACTGGTAGACGGAGGCCAGGCGCTTGAGGATGACGCCCTCCATCCCGTGCTCCCGGGTCCACTCGATGCCGGACCGTACGTCGCCGATCCATGCGGGCGGCGCGGCGACCGACCCGTCCGCCGGCAGGTCCAGCCGGTCCAGCAGCCGGCGCCGCTCCAGGTAGCTGCGACCGGTCACCGCCACGCCACGGTGCCGCAGTATGTCGAAGGCCATCAGCGCCACCGGGGTCCGTACCCGGGCGCTGTCGATCCGGTCCTGCTGACTCAGCGTCATCCGCTGCTGCAGCCGTTCGAAGGACGGGGTTCCGGTGGCCGGATCCAGGGCCACCACCTCCGCGTCCAGGACCAGCGGACCCTCGGCCGCGAGGCAGCCGAGCGACTGGAGTTCGGGGTAGCGTGCGGTGGCGTCGGCGCCGGACCGGGCGTAGGCCCGGACCGTGCCCCGGGCGTCGACGCCGACGATGACGCGCATGCCGTCCCACTTCACCTCCGCGGCCCAGGCACCGGTGTCCGCGGGGACCGGACCCTCACCGGCCAGCATCGGCGCGACCCAGCCCGCCGCCGCTGCCCCCGCCCGTGCCGCCGCCGCACTCATCCGGGCAGCCCCCGGGCGGCCGAGGGGTCCAGCAGCGGCGCCTGGAGGTCGCCGAGCCGCCCGAGCCGGTCCGGGAGCTCGTCCGCGGTGAACGACAGCTCCTCGGGGTCGCGGCAGTCCGCGATCTCCTCCCAGCTCACCGGCGTCGACACGGTCGGCTCCTCGAAGGCCCGCAGCGAGTAGGCGGCGACGGTGGTCTTCGCGGAGGCGTTCTGGGACCAGTCCAGCAGCACCCGGTCCCGCCGCAGCTCCTTGCCCATCCGGCTGACGATCAGCTGCGGGTACTGCGCCTTCAGCCGTTGGGCCAGCCGCTTGGCGTAGGCGTTCACCGCCACGGCGGGCGCCGGGATCAACGGGACCGTCAGGTGCAGCCCCTTGGAGCCGGAGGTCTTGGCCCAGGTGCCCAGCCCGTCCTCGGCTAGGACGGTCCGCACCGCCAGGGCGGCGGCGCAGCAGTGCAGCATGTCGGCGCCCTCGCCCGGGTCCAGGTCGACGATCAGCCGGTCGTGCAGCTCCGGGGCGTCCCGCCACTGCGGCACGTGGAACTCGATGGTGTCCAGGTTGGCCGCCCAGATCAGCGTGGCCAGGTCGGCGACCACCACCTGGCGGGCCGGGCCGGTGCGGAGTTCGACCTCCAGGTCGGAGATCCAGCCCGGAGCCCCCGGCGGCACCCGTTTGGCCCAGAACCGCTCCCCTTCCACCCCGCCGGGACAGCGCACAAAACTGGCCGGGCGCCCCTGGAGGTGCGGCAGCATCACCGGCGCCACCTGCTCGTAGTAGCTCAGCACGGCCGCCTTGGTGAAGCCGCTCACCGGGTAGAGCGGTTTCTCCAGATGGGACAGCGACAGCCTGCGGCCGTCCACCTGCACCACCGTGCGTTCCGTCGGCATCAGGCCCCCCTGGTCCGGGCCGGCACGCGCCGGGTGCGGGTCCAGGTCAGCACCTCACGAGCGGTCCAGGTGTTGACGACCCGTTCGGCCGGGACGCCGGCCTCCTCGGCGCGGGCGCAGCCGTAGATCTGCCAGTCCAGCTGCCCCGGGGCGTGGGCGTCGCTGTCGATCGCGAAGAGCACTCCGGCGTCGAGGGCCTGCCGCAGCAGCCGTCGGGGCGGGTCCAGCCGGTCGGGGCGGCAGTTGATCTCGACCGCCGTCCCCCGTTCGGCGCAGGCCGCGAAGACCGCCTCGGCGTCGAAGTCCGACTCGGGCCGGCTTCTGGCGCCCACCAGCCGGCCGGTGCAGTGGCCCAGGATGTCCACCCGGGGGTCCGACACGGCTTTGAGCAGCCGCCGGGTCATCGCCTCGCGGCCCATCCGCAGCTCGGAGTGGACCGAGGCCACCACCACGTCCAGCCGCTCCAGCAGGTCGTCCTCCTGGTCCAGCGCCCCACCGGTGAGGATGTCGCACTCGATGCCGGTCAGCAGCCGGAACGGGGCCGACCTGGTGTCGATGTCGGCGACGATGTCCAGCTGCTCCCGCAGCCGTTCCGCGCTGAGCCCGCGGGCGATCCGCAGCCGCGGCGAGTGGTCGGTGAGCACCGCCCAGCTGTGTCCGAGTCCGCGCGCCGCCCGGACCATCGCCTCGATCGGGCTGCCGCCGTCCGACCAGTCGGAGTGCAGATGGCAGTCCCCGCGCAGGGCGGCCCGCAGTTCCAGGCCGCTGTCGGTGAGCGCGGCCGAGGAGCGCTGCTCCAGGTCGGCGAGATAGTCCGGAGTGCGTCCTGCCGCGGCCTCGGCGATGACCCTGGCGGTCGTCGGACCGATGCCCTCCAGTTCGGTGAGCCGCCCGCTCACAGCCCGCTGCAGCACCTCCAGCTGGGACATCCCAGACACCAGCTGGGCCGCGTGACGGAACGCCTGCACCGGGTAGGTGGGCGCCTGCTCGCGCTCGAGCAGGAACGCGATCCGTTCCAGGGCTTCCCTCGGTTCCATGCCGGGCGTATCCCCGGCTCCCGGCTCGTTCAACCGATTCCGTCATAACGGGACAAAATGGTCAGACGACCGTGAGACGGCAACGAGGCGGCAATGAGCTGGAGGAGGTGCCGGCGTGGACTTCGACGAGGTCGCCGACCAGCTCTACGCCCTGCCCCCGCCGCAGTTCACCGCGGCCCGCGACACCGCCGCAGCGCAGGCGGACGCCGCCGCGGCCGAACGGATCCGCGGCCTGCGCCGTCCCACCCTCGGCGCCTGGCTGGCGAATCTGCTGGTACGCGAGCACCCCACCGAGTCGCAGGCGCTGCTGGAACTCGGCGCCGATCTGCGGGCCGCCCAGGACGGGCTCGCGGGCGAGCGGCTGCGCGAACTCACCGCCGGTCGCCGCGCCGTGGTCGGCGCGCTGGTCCAGCAGGCCAAAGCGGCGGCCGTACGCGCCGGGCTCCCGGTCGGCGAGGGCCCGCTGGCGGATCTGGAGCAGACGCTCACCACTGTGCTGGCCGACCGGCAGGCCGCCGAAGCCTTCGCGGCCGGCCGGCTGACCAAGCCGCTGACCGTTCAGCCCATCACGGACCTCGCACCCCCGCGCGGCACGCGATCGCCCGCGCCGGGCACCGTCACGGATCCGGATGTCCTGGCCCAGGCCCGCCAGAACCTGAAGGAGGCCGAACGGCAGGCCGCCGCAGCGGCCACGGCTGCCGCCTCGGCCCGCCGCGCGCTGGACCGCGCCACCGCCCGTCACCAGCGCGCCCGCAGCGCCGCGGAGCAGCTCTCGGCCCGCCTGGACCAGGCCCGCGCGGACGAGCGCACCGCAGCGGAGGAGGAGCGCACGCTGCTGGCCCGGGTGGAGACCACCGACCGCGACGCCCGCAGGGCCACGGGCCGCGCCCGGGACGCCGGCGTCCGCGTGCGGCATCTCGACAACAGACGTATCAGGGATGAACAACCAACAAGAGGAGCAGAGCGATGGCGCGAGCGACCTGGACCGGGGCGCTGACATTCGGCCTGGTCACCGTCCCGGTGTCGATGTTCTCGGCGACGGAGGACCACACCACGCGGTTCCGCCAGATCCAGCGCGGCACCGCCGACCGGGTCAGGATCCGGCGCACCAACGAGCGCACCGGCGACGAGGTCGCCTTCAACGAGATCGTCAAGGGCTACGACCTGGGCGATGACCAGTACGTGGTCATCGAGCCCAGCGAGCTGGACGAGATCGCCCCGGGACGCTCGCGGCTGATCGAGGTCTCCGGCTTTGTCGACCTGGCGGCCGTCGACCCGGTCTACTTCGTCTCCGGCTACTTCCTGGCGCCGCGCGGGGAGGAGTTCACCCAGGTCTACTCGCTGCTGGTGGAGGCCCTGGAGGAGTCGGGCCGGGCGGCCGTCGCGACCATGGTGATGCGCGGCAGGCAGTACCTCACCGCCATCCGCGCCACCGGCGACGTGCTCGAACTGCACACCCTGCACTGGGCCGACGAGGTCCGCGACCCGGCCGAGGAACTGCCCAGCCCGCCGGTGCGCACCCGGGTCTCGGCCGAACAGCTGAGCGCCGCAAAGCAGTTGATCGAGGCCATGAGTGTGGAGTGGAGCCCGACGGACTACCGCGACGACTACGAGGACCGGGTGCGCGAACTGATCGACGCCAAGCGCGCCGGCCAGGAGATCGTCACCGCCGAGGCCGCCCCCGAGGCCACCAATGTCATCGACCTGATGGAGGCGCTGCGGCGCAGCCTGGACCGGTCCGGCGCCACCCCGCCCCGGCGGTCGAAGTCCACCGCGACCAAGGCGCGTGCCAAGGTCGGCAGGGAGGAGGACCTGGGCGCGCTGAGCAAGGCCGAGCTCTACCAGCGCGCCACCGGGCTCGCGGTGCCGGGGCGCTCGAAGATGACCCGCGCCCAACTGGAGCGGGCCATCGCCAAGGCCGCCGCGCCGTCGAAGCGGCCGCACGCGGTGGCCTGAACCGGTGGCGCGATTGGGACCGCCCGCTGCGGGGAGGAGACCTCTCGGACCGCGCACGCACGGCACGCGGAAGGACACACGGTGGAGTTCCATCTGCTGACCGGGGGCGTGGGCGCGCCACAGCTGCGCCTCGACCTGGACGGCGGCAGCGGGACGGCGGCGAGGGCCAGGGAGGCCGTCGCCGGGTTCCTCACCGCCCTGGCCCGGAGCTGCCGTCCGAGCCGCCGGGGCGCTCCCGGGGACGTCCTGATCGTGGTCTCGGAACTCGTCACCAACGCGGTGCGCCACGCCCCCGGCGCACTGACCGTCAGCCTGGCCCATCTGCCCGGCGAGGTGCGGATAACGGTGCGTGACAGCAGCCCCGCCGCGCCCCGGGCCCGCCCGCCCGACCTGAGAACCGGCAACGGCGGCTTCGGCTGGCCCACCGTCCAACGCCTCGCCCGGGAGGTCCGGGTGGTCCCCCGCCGGGGCGGCAAGGAGATCCATGCCTACGTGCCCTGGGAAGCCGACGAGGCCGACGCGTAGGGTGGGGCGCGCCACAGAACACCCACACACCTGCACAAGGAACTCACCTGCGCCGTTTGACCCTCCTGCTGGCACTGGTGGTGTGTGTCGTCCTGGTGCTGCTGCCCCCGTCCTCGACGACGCCGGCCTCCACCCGACCGGCCCTGCCCTCCCTGCGCCTGGGCATCGCCTACGGCGACACCCTCGTTCGGATGTCCCATGCGGATCTCGCCGCATCGCTCGACGACGCGGTCGCGGTGGGCGCGCAGTGGGTGCGGGCGGACCTGTCCTGGGACGACATCCAGAGGGACGCACCGGACAGGTACGACTGGCAGCTGTTCGACCGGGTCGTCGACGCCGCCGCCGCACGTGGCCTCACCGTCCTGCCGGTCCTCGCCTACACGCCGACGTGGGCACGGTCCCCGGGCTGCACGAGCGACAAGTGTCCGCCCGCCGATCCGGCAGCGTTCGCCGCGTTCGCCGCCGCTGCGGCCAAGCGGTACGCGCCGCGCGGTGTTCACGTCTGGGAGGTGTGGAACGAGCCCAACCTCAGCGGCTTCTGGCAGCCCGCACCCGACCCGGCCGCGTACACGACGCTGCTGCGGGCGACCAGCCGGGCGCTTCGGAGTGCGGATCCGTCGGCGTATGTGATCCTCGGCGGCCTTGCCGCGACGCGTACCGCCGGCGGGGCGATCTCGCCGACGGACTTCCTGGCGGCTGTGTCGGCGCTCGGTGGGAACCGGCTCGTCGACGCCGTCGGCTACCACCCGTACACCTATCCGTACCTCGCCGGCGCCGCGACGTCGTGGGGAACCGCCTGGGAGCGGATCGACCGTACCCGGACCAGCCTGCGCAGCGTGCTGTCGGCGAACGGCACCCCCGACCTGCCGGTGTGGGTCACCGAGACCGGGGCGCCGACCGGCGGCCCCGGCGCACCGTCCGACGGGCGGCCCTCGACGATCGGGCCGACGACGACGCATGTGACCGAGGCCCGGCAGGCCTCGATCGCGGCGGACGCGGTGCGGACGGCGGCCGCCGACCCGGGCGTGGGCGCACTCTTCTGGTACTCCGACCGCGATCTGGGCACCGACCCGTCGTCGAACGAGAACTTCTACGGCCTGCGCCGCGCCGACGGAAGCGCCAAGCCCGCCTTCGCCGCCCTGCGCGGCGCCATTGCCGCACTCGGCGGCTGACGGACGCTCAGCGGAGCAGCGACCGGAACAGCCGGAGGTAACGGTCGGTCAGCGCCGGCCAGGCGTAGCACTCGACCGCCTCCTTGTGGCCGGCCGCGCCCAGGCGGTCGGCCAGATCGGCGTCCTGAAGGAGTCGGCGGCAGGCCCCGGACAGTGCGTCGGCGTCATCGGGCGGGACGAGCAGACCGGTGACGTCATGCGTGATGACATGCGGGATGCCGCCCACGTCGGAGCCGACGACGGGCGTGCCGCAGGCCATCGCCTCGGCGAGGGCCATGCCGAAGGACTCCGCCTCCGTGCGCGAGGGCAGTACCAGTACGGCCGCGGTCTGCAGTTCGGCGACGAGCGCGTCCCCGGTGAGTTCGCCGGTGAAGGCCACGCGGGCGGCGATGCCGAGCTGCTCGGCGAGTGCCGCATGATCGGGGACCGCGTCCCCGCCTCCCACGAGTCGTAGCCGTGCGTCGGGCAGGTCGGCCAGCAACGCGAACGCCCGGAGCAGGACGTCGACGCCCTTCCACGCCGACGAGCGGTCCATGCGTCCGACATAGACGAGAGTCCTCGGACGCGTCGAGGCCGGCGCACCGGGAGTGAACCGGCTGATGTCGACGCCGGGCGTGATCTGCACCGCGCCGGCGCGGCCGTAGGCGAGCGAGACCGGCGAGACGGCGACCAGCGCGCGGGCACGCGAGAACACCCTCGGCAGCGCATGCCGCTCGTAGGCGGCGATCAGCCGGTCGGCATTCCTGCTCCCCTTGCTCCCCTTGAACATCGAGCCGGCGTGGTAGGTCAGCACGGTCGGACGCCGCCCGGCCACGGCGATCGCCAGATCCCCCAGGCCGGGCACCGGTGCGTGGGCGTTGACGAGGTCGACGTCGAAACGACGCAGCCACCGGCGCAGCTGTAGCGGCCACAGCGGGCTGACCGGGGTGTTCGACAGCCGCGCCCAGGTCCCGAGCCGGACCACCGGCACGCCGGCGTCCTCTCCGACCGAGGTCCGCCGCCCTGCCGTGTTCGTGGTGAGGACGACGGCACGCAGCGCGGGATCGTCGGCGACCGCGCGGGCCACGCGCGCGACGTAGTTCTCAACCCCGCCGACCTTCGGCGGATAGTAGGGCGCGACGAGGGCGACCGTGCGTATCCGGCGGTCGCCGCCGTCCAGGGCACGGTCGAAGAGCTCTGCGGTGCGGTCGGACTGGCGCTCCCAGGACAGATCTTCGGCCACGCGTCTGCGGCCGGCCTCGCCGAGGCGCTGCGCGAGCGCGTCGTCGCCGAGCACCGAGCCGAGTGCCTCGGTGAAGCCCGCGCTGTCCCCCGCTGCGACCAGCAGGCCGCTGCCCCCGTCCTGGACCAGCGACGGGATTCCGCCGACCCGGGTCGTGACGACCGGGCGTCCGCAGGCCATCGCCTCGACCAGCACGCTGGGGAAGCTGTCGTAGTACGTCGGCAGGGCCAGGACGCGGGCGCGTCGATACGCCACGGCCAGTTCCTCACCCTCCAGCCGACCGGTGAAGGTCACCTGGCGGGTGAGCCCGAGCCGGTCCGCGAGCGCCTCGTGGTCGGCGGCTGCCGACCCCGAGCCCACCACCTCGAGGTGCACGTCCGGGACCGTCCGCTTCAGCACCGCAACCGAGCGAAGCAGGTCGGACAAGCCCTTGTAGGAGGCGCTGCGCTCCAGTGACCCGGCGAAGACGATGCGCGGCTCGGCCGGAATCGGACTCACCGTGAAGCGGTCGAGGTCGACGCCGGGTGAGATCGTCGTCGAGCGTCCCGCGAAGAGGTCGGGCAGGTCGGCGGCGACGTAGTCCGACGAGCACACGATCGCGCGTGCGCGACGCGCGGTCCCGGCCAGCAGGGTCCGCTCGTACGCCGCGCACACCAGGTCCGGCAGCATCCGTCCCTTGCGCATCCGGCCGGTGTGGTAAGTGAGCACGAACGGCAGCTCCCCGCAGGCGCGGGCGGCCGCGTCGGCGAAGAGCGGAACCGGCGCGTGCGCGTTGACGAGGTCGACCCGCTCCTCGTCGATGATGCTGCGGAGGCGGCGGCGCCAGTGCAGGCCGAGCGGTGTGTTGGAGGTCTTCGCGGGCGCCGCGATTCGGTACACCGGCATGCCGTCGGGGCCGTCGGACCGCCCGGTCTCCGCCCCCCTCGCGGCGGTCGTCGCAATCACGACCCGGTAGCCGTGCCGTGACTGCAGCAGTCGTGCGAGGTGCCAGACGTACTGCTGCACGCCACCGAGGTCGGGTGGGAAGTACGGCGTGGCGAGCAGAACCGTGGTCATGATGCCACCCCGGCCCGCTCGTGCACCTGCTCCGGCAGCAACTCACCGAGCTGCTCCGACAGTTGCTCCGCCTGCACGATGTACTCCGGCAGCCGCTGCCGGAGTGCCGCGGCATAGTCCTCGCGGTCTGCTTCGAGCCGCTGCACCAGCGACCAGAGGCGCTGGTACGTCACGTCGGCGATGGGCAGGACCCACTCCTCCAGACCGAGGTCACGCATGATCCCGCGGGTCTTGTGCTCGTACTCGATCGCGACACAGGGAACACCACTGGTGAGCGAGAAGATCACTGAGTGGAAGCGGGTGCCGATCAGCAGGGCGCACTCACCGTAGAGGCCCTTCAGATCGCGGTAGTCGACGCGATCGTCGATCCACAGCGGCTGGGTGGTGCAGTAGCCGGCGATGCGGCCGCCGACGACGCGGTCGTCGTCGCCGAGATAGTCCGTGCTCACCTGCGGAATGAGCACCACGCGGGCCCCGCTCGCCTGGATCGAGTCGATCGTCTCGGCGACGGCGCGCTCGTAGCGCTCCTGGGCGGCCGGAGCGAGCCAGCGGCGCGCGGTGACGCCCACCAGGCGCGTGGTGGCGTCGACACCGAGACGGGCACGCCAGTCCGAGGTCTTCGCGGGGGCGAAGGCGAAACCGGAGTCGACCCCGCGAAGGATCCGCGCAGCGGGCACACCGCACTCCTGCAGGATCTCGGCGCTGACGTCCTCCCGGACCAGGACCAGCGCCGCGCGGCGCAGCACATGGGCGACCAGGCGCCGCTGCGGGGCGGCGGGGAAGGGTCCGTACGACTGCGGCGCGAAGACGACGGGGACGTCGCGGCGCAGCGCCATCAGGGCCGGGAGCAGGACGAAGAAGACGTTCTGGTAACCGTCGAGACCGGGCCGCGCGTTGAGGTAGCCGCCGCCCATCGACACCACGAGGTCCGCTGTGGACACGGCGTCGGTCTCGCACCGTACCTCGGCCGGCAGCACCGGCCGCAGCGCGCGGGACAGGAACTGAGGCAGCACCAGGTGGGCGGTACCGAAGGCGAGCGCCAGGAGCCTGCGCGCCATTCGCCGCAGCCTGGGGATCTCAGCCGCGGAGACATAGCGGCGGATCGAACCGATGTTCTCGGCGTTCTCGAACGAGGGGTGGGTGGCGGCGTCCTCCATCCCCGCTATCCGTACCCGGGCGTCCGGGAACGCCTCGCGGATCTGGCGCAGGCAGACCGAGAGCAGCGCCGCGTCGCCGGCGTTCTCCCGTACGTACGCATTGATGACGACAACCTTCATCGACGGTCTTCCTCCAGAAGAACGGGCTCGGGCAGTTGGCTCGTGGGTGAGGGTGCGGCGCGCCCGCCGAACAGCGCCAGGACGGCGTAGGCACCGGACGCGAGGTTGCCGATGTCCCAGGCCCAGCCCATCCAGACGAGTCCGCGGGACGCCCACAGGACGGCGAGGCCGATGGTGACGACGGAGTAGACGACGTTGCTGACGATGAGATGCGTCATCCGTCGGGCCAGCTTGAGCGCGAAGCTCGCCCAGGTGTTCAGCGCGACGGCGAGCGCGCCGAGGGAGAGCACGACGAGCAGCGGTTGCGCACGGACCCCGTAACTGCCGCCGAAGAGTTGCAGCAGCAGACCGCTGCCGGCCGCCATCACCGCTGCGGCGGGCGCCTGGACCGCGGCGACGACGGCCGCCGACCGTCGCAGCAGCTCCCCGAAGCGCGACTCGTCGTAGGAGACCTCGGCGAACACCGCCTCACCGACGGCATAGGAGACCGAGTTGAGCAGGTTCGCCATCTGGAACGCGATGAAGTAGTAGCCGGCCTCGTCCGCTCCGAGGCGTTGCAGCACGATCATCGGGATCGCCATGATCGGTGCGAGGTTGAGGATGCTGGAGACGTGGCTCGCGGCGGAGTACCCCATCTGCTCGACCAGCGGAGTGCGGCGAGGGCGGAAGTCGAAGCGGAAGCCGAGCTTGCGCCACATGAAGAACAACGACGCGAGCACCGCCGCGACGTAGCCGCCCCCGGTCGCTCCCAGGATGCCGAACGCCCCCAGACCCAGCAGGGCCAGGGGCAGCGCGAGCTTGGTCAGTCCCTGGATGAAACCGTCGACGAGCACGTTGTACTGCGGCACGCGTTCGCCGACGAAGACGGCGTCGGTCAGCAGGTTGAGAGCCGCGAACACGCAGAACCCGACGAACGCCACCGACGTCAGCGGGTCGTCCCGGACGAACAGCAGCCTCTGCCCGTACCACGGCAGGCCGAGGAGGTAGACCGACCCGACGACGCAGGCCGCCACCGCGACCAGGCCGGTCGCCTGCGTGATCTGCGCGTTGCGGGCGCCCGGAGCCGCAGGGAAGCGGATGAGTGTGCTGTTGAGCCCGAAGAGGCTGAGGTAGGCGATCAGGGACGTGGCGGAGATCAGCGATGTCGCCACGCCCACCTCCGCAGGCGTGTAGAACCGCGCGACCACGACCCAGAAGAGGAAGCCCAGGGCAGCCATCGTCGCCGTCGACGACATCAGGAAGAACGAGTTGCGCACCACCTGGTCCTGGGGACGGGCATGGTGGACGCCCACCGGACCGCGCGGGGCGCGCTCGGCGCCCCGGGCCCGCCGCACCCCCCTGATACCGCTACCCATGGCGCAGCGCCTCTGTCGCCTCTGTCGCCCCGTCGGCCGTCGCCGCACGGGTCCGCAGCGCGAACAGGGCGGCGGCGGAGGCCGCGAAGCACCAGACCGCTGTGGTGCCCTCGGTCGGAAAGTCGGTGAAATGGGTCAGCTGCCGGGCGATGGTTTCTGGGTGCGTGATCGAGTTGGCGCCGAGATACGCCCACGCCAACAGGGTGTAGACGACGATCGTCCGCAGCGCCGCGTCGACCGGACCGCGACGGCGTTCCCGGCGCACCCACAGCGTGCCGGTGCCGAGCTGCAGGGCGAACGACGCCAGTGCGGACACCGCGAAGCAGCACGCTCCGAAGGTGTCACGGCGCACCGGCAGCGGCGAGGCGATCGGCAGGGCGAGGTCCTGCAGCCGGAACACGGCCACGGCCGCGACATACAGCCAGCCCAGCAGGCCGTGGACCAGCGCCACTTCGAGTGCAGACCGACGGAGCCCCCTCACCTCGCCTCCGCCGGGGTGCGCTCCCGCTCGACCGGCCCTCCCGGGCTCGTCTGCGGGACCCGGGCCAGGACATCGCCGTAGAGCCGGAGCAGCGAGTTGGCGTGCTCCTCCCAGGCGAAGCCCGTGACGGCGTACCGCCGCGAGTACTCGCCCGCGCGTGCACGTACCCCTGGGTCCCCGGCGAGTGCCGTCAAGGCCCCGCGCAGTGCCTCGACGTCCCGCGGCAGCAGCGTGACGTGTTCCCGGTCCAGCTCGTACGGGGCGTAGCCGGGGTCGTCGGTGGTGACGACGGGAAGCCCCGACGCCATGGCCTCCTGGACGGTCAGCGGAAAGCCCTCGGCGGTGGACGGCAGCGCGAACACGTCGCAGGCGCGGTACACCTCGGCCAGCGCGTCCGGGGGCAGCGCGCCCAGGTGGTGCACACCGGGGCGGTTCTCCGCCGCGCGGCCCTCAGCGCCGTCCCCGACGAACACGACGTCGAACCCGGGGCCGGCCGCCGCGAGGAGCAGGTCGTAGCCCTTCTTGGGCACCAGTCTGCCGACGAAGAGGACGAGGACGCGGTCCTTCGGCAGCGCGAAGCGATCTCGCGCGCGATCGCGGTCCGCGCTGGAACTCGCGGGGCGGAACAGCTCGGTGTCCACCCCGTTCGCGAAGTGACACACGGTCTCCGGGCGCGCGCCCTGCTCGACCGCGAACGCCGCCACCGCGGTGTTGAGCACCAGGACCCGGCCGGCGCGACGCAGCAGCCCGCGCCCCGCCACCGCGTAGACGGCCCGCTGCACCCCGCGGACCAGCGCGGACGGATGCTCCACCAGGGCGATGTGCTGCGTGAGGACATGCGGCGTGCGGGTGGCCGCGCCGGCGAGTCCGGCAGCCCATGACGTCATGTAGAGGCAGTCGTGCACATGCACGACGTCCGCCCAGCGCGCCCAGCGCAGTGCGGCGAACAGCAGCCGCGGCGCCAGGACGGGGAAGGGGACGCCCGCGCGCTCCTCCGCGCCGTTCCACGCCGCGACGCGGACGACGCGCACCCCGGGCGCGTCCGACCCGTCGTCCGTCCCGCTGCGCGACCCGCTGGTCAGCACCGTGACCTCCACGCCCCGGCGCGCGAGGTGGAGGGCCTCGTGCCGGACGACGTTCTCGATCCCGCCCACGTGCGGTGGGTAGTAGTGACCGACGAGCAGCACACGCAGGGGACGCTCGGGCGGTGTCCTCATCGGTAGATCTCCGCTCCCTCACTGCTGTAGAGCTCGTCCTTGGTCACGTCCAGGAACGCGACAGGATAGCGGTAGGTCACCAGGTCGCCCTGGTAGAAGGTGGTCGCCTCGCCCTTCTGCACCGTCGTCGTGCCGAGGAAGACGTACGAGCGCACCCCGACCAGCGTCGGGTAGATGTCGTCCTGCGCGCGTCCGCGGATCAGTGTCTGCAGCCGTCCGAAGGTGTAACGGTCGGTCTGGACCTCCGAGTGGACGTTCGCGAGCTCGTCGGCCGACGTACGGCTGTCCAGCCAGGCGATCGCCGTGCGCTCCTCGGGGTGGACGTAGTAGATGTCGTAGTACTGACCGGAGTTGTCGAGGTTCAGCTGCGCCGGGTAACCCCCGAGCACCTGCGGGACCGCACCGGTGAGGTCGAGGAAGAACGCCAGCGCCAGCGAGCACGCGATCGGCGCCGCAAGTCGCCCGGCCCACCGGCACACCCACATCGACCCGGCCACGACGAACGGGGCGAAGACGAACAGCCCCTGCTGGAACGCCCGCAGCACGCCGTAGTCGACCGAGAGCTGCGGCAGCACCGTGAGCAGTCCGATGACGACCAGCATCCCTACGGTCAGGGTGACCTGGTCGCGTGACGGCCGGAACGCCCTGCGCCGGCCCAGGACCGTCGTGGCGACGCCGAGCAGCAGCAGCAGTTGCAGCAGTCGCGCGGCGGTCTGGCGGACGAAGCCGTTGGCCGCCGTCACATCGATGCCGTGCTGCTGCAGCGTTCGGCCGATCAGTGTGAGCGGAAGGTCCTGCTGCTGCACGACCGGTGTGGCATAGGCGTCGATGACGTTCAGCGACGCGTAGCCCCCGGCCGCCCGTTCCGTCGTGGTCTGGCTCACGGTGGCGGCGCGGTACTCGGTCAACCGCTGCGCCGGACTGACCGCCGTCCCGCCGAACAGGCTGTACGAGGTGTCGGACGACCCGCTCACCGACTGCCCGCCCAGGAGTCCCTGCACCGTCTTGGAGAGGGTGCTGTGCAACTGACCGGTCGTATGGGTGACGGGGCCGGTCCAGAGGACGGCCGCGGCCGCCGTCGCCGCCAGCATCCACCAGGTCACGAAACCCCGTACCGCCGGGCGTTCTCCGCTCCCCGCCGCGCGGGATCGGGCCCTGCGCCGGGGCATCGGCCAGGCCTGCCGTCGGAGCAGCCGCCAGCCGAGATCGGTGCAGAACGCCAGCCCGAGGACCGCCATGACGACATAGGTGGTCGAGTAGTGCGAGAGCACGATGCCGGCGAGCAGGACCGTGACCATGACCTGACGGCTTCTCAGCGGGCGGGCGGTGTCGGTGATGACGACCATCGTGCCACCGAGTAGGACGAAGGCGATCTCCTGGCGTCCCAGGAAGGTCATGTCCGTGAAGAACGTCGGGAACGCCATGAAGTAGACCGCCGACAGCAGCGCCACCAACTGGGGCGCCACATTGCGCACCGAGCGGTAGACGAGCACCGGAGCCAGTGCGAAGAACAGCGGGAGCAGCACCTTGAAGACGTACGTACCGGGGATGCCGGTGAGCCGGGCCAGCGACGTCGGCAGCAGGGTGATACTCAGGCAGGCGTTGTACGGGTCCTGGAAGGCCGCGATGGACCAGTGGTCGGCCGTGGCCGTCAACTGGAAGACCTCGTACTCCCGTTGGATGTCGTGCCCAGTGATGTACCAACCGCGCAGCGAGGTGAGCAGCAGCAGCGCCGCCGCCGCGCAGAACAGGCCGAGTTCCAGCACGGCCGTCGGGTAGTGGCGGCGGCGCGCCACCAGGAGCGTGAGCAGTGCCGCGTTGCTGACGAGCGCTACGACGCCGACCGCCGAGCCCAGTTGGTTGTTCAGCCGGATCGCGCCCGCGACCGACAGAGCGAGCGTGACGGCGCCGAAGGCCGACACCGCGACCAGGCCCGGAGGCGCGGAGAAGGCATCGGCGCGCGACCGCGCGGCGCTTTCGGACGAGCGGGACGGCAGGGGGGCCGCGAGGGCGAGAACCAGAAGGGCCAGTACCGAGGCGCCCAGGAGCGGCCCATGGGCGAGCGGGTGGGCCACCCCGGCGAGCGGCAGGACGGTGTTCACGGCCAGCGCGACGACGATGTCGGTGATGATGCCCAGACCGACGGCGATCAGCACGCACCCGTCCCGCGTCGACACCGCGCGGGAAGCGGCTCCGTACCACAGCACCGTCGGCGCACCGACGAGGAGCCAGAGGCCGGCGAGCGCCACCAGTGCGGCGGGAGCCCCGGGCAGCAGCTCGATCGCACCGGCGAGCGCAACGGCGCCGAGGACCGCGCGACGGCTCTCCAGCCGTGTCCGGGCGGTCATGCGAGAGCCTCGGCGTAGACGTCCTCGACCCGACGGACGACCGCGTCCCAGGAGTAGGCGCGCGCGGCCTCGGCGCTGCGCCGCCCCAGGCGCAGCCGCAGTTCGGGGTCGCCGGCGACCGCGTCGATCACGGCCGCGAGCGCGGCGGGATCGGGCGCGGCGAGCAGCCCGACATCGCCGAGCAGTTCGGTGTTGCCCGGTACGTCCGTGGCCACGATCGGGAGGGCGGCCGCCATCGCCTCAAGAGCGACCAGCGGCATGCCTTCCTTCTCCGACGGCAGCACGAACGCGTCGGCCTCGGCGTACGCACGGACGAGTTCCGGACCGAGACGCTGTCCGGCGAAGGTGACGTCCGTCAGGCCGAGCTGAGCCGCCTGCGCCTGCAGCATCGCTCGTTGCTCGCCGTCGCCGACGACGGTCAGGTGGACGGGTTGGCGCACCAGTCCCATTGCCTCCAGGAGCCGTCCGACGTTCTTCTGCGGGCTGAGCCTTCCGACGTAGAGCAGGCGCAGCGGACGGTCCGTCACCTCCCGTACCGGCATGAAGTAGGCGGGACCGACGCCGTTGGGCACGACGAAGGTGCGGTCGGCGCGGACGCCGTACGTCTCCTGCACAAAGCCGGCCTGAGCCTCCGTCAGTACGACGACAGCGGCGGCATCCCGCAGCACGCGCCCGAAGACGTGCTTCTTGTACGCCGGCAGCAGCCAGCCCAGCCGGCCGGAGGCGTCGACGTCGAGATGGAAGTGCAGCACGAAGCGCTGCCCCCGGGCCCGTGCCGCGAGGGCGACCAGCTCGGGCAGCAGGGCGTGCGCACAGTGCAGGTGCAGCACCGAGGTCCGCGGTGACCGCAGCAGCGACATCAGCAGCCCGGGGGCGAGCGGTGTGTGCGCGAGCTCCACCGCGCGGTGCCGCCGGACGGTCACACCACCGGCCCGCGAGCACCGCGGCTCCGTGCCCGCGCCGATGTCGGTCGTGACGACCCGGACGTCGTGGCGGTCGCCGAGCCCGGCCGCCAGGCTCTCCACGACGCGCTCCAGGCCTCCGAGATGCGGCGGGTAGTACGGCGTGATCTGCAGGATCGTGCTCATCGGACCGCCAGTTCGAGGAGGTCGCGGTTGGGGACATAGGCGACGTCGGGCCGTCCTGCGATGTGGTCGAGGACCCGCTCCAGCCGGTACCAGTCGCGCCTCGCGTCGACCTCCCAGCTGTGACCCCAGAGATGGAACACCCCGCCGTTCCTGAGGCACAACTCGAACCACCTGAAGGCGAGTTCGTCCCAGCGCAGAAACAGCTTGGCGGCGGCCCACGGCCGCAGCCGCGCCAGGCGCAGGGAGAGCGGTCCGTCCACCCGGTGGGCGTAGGCGTTGACCGTCGTGTCCGTCTCCAGCGGTGCCCCGGGGACGAGCGTGCTGCGTCGGACCGTGCGCGCGAGCGTGAAGCCGACCTCACCGGCGAGGCCGACGTGGGTCGGCGTGTACTCGCCGCGGGGGTAGCAGAAGCTGGTCACCTGCGTTCCGACGATCTCTTCGAGCTCCGCCTTGCCGGCGCTCATCTCCTCACGGGCCTCGGCTTCGGACAGCAGGGGCAGCCGCTGGTGGGTCAGTGTGTGGCCGCCGATCTCGAAGCGCTCGGCCAGTTCGCGGATCCCGGTGGAGGGGAGACGGTCCGCGGGGTCCAGCTCAAGGTTGCGTGGCGCGATGTAGAACGTGCCGGCGATGCCGTACTTGTCGAGCAGCGCGGCAAGGCGGGGGTCGAGCCGGTGCCCGTCGTCCCAACTCGTCGTGACGACGGTGCGCGGACGCCCGTCGGGAGCTGCCGGAGTCGGTGTGGCGGTCATGGTGTGCCCTTGCTCGTGGGGAGCGACGAACTCCCGAGGCGGAAGTGCAACTTCTGGGTGTGGCCGAGCAGTTCGACGTGGACGACGAAGACCCCCCGGGGCGGCGCGAGGCGGACGACGGTCGACACCGGCACGTCGGGCTGCGGGACCAGCGTGGTGGTGGTCGACGCCGTGACGCGACCGTCGGAGCTCTCCAGCCACACCTTGAGTGAGTACGTCCCCGTACCGGTGCCGTGGTCGACCAGCGAGACCGGAACCACCGCGAGGGCGTGCTCGACGGTCGGCGCACGGGTGAAGTACAGCTCGGCGTAAGGGCTCGGCAGCCGCGTGAACGACGCGCGCAGCTGCTGCCGCACGGCCGGAGTCGACCACGCGGCAACCGCGACGACCACCGCGGTCAGCAGCACCGCGATCATCCGGCGACCGGCGGACGCACGGCTGTGCCCGCCGCGCCGACGGCGCGGCGGCACGTGGTCGGTCGGCCCCGACGGCTGCTCCGTGTCCGTCCCGAGGTCGTCGTCGAGCATCGGGCTCATACGGCGCCGATCTCCTCGGCCTGCAACGGACCGGGCCCCTCGGCGAAGCCGACGACGATGGACGGCACCACGGGTCTGGTCGGCCGGAGGCGGTGCTCGAAGAGCTGGCGAAGGTTCCGTATCCCGTCGGACACCGCGTTCAACTTCACCTCCCCGCCGCGCTTGCGGTACTCGATCGGTGCCTCCAGGTATCGGTAACCCGCCGTCGTCGCCGCGTTCTTGATCTCCTGCGAGAAGGCCATGCCGGTCGAGCGGACGTCGATGCGCTCCCAGACATGGCGCTGGAATATCCACATGCCTGACTGCGAGTCACGCAGCCCGTTGCGGAACAGCGTACGGCTGACCGCGCTGAGGACGTGGTTGGCGAGCGAGTGCGAGGGCTTCATCGCCTTGTTGCTGCGGGAGAGGCGGTTCGTGGTCATGAACTCGACGTTGCTGGCCACCAGGGTTCTCAACAGCTGCGGCAGCGCGTCGAAGGGGTAGGTGCAGTCGGCGTCACCGGTGGCGATCACGTCACCGGTCGCCGCCGCGAACCCCGCGTGGTAGGCGTTGCCGTAGCCGCGCTCGGGCTGCTGGACCACCCGGGCGCCGAGCGAGCGGGCGACGTCCCCGGTGCCGTCGGTCGACCCGTTGTCGACGATGATGACCTCGGCCTCCCAGCCCTCGGCGGCGAGTTCGGCCACGGGGATGGCCGCCATGACCGGCGGCAGGTTGGGTGCTTCGTTGAGTGCGGGAATGACGATCGACAGCGTGTTCATCGTGGACCCCCTCATGGCTTGTAAGAACGACGTCCTGGATCCGGGCAGGCCGAATCGACGTGCCGGACGATGAGTCCGAAGGCGGGCTGAGATACAGCCCGATGTAAAGGCTTCATTTCACAGTGATTACATGATCTTCACTCGCCGAGTCGGCGCGTCACAGGATTTTGGCCACCCCCGAATCCCCGTGACATACCTTCAGCACAGCTATACACAAAGGCGAAATGCCCAGGAAACAATTCGGCCGTACCCCCGCCCCCCAGGCGTTCGAGCTGGATACCGACCTGCACGTCAGTGCAGATCGGGCGCAGGACCGATGCTGACGGCTGACGCATCCGGAGAGAAAGTCTTTTTGATTAGCGTTACTCATCCGTTATTGCACAGACGGGTCAGGTCACAACGGATGGACCACTGTCATGGACATCGTTTATCATCCACACAGGGAGGCTTCATAAGCCGATGACCGACCGTTACCGCACCGGCCGGCGGTGGCGCCGGGACCAGCGCATCGCGCCCCAGACCAGGTCGGCGGCCAGCAACAGGCAGCCGATGACCAACAGGTAGAGCAGCCCCTTCACGGCGAAGCCGATGATGCCCAGCACGATCGCGATGATCACGACCGACAGGAAGAGTGTCATGACCGCGTGCCTCCTCAGCCGCGGGCGAGCTGCCGCTCGCCGTCCGTGCCGGGCTGGTAGGTGAGTTCGTAGTGGTCGAAGATCGCCTTCTCGTCCTCGGCGGCCAGGACGTCGTCGGTCCCCATCGAGGGCGCGCTCTTCACCAGGCTCTTGGTGTAGGGGACTCTGACGTACTCGGGGCCCACCACGGCCTCGGCCAGCGGGACGAAGACCAGTCGGCGCCGGGACGGCAGCCCGATCAGAACCGTCGCCATGGCGGGCTGGTCCGTACGGGTGTCGACGTAGACCGCCTCCAGGGAGCCGATGCGGTGTCCTGTCGCATCGACCACGTCATGGGTGCGCCACTCTCGGATGTCCCCGACCTCGATCACTGGACTTCCTCTCCGGACTCTCGGTGCCGCCGCGTCCGATGCACTGGTCCGACGTAGTCTGTCTCTGCTCTGTATCTGCCCCCGGTCCGCCCCGCGCACGCCCCGGTGGCGCGACCGGCCGTCGCTTCGAGAGGACCACTCGATCATGGCTGTGACAAGCACCGATCTGCTCACCGACGCCTTCGGCCGGATCAGCGAGCGGGTGGGCGACGTGCTCCAGGGCCTCAGCGGGGACGACCTGGTCGCGCGGGTCGGCCCGGACGCCAACTCGATCGGCTGGCTGGTCTGGCACCTGACCCGGGTCCAGGACGACCACATCGCCGCGGCGGCCGGTCTGGAGCAGGTCTGGATCGCCGAAGGCTGGCAGCAGCGCTTCGGCCTCCGCTACAAGCCGAAGTCCATCGGCTACGGCCAGTCCAGCGCGGAGGTGGGCGAGTTCCAGGGCGTGTCGGCGGGCCTGCTGCAGGAGTACCACCTCGCCGTCCACGAGCAGACGTTGCGCTTCCTCAAGGGCCTGTCCGAGGGCGACCTGGACCGGGTGGTGGACCCTTCCTACCGTCCGCCGGTCACCCTGGCGGTCCGGCTGGTCAGCATCGTCTCCGACGATCTGCAGCACGTGGGCCAGGCGGCCTTCGTCCGGGGTCTGCTGCGGCGGCGCTGACGCCGCTCCCGGTGACGTACCGGGTGACGTACCGTCGGATGTGTCACGCCGTTCGCGGCGGGCAGGGGCCTTGGGGGCCTCGGCGAAGCCGAAGCCGAATCCGTCCGGCAGGGGGTTGTGGAACATGCACGCAGGGAAGCTCTGGCGATTCCGGTCACGAACGGCGCGGCGGGAACCGGAACCGGCCGTGCGCTACGGGATCCCCCAGGTGACGCCGGCGCATCCGGTGGCGGGCCTGGACCATGCCCTGGCGCAGGCGACCGCGCTGCTCTCCCGGGCCCGCTCGGCCCGGGACTGGGCCGAGGTGCAGCGGCTGCTGGGATGGATAGACGCACACCTGGACCAGCGGCTCCGGCTGACCAGACCGCCGGCGCCCACGCCCTGAGTGACGACTCCCTCACCCCGAGTTGCGGGTCCGGGGGGTCGGGGGCACCGTCGAGGCGTGGCGTCCGTCTGTCGCTGTGCGCTTTCCGGCGTGGCCGCCGCACCACCCCCTCACCCCTCCGTGGAGGTAGTTGTGAGTACGACCCTCGACCCGGCCCGTGTGATCGGGCACAAGGTCCTCGACGCCGACGGCCACAAGATCGGGCAGGCGGACGAGGTGTACCTGGACGACAGCACCGGCACCCCGCAGTGGGTCACCGTCAAGGGCGGGCGCTTCGGCGGCAAGGGCCACTTCGCCCCGCTGGGCGGCGCCGTCCTGGTGAACGACGATGTGCGGCTCGCCTATGCCAAGGCCCAGGTCGACAGCGCACCGGAGCTGGAGACCGGACGGCATCTCTCGGTGGAGGAGGAGCTCACCCTCTACCAGCACTACGGGCTGGGGCAGCCGGAGCACAGCATGACGGGCATGAACAACACGACCGGCGTGAACCACGTGACCGGCATGGCCGGCATGACCGGCGCCATGGCCCCTGCCGCCGCCCCGATGGGCACCGGCGAGCGCGACGGCAGGGTGATGACCCGGTACGAGGAGCGCCTGCACGTGGGCACCGAGCGGGTCGAGGCCGGCCAGGCCCGGCTCCGCAAGACCGTCACCACCGAACAGGTCCAGCGGATCGTGCCGCTCGCCCACCAGGAGATCCGGGTCGAGCGGGAGCCGATCCCCGAGGGCGAGCACGGCACCACGACGAGCACCGCCGACTTCGCCGAGGCCGACCTGGACGTGACGCTCTACGAGGAGCGCGCCGTGGTCACCAAGGAGGTCGTCGCCGTCGAACGGGTGCGGCTGACGGTCGAGGAGGTCACCGAGCAGGTGACCGTGCACGAGGAGATCCGCACCGAGCAGATCGACCTCGTCGGCGACTCCCGGGAGGACCCGAAGAACCGCATGTGACCGGGGTGACCGCCGCTCCCGCCCGCGTGCGACCCGTCGCACCGGCGCGGGAGCGGCGTCTGCGCGCGGCCGGGCTGAGACTGGGGCCAAGGAGAGACATGGACGACTTCGCCGTACCGACCCCGCAGGACCAGGTCTCGCTCTACCTGGAGGCCCTCGAACTGCAGATGGACCCGGACCAGTTCCGGGTCCTCGGCGCCCTGCTGGAGGGCGCCGGGCAGCTGTACAAGTTCGGTCTCGAGCAGGTCGACGCCGCCGTCGACGACGTGGACGAGGAGTTCCTCACCGAGGACGTGATGGAGGAGTTCCTGGTCATCGTGGGCATGCTCACCACCGGGCGGATGGACCAGCAGGTCGTGGACATCGGCGGCGGCATCGTCACGGTGGTGACCCAGGACGTCGCCACCGACCCGGTGCGGATGCGTGAGCTCCGTACCTGGGCCGCCCAGCAGCGGGCACTGCGCGACGCGGACGGGCCGGACGCCTGACGGCGGCCGCGGCGGGCTGCTACGCGCGGCTCAGCCGGTCGGCTCGGGGCTGATCCGCAGGGTCTCCCGGTCGACCTGCTCGCCGCAGTGGTGGCAGACGGTGTCCACCTCCAGCGGGTGGCCGCAGTCGTGGGCGAACTCGGCGGTGCCGCCAGGCCCCCACTTCTGCCCCCACTGGGCCAGCGCCAGCAGGATCGGCCCGACCTCCGCGCCCGCCGCGGTGAGGTGGTACTCGTGGCGCGGCGGATGTTCGGAGTACTGGCGGCGTTCGACCACGCCGGCCGCCTCCAGCTTGCGCAGCCGGTCGGCCAGGATGTCGCGCGAGGCCCCGGTGAACCTGGTGATCTGCTCGAAGCGGTGCACCCCGTAGCGCATCTCGCGGATGGCCAGCAGCGTCCAGCGCTCCCCCAGCAGCTCCAGCGACGCCGCGACGGGGCAGGGGCGCGGCCTGGGCGTCCGGTCGGCCATGGTGTCCATCCCGACCATCGTGTCGATGTCCATGCGACCCACTCTAGTCAGTTGTGGTTTCCAACGCACAGCACTAGGGTCGAGAGTCCGTAGGAAATCCCAACTGACTTCATGGAGCTGCCATGTCCGCCACCGATCCGACCGCGCGCGGACTGGCGGAACCACCGCCCGCGGCCGAACCCGAGGCCCCCGAGGACCCCGCGGCCCGCAGACACGCCCTGCGGGTGCTGGCCCTGGGCAGCCTGGGGGTGTTCGTGGTGTTCCTCGACACCACGATCGTCAACATCGCCTTCCCGACCATCAGCCGCAGCTTCCACACCGGCTCCGCGCAGCTGTCCTGGGTGCTGAACGCCTACAGCCTGGTCTTCGCCGCGGTGCTGATACCGGCAGGACGCCTGGCCGACCGCTACGGACGCAAGCGGCTTTTCCTGACCGGGATGCTCGGATTCGCCCTGATGAGCGGGGTCTGCGGGCTGGCGCCCGGCACCGGCCTGCTGATCGCGGCCCGGGCCCTGCAGGCCGTGTTCGCCGCCCTGGTGGTGCCGACCTCGCTGGCGCTGATCCTGCCCGAGTTCAGCGCCGCCCGGCGCCATGTCGCCGTCGGCACCTGGGGCGCCATGGGAGCCGCGGCCGCGGCGCTCGGGCCCACCATCGGCGCGCTGCTCACCGAGTACGCCTCCTGGCGCTGGATCTTCCTGGTCAACGTGCCGATCTGCGTGCTCGTCGCGGTCCTCGGCCGCCGGCTGCTGCCGGAGAGCCGCGATCCCGCCGCCAGCGGCATCCCCGACCCGCTCGGCGTGCTGCTCGTCGCCGGCGCGCCGGCGATGCTGAGCCTCGCCATCGTCGAGGGCCCGGACTGGGGCTGGTCCGATCCCCGGGTGCTCGGCGCCTTCGCACTGTCCGCCGTGCTGCTCGCGGCGTTCCTGCGGCGCTCGGCCACCGCCGCCCAGCCGGTCCTGGACCTGTCGCTGTTCCGGGAGCACCAGTTCCGGGTGGTCAATGCCGCGACCCTGCTCTTCGCGACCGCCTTCTACGGGATGCTGCTGGCCAATGTGATCTTCCTGCAGACCGTCTGGCACTACTCCGTGCTGCGCTCCGCGCTCGCCAGCGCCCTCGGACCGATGCTGGTCACGCTGATCGCGCGGACCTCCAGCCGGATCGCGGCGAAGGCCGGACACCGCCCGGTGCTGCTGGCCGGGTCGGTCGCCTGGGTGCTCGCCGCCGCCGGATTCGCCACGGCCGCCGGGGGTTCGCCGCACTGGCTCACCCACTGGCTGCCGTGGACGCTGCTGATGGGCCTGGCGATCGGGCTGACCCTGCCGGTCCAGTCGGGCGCCGCGGTCAAGCATCTGCCGCCGGAGCGCTTCGCCATCGGATCGGCCGTCAACTCCAGCTTCCGGCAGCTCGGCGCGGTGCTCGGGATCAGCATCTTCGTCGCCGTCCTCGGCACCCCGGCGCCGGCCGCCGCTGTCAGCGCGTTCGACCACGTCTGGTGGGTCTTCGCCGGCCTCGGACTGGCCGCCGGACTGGTCCAACTCCTGCCCGCACGAACGCCGCTGACCTTGCCTGAAGTGCCGTCCTCCGCCACTACACTGGAGGCCACACCCCCGCGGAGCGCCTGAAGGATGCGATGACCGACCAGACCTGGATCCCGGCGGACGTGGACACCGGGCGGCCCAGCATCGCGCGCATCTACGACTTCCATCTCGGCGGGAGCCACAATGTTCCGGTCGACCGCGCGGCCGCCCGCGAAGTGGTCGCGATGATGCCGGAACTGCCCGCCATCCTGCGGGCGAACCGGGCCTTTCTGATCCGGTGCGTGGAGTACCTGGCCGGACGGGGCGTCAGGAGCTTCCTGGACCTGGGCTCGGGCATCCCGACCGTGGGGAACGTCCATTAGATCGCCCAGGCGGTCGACCCGCAGGCCCAGGTGGTCTACGTGGACAACGACCCGGTCGCGGTGGAGCACAGCCGGCGGATACTGCTGGGCGACGACCGCGCCGTGGCCGTCGACGGGGACCTCCGCGACGCGGTGTCGATCCTGACCGACCCCGAGGTCGACCGGCTGGTGCTGAGCCCCGGCGAGCCCGTCGCGGTGCTGATGAGCGCCGTGCTGCACTTCGTCCCCGACGACGCCGAGGCGGCCGACCTGGTCGCGGCCTACCGCGACGCGATCCCGTCCGGCAGCTACCTGGCGGTGTCGCACGCCAGTCTCCACGAGGAGTCCGCCGCCCGGATCGGACGGGCAGCGGAGAAGTACTCCCGCAAGGTCGCGCCGATGAAGGTGCGGTCCCGGGAACAGGTCGCCGAGCTGCTGAAGGGCTTCGAGATCGTGGCGCCCGGCGTCGTCTACTGCGAGCAGTGGCGACCCGGCCCCGACGACGACCCCGCGCCGGTCTACCCGCTGCCCCAGGCCTGCGCGGTGGCCCGCAAGCCCTGATCACAGCTCCAGGTCCACCTGGATCCGCTTGCCGCCGGCCTGGCGCTCGACCTCGAAGCGGCGGCACAGCGCCAGGACGATCTCCAGCCCGTGCCGCCCGATCCGGGCCGGGTCGGTCTCGCTGGGGACCGGCAGCGTCGGCTGGGTGTCCCACAGGGTGACCCGCAGGCTCCCCTGATCCAGGATGCCGTCGTCGAGCTCCAGGTCCAGCAGGCACGGCCCCGGCGCGTACTTGGCGGCGTTGGTCACCAGCTCGCTGACCACCAGCCGGGCGTCCTCCAGCAGCGCGGCGGTGACGGCGACCCCGTGCTCCGACTGCGCGCGGGCCAGGAAGTCCGTGACGAAGCCGCGGGCCGCGCCGACGGTGCCGGGGCTGCCGTCGTAGGTCGCACCCGCGGTGAGCCCGGCCCGACGCGGCCACGTCCCGTCCCGGGCCTGCCGCACCCCGTGCGCCCGCCGCCGTTCCCACGCCTGCTGGGCCTCCATCGGCCGCCTGCCTCTCGTACCACCCGCCGGTCCGCCCGTGAGCGGCGGGCGACAGCCGCACGTCTACCCGCGTCGCCCACGTCCAATCCGGTCCGCCAGCCCTTTCCCTGGGTAGGAGCCGGGCATGCGGTCGGAGACGAGCGGGGACACTGACGGTACTGTCATGGGCGCGCGCTCGCAGCAGGCGCCGGACTTTGGGCTGTTCGGCCCGGAGTCGGTGACCTGGCGGGTGCACGCCGATCCGATGATGCTGCCCGCCGGGCTGCGCGCGCTGCTGCTCCAGGCGCTGCACCCGCTGGCGATGGCCGGCGTGGCCGAGCACTCCCGGTACCGGGAGGACCCCTGGGGGCGGCTGATGCGCACCGCGCAGTACGTCGGCGCGGTCACCTACGGCAGCACCGAGCAGGCGGAGCAGGCGCTGGCCCGGGTCCGGGCCGTGCACCTGCGGGTGCGCGGGACCGATCCGGAGACCGGCGCGAGCTACCGCGCCGACGACCCGGAGCTGCTGACCTGGGTGCACTGCTGCGAGACGGACAGCTTCCTGCGGGTCACCCGGGCCGGCGGGCTGCGGCTGACCGCCGCCGAGGCGGACCGCTATGTCGCCGAGCAGCGGGAGACGGCCTGGCGGCTGGGGGTCCCCCGGACGGCTCCGCTGCCCTCGACGGTGCGCGGGCTGGCCGACTACTTCGACCGGATCCGTCCGGAACTGCGGGCCGGTCCGGCGGCCCGGGAGGCCGCCCGCTTCGCCCTGCTGCCGCCGATGCCGCTCTGGGTCGAGCTGGCCACGCCCGCGCGGCCGGCCTGGACCGGGATAATGGCCTTGGGCGTGGCCTCGCTGCCGCGCTGGGCCAGGCGCCTCTATGGGCTCCCGGGATGGCCGGTGGCGGATCTGGGCGCGCGGGTGGCGACCCGCTCGCTGCGCACCTCGCTGCTGGTCCTGCCCGCAGGGCTGCGCGAGGGCCCGCACCTCAGGGAGGCCCGGGCCAGGCTCGCCGCCGTCCACGGGTAGCCGAAGGACAGCGCAGGGCAGACCGGGAAAGGGAGGCAGCCGTGCCCGAGGGCGACTCGGTCTTCCGCACCGCCCGCATGCTGCACTCCGCGCTGGCCGGACGGGAGTTGACCACCGCCGAGCTGCGCGTGCCCGCGCACGCGACCGCGGAGCTGACCGGGCGGCAGGTGCTGGAGGTGCTGCCACGTGGCAAGCACCTGCTGACCAGGATCGAGGGCGGGCTGACCCTGCACACCCATCTGCGGATGGACGGCCGCTGGCAGACCTACGGCAGCTCCGAGCGCTGGGGCGGCGGCCCCGCCTGGCAGATCCGGGCGGTGCTGGGCAACGCCGAGCACACCGCCGTCGGCTACCGGCTGCCCGTGGTCGAACTGCTGCGGACCGGGGAGGAGCAGCGCGCGGTCGGCCATCTGGGCCCGGACCTGCTCGGCCCGGACTGGGACGCCGCCGAGGCCCTGCGGCGGCTGTCAGCCGATCTGGGACGGCCGCTCGCCCTCGCCCTGCTGGACCAGCGCAACCTGGCCGGTATCGGCAATGTCTACGCCAATGAGCTGTGCTTCCTGGCCGGGGCCGGCCCGTGGACCCCGTTCGGCGAGGTGGCGCGCCCGGACCGGGTGGTGGCCCTGGCCCACCGGCTGCTGGGTCTGAACCGGCTGCGCTCCGGACACATCACCACCGGCGACGTCCGCGCCGACCGCCGGCACTGGGTCTACGGGCGGGCCGGGCAGCCCTGTCGCCGCTGCGGCACCCGGATCGCCCGCTCCACCATCGGCGCCCCGCCGCAGGACCGGATCGTCTTCTGGTGCCCGCGCTGCCAGCCCGGCGAAGCGCTGTCGCGCCGAACGGAGCATTCGCCCGAAACGGTCTAAAGTCGTCGCGATGGGCCATGTGCACAGATTCGCCGATGTGCACAGCAGCACAGTCCAGGAGGAAGCGATGACGGCACCACCGGCCGAGAGTCGGACCACCCCCCGGGTCCCCTGCATCCCGGGCGCCCCCAGCTGGGTCAGCCTGCTCGCCCGCGACCCGGCCGCCCAGCAGGCGTACTACGGCGCGCTGCTCGGCTGGCACTACGAACGGGTCCAGGAGGAGTGGTGGGGCGCCTACGCCTTCGCCGTGGCCCAGGGCCAGCGGGTGGCCGGCATCGGCTCGCAGCCCCAGGGCTGGGCCACCGCGCCGACGACCTGGACGGTCTTCTTCGGCGTCGAGGACATCGACGGGGCGGCCGCGCGGGTGCGCGAGCGCGTCGGCACGGTGGGGATCGGCCCGGTCGACGTCAGCGCCGGGCGCGTCGCCATCGCGGTGGACCCGTCCGGCGCGGTGTTCGGGCTGTGGCAGGGCCGGCCCGGGCCCACCCGGATCCTGGAGATGTCCGGCGCGCCGTCCTGGATGGAACTGCGCACCGACCCGTTCGCCGCCGCCCTGTTCTACGGCGAGGTGCTGGACTGGGCCGGCCAGGAGCGCAAGCACCTGGACGTGCAGTGGGAGAACGAGCGGGTGGTGCTGCGGGCCGGCGGCCATCGGATCGCCGCCCTGCGCGAGGCGGACCCGCTGCTGGCCGGCGGTACGACCCGGGCCGAACGCCCGTACTGGCATGTCTCCTTCGCGGTGGACGACGCCGACACCGCGGCCGAACGGGCGATCCGGCTGGGCGGCACCGCGGTGCTGCCGGTCGCCGACTCGCCCTACGGGCGCATCGCCGAACTGCGCGACCCCGAGGGCGCCCGGTTCGCGCTGATCAGCAACGACTGAACCGGTCGCCCGGAAGCTGCGCAGCAGCCGGCCGGAAGCCGCGCCGATCCGGGCCGCTTGTGGCACTGTCGAGACCGTGGCGAGCACTACCGCGCTCCCTGTGCGACCCATCCGTCTCCTGATTATCTGGAGTGAGCATGCGACAGGACACCCACCCCGACTACCACCCCGTCGTGTTCCGGGACCGGTCGGCCGGCTACGCCTTCCTCACCCGGTCCACGGCGACCAGCGAGCAGACCATCGAGTGGGACGACGGCGCTACGTATCCGGTGGTGGACGTCGAGATCTCCGCCGAGAGCCACCCGTTCCACACCGGCCGGGCCAGGACCGTCGACCCGCAGGGCGAGATCGCCAAGTTCCAGCGCCGCTACGGCGGCGGCGGTGCCGGCGGCGGCGTCGGTGACGACGGTGACGACGCGGTGCGCACCCCGACCCCGGGCGAGGTCACACCGGACGCGCTGCTGCACACCGGCAGCGACGGCGAGGTGTCCCCCGAGGACCTGGTCCAGGCCAGCGGACGGGACGTCACCCCGCAGACGCTGGAGTGGGCCCGCCGGCGGCTGGCCGAGGAGGGCCGGGCGGCCGTGGAGAAGCAGCTGCCCTGACCAGCACACGACCGCAGGAGGCCCGGTGACCAACTGTCACCGGGCCCTTTCCGGCGTCAGGACTTGTAGCCCTCGACCTCGGACGCCGGCCGGATCGCCGCGGCGTCCTCGGCCTGTCCGAACTCGCGCAGGGCCCGGCGCTGCCGCAGCAGGTCCCAGCACTGGTCCAGCTGCACCTCGATCTCGGCGAGCTGCTTGTGCGCCAGCTCCGGATCCGCCTCCCCCGAGGCGACCTTGGCCCTCAACTCGTGCTCGGCGGTGACCATGCTGTTGATGGCCTCCAGGATGTCGGGATCAGCCATGCGCTCCTCCTGAGGTCCTGCGGATTTGTCCTGTGGAAACGGCCGGATCGGGGGCTGCCCCCGCTCCCATCCTGCCCGTACGGCCCGCGCCCTGCACGGCGATCAGGCCGCGCGCCCCCAGCCGCGCTCGGGTCCGGGCCGATGGGCCCGGCGGCGTTCGACTCCCAGCAGGGGAACCAGCACGGTGGCGGCCAGGAGCAGCAGCACCACGACCGTGACCACCACGACCGGCCCGGGGCGTCCGGGGACCTCAGCGGCCAGCAGCACCCCGGCCGCGACCACCAGCAGCAGGCCGACCGCGCCGCGCGAACCCCGCAGGAACAGCCACAGGTGCCAGATCCGGTGCAGCCGCATGGTGCTCAGTCTCCGGTCGAGCTCGGCGTCGGCCTTCAGCCGCTCCTCGATCCCGTCCAGGATCCGCTGTTCCCGCAAGGTCAGTGCCGGTCCGTCAGTCATCGCCATCCCCGCAACCCCCACCGTCCACCATGGAGTGCGGCTTCCCGACCTGAGCGGGTTTCTAACCTCCGGACGCGACCCGGTTCTCCTCGGACCGGTCCGGAGCAGGTGCTGCCAGGGGCGAGGAGGAGGCCACCAGCACCGACCGGCCGACGGCCCGCCGCGGGCGGACCAGGCCGACCAGGGCGAGGGCGGCCAGGGCCATCACCGCCAGGCCGTACTCGCGGGTGGTGGGGAGCAGGCCGCCGCCGTGCACCACCAGGACGCCGCCGATCACCGCGGGCAGGCCCATGGCCAGGTAGGAGACCACATAGAGGGTGGACAGCAGGCCGGACCGCTCGTGCGGGGCGGCTAGCGGGACGGTGGTCCTGATCGCGCCCTGGAAGCCGCCGCCGAACCCGGCCCCCGCCAGCGCGGTGCCGAGGAAGAAGCCGGCGGTGGAGCGGTGGTCGACCGAGAGCAGGGTGACGCCCACGCCGACGACCAGGGCGACGATGCCGAGCAGCATCACCACGCGCGGCCGGACGTCGCGCAGCAGCAGCACGGTCAGCGCGCCGCTGCCGGCCAGCACGAACAGGGCCAGGCCGCCGAGCAGGGAGGAGTCGGAGCCGACGACCACCCGGACCACTGCGGGCGCCACCGAGCCGTAGAAGCCGGCCAGGGCCCACACCGCCACCAGCACCGGCACGGCGGCCAGCACCGGGCCCAGAGCGGTCCTGGGGATGCCCAGCCGGGGCCGCAGCGAGGCCAGCGCGCCGGGCTTGGGCGTGGAGGTCTCCGCCATCAGCCACACGCCCACGCCCTGCAGCACGAAGACGCCGAGCAGCGCCAGGTAGACCAGGTGGACCGGCCAGGGCAGGAACTGGACCAGCAGCCCGGAGGCGATGGAGCCGGTCGCGGTGCCGGTCATCGGCGCCACGGCGTTGGTGATGGTGCCCTTGGCCTTGTCGATGTCGAGCATCCCGGCTCCGACGGCGCCGACGGCCGCTCCGGTGGCGAGGCCCTGGACCACCCGGGCCAGCAGCAGTTCGGGCACGCCGCCGGCGGTGGTCAGCACCACCATGGTGACGGCCTGCAGGGCGATGCCGGCCAGCAGCACCGGCCGGCGTCCAACATGGTCCGAGAGCGAGCCGACGACCAGCAGCGCGGCGAGCACCGCGAGGGCGTAGACGCCGAAGACCACGGTGGTGGTGATCGGGGAGAAGCCCCATTCGCGCTGGTAGACGGCATAGAGCGGGGTCGGGGCGCTGGAGGCGGCGAGGAAGGAGACAACGATCGACGCCTGGAGATAGAAGGCGACGCCGCGCGGCAGGTACCGCCGTCGGGGCTGGCTGGTCATGACTGCTCCCGAGAGACTGGTCAGACAGGTCTGTCTAATGAGCCCTTACATTAGACAGACCTGTCTGTTAAAGTCAACCCATGGCTACTTCGGCACGGGAGCGGCTCCTGAACGCCGCCACTGAACTGTTCTACGAAGAGGGCGTGCACACGGTCGGCATCGACCGGGTGATCGAGCGGGCCGGTGTGGCCAAGGCGACCCTCTACAACACCTTCGGCAGCAAGGACGCGCTGATCCGCGCCTACCTGGCCGACCGCCACGAGTCGCGCCGGCTGCGGATCACCGCCAAGGTCGAGCAGCAGCAGGACCCCAGGGAGCGGCTGCTCGCGGTGTTCGACGCGCAGAGCGACTCCATCGCCGCGCCCAACTACCACGGCTGCGCCTTCGTCAACGCCAGCGCCGAGGCGAGCCCGGACAGCGCGATCCAGGAGGTCTCCGCCGAGTACCGGGGCTGGCTCCGGGGCCTGTTCACCGACCTGGCCCTGGCCGCCGGCGCGGCCGATCCCGAGCTGCTGGCACGCCGGCTCGTCCTGCTCTACGACGGCGCCTCCATCACGGCCCGGATGGACCACGACCTGACCGCCGCGGACCTCGCCAAGAGCACCGCCGCCGAGCTTCTGGACGCGGCCGTACCCCACTGAGCCCGAACTTTTACCCGGCCTTTACATGCCCTCTGCAACCGCCTGCGTAGAGTTCCGAGTCTTTGCACTCGGATATCCAATGTCATGACGTGAGTGGAGCGAGTACGTGCGGCGGATCATGAACACCATCGGGATAACCCTGGTGGCCGGGGCGGTGCTGGGCAGCGCGAGCGCCTGCGGCGGGAACGCGTCGGCGAAGAGCGCGGGGTCGTCACAGGTGAGCGTCGCCCCCGGGACCAGCGCCGGAGCGAGCGGCGGGGCCAGTGCCGGCACCAGCAGCAGCGCCTCCCCCAGCACCAGCCCCTCACCCACGCACCCGGCCGGGCCGGCCATGCTGCTGGACTCGCTCACCCCGGCGGACGGCGGCAACGTCGGCGTCGCGATGCCGATCTCGATCGTCTTCACCAAGGCGGTCGCCGAGTCCGCGCGCAAGGCCATCGAGCAGCACCTCACCGTCTCCGCCTCGGTCGCGACCACCGGCGCCTGGCACTGGTACAGCAGCCGGCGCGTCGACTGGCGGCCGCAGAGCTACTGGAAGTCCGGCACCAAGGTCTCGGTCAGCGCCGACCTCACGGATGTGGGCGACGGCAACGGCGACTACGGCACCCACTCCTACAAGCACACCTTCACCATCGGCAGCGACGTCGAGACCACGGTGTCGGTGACCGGCCACTCGATGACGGTCAGCAACGGCGGCAAGGTCGTCCGCACCATGCCCATCGACGCCGGCAGCTCGACCTGGCCGTCCTGGGACGGCACCATGGCCGTGATCGACAAGCAGAAGGAGGTGCGGATGACCTCCTGCAGCGTCGGCATCAGCTGTGACAAGACCAGCCCCAACTACTACGACCTGACCCTGCCCTGGGACGTGCACCTCACCGACTCCGGCACCTACGTCCACTACTCCACCGGCGACCCCAACCCTGGCAACAGCGTCGGCTCGCACGGCTGCATACACCTCTCGCTGAGCAACGCCGAGTGGTTCTACAACTACGTCAAGCAGGGCGACCCGGTCACCGTCACCGGCTCCCCCCGCGGCAAGGCCGCCGGCGACAACGGCTACGCCGCCTTCAACCTCACCTGGTCCGACTGGCTCTCAGCCAGCGCCGCAGGCGCCCAGCAGACCGCCACGCTGTAGCAACAACAGCCGCGCGCCCCTCCTCGGACCGTCGAGGAGGGGCGCGTTCCGCGTCGCTGTCGCTGCTTCGGCTCAGGCCTGGGCGGGAGCGAGCTTGGGGTTCGGGCCGTACTTGTTCTCACCGGCTGCACTGTCGGAGGCGAGGAAGACCAGCACGATGATGCTGCCAACGATCGGAATGAGCGCGAGGAAGAACCACCAGGCCGACCGGCCCGTGTCGTGCATCCTGCGGAAGGCCGCAGCGATCCCCGGGATGAAGACGGCGAGGGCATAGAGGATGTAAGGGATGTTCGACCCAATGGCGAGGTCGATCGCGAACAGGACAGCGGCGAATATCACATTGAAGAGGGCGAACATCCAGTATTCCTTGCGACGCGCCCTTCCCCCGAATCCGACGTAGTTCTTCAAAACCGCCAAGTACCAGTTCACTACAGCTCCTTCACCGATCCACCTGCAGCCCGCCCGACACCCGGACAGGCAAGCCGAGAACGTAGGGCACACAAAGGTGCAGGTCAAGCCGCCGTCAAACCTGATCAAATCGCAGCATCGCATCCTTTATGGGCCGGACGGCCGCATCGGAAAATCGGGGATCCTCACATCTGCCGGGGTGCCAAACCTATGACGTTCAGTCACCAAGTCACTGCTGCATACCAGTTGTCGCCCCATCGCCCACGGGTTCACGTTCTGCAGATTTCCCGGAAAGTTCTCCAAGGGCAAACCGGACAATAGCTGACAGATCATCGCATCACCCGCCTGCGGACAGGTAGGACCGGGCCCAGGCGGCGAATCGGGGAAGCAGGGGGTGGTCGGCTTGTCGACTCGCCATGCGCTGCACCAGCGGAAGGACCTCGGTGTCGACCGCATCCGCCTCGGGTTCGGCTCATTCAGGGTGAGCCACCGCCAGTAGGTCCGCAGGGCGTACTTGAACGTCATGTCGAAGACGTCACGGACCGGATCGACACGGTGGACGTTGAACTCGAAAATGAGCAGATCGTCGTCGGGCAGGGCGAGCGCGAGATGGGAACCGGCCCTCCGGAAGCCGTGCGGCCGCAGCGCGGGCGCCACGTGAACGCGGACGAAGTCTCGCAGGGCGTTCATGCGGGCGAACATACCTTCGGGCGTGCAGCTCGGGGGTCCCGGGACGAAACTGCTTCCTGGAGATCAGTCGAACCAGTCCAGGGACTGGCCGTGGGGACCGGTGAAGGCCACCGGCTGCCCGTCCAGGGCGAGGACGAACACCTCATGGTCCTGCGGTGCGGGACGGGGCAGCCGGTCATGCACGGACGCCAGGACGTGGGGGGCCTCGTTGGAGATCCAGCGGCAGGGCCGCGATCGCACGGTTTCGACGAAGGACTCCCGGGACTCGGTCGACAGATACGGGACCGCCGAGGAATCGCACGGCCCCCAGCAGCAGATTCGGCTGCCGCTTGGATGCGGGAAGCCGGTCGATCAAGGCCAATAGCTGCGTGTCCGCCGCGATCTGAGCCGCCAACGTCTCGTAGCTCGCGGAATGTCCGCGTACCTCCATGGTCGCGAAGCGCCGGTACCGCTCTGCTGTATCCATCGCCTGCTCCTCCGTCGTGACGATCTTGACAGCAGAGGAAGTCCTGGAGAAGAGCCGCCAGAGGCCGTCTCAGCGGTCCTGACGCGCAGAACCCCGACCAGGAGGTCTCTTGCCGTCAAAAGTTAGATTCCAACGAAGATGTGTCTAGATATTGCGCTGAGTTGTCGACACCGTTACGGTCCAGCGTGCACCCGTCAACCCTCTCCTGTGTTCCCAGCTCTCCACCCCACCTGACTGCGGAGCCGCTTCGGGTCCGGCCCTCCGCGTCGAAGGGAGCAGAAGGTGTCCCATTCCATCCACCAGCTGAGGCGAGCGCTCGCCCTGGCGGTCGGCACCGCGATGCTGGCCGCGCTCAGCCTGGTCGCGTTGGCGGTTCAGCCCGCCTGGGCCGCCGCCACCGGCGGCAGCGGCGCGAGCCTGCCCTACGTAGAGGTCCAGGCGGAGAACTCCGCCACCAACGGGACGGTCATCGGCCCGAGTTACGCCCAGGGCCAGCTCGCCGACGAGGCCGCGTACCGCAAGGCGGTGACCCTGCAGGGCAGCGGACAGTACGTCAGTTTCACCACGCCGGTGGCCACCAACTCCATCGACTTCCGCTACAGCATCCCCGACACCTCGGGCGGGTCGGTCTACACCGCGCCGCTGTCGCTCTACATCAACGGGGTCAAGCAGTCGGACTTCACCCTCACCAACGCCTACAGCTGGTACTACGGCAGCTACCCCTTCACCAACTCCCCCGGCAGCAACCCGCACCACTTCTTCGACGAGGTGCACCGCCTGTTCAGCACCACCTATCCGCAGGGGACGACCTTCAAGCTGCAGGTCGACTCCGAGGACACCGCCTCCTCCTACACCGTCGACTTCGCCGACTTCGAGCAGGTCGGCGCCGCGCTGACGCAGCCGGCCGGGTCGGTGTCGGTGACCAGTGAGGGCGCCGACGCGACCGGTGCGGCCGACGCCACCAGCGCCTTCAACGCCGCTATCAGCGCGGCCGGTTCGGGCGGCACGGTGTGGATCCCGGCGGGGACGTACAACGTCCCGGGCCACATCAGCGTCAGCAACGTCACGATCGCCGGCGCCGGCATGTGGTACTCCACCGTCGCCGGGACGGCGCCCGGCTTCTACGGCAACTCCGCGCCGTCGCCGAGCACCAACGTGCACCTGCAGAACTTCGCGATCTTCGGCAACGTCCAGGAACGCAACGACAGCGCGCAGGTCAACGGCATCGGCGGCGCGCTGAGCAACTCCTCGGTGTCCAACCTGTGGATCGACCACATGAAGGTCGGCGCCTGGATGGACGGGCCGATGGACAAGCTGACCTTCAGCGGGATGCGGATCCGGGACACCACCGCCGACGGCATCAACTTCCACGGTGGCGTCACCAACTCCACCGTCACCAACAGCGACATCCGCAACACCGGTGACGACGGCGTGGCCACCTGGGCGGACTCCTCCCTCGGGGCGGACGCCAACGACACCATCTCCAACAACACCGTGCAGCTGCAGATCCTCGCCAACGGCATCGCGATCTACGGCGGCCACGACAACACCGTCCGCGGGAACCTGGTCCAGGACAGCGGGATCTCCCAGGGCGGCGGCATCCACGTGGGGCAGCGCTTCACCTCAACCCCGGTGGGCACCACCACCATCTCCAACAACACCCTGGTCAGGGACGGGGATCTCGACCCCAACTGGCAGTTCGGCGTCGGCGCACTGTGGTTCGACGGCAGCCAGGGCGCCATCACCGGACCGATCAACGTCACCAACGCGCTGATCCAGCAGAGTCCTTACGAGGCGGTGCAGTGGGTCGAGGGCACCATCAGCGGGGTCTCGCTGAACAACGTGACCATCGCCGGCACCGGGACCTTCGCCCTGCAGGAGCAGACCGGCGGCGCGGCGAGCTTCACCAATGTCGTCGCGACCGGCGTCAACGGCCCCTCCCCCGTGTACAACTGCGAGGGCGGCAACTTCGTGGTGACCGACGGCGGGGGCAACTCCGGTATCAGCGGCACCCCGTACTGCAGCGGCTGGCCGACCCCGGTCTTCCCGCCCTACCCGGCCACCGGGGTGACCGCCACCCCGAGCGCGCTGAACTTCGGTTCGGTGGCCACCGGCGCGACCAGCGCCGCGCAGACGGTGACGGTCAGCAATCCGACCGGCTCGGCGGCGGCCGTCTCGTCCGTCGCGACCAGCGGTGACTTCGCCCAGACCAACACCTGCGGTTCGTCCATCGCGGCGAACGGCTCCTGCACGGTCAGCGTGACCTTCAAACCGACCGCGACGGGCAGCCGCTCCGGCAGTCTGACCGTCAACGCGGGCGGGGTCACCAACACCGTCAGCCTCTCCGGCGCCGGCACCGCGCCGGGGCCGGTGCTGAACGCCTCACCGGCGAGCCTCAGCTTCGCCGGGACGGTGGTCGGTTCCTCGGCCGCCGCGCAGAGCGTCACCGTCACCAACTCCGGCACCACCACGGCGACCGTCTCCGGCGTCGCGGTGACCGGTGACTTCAGCCAGACCAACAACTGCTCCAGCATCGCGGTCGGTGCCTCCTGCACGGTCAACGTCGGCTTCAAGCCCACCGCGGGCGGTTCCCGTACCGGGACCCTGACCGTCACCTCCGACGCCAACAACAGCCCCACCACCGCCGCCCTGACCGGGACCGGCATCGACAGCAGCACCAACATCGCGGCCGGCCGCCCGGCCACCGCGAGCTCCAGCAACGGCGTCTACGTCCCCGCCAACCTCACCGACGCCGACGCCTCCACCTACTGGGAGAGCGCCAACGGCAGCTTCCCGCAGTGGGCCCAGGTCGACCTCGGCCAGAGCTACAGCGTCGGCAAGGTCGTCCTCAAGCTCCCGCCGGCGACGGCCTGGAGCGCCCGCACCGAGACCCTGTCGGTGCAGGGGTCGACGGACGGATCCACCTTCTCCACCATCGTGGCCTCCGCCGGGTACACCTTCGACCCCAACGCCAACAGCAACACGGTGACCATCACCTTCAACGCCGCCACCGCGCGGTACGTCCGGGTGAACATCACCGCCAACACCGGCTGGACCGCCGGCCAGCTGTCGGACTTCGAGGTGTTCCCCAGTGGCAGCGGCGGCTCCACGCCGTCGGCGACGCTGTCCGCCAACCCGAGCTCGCTGACCTTCGCCAGCCAGGCGCTGAACACCAGCAGCAGCGCGCAGTCGGTGACGGTGAGCAACACCGGCACCGCGGCCGCGACCGTCTCCGGCGTCGCCACCACCGGTGACTTCGCGCAGACCAACACCTGTGGTTCGGCCATCGCGGCGGGCGCCTCCTGCACGGTCAGCGTCACCTTCACGCCGACCGCGTCCGGAACCCGCACCGGCAGCCTCACCGTCTCCGGCAACGCCTCCAACAGCCCGATTACGGTCGCGCTGACGGGCACCGGGGCCGGCACGGTGAGCACCAACCTGGCGGCAGGAAAGGCCACCAGCGAGTCCAGCCACACCGATGTCTACCCCTCCTCCAATGTCACCGACGGCAACCAGAGCAGCTACTGGGAGAGCGCCAACAACGCCTTCCCGCAGTGGGTGCAGGTGGACCTCGGGTCCGCGCAGAGCGCGAGCCGCGTCGTGCTCCAGCTCCCCGCGGGCTGGCGCGCCCGCAACCAGACGCTGTCGCTGACCGGCAGCACCGACGGCAGCACCTTCAGCACCGTCAAGTCGTCGGCCACCTACACATTCGACCCGTCCGCCAACAACACGGTCACCATCACGTTCCCCGCGACCACCCAGCGGTACTTCCGGGTGACCGTCACGGCGAACACCGGATGGCCGGCCGGACAGATCTCGGAGTTCCAGATCTGGAACAGCTGAGTCTGGAACAGCTGACCTGAACGGTGACGGTGCCGCCGAGTACACGGGGACTCGGCGGCACCGTCACGACCAGCCGAGGTGCAGCACCGCCAGGTCGTCCGCGTGGCGGCCGGCGTTGAGCGTCTGTGCGGTGCCGACCAGGTGGTCCAGCAGCCGGTCGGCGGCCTGTTCCGGGGCACGGGTGATCAGTTCGACCAGACCGGCGGTCTCCAGCCGGTCCTTGCCGGGGCCGCGGTAGCCCTCGATCAGGCCGTCGGTGTAGAGCAGCAGCGCGCCCTTGTCCGGCAGCGACACCTCGGTGGGCCGCCAGCGGCCGCCCCCGGGCACGATCCCCAGCGCCGGACCGTGGGCCGCCTCGACCTGGCGGGCGCCCCCGTCGGCGCAGAGCAGCGGCTCGTGGTGCCCGGCGAGGTAGACGGTGGCGGTATGCTCCCGGGGGTCCAGGGTGACCGTGCTGCAGGTCGCGAACATGTCGGCGCGCGGGCGTTCGGCGACCAGCACCTGTTCCAGCAGGCCCAGCAGCTCGCTGCCGCGGTGTCCGGCCAGCACCAGGGCGCGCCAGGTGATCCGCAGGCAGACGCCGAGCGCGGCCTCGTCCGGGCCGTGGCCGCTGACATCGCCGATCACGGCGTGCACGGCGCCCTCGCCGGCGGCACCGTCAGGGCCATCCGCACCGCCGCCGGTCTGCACCACGTCCAGGAAGTCGCCGCCCAGCAGCGCCCGCTGACGGCCCGGCAGATAGCGCATGGTGGCGTCGACCCGGTCGTCGCGCAGCAACGGGGCGGGCAGCAGCCCGCGTTCGAGCCGGGTGTTCTCCTGGGCGTGGATCCGGTTCTCGCGCAGCTCCGCGTTGGCGCGCTCGGCCTGCTTGCGGTGCACCGCGTAGCGCACCACCCGGTCCAGCAGGTCCGCGGTCACCTGCCCCTTGACCAGGTAGTCCTGGGCGCCGTTGGCCACCGCCTGCACCCCGGTCCGGGATTCGGCCAGCCCGGTCAGGACGATCACGGCGGTGTGCGGGCAGGCCGCCTCCAGGGTCTGGATGGCGCCCACGCCGCTGGCGTCGGGCAGGTGCAGGTCCAGCAGCACGCAGTCCGGCGTCTGCCCGGCGAGGTCGGCCAGGGCGCCGGCCATGGTCTGGGTCCAGCTCAGGGTGTGCGTCAGTCCGGTGTCCGCGAGCAGTTCCTCGACCAGGAGCGCGTCGCCGGCGTCGTCCTCGACCAGCAGGATGCGGTAGCTCTCAGCCGGGAGCGGGACAGCGGACTGGGCCGGGATGCCGGCGCCGGCCGGTGCGGCCCATACCGGAGTGCTCATACGACCACCCCGGCCCGCTCGGGCTCGCCTGGATCTTCGACCGGGACGGCGGGGGCGAGCGGCAGGGTGAAGCTGATCCTGGTGCCGCTCGCGGTGTCGGGGTCGATGGCGATGGTGCCGCCGTGGAACTCGACCACCTTCTTGCACATGGCCAGGCCGATCCCGTTGCCGGGATAGGCCTCCTTGGTGTGCAGCCGCTGGAAGATCACGAACACCCGGTCGGCGAACTCGGCGCCGATGCCGATGCCGTTGTCCTGCACCGCGAACTGCCACCGGTCCCCCTCCTGGGCGGCCGACAGATGGATCTCCGGGGCGCGGTCCGGGGCCCGGAACTTGATGGCGTTGCCGATCAGGTTCTGGAACAGCATGCCGATCTGGGTGCTGTCGGCGACCAGCACCGGCAGTGGATCGTGGGTGATGACGGCCCCGGACTCCTGGATCGCAATGCCCAGTGCGTCGACCGTTCCCGCGAACACGTCCTCCAGCTCCACCGGTGCGTACTCCTTGCGCGTCCGGCCGACCCGGGAGAACGCCAGCAGGTCGTTGATCAGGGTCTGCATCCGGTTTGCACCGTCCACCGCGAAGCCGATGTACTGGTCGGCGCGGTCGTCCAGCTTGTCCGCGTAACGGCGCTGGAGCAGCTGGCAGAAGCTGGCGATCTTGCGCAACGGCTCCTGCAGGTCGTGCGAGGCGACATAGGCGAACTGCTCCAACTCGCCGTTGGAGCGCCGTAGTTCACCGGCCTGCTCGTCCAGCCTGGCTCTGGCCTGGTCGGAGAAGGCCAGTTCGTCGGCCAGCCGCCGGCGCATGCCCTCCACCTCCTCGGCGAGCCTGCGCAGGTCCGCGGGACCGGTGGCGGTGACGGCACGGGCGAAGTCGCCGGCGCCGACCTCGCGGACGTCGCGCGAGAGCCGCTCCAGCGGTGCGGTCACTCCCCGGCGCAGACCGGACACGACCAGGACGGCCAGCAGCAGGATCACCAGGGCCGCGGCGGAGAAGACCCAGTTGCGCTGCCGCTGCGCCGACAAGAGCTGCGCGTAGGCGGTGGCCCGTGCGGCCTGCAGATGGGTCTGCTGCACGGCCTCCGCTGCCCGGATCGCGTCGAACTCGGTCTTGTCCAGGTCCGAGCGCTGGGCGGCCAGGGCGACCGGGGCGCCCGGCGGCGCGGCCGCGACCGGACTCGCGATGTCGTCCTGCCAGGTCTTGATCCGTGCCAGCACCGCGTCCAGGTCCGCCGTCGCCGGGGCGTCCTTCGCGAACAGGCCGCGGAGCCTGGTCACCGCGGTCTGCTGGTCGGCCAGTCCCTCGGTGTAGGGCTGCAGGAACGCGGTCCGGCCGGAGAGCGCGTAGCCGCGGATCCCGGTCTCCTGGTCGAGGACGGCCGCCTCCAGCCGCACCGAGGTGGTCAGCGCCGGCGAACTGTGGTTCACCAGGGTGTCGGTCACCGAGGAGGCCCGGTTCAGCGCCCAGGCCCCGAGCAGCCCGAGCACCAGCAGGACCGTCAGCGACACGGCCATGCCGACGGAGAGCCACCTCCGGGTGGTCCACCGGCTCCAGACCGATTCCGCCCCGTCTGCTGACTGTTTCGCAGTTCCTCGCGCCACCACGTGGGTTCCCTCCCTGAAGCAGCCGCGCCACAGCTCGCGGCACTCACCCTACAGCGAGCGAGGACAACAGCTGTTGTCCACGGGGGAGCCGGGACCCACCGGACCGTCAGCCGTACCAGACCGTCGTCACATTGCAGAACTCCCTGATCCCCTGCGCCGACAGCTCGCGCCCGTAGCCGGAGCGCTTGACCCCGCCGAAGGGCAGCGCCGGGTGCGAGGCCGTCATGCCGTTGAAGAACACGGCGCCGGCCTGGAGGTCGCGTTCCAGCACCGCCTGCTCCTGCGGATCGGTGGTCCAGGCGTTGGAGCTGAGGCCGAAGGAGCTGTCGTTGGCCAGCGCCACGGCCTGCTCCAGGCTGTCGACCCGGTAGAGGGTGGCGACCGGGCCGAAGCACTCCTCGCGGTGGATCCGCATCTCCGGGGTGATCTCGGTGAGCACCGTCGGCTCGTAGAACCAGCCCGCCGGGCGGTCCTGCGGCCTGCGTCCGCCGCACTGCGCCTTGGCGCCGTGCCGCAGCGCGTCGTCGACCAGCTCCTCCAGGTCGGCCCGGCCGCTCTCGGTGGCCAGCGGGCCGACGTCAGTGCCGGCCGCCATCGGGTCGCCCACCCGCAGCGCGGACATCCCGGCCACGAAGGCGGCGGCGAACTCCTCGTAGACGTCGGCGTGGACGATGAAGCGCTTGGCGGCGATGCAGGACTGCCCGTTGTTCTGCACCCGCGCGGTGACCGCGACCTTCGCCGCCCGCTGGACGTCCGCCGAGGGCAGCACCAGGAAGGGGTCGCTGCCGCCCAGCTCCAGCACGCTCTTCTTGATCTCGTCCCCGGCGATCGCGGCGACCGCGCGGCCGGCCCCCTCGCTGCCGGTCAGCGTCACCGCGGCGACCCTGGGATCGCGCAGCACCGCCTCGATCGCGCCGGAGCCCACCAGCAGCGTCTGGAAACAGCCGACGGGATAGCCCGCACGGGTGAAGAGGTCCTCCAGCAGCAGTGCCGTCCGCGGGACGTTGGACGCGTGCTTGAGCAGCGCGGTGTTCCCGGCCATCAGCGCCGGGGCGGCGAACCTGACCACCTGCCAGAGCGGGAAGTTCCACGGCATCACGGCCAGGACCGGGCCCAGCGGCCGGTAGCGGACATGCACCGCCGAGGCGCCGGAGTCGGCGACGTCGGCCAGGGCGGGATGCTCGTCGGCGAGCAGCGCCTCGGCGTGCTCGGCGTACCAGCGCATGGCCCTGGCGCACTTGTCGACCTCGGCCAGGGCCTGGGCCAGCGGCTTTCCCATCTCCAGGGTGAGCAGCGCGGCATCGGCCTCGCGCTCGGCCGACAGCAGGTCGGCGGCGGCCCGCAGCAGCGCCGCCCGCTCGCCGAAGGTGGTGCGGCGGTGCACCTCGAAGGCGCTGGCGGCGCGGGCCAGCCGGGTCTCGACACCGCCGGCGTCCAGCGCCTCGAAGGTCTCCACGGTCTCGCCGGTGGCGGGGTTGATCGTGGCTATCGCCATGGGGTCACCACTCCCCGTCGGGGACCACGTGCACGGCGGCCTCCTCGGCGGAGGCTCCGGCCCCGTCGATGCCCTGGTCGGAGGCGATCAGCCCGTCGGTCTCCAGGTGCGAGCCCTCGCCCGGGGCGACCAGGCGGCCGGCGCGCACATCGCCGACCTCGTCGTCGATCTCCTCGCCGTCGGTGTCCCAGGTGTCGCCGACGCCGTCGCCGGGGTCCACCCCGACCTCCGGCACCTCGCCTGCGAGCCGCTCGTCCAGGCTCCCGTCGCCCTCGTAGCGGTTGGCCGCGAGCGGCCGGTCGGGCGGCGAGTAGCCCTCGTCCAGGGCGTCGGCCAGACCGCGGTCGATGAGGGTGTCCTCGGAGTCCAGCAGCCCGTTGTCGTCGTGCTCGTCCTCGCCGGGATCGGGCTGGTAGACCCCGTCGCCGGTCATGTCGTCACTCACGGTCGCTCCTCCTCGTTCGGTACGGCTGCTCCATCCAATCCTGCCCCCGCCGACCCCGCTCGGGCAGTCAGTCGCCCGATCAGCCCGTCTCGAACGCTGTGAACCAGGAAGCAGGCTCCTCCAGCGCGGGGGATATGGCCTCGTAGCGCAACAGCACGTCGGCGTGGCGGAAGAAGGTGGAGCGGCAGCCGCTCCAGTCGTAGTCGTAGACGCTGACCGGGAGGCCCGCCACATCGCTCTCCACGCCCTCAGGGACGTCGGAAAGCGCTTCCTCCGCGTCCAGCAGGGCCAGGTGCAGCGCCATCTCCTCCGCCGGGCAGCGCGGGCGCGGCCACTCCCCCGCCGCCAGGTCGGCGGCCAGGGCGCAGAAGGAGGAGATGAAGCGGATCCGCCAGTCGGCGTCCTGGCCCCAGGTGGGCTTGGGCAGCGCGGCGAAGACCACGCCGCTGCGGGTCTCCGGGCGCACCGGGGCGCCGCCGAGCTCGTCCAGCTCGTTGCGGGCACAGTCGGCGAGGATCCGCAGCTGGCCGTGGAGCACCGCCGCGGTGCGCGGGGTGAGCAGCCAGGGCGTCTCCGCCCCGGACGGCGGGGTCAGCGGGAACAGCGCGCCGAAGTCCGGCGCCCGCCCGGCGCCGAAGCTGCCCGGCGCCCCGACCGCGACGACCGAGGTGACCGCCTCGACGCTGTCGATCCCCGCCAGCAGCCGGTCCGGGTCGATGAGAACGGCGAGCGCACCATAGGGTCCGGACGCGACCTGTTCGGCCCTGGCCCGTACCTCCTCGGCCCCGGCTCCCCGGGACACCGCACCGAGACCGGCCGCCCGCAGGCCGTCCCAGTCGGTCAGCCGCACCCGCAGGGTCAGGCTGACTTCAATCTCCTCCGACATGACCACAGGATAGGTCGACCTGCGGCCACTGCATCCGTCGGAGCTGTAATGGTCACGCAAAAGCTGCGGGGTTCCTGGGCGTCTTCTCCCTTTCTTCCCTTTGTTCTCCCTATTTTTGTTCGTTCTATTCGTCGACCAGCAGTCTGCTCCGCAGCCGCCCCAGTGCCCGCGAGAGCAGTCGGGAGACGTGCATCTGCGAGATGCCGAGCTGGTCGCCGATCTGGGACTGCGTCATGTCGGAGACGAAGCGCATCGAGAGGATCAGCCGCTCCCGGTCGGTGAGCTCGGCGATCAGCGGCTTGAGCGACTCCAGGTTCTCGATGCCCTCCAGCCCCGGGTCCGCTTCGCCCAGCCGCTCCGCGAACGAGGAGCCGTCGTTGCTGTCCTCGGCGGAGGCCACGCCGGCGTCGATGGAGCTGACGGAGTATCCGTTGGCGGCGACCAGGCCCTCGCGTATCTCGTCCTCGGTCAGTTCGAGGTGCGCCGCCAGCTCGGCGGGGCTGGGCGCGCGGTCCAGCGACTGGGACAGCTCGTCGGTGGCCCGGGCCAGCCGCAGCCGCAGCTCCTGCAGCCGGCGCGGCACGTGCACGGCCCAACTGGTGTCCCGGAAGAAGCGCTTGATCTCCCCGACGATGGTGGGCATGGCGAAGGTGGGGAACTCCACCCCGTGCCCCAGGTCGAACCGGTCGATGGCCTTGATCAGGCCGATCGTGCCGACCTGGACGATGTCCTCCATCGGCTCGCTGCGGGTGCGGAACCGCCCGGCGGCGAACTTCACCAGCGCCAGGTTGAGTTCGACCAGGGTGTTGCGCACGTACTGGTACTCGTGGGTGCCCTCCTCCAGCTCGGCCAGCCGGGCGAACATCACCTTGGACATGGCCCGGGCGTCGGTGGGGCTGACCGAGGCCGGGGCGGACAGGTCGAAGTCCGGAAAGAGCGCCGGCCCGGCCGGGGCCGCTGCCTGCCGCGTACCGTCCTGCCGCGTACCGTCCTGCCGGAGCATGGTCTGCGAGCTGGCGTTCATGGGTCCCTCCCGGGGTTCGTCGTACGAAACGGGTCGAACCGTGTCAGTGCGCGTCTGCGATGTCGCCTACCCCCGGACCCGGTTCCCATACCCGTTCGCCGCCGGGCATCGGCGAACAGCGCGGAGTCCGGCCGTGGGGACCGGCGCTGGGGCATGATGGGCAGCGACGGATCCGGGCCGGCCGGCCCGCGGGCGAGGAGCGAGCTGCATGGACCAGGGAGTCGCGGAAGCGACCAACGAGGACGCCGACGGCGCACGCTTCACCGTCTCCGTCGGCCGCTCTCCGGGCGCCACGGTCCTGCGGCTGGTCGGCGAGTTGGACCACGACACCGCCGACGCGCTCAGCACCGCCCTCGGGACGGCCTTCGGCGCGGGCACCTCCCGGGTGCTGGTGGACTGCGAGGGGCTGGAGTTCTGCGACTCCACCGGCCTGAACGTGCTGCTGCGGGCCCGGTTGGCGGCGGCCGACGCCGACACCGCCGTGGAACTGACCGGCCTGCGCGCGGCGGTCGCCCGGCTGTTTGAGATCACCGGCGTCGCCGAGGTGTTCCGGACCTACCCCACGCTCGCCGACGCACTCAGCAGCACCTCGGCCGGGGTGGAGGACACATGACGGACGGTCGGCCAGGGCTGCCCTCGGGCGGGCAGACCCGGCGGCTGGCGCTCTCCGGCGGCATGGGCCTGATCGGGCGCTGCCGCGACTTCACCCGCGCCGCTCTGACGGACTGGCAGTGGATCCCCGCCGACCCCGCCGTCGCGTCGACGGAGGCGGGCCAGGAGCAGCTGCTGGTGGTCGAGGACGTCCTGCTGCTGGTCTCGGAGCTGGTCACCAACGCCTGCCTGCACGCCGGCGGCCCCGAGGAGCTGACCCTGCACTGCACCGACGAGCGGCTGCGGGTCGAGGTCGCCGACCCCAGCCCGACCGCGCCGTCCCCGCGCCGGGCCCGTCCCGCGCTCCCCGGCGGCCACGGGCTGCACGTGGTGGAGCGGCTCAGCCGCGACTGGGGTTCGTCCTCGCGGGGCTCCGGCAAGACGGTCTGGCTGGAGGTCCCCTCCCCGCTGCGGGCGGCGGTCGCCAGCGAGGACTGAGGCGCCCCCACCCAGCTGTGTGAGCTTCGTCGCACACAACCCAACGAAACGGAACTGTCATTCCTCATGGCGTAGGGTCAGCCTCGGCGGAATGACCATTCCGTTTTGATTGGCGAATGAGGAGTTCCATGGCGTCCGAGTCCCGGCGCGCGCATCACCAGGTGACCTTCGCGGTCCTCGCGGCGGGCGTGGCCGCCTACGCCCTGCTGCAGTCGCTGGTCACCCCCGTCCTGCCGACCATCCAGGCCAATCTGCACACCACCCAGTCCACCGTCACCTGGGTGCTGACGGCCTATCTGCTCTCCGCCTCGATCTTCACCCCGATCATGGGCCGGCTCGGCGACATGATCGGCAAGGAACGCGTCTTCGTGGCGACGCTGATAGCCCTGTCCCTCGGCTCGCTGCTGGCCGCGCTGGCGGGCAGCGTCACCGTGATGATCGTGGCCCGGGTGATCCAGGGCATCGGCGGCGGCGTGCTGCCGCTGGCCTTCGGCATCATCAGGGACGAGTTCCCGCGCGAGAAGCTCAACGGCGCCATCGGCGCGATCGCCTCGCTGAGCGCCGTCGGCGCTGGCCTGGGCATCGTGCTGGCCGGACCGATCGTGGACGCGCTGGACTACCACTGGCTGTTCTGGCTGCCGATGATCCTGACCATCGCCGCCGCCGTGGCCGCGCACTTCCTGGTGCCCGAGTCCCCCGTGCGCACCCCGGGCCGGATCAGCTGGGCTCCCGCGCTGCTGCTCTCCGCCTGGCTGGTCGCCCTGCTGGTGGCCCTGAGCGAGGCGCCGAGCTGGGGCTGGGGCTCCGGAAAGGTCATCGGCCTGCTGATCGCCGCCGTGCTGCTGGCCGTCGGCTGGGTGCTGGTGGAACTCCGCGCGGCCACCCCGCTGATCGACATGAAGATGATGCGCCGCAAGGCCGTGTGGACCAGCAACCTGGTCGCGCTGCTGATCGGCGTCGGTATGTACGCGGTGTTCGCGTTCCTGCCCGAGTTCGTGCAGACGCCCAAGGCCGCCGGGTACGGATTCGGCGCGAGCATCACCCAGTCCGGGCTGATCCTGCTGCCGTCCACGGTCACCATGTTCCTGGTCGGCATGGCGGCCGGCCGGCTCGCCGGCCGCGTCGGCGCCAAGGTCGTGGTGCTGCTCGGCTGCCTGATCGGGGTCGTGCCGATGCTGCTATTGGCCTTCGCACACACCCACACCTGGGAGCTCTACCTGGCGACCGGGATCATGGGTGTCGGCTTCGGCCTGGCCTTCGCGGCCATGTCCGGCCTGATCGTCTCCGCCGTCCCGCCGGAGCAGACCGGCGTGGCCAGCGGGATGAACGCCAACATCCGCACCATCGGCGGATCGATCGGCGCCGCGCTGATGGCCAGCGTCGTCACCGCCAACGCCCAGCCGAGCGGGCTGCCCCGGGAGGCCGGCTACACCCACGGTTTCGCCATGCTGGCCGGCGCCATGTTCATCGCCGCGCTCGCGGCCCTGGTGATCCCGGCCTCCCGCGCCGGGCGCACCGCGGCCGCCGGACTGCCCGCGGACGAGCCCGCCCATCCGGAGCTCGGAATCCTCGCCGGAGGCACGCTGATCGGCGACAAGCCGGAGTAGCGGCCGCGGTCCCTAGACTGCACTCCAGCAGCACCCCACTCCACCAGCACGCCACTCCACCAGCACGCCGCGACCAGGAGGACGGATCCGATGGACCAGCCGGACGGGCGACCCATGCGGCGCGACGCCGCCCGCAACCACCGGCTGGTCCTGGACGCCGCCCTCGCCGTCGTCTCCGAGCACGGCACCGAGGCCAGCATGGAGCTGATCGCCTCCCGCGCAGGGGTCGGCGTCGGCACGGTCTACCGCCGCTTCCCCAACAAGGAGGCGCTGATCGACGCCCTGGTGGTGACCCTGCTGGAACAGCTCGTCCAGGCCGCCGAGCAGGAGCTGGCCCGGGACGAGGGCACCGGTCTGGAGGCCTTCCTGCGGATCCTCGGCCACCACTTCACCCGGCACCGTGGCTACATCGACAAACTGGTGCGCCACACCAGGGCGGAGTGCGCCGAGCATCTGCGGGACCGGATCGGCGAGTTGCTGGCACAGGCGCAGCGGCACGGCCGGATCCGCCCGGAGATCACCCTCGGCGACATCCAGGCCACCATCTGGGGGGTGCGCGGCGTGGTGGAGTCCGCCGGGGCGGTCGCCCCGGACGCCTGGGAGCGCCACCTCGACATCCATCTCGCCGGGCTGCGCGCTCCCGAGCCGCCCAGCACCCGGCCCTCCGTCAGCCGGGCCGACCTGGCCCGGATCAGCAGCGGGGTCCCCCAGCACCCCTGAACGCCGCCAGGATCTGCTCCGCCGCCAGCGTCGCCGTCAGCCTGCCGTCCCGCACCCGCTGTTCCAGACCCGGCGTCAGTTCCCGTACCTCGGCGTCCTCGCGCAGCTGGGTCAGCAGCTGGTCGCGGACCATCGCCCAGACCCAATCCACCTGCTGCTCGCTGCGCCGCGCGGCCAGCGACCCGGTGCTGTCCAGGATCCGGCGGTGCTGCTCGACCCGCTCCCAGAGCTCCTCCAGCTCCAGGCCCTCGCGGCCGCTGCAGGTCAGCACCGGGGTGGTCCAGGCCGCGTCCGGGGAGCGCATCAGCCGCAGCGCGCCGGCCAGCTCGCGGGCGGCCGAGCGGGCGGCGACGAGGTACTCGCCGTCGGCCTTGTTGACCGCGACCAGGTCGGCCAGCTCCAGTACGCCCTTCTTGATGCCCTGCAGCTGGTCGCCGGTCCTGGCCAGGGTGAGCAGCACGAAGGTGTCGACCATGTTGGCGACCGTGGTCTCCGACTGCCCCACCCCGACGGTCTCCACCAGCACCACGTCGTAGCCGGCCGCCTCCATCACCACCATGCTCTCCCGGGTCGCCCGGGCCACCCCGCCCAGGGTGCCGGAGGTCGGCGAGGGGCGCACGAAGGCGTTCGGGTCGACGGCCAGCCGCTCCATCCGGGTCTTGTCGCCCAGGATGGAGCCGCCGGTACGGGTCGAGGAAGGGTCGACGGCGAGCACCGCGACCCGGTGGCCGCGGCCGGTGAGCAGGGTGCCCAGCGCGTCGATGAAGGTCGACTTGCCGACGCCGGGGACGCCGGTGATGCCCACCCGGACCGCCTTGCCGGAGTGTGGCAGCAACTCCACCAGCAGCCGCTGCGCCGCCTCCCGGTGGTCGGCGCGGGTGGACTCGACCAGGGTGACCGCACGGGCGATCCAGGCCCGCGAGCCCGCCAGCACCCCGGCGGCGTAGGCCCCGACGTCGACCGGGCGGCGCCCCGGGATGTGCCGATCCGTCACGTCAGCTCGTGGCCGAGCGATTCGGCCAGCGTCCTGAGCAGGTCGATGGCCGCCTCCGGGATCACCGTGCCGGGCGGGAACACGGCCGCAGCGCCGGCCGCGTAGAGGGCGTCGAAGTCCTGCGGGGGGATCACCCCGCCGACCACGATGGTGATGTCCCCGCGTCCGGCCTCGGCCAGCGCCGCGCGCAGCGCGGGCACCAGGGTGAGGTGCCCCGCCGCCAGCGAGGAGACGCCGACGACGTGCACGTCCGCCTCCACCGCCTGCCGGGCCACCTCCTCGGGCGTCTGGAACAGCGCGCCGACGTCCACGTCGAAGCCCAGGTCGGCGAAGGCCGTGGCGATCACCTTCTGGCCCCGGTCGTGGCCGTCCTGGCCCATCTTGGCGACCAGGATGCGCGGCCGGCGCCCCTCGGCCTCCTGGAAGGCGCACACCAGCGCACGGCTCTGCTCCACGGCCCCGGTCGCTCCTGCCTCCTCGCGGTACACACCGGTGATGGTACGGATCTGACCGGCGTGCCGTCCGTAGACGGCCTCCAGCGCGTCGGAGATCTCCCCGACGGTGGCCATCGCCCGGGCCGCGTCCACGGCCAGCGCCAGCAGGTTGCCGTCCAGGGTGCCGTCGTTGCGGGCGCCGGCCCGGGCCGACTCGGTCAGCGCCCGCAGCGCGTCCTGGCAGGCCTGCTCGTCGCGTTCGGCGCGCAGCCGGCGCAGCTTCTCGATCTGCTGGGTCCGGACCGAGGAGTTGTCGACCTTGAGCACGTCGATCTTCTCGTCGGTGGCGACCCGGTACTTGTTGACCCCGATCACCGGCTGCCGACCGGAGTCGATCCGGGCCTGGGTGCGGGCCGCGGCCTCCTCGATGCGCAGCTTGGGGATGCCCGCGTCGATGGCCTTGGCCATGCCGCCGGCCGCCTCGACCTCCTGGATGTGCTGCCAGGCCCGCTCGGCCAAGTCCTGGGTCAGCTTCTCGACGTAGGCGCTGCCGCCCCAGGGGTCGATCACCCGGCAGGTGCCGGACTCCTGCTGGAGCATCAGCTGGGTGTTGCGGGCGATCCGCGCGGAGAAGTCGGTGGGCAGCGCCAGCGCCTCGTCCAGGGCGTTGGTGTGCAGCGACTGAGTGTGGCCCTGGGTGGCGGCCATCGCCTCCACACAGGTCCTGGTGACGTTGTTGAAGACGTCCTGCGCGGTCAGCGACCAGCCCGAGGTCTGCGAATGGGTGCGCAGGGAGAGGGACTTGGGGTTCTTGGGGTCGAACTGCCCGACCAGCTTGGCCCACAGCAGCCGGGCGGCGCGCAGCTTGGCGATCTCCATGAAGAAGTTCATGCCGATGGCCCAGAAGAACGACAGCCGCGGCGCGAAGGAGTCCACGTCCATGCCGGCCGCGAGCCCGGCGCGCAGGTACTCGACCCCGTCGGCCAGGGTGTAGGCCAGCTCCAGGTCGGCCGTGGCCCCGGCCTCCTGGATGTGGTAGCCGGAGATGGAGATGGAGTTGTAGCGCGGCATCTTCTGCGAGGTGTAGGCGAAGATGTCGGAGATGATCCGCATCGAGGGCTGCGGCGGGTAGATGTAGGTGTTGCGGACCATGAACTCCTTGAGGATGTCGTTCTGGATGGTCCCCGCCAGCTTCTCGGGCGGTACCCCCTGCTCCTCGGCCGCGACGATGTACAGCGCCAGCACCGGCAGCACCGCGCCGTTCATGGTCATCGAAACGGACATCTTGTCCAGCGGGATGCCGTCGAACAGCTGGCGCATGTCGTAGATGGAGTCGATGGCCACCCCGGCCATGCCGACGTCACCGGTCACCCGGGGGTGGTCGCTGTCGTAGCCGCGGTGGGTGGGCAGGTCGAAGGCGACCGACAGGCCCTTCTGACCGGCCGCCAGATTGCGCCGGTAGAAGGCGTTGGACTCCTCGGCGGTGGAGAACCCGGCGTACTGGCGGATCGTCCACGGCTGGTTGACGTACATGGTGGGGTACGGGCCGCGCAGGAACGGCGCGATGCCCGGGTAGGTGCCCAGGAAGTCCACGCCGGCCAGGTCCGCACCGGTGTAGAGCGGCTTGACGGCGATGCCCTCCGGGGTCTCCCAGACCAGCTCCGCGGTATCGCCCTCGCCGGCGGCCTTGCCGACCGCCTGCTCCCAGGCCGCGCGCCAGTCCTCCTCGGTGGAGGCCGGGGCCGACCGCTCGCCGTCGAGCGGCACCTCGGTGAACTCGGGGATCATCGCACCGCTCCGATCAGGTCCAGGGTGGAAGTGAGGACGGCAACCGCGTCGCAGCCGGTGAACACATACTCGTCCACCCCACTGACAGTCCCCGGTCTGCCGGCGAGCAGCACCCGCTCGGCGCCCGCCTGCCGCAGCTCCGCCACCGCCTGCTCGCCCGTCTCGGCGTAGAGCCGGTCGCTGGAGCACAGCACCGCCACGGTCGCGCCAGCGGCCCGGAAGGCCTCCGGACCCTCGCCGGACACCGTCTCGATGCCGCCCGCCTGGAACAGATTGGCGGCGAAGGAGGACCGGCCGGTGTGCACGGCCACCGGGCCGAGCGTGGCCAGGAACACCCGGGGGCGGGCCCCGGTCGCGGCCAGCTGCTGGTCCGAGCGCGACCGAAGCGCCTCGAACGCCTGCGCGCTGCGGACCCTGGGCAGGCCGCCGCCCGGCGGCTCCGGCGCGGGCTCGCGCCGCACCGGCGGCTCGGCCAGGTTGGGGAACTCGCTGACCCCGGTCACCGGCTCGCGCCGGTGCGCCAGCTCCTCGCTGCGGGCCGCCCAGGTCCGCGCGATCCGCTCCCCCACCAGCCCGGACGACAGCGCGGCGGCCTGGCCGCCGGCCCGTTCGATCTCCTGGAACCAGGCCCAGGCCGCCCGCGCCAGCTCGTCGGTCAGGCTCTCCACGTACCAGGAGCCGCCGGCCGGGTCGATCACCCGGGCCAGATGCGACTCCTCCACCAGGATCGCCTGGGTGTTCCGGGCGATCCGGCGGGCGAAGGCGTCCGGCAGGCCCAGCGCGCTGTCGAAGGGCTGCACGGTCACCGCGTCCGCTCCGCCGACCCCGGCGGCCAGGCAGGCGACGGTGCCGCGCAGCATGTTCACCCAGGGATCGCGCTCGGTGGCCATCACCGACGAGGTGACCGCATGCTGGCGCTGCGCCGCCGCCTCCCCGGTGATGCCGCTGACCTCGGCGACCCGGGACCAGAGCCGGCGGGCGGCCCGGAGCTTGGCGATGGTGGTGAACTGGTCGGCGGTGGCGGCGTAGCGGAACTCCAGCTGCGCGGCCGCCTGACCGACGGTCAGCCCGGCCGCCGTCAGCGCCCGCAGATAGGCGACCCCGGTGGCCAGCGAGCAGCCCAGCTCCTCGGCGGTCGAGGCGCCGGCGTCGTGGTAGGCGAGGGCGTCGACGGTCAGCGCGCGCAGCCCGGGGTGGTCCCGGACGCAGCGCAGCGCCAGCGCGGCGGCCTCGTCGGTCGCGGCGGCGCGGTGATCGCCGGTGCGGGCCAGCAGACCGAGCGGGTCGGCGCCCAGACTGCCCCAGGGGGCGTCCGCGGGAATGCCGCGCTCCTGGTACACCCGAAAGAGTTGTTCCGCGGCGGCGGTCGTCTCACTGCCCGCGTCCAGGACCACACCCGCGAGGTCGAGGTAGACCCCCTCCAGCGCGGTCGGCAGCCCGGCCACCGACAGTCCGGCCGCGCCGACCGTGAGCCACAGCGAGCCCACGCCGTTCTCCAGGTCGGCGAGCACCGCCTCGTTGGCCAGGCGCGGATCCGGCTGCGCGTGCTGCTGCCGTACCTCCCACCCCCCGGGCACCGACCCCTGCGCCCGGCCGCCGCGTACAAAGGGCGCGAAGCCGGGGTAGCCACTGCTCGCGGCGGGGGCGTCGGCGGAGGTGTAGAGCGGCCGGACCGTGATGCCGTCCTGGAGCTGGGTGCTGAGCCTGTCCTCGGCCTGCACGCCCGAGACATCCTCCGCACCCGACTTGCGGAGGACGCCTTCGACGAGGAGCTGCCAATGCTCCCGGCTCGCTTCCGGGAACTCGGCGGCCAGGGAGAGCCCTTGGGGCGAGACCGTCATGCTCGTAGGTTAGAGGTGGTCAACTGCTGATTGCAGGTCAGCCAACTGTGACCTTGACCTCTTGCACTCCCGGCACTACGGAGTGCCACCGAACCCCTCCGCCGACCCCGGCTACCGGGGCCATTCCCTCGGACGGTCGGTCCAGAACACCTGCTCGGGATCGTCGAGATCGATGTCGGGAAAGACCTGCCGTACCCTCAGCTCGAACTCGTCCTCCGCCAGTGGCTCCCAACCGATGCCCTTGAACCTGACAAGCCGAAAACGGGTGTCGGCGTGATAGCCGGCCACCTCGATCAAGTGGTGCTCCGACGGTGACGGGAGGGGTGCGGTGTCGTCGCTCATACCCCCAGCGTGCCCCTCCCGCGTCGCTTCAGGCACCCGGTGTGGGCCGGTCGGGCGTGTCTCGCGGAACAGGTGCCCCCGGCGTTCCGGGGTCCGTGCTGGACGGGCCGGCTGCGGGTCACGGAAGAAAGCCGAGGCGGCGGGCGGCGACCACTGTTTCCATGCGGCTGTGGGTGCCGAGCTTGCGCATGGCGCTGCGCAGGTAGCTCTTGACGGTCTCCGGGAGCAGGCCGAGGCGTCGGGCCGCCTCCGCGTTGCCGCAGCCCAGGGCGACCAGGGTCAGCACGTCCAACTCCCGGGGGGAGAGCGGGCTGTCGCGAGGGCGGTCAGGGGGCGGGGCGGTCAGCCGGTCGCAGACCGTTTCGAGGCGTTGGCGCAGGTCCGGGTCGGCGATGTCGCGGGCGATCGAGCGCAGTTCCGCGTGGGCCTCGCGAACCTGCTCCCACGCGGGCGCCGGGTACCTCTCGCGGGCCGCCCGCGTCGCCGCGGCCGTCTCCAGTTCGGCCAGGCGCTGCTCGACCTGGGAGCGCACGGTCAGCTCGATCCCGGTCCGGGTGGCGACCGCGACCATCGCGTCGAGCACCCGGGCGCCCAGGGCCAGTGGCTCGCGGATCCCGACGTAGAGGACCCCGGCCACCGAGTCCCCGGCGACGACCGGCACCGCCGCGAGCGCGCGCAGGCCCTCGGCGGTCACCGGTATGTCGTACTCGTGGCTGATCCGCGCATCGGCGGCGTAGTCGTGCACGCTGCCCGGTCGGGCGCTGAGCAGGACCCGGCCGCCCAGACCCGCGCCCGAGGCAATGACCAGATCGCGCAGCGCCCCGGTCCGGGTGCCGACGAACCCGGTCAGCCGCACCTGTCGGCCGCCGCGCGAGACGGCGCCGCCGAACGCCACCGGCAGGTCCGTGGCCCGGCTCAGCCGTCCCAGGGCAGCCCGCAGCAGCGCTTCGTGTTCCGGCACCGCCACTGCTGCCGGACGTCGGTCGACCGCCACGTCCTCAGCATGGCACGGGACCCCTGGCCTGCGACCACCCCTGAACGGGGGTAGTGGTCCGGCCCGCGTCGGCCGATGCTTTCAGCATGGATGCTTCCGACACCAGCGGCACGGCCTTCTCCTACACCTCGGGAACCAGCGCGGTGCCCCTGCTCGGGGAGACGATCGGCGACAATCTCCGACGCACCGCCGAACGCCACCCCGGCCGCGAGGCGCTGGTCGACGTGGCCGCGGGCCGGCGCTGGACCTACAGCGAGTTCGACGCGGCCGTCGACGAGGTGGCCGGCGGCCTGCTGGCCCGCGGCATCGCGAAAGGCGACCGAGTCGGGATCTGGGCGCCGAACTGCGCGGAGTGGGTGCTCACCCAGTACGCCACCGCGCGGATCGGCGCGATCCTGGTCAACATCAACCCGGCCTACCGGACCCACGAACTGGACTACGTCATCCGCCAGTCCGGTCTCAGCCTGCTGATCAGCGCGGTCGCCTTCAGGACCAGCGACTACCGCGCGATGATCGCGCAGACCGGCTTCGGGCACACCCTGTTCATCGGCGGCCCCGACTGGGACGAGCTGCTGGCGGCGGGGCGCGCCCTCGACCCCGCCGGGTTGCGCGACCGGGCGGCCGGCCTGGCCTTCGACGACCCGATCAACATCCAGTACACCTCCGGAACCACCGGGTTCCCCAAGGGCGCGACCCTCTCGCACCACAACATCCTCAACAACGGGTACTTCGTCGCCGAGGGCGTCGGCTACACCGAAGAGGACCGGGTCTGCCTGCCGGTGCCGCTGTACCACTGCTTCGGCATGGTGATGGGCTGTCTGGCGGCCACCTCCCACGGGGCCTGCATCGTGCTGCCGGGGCCCGGCTTCGACCCGGAGGCCACCCTGAGCGCGGTCCAGGCCGAGCGCTGCACCTCGCTCTACGGCGTGCCCACCATGTTCATCGCGGAACTCGGCCACCCGCGCTTCGCCGAGTTCGACCTGACCACGCTGCGCACCGGGATCATGGCGGGCTCGCCCTGCCCGGTCGAGGTGATGAAGCGGGTGGCCGACGAGATGCACATGGGCGAGGTCGCGATCTGCTACGGCATGACCGAGACCTCCCCGGTCTCGACGATGACGCGGCGCGACGACGGCCTCGCCCGCCGCACCGGGACGGTGGGCCGGGTGCTGCCGCACCTGGAGGTCAAGCTCACCGACCCGGCCACCGGCCTGGTGGTGCGCCACGGCGAGCCCGGTGAGCTGTGCACCCGCGGGTACTCGGTGATGCTCGGCTACTGGCAGGAGCCCGGGAAGACCGCCGAGGCGATCGACGCCGGGCGCTGGATGCACACCGGCGACCTGGCGACCATGGACGCCGAGGGCTACGTCAACATCGTCGGCCGGATCAAGGACATGGTGATCCGCGGCGGGGAGAACGTCTATCCGCGCGAGATCGAGGAATTCCTCTACACCCACCCCGATGTCGCCGACGTCCAGGTGATCGGGGTGCCCGACAGCAGGTACGGCGAGGAGCTGATGGCCTGGATCGTGATGCGCCCGGGGACGGAACCGCTCACCGCGGAGCGGATCAGGGCCTTCTGCGAAGGCCGCCTCGCCCACTACAAGATCCCCCGCTACGTCCATGTCGTCGACGCCTTCCCGATGACCGTCACCGGCAAGGTGCGGAAGGTGGAGATGCGCCAACTCGCCGTCGACCTGCTCAGCCGGGACGAGGCTGGAGCCGCCCACCGCGACGCCTAGCGGTGGGCGGCTCCGATCCGCTGACTGGGCGTCAGCCGCGGGGCAGGGCCTCGGACTGGACCGCGGGCAGCTTGGTCCAGTCGTTGGAGACGATGCTGGCGTGCGCGGCCGCCAGCTGCGCCACCTTGGCCTCGGCCTGGGCCTGAGTGGGGTTGGCGTCGTCGATGGCCGGCGGGACGTTCTGGGCGTCGGTCATCAGCAGCAGATAGTGGTTGGTGTCGTACCAGGAGGTGTCGATGCTGCCGTTGAGGTAGGTCGAGGCGTCGCCGTCGAAGACCACGAACCAGGGCCGCAGCGTGGTGTCCGCGTAGCGGGTACGGGGGTCCCCGGCCTGGGCGTTGTGGACCGCGGGGAAGATCTGGGCCTGGCCCAACTGCCCGGCCGCGGACAGGGCGTTGAGGTGCTGGGCGTACTCCTTGTCGGTCCACAGGGTGTCGGTGGGGTTGGACTCCTCGAACGTGCCGGGGATGATCTCCAGGATCACCTTCCCGGCCAGCGCGTTGCGGCTGGGCCAGTTGTTCGCCTGGGCCGCCGCGTCCAGCGTGGCGTACTGCCCGCCGCCGGGCTTGGCCAGCAGGTCGGCCGGGCGGAAGACGTCGCTGCCGAGGTGGGCGGCGATGGTCTGGTCGAGCTGGGTCGGGCCGAGCCCGTAGGTGGCCTGGAAGCCCGCCTTCAGCTCGATCTTGATCATCAGCGGGGCGTGGCCGGGGTGCGCCGCGAACCACACCCTGACGTCGTCCAGGCAGCTGCCCAGGTCCTTGTTGGCGCCGCCGCTGTAGAGCTGGGCGGCGCTGCTCGCGTCCACGCAGTTGTTGCTGTTCCCGAACGGGTTGGAGTGGCTGACCTTCCACTCCTTGGTGAAGAAGTCGTCCCAGACGTCCAGCTCGATCATGGAGGTGCCGGTGTCCAGGGCCTGCGCCAGGTAGGGGAAGGCGCTGGGGTCGTAGGTGTTGTGGATGCCGACGGTGGTGGCGCCGGCCTCGCTGAGAGATCCGGTGTCGACGGCGCTGCTGGTGCCCGCGGGCACCAGCAGCGCCGCGGCGAGCAGTGCGAGGAACGGCAGAGTACGGCGGGTGGGGCGGGACATGCTGCCTCCTGGACTGGAGCGGAGCGCGGCACCGCCGCGCGACCGGACTAGACCATTCTGGCGGCGCCGCATGTATAGGCCGTGACATGACAATGAAGCAATGCCGACCGTCTGCCCACCGGCAGCAGCGGCGGTTCCGGAACCGCAGCGGTGCACCGTCTCGGCGGCACGGGTCTCGGCGGCACGGGTCTCAGCGGCACCGTCTCAGCGACACAGGTGCAGCCGCGGCGGGGCCAGCCGCAGCCTGGCCGCGGTTTCCCGCTGCTTGGGCGACATCAGCACCCCGCAAGGCACGCAGGGCGCACCGCTGCGGGTGCGCCCGGTGCCGTGGCAGGTCGCGCACTCGTCGTCGACGAGCGTGCGGTAGCCGTCCCGGTACTGCGTGCCGTACAGCGTTCCGATCGACCACCGATCCATGGATCCCCCTGGGCTCGAAGCAGTTCCGATCGCGGAGGAAGGCCCTCAGCCGGGGCGTTCCGCGAGGCGTTCGTAGCTGTTACGCGCCCGGATTGGCCCAGGATCAATGAAATCCGAGAAATTTCGCCGCAGTTGAACCCCCGTCAGGAGGCGTACGCCTGGAGTCCGGAGACCTGCCCGGCGGGCCAGCCGGTGTTGGCGGTGAAGGTGAGCCGGAGGTACCGGGTGCTGCTGCCGGCGGGCAGGGTGGCGGTCGCGGTGTTGCCGGTCGCCGGGTTGAAGGTGTAGCCGGCGGAGCCGAGCAGGGTGCCGAACGAGGAGCCGTCGGTGCTCCCGGACACCGTGATGGCCTGCGTCCTGGTCCCCCAGGCCGTTGACGGCGGCAGGGTGAGCACGATCCGCCCGACCACCCTGGCGCTGCCGAGGTCGACCTGGATCCACTGCGGGAAGGCGTTGTTGGCGCTCTCCCAGTAGGTGTTGGGGTCGCCGTCGACGGCGTTGCCGCTGCCGTAGACCTGGGTGTGGCTGCTCTCCGAGGTGGGCTGGTGCAGCGCCAGGTCGGTGCTGGGCGGCGGGGTGGTGGGCGGCGGGGTGGTCGGTCCGCCGGAGGCGGCGGGCGAGGTCGGGCGGGTCGCGGTCAGCGCGATCTGGCCCTTGAGCATCCGGCCGCCGTCGGCGGTGAGCCGCAGGTAGTAGTCCGAGGAGCAGGGCGTGCCGTCCGCGTCCAGAGCGAGCAGCCCGGATCCGGCGGGGACGCCCGCCTGGGTCTCGGCCGTCTTGGCGATCTGGTTGCCCTCGCCGTACTCGTCGAACATGGAGATGTAGATGCCCTGGGCCCCGACCCGGACCATGTTGTAGAACTGCCGCCACATGAAGTCGCCGTGGGCGCGCTGGTTGCCCGAGACGTCGCCGGGCAGCACGCAGGGCTGGTAGTCGACGCCGTTGGCGTTGCAGTCCGCCTGGTCGGGGATGTTGATGTTCTGGTAGACCGAGTCGGAGTCGGCGGCGGAGCCGATGGCGCCGACCATCCACGGCGAGATCATGTTGAACGCGTGGTAGGTGCCCAGGTAGCCGGCCCGGGAGCCGCCGGTGCCGGTGCGCCACTCCCGCGGGACCCCGCCGATGACATAACAGCCCTGCCCCTTGAACCAGTTGACGACGTCCAGGCAAGTCGCCGCGTCCCAGGGGTGGTTGGCGTCGTTGAAGCCGAAGCCCCAGATGCAGACCACCGGCTTGCCGTTCTGCCGCGCGTAGGCGGACGAGGCGGTGTGGGCCGACATCTTGTTGGTCCAGTCGGCCTTCATCTCCGACTGCATGTTCGTCCAGCCGGTGGCGTCGTACATGATGTAGAACTTGCGGCCGTACGTCTCCGCCGAGCTCCGCACCTTGGCGGCCATCGCGTCGCGGGTCGGGCCCTCGCTGCTGTTGGGGTTGAACCGCTGGAGTGCGGCGGTGTCGCAGCCGTTCTGCTGCATCCACAGGAAGTGGGTGTCCACGGTCTGCTGGTCGTAGGAGGAGAACAGGGTGGCCGGCTGGCCGTTGTTGAGGTTGGCGTAGCCGGTCTGGTAGCCGTGGGTGTACTCCCGCATGTCGGGCCAGGCCTTGATGGCGTTGTTGCCGGTCGACGGCGCCTGGGACCAGTTCTGGCTCCAGTGCCACCAGCCGTTGATCGGGGCCCCGTCCCCGATGCAGGCGAACCAGCCCTGGTAGCCGACGGTGACCTTGCCGACCACGTCGCCGGCCGGGCTGGCCGCCGTGGCGACCGCGGCGTCCGCGGCGCGCAGCAACTGACTGCCCGTCACCGCGATGACGGCTGTTCCTCCGAGCACGGACGCCATGAACGTCCTTCGTGACAGTGGCATGGGGGTGTTCCTCACGGCTGGGTGGGCGGTGAACAGTCAAAGCGTCGTGTATTTTCTCTATGCTGTAAATAGATTGCGAACATCTGTCGACGCCCCCTAGCTTCACAGCTATCCGCACGACCGGACGGCGCCGAGGGAGACAGCGCGTTGACAGAGCATCGGAGAGCACCTCTGGTGGAGGCCCGGGGGCTGCGCAAGGTCTACCAGCCCTCCGGCTTCACCGCCGTGGACGGCATCGACTTCACCCTGGTCCCCGGCGAGGCCTTCGGCTTCCTGGGACCGAACGGCGCCGGCAAGTCCTCGACCATGCGCATGATCGGCTGCGTCTCCCCGTTCAGCGGCGGCTCGCTGCGGGTGCTCGGCCTGGACGCGGCCACCCACGGCTCCGAGATCCGGGCCAGGATCGGGGTGGTCCCCCAGGAGGACACCCTGGACGACGAACTGACGGTCCGTGAGAACCTGCTGATCTACGGCCGCTACTTCGGCCTGCCCCGCGCCGTGGTCCGCGAACGCGCCGACCGGCTACTGGAGTTCGCCCGGCTCTCCGACAAGGCGGACGAGCAGGTCTCAGCCCTCTCCGGCGGCATGAAGCGGCGGCTCACCATCGCCCGCGGCCTGGTCAACGAGCCGGAGATCCTGCTCCTCGACGAGCCCACCACCGGCCTGGACCCGCAGGCCCGCCATCTCCTCTGGGAACGGCTCTACCAGCTCAAGTCCGAGGGCGTCAGCCTCATTCTGACCACCCACTACATGGACGAGGCCGAACAGCTCTGCGACCGCCTGGTGGTCATGGACGGCGGACGCATCGTCGCCGAGGGGACGCCACGGGAGCTGATCGAGGCTCATGCGAGCCGTGAGGTGCTGGAGCTCCGGCTCCCGCCCGGCGACCAGGCGGTGACGGCGGAGAAGCTGCAGGGCCTGGCCGACCGCCTGGAGCCGCTGCCGGACCGGCTGCTGCTCTACACCGAGGACGGCGAGACCGCACTGGCCGCGGTGCACGCCCGGGGCATCGTCCCGGTCACGGCGCTGGTCCGCCGGGCCGGCCTGGAGGACGTCTTCCTCATCCTGACCGGCCGCACCCTCGTCGACTAGCAGCCGGAAGGGAGAACCCCATGGCCTCGGCCGCACTCCAACGTCCCGACACGCAACCCGACTCGCGCCCCGGCGCGCGACCCGCACCGCCTCCGCTGCTGCGGGAGTTCAGCTACTGGCTGCACCGCTACCGCCGCACCTGGCGCGGCACCGTCGTGATCAGCGTGGCCAACCCGCTGCTCTTCCTGGCCGCGATCGGCGCCGGTCTCGGCAAGCTGGTGGACCGCGGCGTCAGCGGCTATCTGCACGGCAGTTCCTATGTCGCCTTCTTCGCCCCCGGGCTGCTGGCCGCGATGGCCATGCAGACCGGCTTCATCGAGGCGGCCGGACCGGTGTTCCAGTCGGCCCGCCCGCAGGGCAACTACCGTGCCGCCGCCGCGACGTCGATGAGCCCCACCGACATCCTCGGCGGCCATCTGCTGTTCATGGCCTTCCGGCTGGCCCTCAGCGCCACCGCGTTCAGCGCGGTGGTCGCCGCCTTCGGCATCACCGGTCCGCTGCGCGCCCTGCTGCTGGTGCCCGCGGCCACCCTCACCGGGATGGCCTTCTGCGCACCCGTCGCCGCCTGGTCGGTCACGGTGACCCGGCAGGCCCGGATCAACGGCGTCTTCCGCTTCGTGCTGATGCCGCTCTACATGTTCTCCGGGACCTTCTTCTCCACCGACCAGCTGCCCCGGTGGCTGCACGCCGTCATCGCCTGCACCCCGCTCTACCAGGGCATCGAGCTGTGCCGCTCGATCGTCGCCGGCACCGCCACGGCCCGCGGCACTGCGCTGCACACCGGCTACCTCGCCGCCCTGGTCCTGCTGGGCTACCTGGCCGCCCGCCGTACCTTCACCCGCCGGCTGAACGGATAGGGAGCCCCTCGTGCCCGCCCTGCTCCTGATCGAACGCAATCTGCTGATCTACCGCCACACCTGGTACCTGCTGCTGGCCGAGGTGCTGGAGCCGATGCTCTACCTGCTGACCATCGGCGTCGGCATCGGCCAGCTGGTCGGACACGTCCCCGGCCTGGGCGGCAGCGCACAAGGAGACGTCAGCTACTCGGTGTACGTCGCCCCGGCGCTGCTGGCCACCGCCGCGATGAACGGCGCGATGAACGAGACCACCTTCAACATGTTCGCCAAGCTGAAGCTGCAGCGCGTCTACGACTCCATCCTGGCCACCCCGATGACCGTGTACGACGTCGCCGTCGGCGAGGTGTGCTGGGCACTGCTGCGCGGGGTGCTCATCACCGCCGGCTTCCTCGCCGTGGTCGGCGCCTTCGGCCTGGTCCACTCAGTGTGGATCATTCTGGTGGTCCCCGGCGCCGCACTGGTCGGCTTCGCCTTCGCCTCGGTGGGCCTGGCCGTGGTCACCTGTCTGCGCACCTGGGCGGACTTCCAGTTCATCCAGCTGGCAATGCTGCCGATGTTCCTGTTCGCGACCACCTTCTACCCGCTGTCGGTGTACCCCAGGCCGATCCAGATCGCGGTGGAGTGCCTGCCGCTCTACCAGAGCATCCAGCTGATCCGGCTGCCCGCCCTCGGCCACCCCGGGACGGCCCTGCTGCTCCCGGTGGTGTACCTGCTGCTGATGGGCGCACTCGGGCTGCGGATCGCCCTGCCCCGGATGCAGAGGCTGCTGCTGCGCTGACGGCGGCGGCAGGCATCCGGGGCAGGGATCAATCGAAACAGTCAGGCCTCGGGTCGGGCCAGCGGCCAGCCGCCGGCCGCCAGCCTGGCCTTGACCCGGGCCACGTCGCTGTCGGCGAGCGGGCCGGCGGCGGTGCTCTCGGCAGCGTCGCGGATGGCCTTGGCGGTGATCGGGTCGCTGCCGCCGACCAGCTCCTCGATGATCGAGGAGACCTGATCCTCCGTCAACTGACTGGCGAGCAGCGCGAACAGCGGAACGTAGTCGCGCTCCGGAACTCCCTCGGGATAGCCGGCACGCAGCCAGCCGACGATGGACGACAGTACGGGTGGCAAGGGCATCTGCCCGGTCCCTCCTTCGTTTCAGGTGGCGGCGACGATCAGGTAGATGCCCCAGCCCACCGCGGCCAGGACCACGGCGAAGCAGAGCACGGCGACGGCCAGGCCCAGCGTGCTGCCGCCGACCACCCGGTCGTCGTCGTCCGCGCCGGCCGTCGTGGCGGACGCGGTCCCGGCCCCGCCGCCGGGAAGGCTGAGCGCGCGCAGCCCGACGGCGAACAGCGCCGGCAGTCCGGCGCCGGCCAGCAGGCCGAACACCACGATCTGCCACAGGGCGTGCAGATTGATCCAGGAGTTCATACCGACGCGACCTCCTTCGGCTTCTCACTCGGCGGCGCGACCGTTCCGGTCCACTCCGCGTTGACGTTCTGGTGGCTCACCGCGGTGCGGCGGGACCTGAGGTAGATGAGCCCGGCCACCGCGAGCAGCAGCACCAGCACCACCACGATCCCGGCGTTGCCGCCGATCACGTGCGCGAGCCCGTAGCCGCCCGCGCCGACCAGCCCGGCGGCCGGCAGGGTGAACAGCCAGGCGACGGCCATCCGTCCGGCCACGCTCCAGCGGACCTCGGCGCCCTTCTTGCCGACGCCGGTGCCCAGGATCGACCCGGTGGCGACATGGGTGGTCGACAGCGAGTAGCCGAAGTGGCTGGACAGCAGGATGATCGCGGCCGAGGAGGACTCGGCGGCCATCCCCTGCGGGGACTCGATCTCCACCAGCCCCTTGCCGAGGGTCCGGATCACCCGCCAGCCGCCCATGTAGGTGCCCAGGGCGATGGCGATGGCACAGCTGAGGATCACCCAGAACGGCGCCTTGGCGCCCGAGTGCAGGCTGCCGTTGGCGATCAGCGCCAGGGTGATGATGCCCATGGTCTTCTGGGCGTCGTTGGTGCCGTGGGCCAGCGACACCATCGAGGCCGACCCGATCTGTCCGATCCGGAAGCCGTGGCTGCGGGCCTTGGGGTGCACCCCGCGGCTGATCCGGTAGACCAGCCAGGTCCCGGTGGCGGCGACCAGCCCGGCGATCACCGGCGACAGCCCGGCCGGGATGATCACCTTCTGGACCAGCCCGTGCCATTTGACCGCGTGGCCGCCTGCCGCGGCGATGGTCGAACCGACCACCCCGCCGATCAGCGCGTGCGAGGAGCTGGAGGGGATCCCCAGGAACCAGGTGAGGAGGTTCCAGATGATGCCCCCGGCCAGTCCGGCGAAGACCACGGTGAGAGTGACGAGGTTGGTGGCCACCAGGCCGCTGGCGATGGTCGCCGCGACGCTCAGCGAGAGGAAGGCACCGACCAGATTGAGTGCTCCGGACAGCGCGACGGCTGTCCTGGGGCCGAGGGCGCCGGTGGCGATGGACGTCGCCATGGCATTGCCCGTGTCGTGGAATCCATTGGTGAAGTCGAAGGCCAGAGCCGTGACGACCACCAGAGCAAGCAGAGTGTCGTTACCCACATCCGCAGTGTCCCCAGGTGTGGATCGAGCGTCGAGACGCCGGGCCGAGACTTGGCCGACTGGCCGTATCGGCGCCACCCTGAGGCCATCCGGGACACAGATCCGCGCCCGCGTTCCCGTACAGTGGGGGTGTGCGACACATCACTCTTTCGCCGATGTAACGAATATGTGCGGTTCGCCGATAAACCCATCGGTGCTGCTTGGTATGCAGCGCCGGATGCGTGTCCTGCGCAGCCTCGAGCAGGTCCTATGAGGGAGGCACAGCGCTGATGGTGGCCGTTGCCAAGACTTCCGCGCCCGTACGGAAAAAGCCCGTGAAAGCTGCCGGGAAGAATTCCGAGGCAATGCCGGAAGCCGTGGAGCAGACCGAGCAGCCGGAGCAGGCTGATCTGTCCGAGGCTGCCGAGCCGACCGGCCAGGAGGTCTTCACCGTCTCCGACGAGGACGAGGACGACGCTCCTGCGCAGCTGGTGACCGTTGCCGGGGCGACCTCGGACCCGGTCAAGGACTATCTCAAGCAGATCGGCAAGGTCCCGCTGCTCAACGCCGAGCAGGAGGTCGTCCTCGCCAAGCGGATCGAGGCCGGCCTGCTGGCCCTGGCCATGACCGAGGGCGACGAGGATCTGACCCCGGAGCTCCGCCGCGAGCTGGAGATCATCGCCGAGGACGGCAGCCGCGCCAAGAACCACCTGCTGGAGGCCAACCTCCGGCTGGTCGTCTCCATCGCCAAGCGCTACACCGGCCGCGGCATGCTCTTCCTGGACCTGATCCAGGAGGGCAACGTCGGCCTGATCCGCGCCGTGGAGAAGTTCGACTACACCAAGGGCTTCAAGTTCTCCACCTACGCCACCTGGTGGATCCGGCAGGCGATCACCCGCGCCATGGCCGACCAGGCCCGCACCATCCGCATCCCGGTGCACATGGTCGAGGTGATCAACAAGCTCGCCCGGGTGCAGCGCCAGCTGCTGCAGAGCCTGGGCCGGGAGGCGACTCCGGAGGAGCTGGCCAAGGAACTGGACATGACTCCGGAGAAGGTCGTCGAGGTCCAGAAGTACGGCCGCGAGCCCATCTCGCTGCACACCCCCCTCGGCGAGGAGGGCGACAGCGAGTTCGGCGACCTGATCGAGGACTCCGAGGCCGTGGTCCCGGCCGACGCGGTCAGCTTCACCCTGCTCCAGGAGCAGCTGCACGAGGTCCTGGACACCCTGGCCGAGCGCGAGGCCGGCGTGGTCTCGATGCGCTTCGGCCTCACCGACGGCCAGCCGAAGACCCTGGACGAGATCGGCAAGGTCTACGGCGTCACCCGCGAGCGGATCCGCCAGATCGAGTCCAAGACCATGTCCAAGCTGCGCCACCCCTCCCGCTCCCAGGTCCTGCGCGACTACCTGGACTAGTGAGTACGGGGACTGCGACGAGATGACGACTCCTCCGCGACCCCCCGCCGGGTCCGACCAGGGCACGGTCAGGGTGGACAGCTGGATCTGGTCGGTACGGCTGACCAAGACCCGCTCGCTGGCCGCGGCCGCCTGCAAGGCTGGCCATGTCCGGGTGAACGGCGAGCGGGCCAAGCCGGCCCAGACCGTACGCGCGGGCGACGAGGTCCGGGTGCGCGAGGGCGGCGGCTACGAGCGGATCGTCACCGTCGCGAAGATCGTGCGCAAGCGGGTGGGCGCCCCGGTCGCCGCCGAGTGCTACCTGGACACCAGCCCGCCGCGGCCGCCGCGCGAGGAGGTCGTGCTGGTGGCCGTGCGGGACCGCGGCGCGGGCCGTCCTACCAAGCGCGACCGCCGCGAGCTGGAACGGCTGCAGCGGTACTGACCCGGAACTCGGTGCGGTCCGGGTGCAGCACCATCAGGTCGGGCAGGGTCCCGGCGGCCCCGTCCCACACCCAGCCGCCGTCGCTGCCGTTGTAGCGGGGGCAGGACAGCGACCAGGCCAGATTGCCGCTGAGCATCAGCCCCCAGGCCTCCAGGTACGGCTCCAGCCCCGGACGGCCGCCGTGGCCGGCCCGCAGCCGGTCGGCCTCGGCGAAGAAGGCGTCCTCGGCCCCGGCCAGCCGGGCGCACAGCTCGTCCACCGCCTGCTGCAGGCCCAGGCCCCGGGTGCGGCAGAGCACGCCGACCGCGTTCATCGGCTCGTCCAGGACGTACTCCTTGCGGTAGGAGAGCAGGTCGTTCACCAGGATGGTGTGCTCGAAGCAGGCGTCCAGGAAGCCGGCCAGCTCGTCGGCGGAGGGCCCCGGGTCGCGTTCGCCCTCCAGCCCGAGGCCGTGCGCGATGGCGACCCCGACCAGGTCGAACGCCGCGTCGGCGCGACGCACCGCGAGGTATCCGGCGTAGTCGGCGACCGGCGCGGCCGACTTCACCGCGGCCGTCCGCACCACCTCCGAGAAGCCCGCCACGAACTGGGCCCACAGCCGCGGCGAGACGCCCTGTCGGACGCGCTGCAGGGTCTGTGCGAACAGCCGCAGATGCGCCGAACCGCCCTCGCCCGGGGCCCCGCCCAGCACCGCCAGATAGCGCTCGGCCTGCGAGGTCTCGGCCGAGTCGCCGTCCGTCACATCGTCCAGCAGGAACAGCACCGAGGCCGCCAGGCAGATGCCCAGCAGCCGGTCGGCGTCGGCGCCCGGCAGCACCCGGCACATCAGGCTGACGCCCTCGCACTCCCGGAACAGCCGGTGCTCCAGCGGCAGCCCGACCGCGGCCATCCGCTCCCGGAACCAGGCGTCGTGCTCGCGCCGCAGCCGTGGCCGGTCGGGGTGGTCGGCGGGTTCTGGCAGCCGCCCTGCGGGCAGTGCCAGGCTCAGTTCGATCGTCATCCGGTGCTCCCAAGGTCCGAGATCAGCCCTGCTCTGCAAACCCAACGACACACCCTTCCCCGCGTTGCTACGGTTCGCACGGGTGCACCCGGCCATTCGGGGTAGAAGCCTGTCTTCCGGTGGCACAGCCGGACAGGCCCTGGCCCCGACATCGAGGAGCACCGGTGAGCACGGACCAGGCGGAGACGCCGTCACGGGAGACCACCGACCGGCAGACTTCCGAACGGCACAGCCCCGAGCGGCAGGCCCGCTCCTGGTTCACCGTCGGACTGCGCCTGGGGCTGGGCCTGCTGACGGCCTATCTGCTGGTGCAGGCCGTGATGAAGATCCAGAACGTGCTGATGCTGGTGCTGCTCTCGCTGGTGATCGCGGTCAGCCTGGAGCCGATCGTCGGCTGGTTCACCGCCAGGGGTATGGCGCGGCGCTGGGCGGTGCTGACCGTGATCGTCGGCCTGGTCGTGCTGCTGGGCTCGATGGTCTCGCTCTTCGTGCCCCCGGTGACCAGCGAGGTCAACGCGCTGGTGAAGACGATCCCGACCTGGCTGCAGCAGCTCCACGACCACCACTCGTTCCTGGGCCGGCTGGAGGACCGCTACCACCTCATCGCCAAGGTGAAGACGCAGCTCGGCGGCAGCGGGGCGGGCACGGTCGTGAGCGGACTGATGGGGGCGGGGCAGCTGCTCATCAGCACGCTCACCGGCTTCTTCCTGGTGATCACGCTGACCATGTACTTCCTGGCGAGCCTGCCCGTCCTGAAGCGGTTCTGCCTGCGCTTCGTCCGGGGCAGCCGACGGGAGCGCGCCGAGGTGATGACCGACGAGGTGCTGCAGCGCACCGGGCGCTACATGCTGGCCAACGTCGCCACCTCGGTGATCGCGGGCCTGGCCACGCTGATCTGGCTGCTGGCCCTGGGCGTGCCCTACCCGGCGGCGCTGGCGGTCTTCGTGGGCCTGATGGACCTGATCCCGGTGGTCGGCTCGACCATCGGCGGGATCGTGGTGTCCCTGGTGGCGCTGGTGGTGTCCTTCCCGGTGGCGGTGGCCACCGCGGTGTTCTACATCGTCTTCCGGGTCGCCGAGGACTACCTGATCGTTCCGAGGGCGATGAAGTTCGCCGTCGAGGTGCATCCGCTGGTCACCATTCTGGCGGTGATCGCGGGCGGCGCGCTGATGGGTGTGATCGGCGCGCTGATAGCCATCCCGGTGGCCGTGGCGGTGGGTCTCTTCCTGGACGAAGCGGTGTTCCCGGGGATTGCGGCGCGCTGAGTTTTCTCGCCGAGGGTCCGGGGGTTGTCCCCCGGGAGATGGAGTCCGGGGATTGCCGCGCGCTGACTCAGAAAAATCTGAGGCACCTTCAAGGTTTCACTCCCCCAGTACGGGTAGGCGTAGGGTGCGGCTGGACCGGGAGGCACCACTCCCCCCTGGACTCCCGATCGCCGCCCCGGATGGTCCCCTGCTCTCCCCCCAGCAGGGGACCATCCGCTTGTCCGAAACCGAACCCGGGTCCGAAGCAGGGTCAGAGAATCGCGCCCGGGGTGTACTTCGCCGCCTCCGGGTAGCGGGCCGCCACGGCCTCCACCTGCTGGACGACCGCCGCGACCTGGCTCGCCGCCGCACCGGTGAAGGACAGCCGGTCCGCGAGCAGCGCGTCCAGCTGGGCCCGGTCGAGCGGGATCCGCTCGTCCTCGGCGAGCCGCTGCACCAGCTGGTTCTCCCGCACCCCGGCCCGCATCGCCAGGGCGGAGGCCACCGCGTGCTCCTTGATCGCCTCGTGCGCGGTCTCCCGGCCGACGCCGGCCCGGACCGCACCCATCAGCACCTTGGTGGTGCCCAGGAACGGCAGGTAGCGGTCCAGCTCGGCGGCGATGACGGCGGGGAAGGCACCGAACTCGTCCAGCACCGTCAGGAAGGTCTCGACCAGGCCGTCGAAGGCGAAGAAGGCGTCCGGCAGGGCCACCCGGCGCACCACCGAGCAGGAGACGTCGCCCTCGTTCCACTGGTCGCCGCCCAGCTCCGAGACCATGGAGGCGTAGCCGCGCAGGATCACCGCAAGGCCGTTGACCCGCTCGCAGCTGCGGGTGTTCATCTTGTGCGGCATCGCCGAGGAGCCGACCTGGCCCTCCTTGAAGCCCTCGGTGACCAGCTCGATCCCGGCCATCAGCCTGATCGTCTTGGCGAGGCTGCTCGGACCGGCCGCGAGCTGCACCAGCGCGGAGAGCACGTCGTAGTCCAGCGAGCGCGGGTAGACCTGGCCGACGCTGGTGAAGCCCTGCTGGAAGCCGAGGTGCCCGGCGACCCGGCGCTCCAGGTCGGCCAGCTTGTCCTGGTCGCCGCCGAGCAGGTCCAGCATGTCCTGGGAGGTGCCGACCGGGCCCTTGATGCCGCGCAGCGGGTAGCGGGCGATGAGCTCCTCAAGGCGCTGGAAGGCCACCAGGATCTCGTCCGCCGCCGAGGCGAAGCGCTTGCCGAGGGTGGTGGCCTGGGCGGCGACGTTGTGCGAGCGGCCGGTCACGACCAGCTCGCCGTGCTCGGCGGCGAGCGCGGCGAGCCGGACCAGCAGGGCAACGGTGCGGTCGCGGACGTGCTCCAGGGACTGGCGGATCTGCAGCTGCTCGACGTTCTCGGTGAGGTCGCGCGAGGTCATGCCCTTGTGGATCTGCTCATGCCCGGCCAGGGCGCTGAACTCCTCGATCCTGGCCTTCACGTCGTGCCGGGTGACCCGCTCGCGCTCGGCGATCGACGCCAGGTCGACCTGGTCCAGCACCCGCTCGTAGTCGGCGACGGCCCCGGCCGGGACCTCGACCCCCAGGTCGGCCTGCGCCTTGAGCACGGCCAGCCACAGCTGCCGCTCCAGGACGACCTTGTGCTCGGGGGACCACAGGCGGGTCAACTCGCCGGAGGCGTAGCGGGAGGCGAGGACATTGGGGATCTTCGGCTTGGCGGTCACGTTTCGCAAGCCTAACAGTCCAGGTCGGGGCGGTCGGCCGGGCGGTCGGGCAAGCGGGGGCCGCTGTCAGCGCACCAGCAGGTCCAGCAGCCGGTCGGCCTCGGCCGCCGGGTCCGCGCTCAGCCCGCAGTGGACCGGACCGGGCTGGACGACGGTGCTGCGCGGCGCGGTCAGCCAGCGGAAACGGCGTCCCGGGTCGTCCTCCCCGGCCTGGCCCGCGGCCGCGCCGCCGGTGCAGACGGCGGCGACGGCCGCGAGCGCGCTGCGCACCGCCGCGACGTCCGCGCCCGGGTCCAGCGCCAGCAGCCGTGCCTCGTCCAGGTGGATCACCGCGCGGACCAGCCCGGCCTGGCGGCTGTAGACCAGCACCCCGGCGTTCAGCTGCTCGCCGCGCTCGACCCGGGGCACCACCCGGACCAGCGCGTACTCATAGACGTACTCAGTCACCTGCTCGGTCACGACGCCTCCTCCGGCAGCCAGTCCCGCGTACCCGACACCCGGCCGGCGAGCTGGGCGACATAGGCCTCCCGCACCTCGGCCGCCGAGCCGAAGCCCGGCTCGTCCGCCAGCCAGACCTCGGGGACCAGCGCCAGCACCTCGCGCAGCAGCCCTTCGGTCACCAGCCCGGCCAGTGCGGCGTCGGCGGCCGCGACGTCCGGCGCGAACCGCAGCAGCGCATGGTCGGAGGCGTCGTAGGGCCGGTCCACGGCCGCCGCGGCGCGGGGCCAGTTGTGATGGAAGATCAGGCTCGCGCCGTGGTCGATCAGCCACAGCTCGCCCTGGCGCACCAGCAGATTGGGGTTGCGCCAGGAGCGGTCCACATTGCCGATCAGCGCGTCCAGCCAGAGCACCCGCCCGGCCGTCACCGGGTCCACCGGGAAGGCCAGCGGGTCGAAGCCCAGGGCGCGGGAGAGGAAGGCCGTCCCCAGGTTGGTCCCACCGGAGGCCTTCACCAACTCCTGCACCCGCTCGTCCGGCTCGCCCAGCACCAGCACCGGATCGACCTCGACCGTCACCAGCCGGGGCACCCGCAGGCCGAGCCGGCGGGCCAGCTCGCCGGAGACGACCTCGGCGACCAGGGCCTTCCGTCCCTGCGCGGCACCGGTGAACTTGGCCACCCAGAGCCCGCCGTCGCTGCCCTCCACCAGCCCCGGCAGCGAGCCGCCCTCCCGAAGCGGCGTCACATACCGGACAGCCCGCAGCTCAGACAACATGGGCCCCACCCTACCCACCGACTTGGCCGTACCCAGTGGCAGTGCCCGGGTGTGCGTGCCAGGGTGGCGGGCAGGAATAGGCCCATATGACCGTAAGAACGTACGACGACGCACCGTGACGACATTCAGCAAAGGATGACTCCATGGAACGACCTCGGATCCTGGTGGTCGGCGGCGGGTTCGCCGGCGTCGAGTGCGCGCGGAGGCTGGAGCGCAAGCTCGCCCCCGGCGAGGCCGACATCGCCATCGTCGCGCCCTTCAGCTACGAGCTGTACCTGCCCCTGCTGCCGCAGGTGGCCGCCGGGGTGCTGACCCCGCAGTCGGTCGCGGTCTCGCTGCGCCGGATGCTGCACCGGACCCGGATCATCCCGGGCGGCGCGATCGGCGTGGACCCCAGGGCGAAGATCTGCGTGATCAAGAAGATCACCGACGAGATCGTCAACGAGGAGTACGACTACATCGTGCTCGCCCCGGGCAGCGTCACCCGCACCTTCGACATCCCGGGCCTGACCGACCACGCGCGCGGGATGAAGACCCTCGCCGAGGCCGCGTTCGTACGCGACCACGTGATCAGCCAGCTCGACCTGGCCGACTCGGCGACCCACCGGGACGAGCGGATCTCGCGGCTGCAGTTCGTGGTCGTCGGCGGCGGCTACGCCGGCACCGAGACGGCCGCCTGCCTGCAGCGGGTCACCACCTCGGCGGTCAAGCGCTACCCGCGGCTCAACCCCAACCTGATCAAGTGGCATCTGATCGACATCGCCCCCAAGCTGATGCCCGAACTGGGCGACAAGCTCGGCGCCACCGCACTGAACGTGCTGCGCAAGCGCGGGATCGAGGTCTCGCTGGGCGTCTCGGTGGCCGAGGTCGGCGAGGACTCGGTGAAGTTCACCGACGGCCGGGTGATCCCCTCCCGCACCCTGATCTGGACCGCTGGCGTCGCCGCCAGCCCGCTGATCGCCACCCTGGACTCGGAGACCGTCCGCGGCCGCCTGGTGACCACCGCCGAGATGAAGGTCCCGCAGTTCGAGGGGATGTACGCGCTGGGCGACGCCGCCGCCGTCCCCGACCTGGCCAAGGGCGACGGCTCGGTCTGCCCGCCCACCGCGCAGCACGCCCAGCGGCAGGGCAAGGTCGTCGCCGACAACGTCGTCGCCGCGCTGCGCGGGCAGGAGGCGAAGCCGTACTTCCACAAGGACCTGGGCCTGGTCGTCGACCTCGGCGGCGCGGACGCGGTGTCCAAGCCGATGGGCGTGGAGCTCACCGGCATCGCCGCGCAGGGCGTGGCCCGCGGCTACCACCTGATGGCGCTGCGGACCAATGTCGCCAAGGTGCGGGTCATGACCAACTGGCTGCTCAACGCGACCGCCGGGGACGACTTCGTCCGCACCGGCTTCCAGCGCGGCCGCCCGGCGACGCTGCGCGACTTCGAGTACACCGACACCTACCTGACCAAGGACGAGATCAAGGCCCACACCGACGCGCTCAGGGCGCGCCAGTAATCCCCTCGGGGACGTACGCGGAGAAGCCGGGCGTCCACCACGCCCGGCCTTCCGCCGTGACCGCGAAGCCCTCCAGTCCCGGCTGCGCCTCCAGCCAGTCCCGCCCGGCGGAGCCCATCGCGAAGGCCGTGGTCGCCGCGATGTCCGCGGCGGTCAGCGACTCCCCCACCACCGACACCGACAGCAGCACGCCGGAGACCGGTCGGCCGGTGTGCGGGTCCAGGATGTGCGCGCCGCGCTCGGCCGTCCCCGAGGTGGCCAGGGCGATGCCGCTGCCGCGGACCACGGTCGCGAACGCCCCGGGATGCTGCGGATGGGCCACGGCCAGGCTCCAGCCGCGCCCCGGCTCGGGCTCCCCGGCGGTCTGCACGTCCCCGCCGCCGTTGACGCTGTGGTCCTTCGAGCCGGCCTCCAGCAGGATCCGCGAGGCCCGCTCCACCGCCCAGCCCTTGACCACGCCGGAGGGGTCCAGCTCACCCCCGGGGCCGCCGGGCCGCACCGAGAAGAACCCGTCGCTTGCCCGCTCCGCCGCCGCGCCCAGCTCCAGCACCTCGGCGACGTCCGGATCGCACTCGTCGACCGTCAGCTCACCGCGCCCCAGCCGGCTGATCTGGCTGTCCGGACGGTAGGTGGAGAACACCTCGTCCACCCGGTGCAGCCAGGCGACCGCCCGCCGCAGGCCGTCGGCGACAGCGCCGTCGGCGCCGTCCGCGCCCCTGATGTCAAAGGACACCACGGTGCCCATCACCGGCTCGGCATGGCGCAGCACGTCCCGCTCCATTCCGTCCTCCTGTTCGCCGCGTCGAAGCTCCCTGACACTGCGCCAGGGAGCCCAGGCAGTTCACTCCATCAGGTGATAAGACGACTCCGCCTCCAGGGACATCCTCGCAGCCCAGCCGGGTGGAGCCGGACGCCACGCCGCCTGGAGGCAATGGCAGTCGGGGTACGTTGGCAGGCTTAGCGTCCTGTATCCATGCGCCAGAACTCCGCACGACCCCGACCCGCACTCTCCCGACGCAGGCTGCTGGGCACAGCCGTGGCCGGGACGGCAGCCGCCGCATTCCTCCCGGGCACCGCGTCCGCCGTCGGCATGGACACTCCCCCGGACGACACCGCCGCGGCCGAGGTGCACGCCGAGTTCATGCACGGCTGGCGCGGCTACACCTACCACGCCTGGGGCTACGACGAGGTCCGCCCGGTGAGCCTTGGCCACCACGACTTCTTCGCCGCCGGGCACACCTTCGGACTGTCCATCGTGGAGGCGCTGGACACCCTCTACCTGATGGGCGAGGACGACGAACTGGCCCGCTGCTGCGACTGGATCGACGCGAATCTGGACCCCGCCCAGAACGTGCCGGTCGACGTCTTCGAATCGATCATCCGCCTGGTCGGCGGACTCCTCGCGGGCTATCTGGCGACCGGCAGGCCCAGCCTGCTGGACCGCGTCAGGGAGCTCGCCGACCGGCTGCTGCCCGCCTTCACCAAGTCGCCGACCGGCATCCCGTACAGCAGGGTCAATCTGCGCACCGGCGCGGTCTCCGGCACCACCGTGGCACTGGCCGAGGCCTGCACCAATGTCATGGAGTTCGGCGTGCTGTCCGGTCTCACCGGCGACGGGCGCTACTACGACGCCTCGATGCGCGCCTACCGGGCCGTCATCTCCCGCCGCAGCTCGCTGGGGCTGCTGGGGTCGACCATCCACACCGAGACCGGCCGCTGGATCAACACCGCCTGCGTCGCGCCCAATCCGCCGGTCGACTCCTTCTACGAGTACCTGTGGGGCGGCTCGGCACTGCTCGGCGACCGCCAACTGGGCTCCTGGTACCGGGAGTTGACCGCTGCCATCATGAGGCACCAGCCGGTGACCGTCGGCGGCCGGCTGTGGTTCCGATCCGTCGACTCGGTCACCGGCCGCCCCGTCGGCGGCGCCCAGTCCGAACTCGGATCGTTCTACGCGGGACTGCTGGCCAAGAGCGGTGACCTGACGCGTGGTCAGGCCTACTTCCGGACCTGGTCCGACGTTCTCGCCCGGTACCCGGTGCTGCCGGAGACGGTGGACCCGGCGACTCTGGCGGCCGTCGACAGGGGCAGCCAGCTGCGCCCCGAGTACGCCAACGCCGCGCTCGACCTGTGGCGACTGACCGGGGACGGCGGGTACAAGGAGGCCGCCTACCGCCTCTTCGACGGGAGCCGGGCCAACCAGCGGGTGGACGAGGGGTACACCGTCTCCGGTGATGTGACGGTGCGTGGGATGCGTCCGGGCGACCTCACGCCGGCCTACTGGTTCGCCGAGAACATGAAGTACCAGTGGCTGCTCTTCTCCGGCACGCCCCGGTTCGACTACCAGAACGGCATCCTCTCCACCGAGGGCAAGGTCCTGTCGGGCCTGCTGCACGGATAGGCTTCCTGCTCGGGCTAGGTTAGAGCGCGGTAAGACAGTCGAGGGGACAGCGGGGCAGCATGAGTGCAAGCGGCGGTAGCAGGGCGATCGTGGCGGCGCTGGGGGCGAATCTGGCGATCGCGCTGGCGAAGTTCGTGGCGTTCGCCTTCAGCGGGTCCTCCTCGATGCTCGCGGAGGGCGTGCACTCGGTCGCCGACTCCGGCAACCAGGCGCTGCTGCTGCTCGGCGGACGCCGGGCGAAACGGGCCGCGACCGAGGAGCACCCCTTCGGCTACGGCCGGGAGCGCTATGTCTACGGCTTCCTGGTCGCCATCGTGCTGTTCAGCGTCGGCGGCCTGTTCGCGCTGTACGAGGGGGTCGAGAAGGTCCGGCACCCGCACTCGCTGGACCACTGGTACTGGCCGGTGGGCGTGCTGCTGTTCTCGATCGTCGCGGAGGGGTTCTCCTTCCGCACCGCGGTGAAGGAGTCCGGGGAACTGCGCGGCTCGCAGAGCTGGGTGCAGTTCATCCGCCGGGCCAAGGCGCCCGAGCTGCCGATCGTGCTGCTGGAGGACTTCGGCGCGCTGATCGGCCTGGTCCTGGCGCTGTTCGGAGTGGGGCTGAGCCTGGCCACCGGCGACGGCGTCTGGGACGGCGTGGGCACGCTCTGCATCGGCACCCTGCTGGTCTGCATCGCGGTGGTGCTCGGCATCGAGACCAAGAGCCTGCTGCTCGGCGAGGGCGCCGGAGCGGCCGACAACGCCTCGATCCGCGCGGCCCTGGTGGACGGGGACGTGGTGACCGGGGTGATCCATATGCGCACGCTCTACCTGGGTCCCGAGGAACTGCTGGTGGCGGCCAAGATCGCGGTGCAGCACGACGACACCGCCGCCGAAGTGGCCCGCGCCATCGACGCGGCCGAGGCCCGGATCAGGGCAGCCGTGCCGATCGCCCGGGTGATCTACCTGGAGCCGGACATCCGGCGGGCCTGACCGGTGCGGCTGGTACGGCCGGTTACGGCACCACCGTGACCGGCCAGCGGCCCGCCTTCACCAGCCGTACCGCGACCGAGCCGAGGATGCGGTGGCCGGCCTTCTCCGAGGCGCCGATGACCACCGCGTCGGCCTTCAGCCGGTCGGCGTGCTCGACGATTCCCGCGTAGGCGTCGCCCGGCGCGGTGTGGAACTCCCAGCGGATGCTCCGGCCGTGGCTGCCCTGGTCGACGCCCTCGCGGATCTGCCGCTCCAGGTCCGCGGCGACCTCGCGCCCGGCCTGGTTGATGGCGACGCCGACGTCCGCGCCGCCCATGGCACCGATCGGCTGTATGTAGACCAGGGCCAGCAGCGACCCCTGCCGGCGGGCCAGCCCCGCCGCGTACGCGGCCGCGCGCAGGGACGAGTCCGAACCGTCCAGTCCGGCGACGATCACGGAGGGGCCGTCGGTCCCCAGCTCGAACATACGGGCTCCCTGTTCTCGGCTCGCGCACGTACTCCGCATTATGCCGTCCGGCCGGGGCGCAGACTTGTACGATTCTCAACAATTCCTCATCCAGCCGCCGACCTGCCGCTGAGTAGTTCTGGGAACGTATGGGTGTGAGGGTTCTCCGACCGCGATCCGCCGCCCGCTGGGGCGTGGCCGTGCTGGCCTGGCTGCTGGTGATGGCCGGCGGCAGCGCGACGGCTGCGGTCGGGGCCACGCAGGGGCCGGGCAGCAGCAGCGCGGCCGCGGTCAACGCGCAGTCGGCCCGGGTGGGCGCGCTGTTCACCGACAGCAGCATGAGCGACCACTACTGCTCGGCGAGTGTGGTGGACAGCCCGGGCGGCGACATCATCGTCACCGCCGCGCACTGCCTGTCCACCGACCCCGGCACCACCGTCTTCGTCCCCGGCTACCGCAACGGCACGGCGCCGTACGGGGAGTGGAGGCTGGTCCGCGTCGTCGAGGACCCCCGCTGGACCGCCGACACGGACTCCGACCTCGATGTGGCCTTCGCCGTGGTCGCCCCGCTGAAAGGCCGTCGACTCCAGCAGGTGGTAGGGGCGAACCGGCTGGTGACCGATCCCGGCGTGGGCGACGGCACCCCGGTCGCGGTGACCCTCACCGGCTATCGGGAGGACCAGGACGCGCCGATCACCTGCAGCAACACCGCAAGCCGGTTCACCAGCACCCAACTGCGGGTCGTCTGCGCCGACTTCACCGACGGCACCAGCGGCAGCCCCTGGATCGTGGCCGGCCGCGGCGGAGTCGGCGGGATCGCGGGCGTCATCGGCGGATTCGAGCAGGGCGGCTACACCGCGGGCATCTCGTACAGCAGTTACTTCGACCAGGACACGCTGACGCTCTATCAGCAGGCGGTCCGGTCCGCCTACCGGTCCTGACGGTGTCGAAGAGGTCAGGCCGTCTCGGAGACGTCCACCGAGGGTTCCGACGAACCGGACCCCGACTCCGGCTGTGCCTCCTCGGCCAGTTCCTCCTCGGCGGGCGCGCCGGTCCCGGACTGCAACCGGGACAGGCCGACCACGCCCAGCAGCACCAGCCCGACCCCGAAGATCTCCGGCAGCAGCCACCAGCCGACCCGTACCGACTCCGAGTAGAGCGTCACCCCGAGCGAGAGGCTGATCAGCGCGTCGCCCAGGGTCAGCGCGGGCTGGGAGGCCACCAGCGGACCCGCCTGCATGGCGTTCTCCAGCAGGAACAGCGCGCAGACGCCGACCGCCGCGAAGGCGTAGGTCTGCCAGGCGGTGAAGAAGGCCCCGACGCCGCCGTGGTCCAGGGTGTCGGTGGCGGACTTCATCAGGGCCGCGGTGAGGGCGTAGCCGATCGCCGCGGCCGTGCCCAGGCAGGCGGCGCGGGCCCGGCCCACCGGCCGCTTCAGCGCCGCGCCGGCGAGCAGCACCATCATTCCGCCGCAGCAGACCAGCGCCAGCAGCCACAGCGCGGCCGGCGGCTGCAGCTCCCCGCCGCTGGGCGAGGCCGCGGCCAGCGCGGTGCCCAGGCCCACCACGATGCAGGCCACGGACAGCCAGCCGCGCCGCACCATCGGCTTGCGGAAGACCAGACCCGAGATCAGCAGGGCGAAGGGCAGCTCCAGCACGAAGATCGGCTGGACCACCGCCAGCGGGCCGGTCACCAGCGCCAGGCCCTGGAAGACCGCGGCGAAGACCACGCCGAGGATGCCGAAGAACCAGATCGGGGTGCGCAGCAGGTCCCACATCAGCTGCAGCTGGAACCCGTCCGACTGCGGGACGATCAGTGCGGCCCGCCGCTGGAGCACCGTGCCCAGCGCATTGCTCACGGCGGCGAGGACGGCGAAGACCACCGACAGTGTTGCCATCAACGACACGGCCCTCCCCCTCCTTCACAGCGCCCGGCCGACACCCATCGGTACACGGCTCGATGCTACCGGCAGTCTTGGAACCACCGGTGACATGCCACTGAGTACGATGTGAGCATGGGCCAGCCTAATGACCAGGGCGATCAGCGCACCGCGCGCCTCGACGCGGCTGCCGCCGCCCGGGTGGCCGGAACCCTGCAGGCCCTGGCCACGCCCTCCCGGCTGCTGATCCTGGCCCGGCTGCGCGCGGGCGCCTGCGCGGCCACCGAGCTGGCCGCCGAGGTGGGCCTGGAGCAGTCGGCCTGCTCGCACCAGCTGCGAGTGCTGCGCGAGCAGGGCCTGGTGGTGGGCGAGCGGCGCGGACGCAGCGTCGTCTACGCCCTCTACGACTCCCATGTGGCCGCGCTGCTGGACCAGGCCGTGCACCATGTGGAGCATCTGCACCAGGAGCACGCGCGGCCCGCGAGCCTCGGCCTGTCCTCCGTCCCCGGCCTCCTATGATGGCGTGATGCAGGCGATCACCGACTGGCTACTGCACCTGTCAGGGCCTCTGGTCTACCTGATTGTCGCCGCGCTGGTGTTCACCGAGGACGCCCTCTTCTTCGGCTTCGTGCTGCCCGGCGAGACCGCCGTGGTGATCGGCGGGGTCATCGCCAGCGCGCACAACGGGGTGAACCTGCCCGTGATGATGGCGGTGGTGGTGCTCGCCGCGGTGACCGGCGACTCGACGGGGTACGAGATCGGCCGGCGCTTCGGCCCCGCCCTGCTGTCCACCCGGCTCGCCGTGAGGTACCACGACCGGATCGAGCGCTCGCGCGCCTTCATGCGCGACAAGGGCCCGGCCGCGGTGTTCCTCGGCCGCTTCGTGGCCCTGTTCCGGGCCATGGTCCCGGCGCTGGCGGGACTCTCCCAGCTGCCCTACCGGCGGTTCCTGCTGTTCAACGCAGCCGGCGGGCTGCTCTGGGGCGTCGGCTACACCCTGCTCGGCTTCCTGGCCGGGGCGGCCTACGCGAAGACCGCACAGACCGTGGGAACGGTGGCTGCGGGCGTCGTCGGCGGGATCGTGGCGATCGCCCTGTGCGTCTGGCTCTGGCGCCGGCACCACCGCTCGGGCGGCGGGGAAGCGGAGGCCGGGAAGGCCGACTCCGGGGAAGCCGACTCCGAGGGCTGAGCCCATCAGACCCGGGGGGTGTGCTTCTCCGGGTTGTCCGCCGTCTCGGCTGCGGCCTCGTCCTCGGGCTCGGCCCCCGGCTCGGCCTCGGGCTGGGCCGGTTCCGCGTCGTCCGGGGCCGATCCCTCCGGGGCGAGCCGGGACCGGCCCAGGCGGTTCTCCGGTTCGGGGCGGTTGCGGGAGAGGATCAGATAGCCGACGGCGGCCACGAAGCAGATCAGCGAGGTCCAGTCGTTGAGCCGCAGGCCGAGGATGTGGTTGGCGTGGTCGGTGCGCAGCGACTCAATCCAGCCGCGGCCGACCGTGTAGCAGGCCACGTAGAGCGCGAACAGGCGTCCGGAGTGGAAGTTCCAGCGGCGGTCCGCGTAGAGCAGCAGGGCGACACAGGCCAGGTCCCACAGCGACTCGTACAGGAAGGTCGGCTGGAACACGCCGTGGGCGAGCTGGCCGTTGGCGTCGGTGTAGGTGATCTTGAGACCCCAGGGCAGCGTGGTGGGGTCGCCGTAGAGCTCCTGGTTGAAGTAGTTGCCCCAGCGGCCGATCGCCTGGGCCAGGATCAGCCCCGGCGCCAGCGCGTCGGCGAAGGCCGCCAGCGGGACGCCGCGGCGGCGGCAGCCGATCCAGGCGCCGAGCGCGCCCAGCGCCACCGCACCCCAGATGCCGAGGCCGCCGTCCCAGATGTAGAGGGCGCGGATCGGCTGCTCACCGGACTTGAAGTACAGCTCCGGGTCGGTGATCACGTGGTAGAGCCGACCGCCGACGATGCCGAACGGAACCGCCCACAGGGTGATGTCCACGACGTCGTCGGGGTTGCCGCCGAGCTTGACCCAGCGGCGCCGGGTCAGCCACAGGGCGGCGGCGATGCCGACGATGATGCACAGCGCGTACGCGCGGATCGGCAGCGGGCCGATGTGCCAGACGCCCTGCGACGGGCTGGGGATGTACGCGAGTTCCATCAGGGCCGATTCCCTTGAGGCCGGGCGGGTGGGGGCCTCCCGCAGCTGTGCCGGTCTGTGCTTGTGCGGCCCACATTACATCCGCCGGGAAACGGTTCGGCCATCCGCGTGATCATGGCGCGCGCAGCGGCTCAGCAGGGTGGTGCGGCGCGGCCCGAGGGGTAGGCCGCGCCGCAGTCTGCCAGGTCCGGTCGGTCAGCTCGCGGTGCAGGTGAGCGTGGGAGCGGTGTTGGTGCCGGAGTAGGTCGCCCCGAAGCCGAAGCTGGTGTTGCCTCCGGCGGCGATCACATTGTTGTAGGGCTCGTTGGCCGCGGTCACGGCCGACCCGGAGTGGCTGTAGACGGCGTTCCACATGCTGGAGACGGTCTGGTTGCCGCCCCAGGTCCAGGTGACGGTCCAGGACTTGGTGGCGCTGGTCCCGGTGTTGGCAACGGTGACATTGGCGTTGAAGCCGGAGCCCCAGTCACTGCTGACGCTGTAGGTCGCGGTGCAGCCGGCGCTGCCTCCTCCGCCGCCGCTGGAGGCGGAGGTGGTGCCGGTGACCGTCGCGGAGGCGGCCGAGACATTGCCCGCCGCGTCCTGGGCGGTCACGTGGTAGCTGTACGCGGTGGAGGCCGTCAGCCCGGTGTCGGTGTACGAGGTCGTGGTCACCGTGGCGACCTTGGTCGATCCCCGGTACACCGCATAGCCGGTCACGCCCACGTTGTCCGTGGACGCCGTCCAGGTCAGCGACACACTGCTGCTGGTCGTGCCGCTCACCGCCAGGTTGGTGGGGGCCGACGGCGGAGTGGTGTCGCCGCCGCTGCTGGAGCTGCCGAGCGCCGGGTAGGAGTTGGCGACCAGCTGCTGGAACTGGGCCGCGAACCAGTTGCCGGCCGGGATGTCGTAGCCGGGGATGGCGTCGGTCGGGTAGGTGTTGCCGTTGCCGTCGGTCTGGGTGCCGCTGGGGTCGCAGTGCGGGTCGCCGTGGGTATGCGTACCGCTCGGGTAGTCGCCGTCGGACTCGCCCGGGGGCTTGATCCAGACGTAGGCGATGATCGGATCACTCGACCCGTACGGCTGCGCGGTCGGGCGCGAGCCGATGCCGGCGCCGTTGACGTTGCACCAGTCGCCGCGGAACGGCCGCTTGTCGACCTTGTTCGCGGTCACGTAGGAGTTGACGTCGGTCGGCGACGAGTTCAGCGCGGTGGGACGGGACGACCCGCCCCAGCCGTTGCGGGAGGTGTCGATGAGCATCCCGACGGTGCTGGGGAAGCCGGCCGAGACCATCGAGGCGTGCATCGCCTCGTCATAGGTGTGCTCGTCGAAGTACGGGTTGTACTGGTAGAAATTGGCCGAGTCCAGTGGCTGCCCGCCCACCTGGAGCGTGGAGTTGGGCAGGAAGGGCTCGTCGGTGGGGGTGGTGTTCGCGGTGTCGCTGACGAAGCCGTCCACGCTGGCCACGCCTGCGGTCGTGGCCTTGGCCACCTTGGCGAACTCCTGGGCGGCCGGGCCCATGTTGCTGGACCAGCCGAGCCAGCCGGAGTGGCCGATGTCCAGGTAGGTGTAGACGTTGGGGATGGCGTGCAGCTTGTTGAGGGTGTACTCGACGCCGGTCTCGTAGTATGGGGTGGCCGTCGCGCAGGCCGCCTTGCTCTGGTTGGTGACGGCGTTGGGCAGTGAGTCGGGCTCGATGATCGTGGAGATCCGCAGGTTGCTGTAGGTGCTGGTGCCGAGCAGCGCGGCGATCGGGTCGACGTACTGGGACTCGTACTGGGTGAGGCCGGCCGCCGTGGCCGGGATCTCGCCGTTGGAGGCCAGCGCGGCGCAGTCACGGCCGGGGAGGTCGTAGATCACCACCTCGAACAGCACCGGCGTGGAACTCCCGGCGGCCTGCGTCTCGGCCTTGTCGAGCTGGGCCTTGAGGCCGAGGTGGGTGCTGTCGCCGGCGATGGCGCCGATGTGGTCCATCCAGATGGCGGTCTGGTAGCTCGCGACCTTCGCCTCGGCCGTGCCGGTGGTCCCGCCGTCCGCGGTGGCCTGGGCGTTGACCTCGGAGACGTAGTCCGGGTTGAGGTACGGAGTGGAGCCGAGGTAGGGGTTGGCGACGTGGGTCACCGCCGCGTGAGCGGACTGCGAGGCAGCGACGGGGACGAGCATGGCCGCACCGAGGGCGGCCGCTGCTGCGGCCGTTCGGAAGCGGGCGAGCGGGCGGGCGGGATGTGACACTTCACGGTCCTTTCGGGTGGGTGGATCGTGATCGACTACCGGTCCAGTACCGGTCCAGTACTGGGCGAATGGAGTGGGAGCGCTCCCATTCGAAGCAGGCTTACGACTCCTGCCGACGGCGGCAACCAGTGGGAGCGCTCCCGATAGTCCGGCGGTTCTGACGGCGCGTCAAGCCCCTTGACGATGAGCAGAAATTTCTTGCCGTGGGACTGCCATGAACGTCGTCCATCCGCTACCTTGACGCCCGGCAGCCAGTGCGAGCACCCCACCCACCCAACAGAATCGGGTGCTCCCCATGCGATCCCGCACCTCGCTCCTCCTCGGCACGGCCGCCGCCGTCACCGGCTTCACCGCGGCGCTGCTGCCGCTGGCCGCGTCCAGCGCCGCGGCCACCGCCCTTTCGTGCAGCGTCAGTTACTCGGTCTCCAACGACTGGGGCAGCGGTTTCACCGCAGCCGCGACCATCACCGACACCGGCGGCGCGGCAATCCAGCCCTGGACGCTGACCTACACCACCACCGGCAACCAGACCCTGCAGAGCGGCTGGAACGGCACCTGGTCCCAGTTCGGCCACACCGTCACCGTCGCCGCACCCAGCTGGAGCACCGGCATCGCGGCGGGCGGCTCCTTCACGACCAACGCCAACTTCGGCTACTCGGGCGCCAATTCGGCCCCGACCGGTTTCGCGGTGAACGGCGTGGCCTGCGGGCCGACGTCCTCGCCGACGCCCACACCGACTTCGTCCCCGACGACGGCGCCGCCGACTACGGCGCCGCCCACCACCGCACCGCCGACCACCGCGCCGCCCGGCGGGGCCGCGCCCGCTCTGCATGTCTCCGGCAACAAGCTGGTGAACGCGAGCGGCAGCGCGGTCACCCTGCACGGGGTGAACCGCTCCGGCGCGGAGTTCGCCTGCGTGCAGGGGACGGGGCTCTTCGACGGGCCCGTCGACCAGACCTCCGTTGCGGCGATGGCCAGTTGGCACATCAACGCGGTACGGGTGCCGCTGAACGAGGACTGCTGGCTCGGCGAGTCCAACGTCCTGGCCGCCTACTCCGGCGCGAACTACATCAACGCGATCAAGAGCTACGTCTCACTGCTGCACCAGAACGGCCTGGTCGCCATCCTGGACCTGCACTGGACCGACGGCGTCTACAGCGGCAACTCCTCCGGCTGCTCCAGCGCCACGGCGACCTGCCAGAAGCCGATGCCGGACGCCGCCGGGGCGATACCGTTCTGGACCTCGGTCGCCAACACCTTCAAGGGCGACAACTCGACCGTCTTCGACCTGTTCAACGAGCCCTACCCGGACCGCGCGACCAGCACCACCGCCCAGGCCTGGACCTGCTGGCGGGACGGCGGGACCTGCTCCGGCATCAACTACCAGGTCGCGGGCATGCAGTCGATGGTGAACGCGGTGCGCGGCACCGGCGCGACCAATGTGCTGATGCTCGGCGGGCTCGCCTACTCCAACGACCTCACCCAGTGGCTGACCTACGAGCCGACCGACCCGGCCCACAACCTGGCCGCCTCGTGGCACTCGTACAACTTCAACACCTGCAGCAGCAGTTCCTGCTGGAGCAGCCAGATCTCCCCGGTGCTGGCCCAGGTCCCGCTGGTGACAGGCGAGTTGGGCGAGAACGACTGCGCCCACGGCTACCTGGACACCCTGCTGCCCTGGCTGGACAACGCCGGCGCCTCCTACCTGGCCTGGACCTGGAACACCTGGAACTGCTCCTCCGGCCCGTCCCTCATCACCGCCTACGACGGCACCGCCACCGCTTACGGCGCGGGGTTCAAGGCGCATTTGGCGGGGCTGGGGTAGGGGGGCGGGGGGCGGGACGCCGCAGTCCGCTTCGGACCCTTCGGGCGACCGAGCCCCCGTCCCGACCCCGTCTCTGACGTCCGCGCTTCCGGGCTACGGCAGTGACGCGGTGAGGTCGACCTCGACGAGTTGGCCCGGGAAGCCGAGTTGGGCGACGCCGAGCAGCGTGCTGGCGCTGGTGAAGGCCGCCCCGAGGGGCGACGCCATGAGCCGGTGCCAGGCGGAGCCGAGGGTCGAGGCGTCGTCGCTGACGACGTAGACCACCGAACGGACGACATCGCCCGGCTCGGCGCCGACTGCGGCCAGGGCGACCAGGGCGTTGGCGACCACCTGGTCGATCTGGGTGGCGAGATCAGCCGGGCCGACCACTGCACCCGATCGGTCGATCGGGCACTGGCCGGCCAGATGGGCGGTGCGGCCGGCCTCCACCACGGTGATGTGGTGGTAACCGGGCGGCTCGTGGAGCTGGGGCGGATTGGTGCGCGTGATGCTGGTCGTCATACGCGCGAGTCTGGGTCACCTTCGGTGACGGCGCATCGCATTTTCCCGCGCCGCACGAGCACGCCTGCCCGCCGACCGTCTCACCCTCCTGGCCGGCCGAGGCGGCCCCCGGGCGGCTGCGTCCGGTGACCCGGCAGCGGTTTCAGCTGGACTGCGCCGCCAACGCGCATGCGGCACTGGTGGCGCAGGCCGTTGGCTGCTCAGGCGCGGAGTAGTGCAACTGCTGCGAGCAGTGTGGCGGTGCCCGCTGCGGCGGGGAGGGTGAGGTGCTCGCCCAGGAGGGTGATGCCTAGGAGCAGCGCGGCCACGGGTTCCAGCATCATCATCACCGACACCGCCGTCGCCCGGACCACGGTCATCGCCGTGAAGAAGAGCGAGTAGGCCAGCGCGGTGGGCACCGCGCCGAGGTATCCGAGCAGGGCGACCGCCGTACCGAAGTGGTGCCCGGCGGGGAGCAGCGGACCGGTCGCGGCTGCGAGGGCCAGCAGGCTCAGCGCGCCGACGGCGAAGCCGCTGAGCGCGCGGTCGTAGGCGTCGTGGGCGCGGCCGTCGCGGGTCTGGGCCTGGGTGAGCAGGTTGATCGCCGCCGATCCCGCCGCCGAGCCGAGGGCGCAGAGCAGGCCCCAGAGCGGGGCGGTCGCTCCGCTCGATGTGCCGTCACTGCCGAAGGCGAGCAGGGCGAGACCGGTGACCGCCAGGGCGATCGTCGCGATGCCGCGCCTGCCGAGCCGTTCGGCGAAGACCACGCGCGCTCCCAGGGCGGTGAGCACCGGGGCTGCGCCGAGCGCGGCGGTGGTGCCGAGGGCCAGGCCGGCGAGGTCGACGGCGGCGAGGTAGCAGGTCTGGAAGACCGCCATGAGGACGCCGGTGCCGATCAGCGCCAGCGGCCCGGGGCGCACGGTGTCGGCGGCGCGGCGTCGGAACGGCCGGGCGGCCACGAGCAGCACCGCCCCGATGGCGAAGCGCCAGAACGAGACGGCGATCGGCCCGAGGCCGCTGCTCCGGTGGAGGATCGCGGCGACGGCGCCGGCACTCCCCCAGGAGGCCGCGGCGAGGCCGACCGCGACCAGCGCGCGGCGACGGGCTCCCGTCGAGTGGGTGGAAGAGGTCGGATCGGCCGTTGGCGGGTCCGCGCCCCGGGCATGCGGGCGGGGACGTGCGGGCAGGGCAGGCTGAGTGGGCATGGCAAGGCTCCGGAGGTGGTCGCTGTGGTCCGCGGTAGGTCGGCACGCGGGCAGCGTTCACTTTGCCGACGACCCTCAGTCGACACATCGAGGAGGGCGACGCCGGTCAGCCAGGAACTCGCCGCCCGCTAACGGACGGGCGGCGGAAGGACAGCAATGGAGTACGGAGCCATGCCCCGTACCCTATCCGCTGCTTCGCCCATCAGGGAATCTCAGCAGTTCCGGTGGTCCCAGTCGGCTCCAGCGGTCGGCGAGCAGGCCGAAGATCAGGTCGTCGGTCCACTCGCCTTTGATCCAGCTGTTCGAGGGGCGCTGCCCCTCCTGCTGGAAGCCCACCCGCTCAAGGAGCTTCGCGGAGGCCTGGTTGCGGGCATCGCACTCCGCGGACACACGGTGCAGGCCACGCCGCTCGAACAGGTCCTGAAGGACGGCGTGCACCGCCTCGGTGGCATACCCGCACCCTTGCCGCTCCCGAGCGAGCGTGAACCCCAACTCGGCCTGCATCCGGTTCGCGTGCAGATTCACGCCCACATCCCCCACCAGACACCCGCCGTCCTTGAGCTCGACCGCGTACTGGAACCACCCGGGCTGCCCGGGGTCGCCACCGGCGAACTCCCGGACGAGAGCGGCCGCGGCCTCCGCTGACACCGGCGCCGTCCAGCCCTGGTAGCGAGCGACCACCGGGTCCGAGCGGTACGCGGCGAACACAGGCACGTCGTCCGTCCGGAAGCGGCGCAGACGGAGTCGGGCGGTCTCAAGAAACATGGGTCGAGCATCTCACCCGCACCAAGCGGAGTCGCACGAATTCCCTGCCCACCACGACGTCGCGCGCGGCCAGGTCCGGCTGGTGGCGAACGACGTATCCCTACCAAGGCCCCGGCGCCCATGTCCCATGTCAGGGTCGTTCGATAGGTTCCGGTCGTCGACTCGGACTACACCTCAAGGGGCGGACCCGTGAGCTTCAACATGCACCTTCGGGCTCTGCCACCAGCGGAAATCCGCCTGGATGGACCCTGGATAGAGGTGTTCATGCTGACAGCGTGGTTCAACCATCAGGAGGAATGCCCCGCGGGGATCGCGAACTCGATCGAGAAGGACTTCGCGGGCGTGAACCAGCTCTACACCGGCGCCCCAGACGGCCCGGAGGACGCCGGAAGCTCAAGCGGGCTGCCGGTCTTCGGTGGTCAACTCGTTCCCCGCAAGGACGGTCCTCCGTTCGTGATCCTTCAGCCTCGCCATGTGGGAGAAGCGGCGGCGTTCTTGAACACCGCCGACTTCGACTCGCTCTGGAATGCCGCCGGTGCCGCGATCTGCGCCACTGGGGGGGATCCAACGCTCGCCCGGGAGATCTACCTGAGCCACCACGAAGGGCTCGTCGCCTTCTACCAAACTGCCGCCCAGGCTGGGCAGGCGGTCGTCAAGGCGTTCTGGTACTGACGAGACCGACAACAACTCACCGGACACGGCCTAAGTGTTACGGAGGCTTCGGATGTTCGGCGTTGTGGAGGCCGTCGGTGGATCGGTTCTGATCTTGCCCTTCGCGCCGGTTCTGGCAACGCCGTCGACTGTCAAGCAGATCCCGAAGACGCGGTCGTAACTGGTCCAACCGTTGATCCGGCCCCGGTTGTTGCTGATCTGCACCCGCTTCCGAGTCCGGTCCACTGCAGATATCAGGTGCAGGTACACCGTCCCGGACACCCGGGCCAGGACGATGTCGCCGGCCTCGAGCTTCGACGGGTCGACCGGGGCAACAGCAACCTGCTGGCGACTGCGTATCAAGGGGACCATCGATGACCCACTCGGCCGGAACTGCACGGTGGCCCCGTCGGCGACTCTGCCTGCTGCTGCATCCAACATGCCCATCCGGACATGGTGCCCAATCAGGCCCTGCGGCTGCCCGGAATATTAGGGCGCTCGCCAACCACGAAGCGCTGCACCGCAAGGTGCTGTTACCGGGACGGCACGCGCTTGCAGACAGGACGAAGAACCTGCGACGGTCCCTTCGTGACCGTACTTCTGGGAGACAAGCGCAGCTTCGCGGCCGAGGTCGGGGAATGGGACCACGCACTGTGCCGAGTAGACCTCTGGGCAGCGGGGCAGTGGTTGACCTGTGACGACAACATGGCCTTCGTCAGCCAGTTCCGCCTGGCCGTTCTGGACACCGCAGCCTCTCTGCGCTCGGGGCAAGGCGCTCCACCGCCGTTCCCTGGCTTGTCCCCAGAAGCTACCCACCGGCGTCTCATGGTCCGGGCCGGGAGGGACGACGAAACCGAAGCCGAATACGACCTGCGCAGCCGGTTCCGGGTACTGCAGTGGGGGCCCACAACCGACAACGTGACAATTCACCTCTTCCGCGGCGACGGGGATAGCTTGGTGATCACCTTTCAGTTCCGGCGCGAGGGACACCTGCTCAAGCATGCCGAGCATGCGGGAGAGGTCTTCGTTTTCGGGATCTCGGCTGCGGAGTTCGTTGACATCCTTGAGAGGCTTGCGGCTGTCCTTGACCTTGACCGAGACCCAGAGCACAGGAGGCGGTGAACAACTGACAGGGCCCTGGGTCCCGCTTCACAGCTCTGGGGCGACCGCCCGCCGATCCCAACCGCCCCCGTCCGTTGGCCGCTGCGCCGCTATTCGGGGGGACGGGCGTAGCGCTCCAGTGCCGCCTTGCCCGTGCCGGCGTCCATGAAGGACAGTGTCCACGGACCGGTGTTCACGTCGAACTCCTTGCCGAAGCCGATCCACTTTCCGGCCATGCGGCGACCTGTCGGCTCGATCAGCATCTGAATGGCCCCGTGGTAGCGGGCGCCGGCGTAGTAGCCGTCCGTCGCGGTTGTCTCGGTCCACGTCCCGGTGACGATGTTCCGGTCAACGGTGAGGTCCAGCGTCAACGGCGAATCCGGGTTGGAGGAGCCGCCGGGGATGGACCGGGCGGTCAGCCGGTTGCCGTGCTGGATCAGCACCACGTAGTGCCTGCCCTCGAAAACCTGGCTGCCGCGCCCGCTGCTGACGTACTCGTACCTGGACAGCCAGATGCCCGAGTAGCTGGGTTGCGCGGACGTCTGCGGCTGACTGGCCGACGCCCGGGTCCTCGTCCCCTCCTCCGGCTCCAGGTCGTGCCCACCGTGGCCGTCCTCGCTGACCCGGGCCAGCGGCATCGCGAGCGCGAACCCGAGGGATTCCACCGGCAGGCCGGTGACGCCCTCAAGTGCCCTGGCGTAGACCGGCCGGGGTGTGCGGCTGGTGCCCGACTCCCACCGCTGGACCAGGCGCTTGCTGGCGTCGTTGGGCTCGCCTGCTACCTCCCCGGTGGTGCGGAGCGCCTTGGCGAAGTCGTCCTGGGACATGCGCAGCCCGATCCGGACCGCGCGCAGGGTGTCGTTCGGCGTTGTCATGGAGATCACGCTACGGGGAAATGACGTCCAATGACACCGGTTTGACGCCTCATCGACGCCGCGGCTGACGCCGCGCAATCCAGCGCGAGTGCGCCAGCGTAGAGAGCGATGATCCCGGCGACCGCACGAACGGCCCCGGGAACGGCCGACGCCGGAAGGGGCGACGACATGACCGAGACTGCGGCCGCAGAGCAGACCGCGGCAGGGTTCGCAGAGACCGCGTGGGACCGGGAGGCCACCTGCTGGCGCATCCATGTCGGCGGCGAGCCCATGCGCGGTCCGCAGGGGCAGGTACTCGTGTTCGACTCCTTCAACCAGGCGTACGACACCGCGCAGCAGATCAACGTCCGACGGGCGGACCGGCCTCTGGCCTGTCCCGAATGCAACCGCCTGCGCGAGCAGGCTCGCGCAGCCGTGCTGAGCGGTGACGGCTCCCGCCTGGCCGACGTCCGGGTTCTCCAAGGCTGCCACCGCAGCGGCTCGCACCCAGACTCCGTCCGGGCGAACGCCCGACCGCACGGCGCGGCGCGATCGTGATCTGTGGATTTCGATCGCGCCGGCTCCGGCCGGGATGCGAAGATCGTGTGCATATCCCCCCGGAGGAGTCCCGGCATGTTCATCGTGACGCTGACGTACACCGCGCCGCTGGCGGCGGTTGACGAGCTTGTGCCGGCGCACCGGAGGTGGCTGGCGGAGCACTACGCGGGTGGGGTGTTCGTTGCCTCGGGGCGGCGGGTGCCGCGGAACGGAGGGGTGATCCTGGCGCATGGGGTCTCGCGGGAGGAGCTGGAGCGGATTCTGGCAACCGATCCGCTCGCCCCTGTGCGGACTTACCAGGTGATGGAGTTCGTGCCCTCGATGACCTCGCCGGATCTGGCTTCGATCGCCGAGTCCCGCTGACAGCTGTTCAGCGCAGCCGCCATGGGGTTCGGGTGCCTGAGTTGAAGGCGGCCTGGCCTTCGGCAAGGGCGGTGGGGTCGTCGCCGAGGGTGACCAGGGTTTTGGCTACCTCCAGGGCCTGGCGGTAGCCGAGGTCCTGGGCGTACCAGACGGCGCGCAGGGTGGCCTGGACGGCGAGGGGGGGCTGGGAGGCGATCAGGGTGGCCACCCGCCGGGCGGCGTCCAGGAGTTCGGCGCCGGGGACGACCTCCTGGACCAGGCCGATCTGGTGTGCCCGCTGCGCGGAGAGGCGTTCGTGCGCGCCGGTGAGCTGCATCCGCATCACCTCGCCGAGCGGCATCCGCTGCAGCATCGCCATCGACTCGAAGACCGAGGCCATGCCGAAGCTGGTGTGCGGGTCGAAGAAGGTGGCATGCTCGGCGGCGATGATGAACTCCACCTGTCCGAGCAGGTAGAAGGCGCCGCCGCAGGCCATCCCGTTGACGGCGGCGATGATCGGCTTCCAGAGGTCGCCGGCGGTCTTGGGGCTGATCCAGTCGCCCGGGTCGTCGAAGTGCAGCGGCGTGCCGCCGCGGATGCCGATGGGCTGGTCGCCCTCGCCCGCGTCGTCGGTGTCCAGGGTGCCGCGGTCGAGCCCGGTGCAGAAGGCGCGGTCGCCGGCGCCGGTCAGGATGACGACCCTGACCTTGTCGTCCTCGCGCAGCTCCCGCCACAGGTCGCGGAGCTCGCACATCATCCGCAGGTCGAAGGCGTTGTGGACCTCGGGGCGGTCCAGCGTCACCAGGGCGACGTGGTCGCTCTCCTCGTAGCGGAGCGTGGTGAAGTCGGTCTGCATGCGCATTCCTCCGGTCGCGGCCCTGGCACATCATTTGAGAACACGTTCTACTTATCAGCCCGGGGGCCATCGTCCCGGTCGACCGCGTCGGAAGGAAGAGGCAGGATGCGCGAACAGCGGCACGGCAGGCGCGTGATGATGCCCGACGAGCAGCGCGACGAGTTCCTGCGCGGGCAGCGGACCTGCCGAGTGGCCACGGTGGCCGCCGACGGGCGGCCCCATGTGACGCCGTTGTGGTTCGTCTGGGACGGCTCGGCGCTGTGGCTCTACTCCATCACCCGCAGCCGGCGCTGGGCCGAACTGGAGCGCGATCCGCGGGTCGCCGTGGTGGTCGACAGCGGCGAGGAGTACGGCGAGCTGAGGGGCGTGGAGCTGACCGGCACGGTCGAGCAGGTGGCGGAGGCGCCCAGGACCGGGCTCGACTACCCGGGACCGTACGAGCTGGAGGCGGCCGAGAAGCTCTTCGCGGCCAAGTACGGCTTCGGCGCGGTCATGTACCACGACGGACGGCACGGCTGGCTGCGCATCGCCCCCGAGACCCTGACCAGCTGGGACTTCCGGCGGCTGAACGGCGACTTCAGTCGCTGACGGCCCGCCGACGACCCGCCGACGACCCGCCGACGACCACTGGTCCGAACTGCCCTTCCGTCAAGGTGCCGCAGGTCACACGGGGTTGACGGGGCCGATCTGACAGGATGCTGCGATGGCAGACATCGAATCCGGCCGGCCCCGCGTGATCTCCGACTTCGTCGATCTGCTGCGCCTGGACGACCTGGACCTCAACCTCTTCCGGGGCTGGTGCCACGCCGGTGCGCCGCTGCGCGCCTTCGGCGGGCAGGTCGCGGCCCAGGCGCTGGTGGCGGCCGGACGGACGGTGGAGACCGGGCGGCCGGTGCATTCGCTGCACGGGTACTTCATGCGCCCGGGCGACCCGCGCCGTCCGCTGGTCTACGAGGTGGAGCGGCTGCGCGACGGCCACTCCTACTCCACCCGGCGGGTGACCGCGATCCAGCGGGGCGAGGCCGTGTTCACCCTCTCCGCCTCCTTCAAACGGCCCGAGGAGAGCCCGGAACGGCAGCGCGAGATGCCGCTGCTGCCCGGCCCGGAAGGATTGCCGAACCCGTACGCGGCCTGGGCGGCGGGCGGCCCGGAGAGCTACTGGGCGACCACCGGGCGGCTGACCCTGGACATGCGGATCATGCCGCCCGGCACCGAGGGACTGCCCGGCCGGACGGCCGGGGTGGAGGAGCAGTTCGTCTGGCTGAAGTCCGCCTCCAAGCTCGACGCGGACGACGCACTGCTGCACGTCTGCGCGCTCGCCTACCTCTCGGACCTGACGCTGGCCTCGACGGCGGCGCTGCATCTGCAACTGCCGCGCTCGCAGCGGCAGGAGCCGCCGGTGGTCAATCTGGCGTCGCTGGACCACGCGATGTGGTTCCACCGGCCGTTCCGCGCGGACGAGTGGCTGCTGTTCGCCCAGCGCAGCCCGTCCGCCTCGGACGGGCGGGGGCTGGCCCAGGGCGAGTTCTTCACCAGGGACGGCCGGCTGGTCGCCTCGGTGGTGCAGGAGGCGCTGGTCCGCGAGAAGCGGCGCTGAGCCGCCGGCGCTGAATCTTACGTGATCTTACGTGCTGAGCTGCCGCTGAACCTCCGGCGGAGTCGGTGCGTATCGTCTCAAGACAGCGGGCTTCAGTCCCTCCAGCCTCAGCTCTGTACAGGAGTAACCATGGCCGAAGAGTCCCAGCAGACCACCGCCCGTCGAACCGTGCTCGCGGGCGTCGGGGTGGTGGGTGTCGCCGGCGTCCTCGCCGCCTGCGGTTCCAGCGGGAGCAGCAGCAGCGCCGCGGGGTCGGCCAGCACCCCGGCCGCCGACGCGAGCAGCAGTCCGGCGAGCAGCGACACCAGCAGTGCGCCCGCAACGGACGCCTCCAGCAGCTCGCCGGCGGCGGCTTCGTCCAGCAGCGCGGCGGGTGGCTCGACCGGGGGCACGGTCCTCGCCGCGACCTCGGACATACCGGAGGGGGGCGGCAAGGTGTTCGCCGACCACAAGGTCGTGGTGACCCAGCCGAGCGCGGGCACGTTCAAGGCGTTCACCGCCGTCTGCACGCATGCCGGCTGCACCGTGAGCAGCGTCTCGGGGGGCACCATCAACTGCCCGTGCCACGGGAGCAAGTTCCACATCGCGGACGGATCGGTCGCCGGCGGACCGGCGCCCTCGGCGCTGGCGGCGGCGACGATCGCGGTGAGCGGCGGCAAGATCACGCTTTCCTGAAACGAGAACATCGTTTCACCGGTGTGGACCCGCAGGCCGGGTCCACACCGGTCAAGTGATCTGATACAGCGTCATACACCTGCAACACCGTTCCCGGTATCATGGCGGGGTGTCCAAGGTAGACCTGTCCCCCCGGCCGGTCGAGGCTATGTCTCCCCGCCAACTGGAACGCCGGAAACACCTGATCAGGGCAGCGATCGATCTGGTAGCCGAGATCGGCGTCGAGCGCGTCCAGATGAAACAGGTGAGCGAACGCTCAGGGGTCGCCCTAGGGACGACCTACCGGTACTTCTCCTCGAAGGACCATCTCCTGGCCGCGGCCGTCTCGGACTGGCGCGGAATGCTGATGACGGATCTCGCCGCGGAACTGCGCGGTTCGCCGGTCCCGCTGGGCGGCACGGACCGGGTGGTCCGCTTCGTCCACCGGGGCATGCGGGCCTTCCAGCGCCAGCCGCACCTGGCCCACCTGCTGGTCGCGGTGACGGTGTCCACCGACCCGTTCGCCAGCGAGGCGGTGGACGAGATGGGGAACGCCGGACGGGCCTCGCTGCTGGCGGTGATGCCGCAGGTGCCCGCGGCGGCGCGGAGCGTGGTGCCGCACATCATCGACGCGGCCTGGCAGAGCGAGCTGGTGGCCTGGGTGACCGGGCGCAGCACCCTCGGCGACGCCTACCTCCGGCTGGAGGAGGTCATCCGGGTGGTGCTGGCCCCGTACGCGGCGGCTTAGCGGCTCAGCTCCAGGCTGTGCGGCCGTGCTCGGCGAACAGTGCGTCGATCTTCTCCAGGTCGGCGGTGGTCAGCGTGCGGTAGTCGAGTCCGGCGGCCGACGCCGTCCCGTAGGGCCGCCACAGGACCAGGTCGTCGGTGCGCCAGCGCTCGGCGCGCAGTCCGGTCTTGGCGGTCTTGTGGGTGGCGGTGGCCGGCATCCGGGCGACGAGGCGGACGAAGCGCGGTGGCATCTTGGTCCCGAGGTCGGGCTGGTCGGCCAGGAACTCGGCCAGCCGCCGGGCGAGTCCGTCCGGGTCCGCGACGCCGGTCGTGCCGACACCGGTGCCCGCCCCCGACCCCGCCCCCGGCCGCAGCTGCACGGCCGCCATCACCTGGTCCCCCGCGACCGGGTCCGGGACGGCGAAGACCGCCACGGCATCGGCCTCCGTCCAGCGGCCGAGGATGGACTCGATGTCGGCGACCGCCAGGTTCTCGCTGTCCACCCGCAGCCAGTCCGCGCTGCGCCCGGCGAAGTGGAACCAGCCCTCGGCGTCGCGGTGGAACAGGTCCCCGGTCCAGTACCAGCCGCGCTGGACCCGGGCGGCGCCCGCCTCGGGATTGCGCCAGTAGCCCTCGAACCCGGCCCGTTCGGTGCGGTTGACCAGTTCGCCGATCGCCTCGGCCCCGTTGAGCAGCCGGCCCGAGGCGTCGAAGCGGGAGCGCGGGCACTCCTCCCCGGTCACCGGGTCGACCACGGCGAGGTCGTCGTACGGTCCCGAGCCGACCCGGCCGACGGCTCCCGGCGGGGCGGCGGGGTCCTGGCGGAGGTTGCAGCCGCCCTCGGAGGAGCCGTAGCCCTCGACCAGGCGGCAGCCGAAGCGCGCCTCGAAGCGCGCGGCGTCGACGGCCCCGGCCTCGGTGCCGAACCCCAGCCGGAGCGGGCTGTCGGCGTCGTCCGGGCGCTCCTCGGTGGCCAGCACATAGGAGATGGCGCGGCCCACATAGGTGAAGTAGCCGGCCCGGTGGCGGCGGACGTCCTCCAGGAAGCGGGAGGCGGAGAAGACCGGGCGCAGCGCGACCGTGCCCCCGGCGAGCAGCATCGGCGCCCACAGCGCCATGGTGGCGTTGCCGTGGAACAGCGGCATGCAGGCGTAGCCGGTGTCGTCGCTGGTCAGCCCGTACATCTCGCGCAGTTTGTCGCCGGCTCTGGCCAGCCGCTGCTGACTGCAGATCACGGCCTTGGGGGCGCCGGTCGACCCCGAGGTGAAGGTCAGCAGGATGCGGGTGTCGGGGGCGGGCAGGTCGGCGGGCGGCGCGGCGTCGAGATGGTCGGCGAGCAGCGCCGCGTACGCGGGGCCGTCGCTGTCCAGGACGGGGACGGCCAGGTCCAGCCCGTTGAGCAGCGCCAGCCGCCGCTGCCCGGTGACGACGAGGGCGCAGTCGGTGTGCCGGATGTCGCGGAGCAGGTCGGGACCGCGGCGGGTGGGGTTGATGCCGACCGCGGTGGCGCCGGCCAGGGCGCAGGCCTGGAGCCAGAAGACGTACTCGGGGGTGTTGTCGAGCAGCAGGCCGACGTGCGGGTGCTCGGCACGACGCTCGGCGAGCAGGCGGGTGAGCAGGGCGGCGCGGGCACAGGCGGCACGGAACACCTGGTCATGCGTCTGACTGAAGCCGTCGCCGACCAGCCCGGGGGTGTGCCGGCCGCGCTGGGCCTGGATGGCGTCGAGGAGGGTGGGGCTCGGTCCGGATGCGGGCATGGGGGCTCCCAGCGGCAGCTTCTGACGGTCCGTCAGCTTGCAGCTGTTGATACCCTCACGGCCGCCAACGCACAAGAGTGCAGCAGCGGCTGGGGTCGCGGCCGGTCAACCGAGGTGGCGTTCCAACCAGTTGGCCACGGTGCCGCGCATCAGGGCCCGGTTCGTCTCGTGGACGAAGTCGTGGCCCTCGTCCGGCAGTTCCAGCAGCGACGCGGTCACCCCGCGCGCCCTGGCCGCGGCGACGAACTGCTCGGACTCGCCGATGGGGACATTGCTGTCCTGCGCGCCGTGGACGGCCAGCAGCGGCGCGCGCAGGGCGTCGACGTCGGTCATCGGCGAGAGCTGACGCAGCAGCTCGCGGTCGCGGTCCGGGTGGCCGTACTTGGTGGCGGCCGACTCGGCGATCCAGGGCTCGGTGCCGGAGAAGAAGGTCGCGAAGTCGGAGATCCCGCAGATGTCCACGCCGGTGCGGAACAGCTTCGGGTGCCGGACCAGGGCGGCCAGCACCAGATAACCGCCGTAGGAACGGCCCATGACGGCCAGTCGGCCCGGGTCGGCCAGGCCGAGGCCGACCAGGTACTGCGCGCAGTCGGCCACGTCGTCGACGGCGGCGAAGCGGCCGGCGCCCAGGTCGGCGTCGACGAAGGAGCGACCGAAGCCGGAGGAGCCACGGACGTTGGGGGCGAAGACGTCGAAGCCGCGGGAGAGCAGTTCCTGGAACAGCGGGTCGAGAACCGGGCGTTCCTGGCTCTCGGGGCCGCCGTGCAGGTAGACGACGCAGGGCGCGGGCCGGGCGTCGTCGGACGACCTGGGCGCGCGGTAGTACCAGCCGCTGAGCGGGAGGCCGTCGCGGGCGGTCAGCCGCAGCGGCCGGGGGCTGACGGCGCCGGGGACGGGCTCCGAGGTCCAGGGGGCGGGGCGGAGCTTCAGGCCGGGCGCGGTGGGCAGCGACCAGACCCCCGGGCGGCACCGCGAACCGGACAGCGACAGCAGCAGGCCGCCCGACCCGTCGAGGTCGGCCCGCGTCAAAACCTCGTGCGGCAAGCTGATCTGACGGAGCGTCGTGGCGGCTCCCTGCTCGGGGGCGAGCCGGACGAGTTCGGCGGAGCTGCGGCCCTGGCGGTTCCAGCCGAGCAGGGCGGTGGAGCCGTCGGGGGCGATGGTCAGGTGTTCCAGGTCGGTCCCGGAGCGCTGGGCGGCCACCCGGACCGACCGGCCGGACGCAGAGCCGGAAGCAGAGCCGGGAACAGGGCTGCCGTCCTCGTCCAGGGCGACCGCGAGCAGGGCCGCGAACTCGCGGTCGGCGTCGCTGCGCAGCCAGACGGTGCGGCCGTCCGGGGCGAAGCGGCCGATCCAGGGGTCCCCGTCGGCGACCGGGAAGGTGCCGGCCTCGCTGAGGTCGGCCAGCCGCAGCAGCACGGCCTCGCGGTGGCCGCGCGGGCCGCGGCGGAGCAGGGCGAGGCGGCCGTCCGGGGTGAGGTCGCAGACCCGCAGGGTGGCCGCGCCCGACTCGGTGGCCAGGCGCCGGGTCGGGAGCCCGCCCTCGGGGTCGACCAGGGAGGCGGCCAGCAGTCCGTGGCTGTGCCCGGTGCCGTCACCGTCGCTGACCGGCACCACCTCGGTCACCGCGAGGGCGGAGCCGTCCCGGCTCCAGCAGCCCAGGTAGGCGGCGGCGCGCGGGTCCGCGCCGGCCAGCACCCGTCGGCCGGTGCCGTCCGGGCGGATGGCGAGGACGCGGCCGTGCTCGGCGCCGTCGGGGGCGGAGGTGTAGGCGATCCAACGGCCGTCCGGCGACCAGGAGACGGCGGTGACCGGGTCCGGCGCTGGGTCCAGCAGCCGGGGCTCTCCGGCCCCCTCCAGCGGTCCGACCCACAGCTGGGGCACGCCGCCGCGGTCGCAGACGTAGGCGGCCGTGGTGCCGGTCGGATCGGTCGCCGCCTGGGTGCAGCTGTGCTGCGGCGCGGTCGGCGGCGAGACGGTCAGGCTCGGGGCCGTCGGCTGCGTCCCGGTGTGTTGTGCTGCTGTCACGTGTGGCGCCCTCATCCGATCTCGTGTGTCTGCAGCCAGATTTCCAGAAGGGCGGCCTGCCAGAGCGCATTGGAGCCCAGCGTGGTGCGGTGCTCGTCGGGAGCGCTGAGCAGTTCGGCGAGGTACTCGTCGCGGAACAGGCCGCGGGCGCGGGCCTCGGGGGCGGCGAGCGCCTCGCGGACCCGGTCCAGGACCGGACCCGCCATATGACGGATCGCCGGCACCGGGAAGTAGCCCTTGGGCCGGTCCACGATCCCGGTGGGCAGCAGCTTCCGTCCGGCGTCCTTGAGGACGCCCTTGCCGCCCTGGGCGAGCTTCAGCTCGGGCGGGCAGGCCGCGGCCAGCTCCACCAGCTCGTGGTCCAGGAACGGGACCCGGGCCTCCAGGCCCCAGGCCATGGTCATGTTGTCCACCCGTTTGACCGGGTCGTCCACCAGCATCACCCGGCTGTCCAGCCGCAGCGCCGCGTCCAGGGCGGTGTCCGCGCCGGCCGCCGAGGTATGGGCGCGGACGAACTCGCCGGAGGCGTCGTGGTCGATGCGGTACTCCGGGTGCAGCATGGCCGCGAGTTCGTTGTGCGGTCGGTCCACGAAGACCCTGCAGTAGGCGTCGGCGGTCTCCGCCCGGGGGACGCCGGCCAGCGGCGGGTACCAGTCGTAGCCGGCGAAGATCTCGTCGGCGCCCTGGCCGCTCTGGACGACCTTGACCTCCTTGGACACCTCCTGCGAGAGCAGGTGGAAGGCGACCGCGTCATGGCTGACCATGGGCTCGCTCATGGCGTCGATCGCCTGGTCCAGGGCGGCCGGGAGCCGGTCCGAGGGCACCATGATGCGGTGGTGGTCGGTGGCGTAGCGCTCGGCGACCAGGTCCGAGTAGACGAACTCGTCGCCCTGCTCGCCGCCCTCGGTCTCGAAGCCGACGCTGAAGGTCGCCAGGTCGCGGGCGCCGGACTCGGCGAGCAGGGCGACGACCAGGCTGGAGTCCAGTCCGCCGGACAGCAGCACGCCCACCGGCACGTCGGCGACGGTGCGGCGGCGCACGGCGGTGCGCAGCCCGTCCAGGACGGCGTCGCACCAGTCCGCGGCGTCCATCCCGGCGTACTGGGACAGCCTGGTGTGCGGCGGGTCCCAGTACCGGCGGTCGTGGTGGGTGCCGTCGGGCTCGATCACCCGGACGGTGGCCGGCGCGAGCTTGCCGACGCCCGCCAGGACGGTGCGCGGCGCGGGCACGACGGAGTGGAAGCTGAGGTAGTGGTGCAGGGCGACGCGGTCGATCGAGGTGTCGACGCCGCCCCCGGCGAGCAGCGCCGGCAGCGAGGAGGCGAAGCGCAGCCGGCCCGGTCCCTCGGCCAGGTAGAGCGGCTTGATGCCGAGCCGGTCCCGGCCGAGAACGACCCGGCCGGACTCGTGCTCCACCAGCGCGAACGCGAACATCCCGGCGAAGCGGGTGACGCAGTCGACCCCCCACTCCTGGTAGGCCTTCAGCAGCACCTCGGTGTCGGAGTGGGAGAAGAAGCGGTGCCCCGCGCCCTCCAGCTGTTTGCGCAGCTCACGGTGGTTGTAGATGCAGCCGTTGAAGACCACGGTCAGCCCTGCGCCGGGGTCCGTCATCGGCTGGGCGCCGCGCTCGGACAGATCGATGATCTTGAGCCGCCGGTGGCCCAGGGCGACCGCGCCCTGGGACCACAGGCCCCGGCCGTCGGGGCCGCGGGCCGCCAGCCGGTCCGTCATCCGCTCGACGGCGGCCAGGTCGGGGCGCGATCCGTCGAAGCGGACCTCTCCGCTCAGTCCGCACATGCGGGTGCCACCCCGATCCAGGTGTCCTTGGCGCCGCCGCCGCGGGAGGAGTTGACGATCAGGCTGCCCCCGGCAGCGACCCGGGTGAGCGCGGCCGGCAGCACGGTCGGCCGCAGGCCGACGGCGCCGGGGCCGCTGCCCTCGCGTTCGGCGCAGACGAAGGCCCTGAGGTCGACCACCCGGGGCTCCAGGCGCTCCCCGTCGAAAGTGGGATGGCTGGTCAGCGAGACCACGTCCTGGGCCACCCAGCGGTCCGGGGCCTCCAGCAGGGCGGCGTGCAGCCGGGCCAGCTCCTCCGGGGAGGCGTAGGGGCCGATGACGACGCCCGCGCCGCCGTACCCGTCCACCGGTTTGACGACCAGTTCGGGCAGCCGTTCCAGGATCTCGTCGAGCCGGCCCTCCTCGGTCGGCAGCAGGGTGGGGACCTGGTTCAGCAGCGGTTCCTCGCCGAGGTAGTAGCGGATCAGCCGGGGGACGAAGGAGTAGAGCGCCTTGTCGTCGGCGACCCCGTTGCCGGGGGCGTTGGCCAGGGTGAGCAGGCCCGACTCCACGGCCGCGATCAGGCCCGGCCAGAGCGGGACGCCGTCCTCCCCCACCGCCTTGGCGAGGTCGTCCTCGTCGATGCGCCGGTAGAGGACGTCCACGGGTCCGCCGCCGGCCCTGACCCGGCCGTCCCGGCCGATGGTCAGCTGGTCAGGGGTGAACACGCCGACGCCCATGGCCTGCGCCAGGGTCCGGTGCTCGTACCAGGCGGAGTTCTGCGGCCCGTCGCTGACGATGGCGACCACCGGATCGTCCGCGGCACCGGGGGGCGCGGAGGCGCGCAGGGTGCGCCGCAGCACTTCGGGGACGGTGTCCAGGGACAGCGTCCCGAAGCCCGGACCGATCACCGCGAGCCGGCGGGCGGCCAGGGCGTAGGCGATCCCCGAGGGCACCCGCAGATTGTCCTCCAGCACCAGCCAGCCCTGGGCGGCGTCCCTGACCAGGTCCATCCCGGCGACATGGATGCGGACCGACCCCGGCAGCGGCGCCCGGCCGGCGTCGCGCAGCCCGGCCGAGCCCTCCAGCACCCGCGCGGGCAGCACCCCGTCGCGGACCGCCGTGCGCTCGCCGTAGGCGTCGTGGGTGTAGGCCTCCAGGGCGCGCAGCCGCTGGGACAGGCCCAGGCTCAGGTCCCGCCACTCGCCGCCGTCGACCAGGCGCGGCACCACGTCGTAGGGGAACAGCCGGGGCTGGTCCTCGCCGTCCACCCGGAAGGTGACGCCGTCCCGCCACTGCCGGGCGTCACGCTCGCGGATCCGGCTGCGCAGACCGGCGGACTCCTGCCGCTCCAACTGCTCCAGCACGGCCCGGTAGGGCTCGCGGCTCTCCCCGGTGACGGTGACGGCCTCGTCCTGCTCGGCGCGGTAGCCGCGGAGCAGGCCGCGGTGGGACGGCTGCTCCCGCCCGACGCGGTCGCCGCGGGTCTCGGCGACCAGCAGGTCGACGGCGGCCCGGCGGCCGTCGCGCAGAGCCAGCCGGCGCAGCCGGTGCGCGGCGCTGCCCCGGCCCAGGGCCTCCTCGGCCAGTTCGACCACGGTGTCCCAGTCGCCGGTCTCCTCAAGTGCCGGGCGCAGCCGGGTCAGCAGCGAACGCACCACCCGCGGGGCAGGCACCGGAAGGCCGCTCGCCGGGTCCACCAGATCGCCCTCCAGGCCCGAGCGGGCCGCCCGCCAGGTCGCCGCGCGCAGCCACTCCTGAGCCCGCCGCGGCGGCGCGGTCCCGGCGGCGACATCGGCGCAGGCGTCCATGACCAGGGCGCGGAACAGTCCGGCGATCATCACCACGGTCTCCGCGCGCGGGCAGGCGTCGCAGATCCGCAGCTCCAGGGTCTGCAGATGGGCGGAGGGGCGGACGTCGTAGTAGACCATCCCGGTGTCGCTGATCACCCCCGAGCGCACCAGGTCCGCGATGGTGGCGTCGTACTCGGCCGCGCTGCTGAAGGAGCCGGCCGGACCGGTGGTGGGCCAGCGCTGCCAGAGCAGGGTCCGCCAGCTGGCATAGCCGGTGTCCGAACCCAGCCAGAACGGCGAGCTGGCCGACAGCGCCAGCAGCACCGGCAGCCAGGGCGCCAGCAGCCCCATGGCGAGCACGCCGGTGTCCCGGTCGGGTATGTCCACATGGACCTGCGCCCCGCAGATCAACTGCTCCTCGGCGACGACCCGGTAGTTCTCCGCCATCCGCCGGTAGCGCGGATCGTCGGTCGGGTCGATGCTGCCCAGCCGGGCCAACGGCGCCGTACCCGCCGCGACCACCGCCAGGCCCAGCGGCTCGGCGGCGTCGTTCAGCGCCCGGCGGGAGGTCTGCAGATCCCTCAGCAGCGCCGCGAGCGAGCGGTGCGGCCGGCTGTTGGCCTCCACGATGGACTGCTGGAGCTCTGTGGTGAACCCCCGTTCGGGAAGCCGGTCCAGCACCGCCCGGGCCCGGGGTACCAGCGTTCTGGACTCGACATCGACGACATGGAACTCCTCCTCGACCCCGACCGCGACGACCACGCTGCTCCCCTTTCGGTTGGACCGTGTTGCTGGCGCCGAGGCTAGGGCAGTCGATGGCCGCTCCGGATTACGGGCATGTGAATCTCCCTGGCCTGACGGCCTGTCAGCACCCTCAGGGGTGGTGGTGTCGTCCGAGGGTTCGGCAGTGCCGCATCCGGCTGAAGCGGTCACAGCAACGCCACCACCGACGCCTACCCTCGCCGCTCGCCGCCATGTCGACGGACCCGTCAGTCGATCCGGAGGAACACCGGGTTGGTGAGCGCCGCCATCGGGCCCCAGACCAGGGCCGGGCCCATGTGGTTGCCCTGGCCCGGAGTGCCGTCGGCCATCGGGTGGCGGACCTCGGCGCGGACGTAGGCCGCCAGCGAGGCGGTGGTCCGCCAGATCACCGTTCCGGCGCCGGCGTCGGGCAACGACTCCTGGTGCATCTGGCCCTCGTCGGTGATGAAGCGGACCGTGCCGTTGGGGACGCCGGAGACATCGATCCGGACGTCCACCGGAGCGTCGGCCGCCGCTGTGAGCGTGCCGCCGATGCCGGCCTGACGGCCGCCGCCGGTGACGGTGAAGTCGAGCCCGACCGCCGAGGACTCGGCGATCCAGCTGCGGCCCGCTTTGATGCCGGCCAGTACCTCAGGGGTGGTCAGATCGTCGGCGAGGACCACATTGTGGGGCAGCCCGATGACCTGCGGAACGCTGTGGGCGTCACTGTTGCCCATCGCGGGGGTCCAGCGCCGGCCGGTGCGCACGGCCTCGCCGAGCCGGGCATCCCAGGTGTCGACCGCCGACTCGTCGTCGTAGGTCCAGGGGCCGTTCCAGACCTCCATGGCGTCTGCGTCGTCGTAGCCGGACTTCCACTGGCAGGCGATGTACGGGCAGTACGGGTGCGCGGGCACCACCAGCCCGCCGGAGCGGTGCACCTGGCCGGCGAACCGGGTGAAGGCGTCGTCGCGCGAGCGGTAGCGCCAGTCGATCCACTCCCCCGCCGGGAGGCCGAGCGCCAGCCAGTGGCCGTTGCGGGTGGTGACCTCCTCGCCGGTGACGATCAGCAGTCCGGACCGGAGTACTGGCCCCAGACGGCGTGCGAGGCACTGGTGTTGTGGTCGGTGGAGACCATGAAGTCCAGCCCGGCGGCCCGGGCGCCGGCCGCGACCTCGGAGGGGAGGCGCCGACCGTCGGAATAGACGGTGTGCAGATGGCCGTCGCCCCGGTACCAGGCGCGGCCCCGACCCTTGGCGCGCTGCGGCGGGTAGTCGGGCACGAAGGCGGGACCGGGCTCGCCGAAGGTCAGCGTCACCTGGACCTGGTAGTCCAGGCCCTGCGGCGCGACCTGGTAGGGGCCGAGGACGACATGCCAGGTCCCGGCACCGACCGGTCCCGGCAGATAGCCGGGGGTGGCCTCGCTGTTGCTGATCACGAAGGACGTGCGGAAGCCGCCTGACCAACCGCGGAAGCCCTTGCCGCCAAGGGCGGTGCCGCGCTGGTCGAAGACGCCGATGTCGCAGGAGTTCGCCGGGGTACCGGCCGGAACGGCGGGCTTGTCGTACGAGTACTGGACGGAGATCTGCTGCACCCCTTCGGGGACCTCGACCGGGAGGTAGACGAAGTCGGCGGCGCCGGTGTCGAGATGGCCGCTGATGGTCCGGGTGGCCGTGGATCCCGGAGCGGGGGCCTCTGCTGACGAAGCGTCAGCGGCTCGGGCGGACGCGACCGGAGCGAAAGCGACCGGAGCGAGCGTGATCGCCGCCGCCCCGGCCGTGACGCCGAGCAGCATCCTGCGGCGGTCGAAGGAGTGCTGCTCACAGGGCTCGTCCGTAGGAGCGTGGTCGGTGCGGGGGTGGTCGGTGGGACTGCTGTCCTTGGGGTTCATGGTGTCCTCCACGGGTCGACCGGCAGTGCACGATCAGTGCACCGGACTCTTGACACCCTCGTCCTCCCGCGTGAACACCGGGCGTCAATCGATCGTCCGTAGACTGATCCGATGTCGACGACAACTGACCTCCGCCGCACAGCCGACTTCAGGACGTCCTTCGCCCGGCGGCAGGCCGCCCTGCTGACCGGGTTTCCGGGCGGATTCGTGGTCCAGGACCCGGAGTTCGCCGGATCGCACGAGCACAACCAGATCTATGTGGACGGCCCCGTCGACCCGGCCGAGCTGCCGGCCCTCGCCGACGCGGCGCTCGCCCCGTTGCCGCACCGCCGTATCACCGTGCTCGACGACGAGTTGGGGCGGGCCTGCGTCCCGGTGCTGGAGGCGGCCGGCTACACGCATGAGCAGGAGCTGGTCATGGCCCGTCCCGGCGTGGTCGCCGAGCCCGGGCTGCCGCTGGCGGAGACGGTGTCCCTCGGCGAGCTGCGGCCGGCCGTGGCCCGGCAGACCCGGGCCTGGCTGCCCAAGGCCGAACAGTCCATGATCGACCACCTGGTCGAGCGCCGCACCGCCCGGCTGCGCGGCGCCGACGAGGTCCGCTTCCTGGCCGTCCGCGACGACGAGCACGCGGTGGCGGCCTCGGCCGACGTCTACCTGGACCGGAACCAGGGGATCGGCCAGATCGAGGAGGTCGTCACCGTCGAGGACCGCACCCATCGCGGCTACGCGGGCACGCTGCTGCGCACCGCCCTGCACCTGGCCGCCGACTGCCCGCTGTTCTTCCTGGTCGCCGACGCCGAGGACTGGCCCCGCCACTGGTACGCCCGGCTGGGCTTCCGGGAGTTGGGGCTCACCCACAGCTTCAGCGCCACCCTCGACTGAGCCCGGTCCCGGCCACCACTGGGTCAGGGGACGACCTGGATCTTCCTCCCCTTCCCGGCCCGGAACTGCTGGAGCGCCGCGGCGTAGTCGTCCAGCGGGACCCGGTCGCTGATGAACACCTCCGGGTCCAGCACCCCGGTGGCGAAGAGGTCCGCGGCGCGTTCGAAGCTGTGCAGGACCGCCATGGAGCCGGTGATGGTGATCTCCTGGTTGTAGATCCGGTAGGGCTCGATGGTGGCGCGCGCGGCGTAGTCGGCCACGCCGAACTGGAGGTAGGTGCCGCCCTTGCCCACCCGGCCCAGTGCGTCCTGGATCGCCTCCTGGTTCCCGGTGGCGTCGATGACGACGTCCCAGCCCCGCGGGCGCAGGATCTCGTCGGCGGAGGTGGCGGCGCTGGTGCAGCCCAGGGAGCGGGCGGTGGCCAGCCGCTCGCTGTTGATGTCGACCACGTCGACCACGGAGGCCCCGGTGCGCTTGGCGAGCTCCAGCATCATCAGGCCCATCGTCCCCGACCCGTAGATCAGCACCTGGGTGGCCAACCGGCTGCGCAGCACGTCGTATCCGCGCACGGCGCAGGACAGCGGCTCGATCAGCGCCGCGTCCATGGTGCGCACGTGCTCCGGCAGCTTCACGCAGTTGGCGGCCGGGGCGACGGCGTACTCGGCGGCGCCGCCGGGGGCGGTGACCCCGATCGCGGCCCAGCGCTCGCAGAGGTTGTTGCGGCCCAGACGGCAGTAGTGGCACTCATGGCAGTACAGCGAGGGGTCGGCCGCCACCTGGTCGCCGACGGCCAGGTCGCGGACCTCGGCCCCGAGCGCGACGACCTCGCCAGCGAACTCGTGGCCGGGGATGATCGGCAGGGTCGGTGCGAACTCGCCCTGCAGGATGTGCAGGTCGGTTCCGCACAGGCCGCAGGCGGCGACCTGGACCACGACGTCGCGGGGGCCGGGCGTCGGGTCCTCGACGGTTTCGACCCGCACCACCCCGGGCGAGCTGATGACGGCTGCCTTCACTTGACTGCTCCAAGGGAGAGGCCCTGGACCAGCTTGTCCTGGGCGGCGAACCCGGCGATGAGCACGGGCAGGGAGATGCAGACGGCGGCGGCGCACACCTTGGCCAGGAACAGGCCCTGGCTGGTGACGAAGCTGGTGAGGAACACCGGTGCGGTGCCCGCCACGACGCCGGTCAGCACCTCGGCGTACAGGAGTTCGTTCCAGCTGAAGATGAAGGCGATCAGCGCGGTGGCGGCGATGCCGGGGGCGGCCACCGGGGCCACGATCCGGCGCAGGGTGGTCAGCAGCCCCGCGCCGTCGATGGCGGCCGCCTCCAGGATCTCCTTGGGGACCTCGGCGAGGAAGGAGCGCATCATCCAGACCGCGATCGGCAGGTTCATCGAGGTGTAGAGGATGACCAGCAGCCAGATGGTGTCCAGCATGCCGGCGTACTTGGCGATCAGGTACAGCGGCAGCAGTCCGGCCACCACCGGCAGCATCTTGGTGGACAGGAAGAAGAACATCACATCGGTCCACTTGCGCACCGGTTTGATCGACAGCGCGTAGGCGGCGGGGATCGCCAGCACCAGCACCAGCACGGTGGAACCGATGCTGGCGGTAAGGGAGTTGATCAGCGGCGGCCAGGGGCTGACGCCGGTGGTGGCGCCGAAGAACTCCCGGTAGCCCTGCAGCGTCAGGCTCGCGCCGATGCTCGGCGGGTTGGTGGCCGCGCTGGACTCGCTGTGCAGCGAGGTGAGCACCATCCAGGCGAAGGGGGCGAAGAAGAGCAGTCCGCAGAGCCAGGCCAGCAGGCCCAGCAGGCTGCGGTTGCGGTTGTCCTTGCGGTTGCCGTTGCGATTGCCGTTGCGGTTGCGATTGCGCTTGCGCGTGGCGCCGGCATTGGTCACAGCGTCTCCTCCCGGAACAGCGATGAGACGGTTCTCAGCGCGAAGGTGGCGATGACCAGCGAGCAGGCGACCACGATGACGCCCTCCGCGGAGGCCTCGCCGTAGTCGTGGCCCTGGTAGAAGGTCTCGTAGACGGTGTAGGGGAGGTTGGCCGTACCCAGCCCGCCGGAGGTCAGCGTGAACACCGCGTCGAAGTTCTGGACCACGTAGATGCTGCCGAGCAGGGCAGCGAGTTCCAGGTAGCGGCGCAGGTGCGGGAAGGTGAGGTAGCGGAACACCTGCCAGCTGCTCGCCCCGTCGACCCGGGCGGCCTCGACCACGTCCAGCGCCCGGCTCTGCAGCCCGGCCAGCAGGATCAGCATCATGAACGGCGTCCACTGCCACACCAGCGCGGCCTCCACCGAGATCAGCGGGATCACCGACAGCCAGTCGGGCTGCGGTGCGTTGGCGCTGCCGAACAGGCTCCACACCCAGGTCAGCACACCGTCCAGGAGCCCGTAGGAGGCGTTGTAGATCGCGTGCTTCCAGAGCAGCGCCGAGGCCACCGGCACCACCAGGAACGGGGTGATCAGCATGGTCCGGACGATGCCGCGGCCGCGGAACCTGCGGTCCAGCAGCAGCGCCAGGCCAAGGCCCAGCAGCAGGCTCACCAGGACCACCGAGGCGGTCAGCACCACCGTGGTCACGATCGCCGAGCGCAGCGCCGGATTGGAGAACGCGTTGCGGTAGTTGGACAGGCCGCCGAACCCCCGGTTGCCCGGGTCCAGGGCGTTCCAGCGCATGAACGAGATGACCAGGGTGCCCACGAAGGGCAGCTGGGTGACCACGATCATGAAGACCAGAGCCGGCAGCAACGGACCCCTGCGGGCCCACGCGCCACGGGGTTTGGCCGCCGCCCCGGCGGCGCCCTGGCGGGCGGACCGGGAGAAGCGCTGCTGCCGCGGGGTGGAGAGGGTGCTCATGGAGTGCCTCCGCCCGTCAGTGGCCGGCGTACTTGGCGCCGACCTTCGCAGCGAGGGCCTGACTGCTCTTCAGCGCGCCGGCGATGCTGGTCTGGCCGGCGATCGCGGAGCTGATCTGCTGCGAGACCTGGGTGCCGAGGTCCTCGAACTCGGGGATGCCGACGAACTGGATCCCGGGGGCCGGCCGCGGCTGCACCCCGGGGTTGGCCGGGTCGGCGGAGGTCAGCGCGGTCTTGGTGGCCGCGGCGAAGGCGCCGGCCGACTTGAGGTAGTCGGGGTTGCTGTAGGTCGAGGTGCGCTTGCCGGCCGGCACCTGGGACCAGCTCAACTGGGCGCCGACCAGGTCCTCGTACTGCTTGCTGGAGGCCCAGGAGATGAACTTCCAGGCGTCGCTCTGGTGCTTGCCGGCCTTCTGCACGCCCCAGGCCCAGGTGTAGAGCCAGCCCGAGCTCTTGGTCTGGTCGACCGGGGCGGGCACGTAGCCCATCTTCCCGGCCACCGGCGAGCCCGCGCCCTCCAGCGATCCGGCCGCCGAGGTGGCGTCGTACCACATGGCGACCTTGCTCTGCTCCATGTCGTTGAGGCACTCGGTGAAGCCGGCCTGCGGCGCCCCGGCCTCGCCGTGGGCGCGCACCAGGTCGACGTAGAAGTTGGTGGCCTTGGTGAAGCCCGCGCCGGTGAGCTGGGCCGACCAGTCGGAGTTGAACCAGGTGCCGCCCATCGTGTTGACCACGGTGGTCAGCGGGGCGATGACCTCGCCCCAACCCGGCTGGCCGCGCAGGCAGATGCCCTTCATTCCGGGCTGGGCCCCGTCGGCCTTGGCCGCGAGGGCGGCGACCTGGTCCCAGGTCGGGTTGGCGGGCATGGTCAGGCCCTTGGCCGCGAAGACGTCCTTCCGGTACATCAGGAAGGAGGACTCGCCGTAGAAGGGCTCGGCGTAGATCTGGCCGTCGACGGTCAGCGACTTGGCCAGGCTGGGCAGGATGTCGCTCTGGTCGAAGGTGGTGTCGCCGGTGGCGAGCGTGGTGAGCGGGGCCAGCCAGCCGTTCTTCGCGTAGAAGGGGTCTCGTAGTTGCTGATGGTGGCCACGTCGTACTGGCCGGCCTGGCTGGAGAAGTCCTGCGTGATCTTGTCGCGGACGTCGTTCTCGGGCAGCACGGTGAAGTTGACCTTGATGCCGGTGGTCTTGGTGAAGTTGGCCGCGGTCAGCTTCTGCAGGTCCAGCATCTGCGGGTTGTTGACCATCAGCACGTTGACGGAGCCGGAGCCGCCGCTGCCCGCGCTGCCGCCCCCGGCGCCGCTGCACGCCGCGAGCATGGCCCCGCAGAGGACCACGGCTCCCAGCGGGACGGTGCGGCGCAGGACGGATTGTCTGTTCGTCATGGTGGTTCCCTTCGTGGATCCGGTCCGGTGGACCGGGGGTGGGTGCCGGTTCGGGACGTGCGTGATCGCGCCGCCTGCGGTCGGGTGGCCGGGCGGAGAGGGACGTGCGGGTGGAGATCAGGTGGAGACGGGTGGGAAGTTCAGACCCTGATGACGCGCGGTCCCAGGAGTGCGTAGCGGTGGGCCTCGGCGGCGGTCAGGCCGGTGCTGGTGACGATGGCTTCAAAGTCGCCGACCTCCGCGAAGCGGCAGAAGCTGCTGGCCCCGAACTTGCTGTGATGGCCCAGGAAGATCCGCCGGCGCGACACTTCGAGGGCTTTGGCCTTGACGTCCGCCACGACCGGGTCCGGTGTGGTCAGACCGAGCTCTCTGGAGATGCCGTTGGACCCCAGGAAGGCCACGTCGATGACGAATCCCGCCAGCATCGCGGAGGTCCAGGAGCCGACCGTGGCCAGGGTCCTGGCGCGGACCCTGCCCCCGAGCAGCAGCACGGTGGTGTTGGCCGACTCCGCGATGGCCGCAGCGGTGGTGAGCGAGGCCGTGACCACCGTCAGCGGGCGGTCCGAGGGCAGCAGTGCGGCCAGGATCTGCGGGGTGTAGCCCTCGTCCACGAACACCGTGTCGGCGTCGCCGAGGAGCTTGACGGCCTCCGCGGCGATCCGGCGCTTGTCGTCCACGTGCGAGTTCACCCGGTGCGCCAGGTCGGTCTCGAAACCCGCGCCCTCGACCGGATAGGCGCCCCCGTAGGTGCGCCGGACCAGGCCCCTGCGCTCCAGTTCGCTGAGGTCGCGCCGGATCGTCTCGGGTGCGACGGCGAAGTCGACGGCCGCGGCCGCGACTTCCAACTGTCCCTGGTGACGCACCAGGGCGAGGATCCGGTGCTTGCGTTCCTCCGCGTTCAACTCCATCACCGGCCCCTTTGATCCGGACCGGGCACGACGCGCCCGGTTTTGCCCGACATGAGATTTATATCAACGCCCTTGACTCACGGCGCTGCCCGGAACGGGGAAGATCTGCCCGGTGATGCCCGGCTCGCCGGCACGAAAGGCCAGCTCAACAGCGAGGGCCGAGCCGTGGGGTCAGGGACTGCGCCCGGCCGCCCGCTGAGGATGCCCGATTGGGCTCATGACGGGCTCATGGCAACCACCGCACCTCGAATTGCCGGGGCAAGTCGGCCCGAGCGGGTTTGGGACGGCCGGCAACGGCAAGGGGACAGCGATAGCAGCTGTCGCCCGGACGGGGAACTCGTGCACTTCTGGATCCGCCGAATCCTGGCGGCGATGGGCACCGGTGCCGTCGTGCTCGTCGCCGCGGGCCTGTCCGTCTGGCTGTCCGTGCAGGTCACACCGCTCCAGACGGTGACCGCCATCGGACAGAGCGTCCAGGTGGGCGCCGCCTCACCGGGCCTCAGCCTGTCCGGTCCGGGCGAGCTCGACCTCTTCGGCGAGGCCATCCCGACCCGGCCGCAGTTCGACGGGCCGATCCGCCCGCGGCTGCAGCTCGCCCACATCGACCTCAACGCCCAGACCAACGCCATCACCAAGCCGGATCGGCAGCAGGCGGTGGAGTCCAGCCTCAGCCGGGCGCTCGCCGCCGGCTGGACCCGCTACCTGATCTGGGAGACCCTGGTCGCCGCCGGTTTCGCGGCGCTCCTCGCCGTCGCCGCCGCCGGAGTCCGCCGCTCCAGCCGCGCGTCGATGCTGAAGATGCTCGCCACCGCGGTCGCGGCGGTGTGCGTCCTGAACGCCGTCGGCGTCTACCTGATGGCCTCCTCCACCCCGAAGGTGCTGCGGCAGGTCCGTAGCATCGCCGACCTGGTCGGCGATGCCCCGACCTCCCCGCCGCCGCCCAGCGGACCGGCCATCAAGGGCATCCAGGCCGTGGTGCTCGGCGACTCCACCGCCGCCGCGATCGGCAACCCGCTCGTCGACCACCCCGACGCCCTGGACACGGCCTGCGGGCGCAGCAAGGACTCCTACGCGGCCGACCTGAGCGCGGTGAACGGCTGGAAGGTCCTCAACCTGGCCTGCAGCGGCGCCACCATCCGCAACGGCCTGCTGGGCGCCCAGACGCTGGGCGTCACCAAGGCGCCCTCGCAGGTCTCACTCGCCGAGCAGGCGGCCCCGGCCTCGGTGGTCATCGTCAGCATCGGGGCCAACGACATCCACTGGGCCGCCCTGACCGAGCTGTGCGCGGCCGCGGACGCCTGCGACGACAAGGCCTCCACCGCCTACTACCAGCAGCAGATCGCGGCATTCGCCACCGACTACTACGAGCTGCTGGGCGACCTGGCCGCGCTGCCCCGGCACCCCACCGTCCTGGTCAACGAGTACTACAACCCGTTCGGCGAGAACCTCGGCTGCCTGGCCTCCCAGGGCATCACCGCCGCCAAGGCGAAGGTGCTCCAGTCCCGCCTGGACGGCCTCAACACCGTGCTCAGCCAGGGTGCCCGTACCTTCGACTTCACCGATGTGCCGCAGCACTTCGACGGCCACCAGCTGTGCAGCAACCAGTCGTTCGTCCAGGGGCCGGACGCGAACGCGCCGCTGCACCCCACCGCGGCGGGCGAGCTCGCCATCGCCCTGGCCGACCAGCAGGCGCTGACCCGGGCCGCCCAGACCGCGACGCCCAGTCCCTCGACCAGCGCCACCCCCTGATGGGCAGCCGCGGTCAGTGCGGCGGCGGCTGCCGGTGCACGTTGCGGACCGCGGCGACGTCGGCGGGGACCGGGGGCAGCGCGGGCAGCGACGCGCTGAGGGCGTCCAGGCGGCGGACACTGCCGGCGCTGCCCTTGCCGACCAGGTAGCGGGTGGGGCCCAGGTGGCCCAGCCGGTGCGGGGCACCGGCGAAGGCGTCGGCGATCCCATGGAGGATTGAGGGTGCTTTCATCGTCCCCACAGACACGGCGCACATCGTGGTACCCACAAGCCCCGGAAGGGGAGCCAGCCAGCCAGGGCCACGGAGGCAGTCATGAGCAACAGCGGCACGGTCGACCAGCAGGACAGCATGCTCCACGGCGCCAAGGGCACCGTCGCGTGGTCGGTCGGCGGGGAGCGCCGCACCGCGACGCTCCGGGTCGTCCGCCGCGACAGCGCCGATCTGCCGCGGCCCACCGATCTTCTGACGTTCAGTCAGGCGTCCATCTCACCCAGCAGCCCGCCGAGCCAGATCGCCGAACGGCGTCGCGGCAAGCGGTCGGCGGCGAGGACCCGGACCCACGCGGGGCGCGACGCAGCCTGAGGTCACCCGTCGGTCGTCGATGGCGGTAGCAGTTCGACGAGTTCGGCCGGGGCGGCCTGACGCCAGGAGTCGACCAGGATGTCACGGAGCTCGTCCAGGTCCTCCAGCGCCGCCAGACGGGCCCGCACCCAGGAGGAGTTCGCCTCGTGCGCCGGCACCCAGAACTTGTCCGGCTCGGAGGCGATCAGCTCGTACCGGTCGATCCTGGGGCAGCGCACGGCGAAGGACGTCCCGTCGTCAGGCACGGTGACGAACATGCGGCCCGCAACATGGAATGTCGGGTGGTTCCACAGCTCCTTCTCCACCGTCTGCGGCAGCGACAGGGCGATACGGCGGACGTCGTCGGCGTCGAGCACGGGCACTGCCTTCGTTTCAGCGGGGAGGGATGCGGCTACCGGATTCTACGGCGGGCTCAGGCGGCCTCAGGCTGGGCGGTGGGCGAGGACGCCGAACATGGTCACCGACATGTGCAGGGAGCCCTGCGCGGCGGCGGCTTCGAGATCGGCATAGAGGGCGTCCCGCTGTTCGGCGGAGATCAGCTCGCGGCGCAGGGCCTGCTCGCCCATCATCCGGACGATCGGCCAGGTGACCGCCCGGTGATCCTGGATCAGAGCCTGCGAGCCGATGTCGTCGACCAGCAGACCGGCCCCGGCCAGCTCGCCCAGCAACCGCCGACCGGCGTAGGGGTTCGCGGCGGCCGCCAGAGCGCAGTCGGCCAGGGCGGCGACGACGGCGGGCTCACCGGGGTGGAGGATCGTCGTCGCCCAGTCGGTGTCGATCAGGGCCACCCGTCCGCCCGGCCGGAGCACGCGGGCGATCTCCGCCGCGGCCCGTTCCGGCTCGGCGAGATGCTGGAACACCCGCTCGCACCAGACCACGTCGACCTCGGCATCGCCCAGCGGCAGCGCCAGCGCGTCGCCGTCGACGAAGCGGGCCGCGCTGCCCACCTCGGCCGCCCGCTGCTCGGCGACCGCGCGCAGGCCGGCGTTGGGCTCGACACCGACCGCCTCGCCGTCCGGCCCGACCGCCGCAGCCAGCACCTGGACCTCCGAGCCGGTCCCGGCGCCGACGTCCACCGCCCGCTCGCCCGGACGTACCGCCAGCCCGGCGTGCGCCCACGCGCGCAGGCGCCGCACCCCCGCGCTCGCCGCCTGCCCGTCCAGCGCGCCGACCAGTTTCCCGGTCATCGAAGGGGACACGTTCTCGGCGTGGAACGCAGAGGTCGGCCGCGAATCAGCACTCATACCGCTACTTTAGGGCGACCCTCCGACACCGGGGTGCAGGCGCAAGAGACGCAACCCGGAGGCGGCGCCGGGTCAGGCGTCCAGGGCGGCACGGGCCAGATCCCGGAGTTCGGCGTCCGGGATCGCCGCGGCCTCCTCGGGGCGCAGCCTGATCGTGGCCTTGCCGGTGATCAGCCCCGGGTGGCGGCTGGTGAAGCCCGCGTCGCGGCCCTCCTGCCAGCCGTAGATCGAAGCTCCGTGCGCCCATGAGGCGAGGTAGAGCCTGCGGCTGCCGACCTTGAAGGTCGGGATCTTGTACGAGAGGCTGACGGCCGCCTCGGGGTGGGCCTCAAGGATCAGCCGGTGCAGCCGGTCGAACAGCGGGCGGTGCTCGGCGGGGATGGCGTCGATGTACTCGCGTACGTCCTGGTCCATTGCTCCAGTGTGCTCCCGTCGGACGGAACCCTCGCAGGCGTTGTCCGGCCGGGACGGGAGTGTTCACGCGGCTGAGTAGTGGACGCACGAAAATGCGGTCCCCGGTGTGGATTAGTCCGGACGGGGTTTGCCGGCCGGGGCGTCGGTGAGGGGGTAGCTGACGCCGGTCAGTCGTTCGGACTCCTGCCAGAGGCGGTGCTGCGCCTCGGTGTCGTAGGAGCGCGCGCTGGACTCCACCCGGGTCGGGTGTCCGGTGAACTGGGCCCTGCCGGGAGGGCCGTAGTAGTCGCCGCCCTCGACGTGCGGGTCCGTCGCGGCGCGCAGCGTCGACAGGGCGCCCATCTGCGGGGACTGCAGCAGCCAGGAGGTGAGCAGGCGCATGCGGGGATTCATCACGGCCCTGGTCACCACGGACATGTCGCGGCCGAACTCGGTGCGGGCGTTGCCGGGGTGCGCGGCGACCGCGATGGTCTGCGCTCCGGAGGCCGCCAGCCGGCGCTGCAGCTCGTAGGTGAACATCAGGTTGGCGAGTTTCGCCTGGAAGTAGGCGGGCTGGTAGCGGTACCCGTGTTTGAGGTTGAGGTCGTCGAAGTGGATGGTGCCGCGACGGTGGCCGATGCTGCTGACGGTGACGATCCGCGAGCCCGGCGTCGCCAGCAGCCGGTCCAGCAGCAGCCCGGTGAAGGCGTACGGACCGAGGTGGTTGGTGGCCAGCGTCAGTTCGAAGCCGTCGTCGCTGACGCCGTGGTGGGGCCGTACCCCGCCGGCGTTGTTGACGAGCAGGTCGATGCGCGGATGGTCGGCGCCCAGCTGCCCGGCCGCCTGGCGGATCGATGCCAGAGAGGCAAGGTCCAGCTTCAGGGTGCTGACGCGCGCCGTCGGCGTGGTCGCGATGATGCGGGCCCTGGCGTCCGCCGCGCGGTCCAGGTTCCGGCAGGCCAGCACGACCGTGGCGCCGCGCCGGGCGAACACCTGGGCGGTCTCGAAGCCGAGGCCGGTGTTGCCGCCGGTGATCACGACGGTCCGCCCCTGCTGGTCGGGAACGTCGTCCGAAGACCACCGAGTTGGGGTTGGAGTTGGTGCCGTGTTGCTGTTCATCGTTGTGCCTCCTCCGATGCACGGCGATACAATCGGGATGGGCATCCCGCTTGCTTGAAATATACGGGACGCCCATCCCGTTTGTCCATGAGAAGGAGACCCCGGTCCGTGATGGCGAAGCAACCGCGCGCCGATGCCCGACGCAATCGAGCCCGCGTACTGGAGGTGGCGGCGGAGGTCTTCGCCACCGAGGGGCTGTCGGTCCCCGTGCACGAGATCGCCAGGCGCGCCGGGGTCGGCACCGGCACCGTCAGCCGACACTTCCCCACCAAGCAGGAGCTGTTCGCCGCGATCCTGCTCCAGCGCCTGGACCAACTGACCCGCCAGGCGGAGGCACTGGCCGAGGAACAGGAACCCGGCGCGGCGTTCTTCACCTGCTTCGCCACCCTCATCCGCGAGGGCGCCGCCAACCGGGGGCTGGCCGAGGCCCTGGCCGGCGCCGGCTACGACCTGGAGTCAGCGGCCGTGAGCGCCGGCTACGACGTCACCGGCGGGCTGTCCACCCTGCTCGCGCGCGCCCAGGAAGCCGGAGCGGTCCGCCCCGACGTCGACTACGCCGACGTGAAAGCCCTGATGACCGGGTGCCTGACCCGCACCGGCAGCGGCACCGACGCAGCCGCGGACGCAGTCGCACTGGCACATCTCACCGAAGTCGTCTGCGACGGGTTGCGGAGCAGAACCAGCCCCTGAATTCGATTCCTGCCTACATATCCAATCCGAATATTGATAAAGAATTTCAAAAAGAAACGATTCTTCACATAACCACCCGTATGGCACAGAGGTTCGCCGCAGGCCACGGTCCGACTGAGGCTACTGTCTCGTTCCACGGTCGCCGTTCGGATGACCCCATAAGCGTGTTCCCATGCGCGCTTTCGCGATTTTCCGCGCATTGACGGCCGATCGACCCGACCCTCACAAGGAGTTAGGTGCCTCAATGGCAAGACTGCAGGAATTCACCCCGACCCGGCGCACATTCGCCCGCATTGCTGCCACCTCCCTGGTGGTCGCACTCTCCACCGCCGGCCTGGCGATGGTGCCCACGAGCGCCGGCGCGATCGGCGTGGCCGTACCGCTGGGGACGGCGAGCAGCTACGCGGTCCTGGCCGGACAGAGCGTCACGAACACCGGCCCGAGCACGATCAACGGCGACCTCGGCGTGAGCCCGGGTACGGCGGTGTCCGGGTTCCCTCCTGGCACGGTCAACGGAACCATCCACTCCGCCGACGCGAACTCGCTCCAGGCGCAGAGCGATCTGACCATCTCGTACAACAGCGCCGCCGGCCAGGCCCCTGACGCCAGCATCTCCGGGGATCTGGGCGGCCGGACGCTCACGGCGGGCGTCTACAAGGCGCCCTCGTCCATCGGGCTCACCGGCACGCTCACCCTCGACGCCCAGGGCGACCCCAACGCCGTCTTCATCTTCCAGATCGGCTCGACGCTGACCACGGCGTCCGCCAGCCGGGTCCTGCTGGTCAACGGCGCCCAGCCCTGCAACGTCTACTGGCAGGTCGGCAGTTCCGCCACCCTGGGAACCGCCTCCACCTTCGTGGGCAACATCCTCGCCCTGACCTCCATCACGGTCACCACCAACACGACCATCGACGGCCGCGCCCTGGCCCGAAACGGATCGGTCACCCTCGACTCCGACACCATCACCCGTGAAACCTGTGCAACCGGTGGCACCACGGGCGGCACGACCGGCGGGACCACCGGCGGGACCACCGGCGGGGCCACGGGCGGCACGACCGGCGGGACCACCGGCGGGGCCACGGGCGGCACGACCGGCGGGACCGCCGGCGGCACGACCGGCGGGACCACCGGCGGGACCACGGGCGGCACGACCGGCGGGACCACCGGCGGGACCACGGGCGGCACGACCGGCGGGACCACCGGCGGCACGACCGGCGGCGACAACTGCCCGCCTGTCCCGTGTCCGCCGGTTCCGTGTCCGCCGCTCCCGTGCCCCTGACGGTGACTGCGGGGCGGTCTCCCGCTCGGTGAAGGTGACCACAAGCGGCACACGACGGATGCGGACACAGATCGTCGTGTGCCGCTTGTGACCGGCACCGAGTAGGCATTCCAAGATCACAGCAGCTTGGCTGCGAGGGGAGCGATGAGGATGGCAACGACTGGGAGTGGCACCGTGCCCGGCGCTGTTGGGGCACCGGATGTTGAGGACCGGTGCCGCGGGCCGGTCCACGACGCGGTCGCTGCAAGTACCGGGCCGCAGGTGCGGCCCTCGGCCGGGGATTCCAGCGTGTCACCGGGACTTTCGGCTCTGCCGCGCCCGTGGCGGGCGACCGTGGGCATCGCTGCGGTTCTGTGTCTGGCGGTGTCCCTGGTCCATGTGCTGTCGGTCTTCCTGTTCGTTGCCCCTTCGAACCCGGTGTCGCAGCGCTACAGCAAGCAGGTCAATGCCTGGATCTACCCGCTGTTCGAGCAGAACTGGCGACTCTTCGCCCCGGATCCGCAATCCGCCACCCAGCAGATCTCCGCGAGGACCTTCCACGTCTCCGCCGGCGGCACCCGCCAGGTCAGTGACTGGTTCGACCTGACCGCCGTCGACGATGCCGCCATCAACCACAACCCCTTCCCGAGCCACACCTCCCAGAACATGCTGCGCCGCGCCTGGGACGCCTATGCCGCATCGCACGGCAACGATGACCGGGCAACCTCGCAGCGGGCCCGGATGCTGCAGAAGTACCTGCGCAACATCGCGGTGGACCGTGTCTCCGCCTACCGGCACAGCACATTCGAGCAGATCGAGTTGCGGGTGATCACACGGCCGATCGCCGCCACCGCATCGGGCGGCCCCCGTCCGAACCCACCGGCCCCGATCGCAACCAGGTACCTGCTCTGGTGGAAGGTGACATCCGATGGAAACTGAACCCGCACCCCTCCTGGCGCCCGCACCAGGCCACCCGGCCCCGCAGGCCGCAGGCACGCACGCGCAGCGGCTGCTCGATCGCCTCGCAGCGCTGAACACCGTCGTGACCGGGAAGCCGATCTCCCTCTACGCGGCGGCCGTGCTGCGCATCGGGTACGGGCTGCTCTACCTCGCCCTCCTGCTGCGGGAGTTCCCGCACCGCGACGAAATCTGGGGTCCTGGTTCGCCATGGACGCCCGCACTGGCCACCGAGCTGTTCCACCAGACAGGCTGGTCCAGCATCCTGACCCTGTCCGACAGCCGGGCGTACTTCCAGGCCTGCTACGCCCTGGCTCTGGTCACCTCCGCACTGTTCATGCTCGGCTGGCGCACTCGGGCGGTGGCCCTCCTGTTCGCGGTCGTGGTCGCCTCCTTCCACGCCCGGGCGATCTTCATGACGGACGGCGGAGACAACCTCATCCTGCTGATGGCCCTGTACCTGCCCTTCACCGCGTGCGGCCGACGCTGGTCCCTCGATGCGCGCAGGGCCCGGATCCGGGCATCGGCGGACCACGCCGAGCGATCGGCGCGAACCCGCGCAGCGGGTGACTTGGTGAGCCACCTCGCATGCGCCCGCCAGGTTCTGACCACGGTGCTGCACAACTGCGGCATGTTCGTCATCGCCGCCCAGGTCTGCTTCCTCTACGGGTCCGCCGGACTGTTCAAGGTGCAGGGCGGCTCCTGGGGAAACGGAACCGCCCTGCACTACGTGCTGAACCTCGACCTGTTCCGGCCCTGGCCGGCGCTGTCGCTCCTGGTGGACAGCCATCCGATGCTGGTCGCCGTCGCGAGCTACATGACCGTGCTGCTGCAGGTAGCGTTCCCGTTCGTCCTGTTCGGCAGGTTCAAGTACCTCGTGCTCACCCTGCTGGTCGGCATGCACGTGGGCATCGCGGTGCTCCTGGGACTCCCGGTATTCTCCGGAGCAATGATCGTCGCGGATGCCGTGTTCCTGCCCGACCGCTTCTGGACCTACCTGGGACAGGCGTGCCGGCGCACCCTGCCGCGAACAGCCGGGGGCAGGGCGGGGAGACTGTCCAGGCCAGAAGCTGTGCTCGTACCGCCGCAGACCGGATCGGCCGGCTGACAGGCCAGCCCGGCAGGACAAGGACGGCGGAGCATGCCCGACACCCCCTCACCATTGATCATCTACGACGGCAGCTGCGGCTTCTGTCGCGCAGCCGTCCACTTCCTGCTGCCGCGCGTGGCCCTGGCCGGCACCATCCAGCCCTGGCAGAGCACCGATCTGACGGCCTACGGGCTGACGGAGCATCAGGCCAGAGCTCGGATGTGGTTCGTCCAGGGCGACCAACGCCACGGCGGTGCCGCCGCCTTTGCGGCCTGGGCCCGAACCGGCAACCGCAGCGCCCGTGCCGCCGGGCGCCTGCTATCGCTGCCCGCCGTCGCCCAGATAGCAGCCGGGGCCTACTGGCTCGTCGCCAGGAACCGGCATCGGATCCCCGGGCCCTGGGAGCATGCGTGCACGCTCTGAGTGCTTAGAGCTGCTGGCTGATCCGCTCCCGCGCTGCCAGAAGAACGCTGCCAGCAGCCCGATGACGACCGACGGGTGCCGAGCACCTCACGCCCGGCCCGCACGCACGCCCCCGCCGCGCGGGCCTACGGCGCCCAGCCAGGCCGCCCCCTCCCGTCGTTAGCCCGCGAGCGCAGGGAGCAACAGCAACAAGCCACGGACGGCGGAGGGCGGCAACGGTAGCGCCATGTAAGCCACCCACAGCTGCCGCCAACCCCAGCCAACCCGCACCCACCCCACACAGGGAAGCAAGACAGCTGCCGCCCCGACGGCGAGGCGGGGCGGCAGCGGCTCAGGGATGACGGTCCATCAGATCGTCAGACCGTCAGGTGTCTTCGCGTCCGTTGAGGCTGAAGAGGGTGTAGAGGATCAGCGAGGAGGTGAGGCCGACGGCCCAACCGTAGTCGGCCAGTGGCTTGAGGAAGGGGATCAGGCCGTGCACCGGGAAGGGGCCCTGTTTGACGCCCTTGGCGTCCAGCGCGGAGTAGGAGCCGCCGACGGCGAGCACCGCGCCGACGACCAGGGCGACCACCGCCCGCCAGTTCCAACCGCCCGCGTACCAGTAGCGTCCGCTCGCACGGTAGAGCTCGTCCACGTGCAGGCTGGTGCGGCGCAGGATCCAGTAGTCGGCGATGAGGATGCCGGAGACCGTGCCGAGCAGGCCGCCGACGGTGCCGAGCCAGGTGAAGATGTAGACGTTGGGGTTGGAGTAGAGCTTCCACGGGAAGATCACAATGCCGATGACGCCGGTGATCAGGGCCCCGGTACGGAAGTTGACGAAGCGTGGGAGCAGGTGCGAGAGGTCGTAGGCCGGGCTGACCACATTGGCCGCGATGTTGGTGGAGAGGGTCGCGACCAGCACCACCAGCAGGGCGAACAGGGTGCCCGGGATACTGCTCATCTTCCCGGCGAGCTCGATCGGGTCCCAGATCGGGGCGCCGTAGACGGCCTGCGATCCCGAGGTGACCAGCACCGACAACAGCGCGAAGAGGGTCATCGTGGTGGGCAGGCCCAGGGCCTGGCCCCAGAGTTGGGCGCGCTGGCTGCCGCCGAACCGGGTGAAGTCGGGAATGTTCAGCGAGAGCGTGGACCAGAAGCCGATCATGCCCATCAGCGAGGGAAAGAAGACCTTCCAGAAGCCGCTCCCCCAGCCCAGTGTCGACGGCTGGTTCAGCAGCGGGCCGAACCCGCCGGCCTTGACGGTGATCCACACCAGCAGCGCGATCGCGCCGACGATGACGAACGGCGCGGCCCAGTTCTCGAAGCGGCGCAGGGTCTCCATGCCGCGGGCGATGATGGCGATCTCCAGCACCCAGAACAGCAGGAACGACAGCCACAGCGTCCAGGCGTAGCCGCCGATGTGGGAGGCGTTCGCCCAGCCGTGGCCGAAGGCCTTCCCGGCCAGGACGAAGATGCCCGAGCCGCCGATCCAGGTCTGGATGCCGAACCAGGCGCAGGCCACCGCGGCCCGCATCATCGCCGGCAGGTTGGCCCCGCGCACCCCGAAGGAGGCCCGGGCGAAGACCGGGAAGGGGATCCCGTACTTGGTGCCGGCATGGCCGTTGAGCAGCATCGGCACCAGCACGATGAGGTTGCCGAGGGCGATGGTGAACACCGCCTGCTTCCAGTCCATGCCGAGCGCGACCAGGCCGGAGGCCAGTGTCCAGGAGGGGATGCAGTGGGACATCCCGATCCACAGGGCCATGTAGTTGTAGGTGGTCCAGCGCCGCTTCTCCAGCGGGACCGGCAGCAGGTCGCCGTTGGCGAAGCGGGGATCGTCCAGGACGACGTCGGGGGCGAGCTCCACTCGGCCGTCGGGCGCGGTGAGCTGTCTGGAGGTCAGGTCGGCGGGCTGGGCGGTAGCGGACATAGGCACCTCGGATCGCGGACGTCTGGTGCTGGGGTCTGGTGCTGGGGACGGAATGCGGCACTGTGCGTTGTAGCAGGTTAGGGCTGGTGTGTTTCAGCTGAACGCCGGAATGACGGCGGATCCGTACGCGTCGATGGTGCTCTCGACGGCGTCGTGCATGGCGTAGACGGCGAACTGGTCGACGCCCAGGGCGCGCAGTTGCTCCAGCTTCTCCAGGTGTGCCTCGACCGGGCCGAGCAGGCAGAACCGGTCCACGATCTCGTCGGGGACGAAGGCGGTGTCGGGATTCCCGGCGCGGCCGTGGTGGCTGTAGTCGTAGCCGGCCCGGTCCTTGATGTAGTCGGTCAGCGCCTCCGGGACCATGTCCGAGTGTTCGCCGTAGCGGCTGACCAGGTCGGCGACGTGGTTGCCGACCATGCCGCCGAACCAGCGGCTCTGCTCCCGGGCGTGGGCGAGCTGCTCGGCGCTGCCGTCGGTGACATAGGCCGGGGCGGCGACGCAGATGCTGATCGAGTCGGGGTCGCGGCCGGCCTGCTCGGCGGCGCTGCGGACCGCCTTGACCATCCACTCGGTGAGGAAGGGGTCGGCCAGCTGCAGGATGAAACCGTCGGCCTGACGGCCGGTCAGTTCCAGTGCCTTGGGCCCGTAGGCGCCCATCCAGATCGGGAGCGCGCCGTCCTTGACCCAGGGCAGCCGCATCATGGTGCCGTCGATCTCGGTCTCACGGCCCTCGGCGAGCTCCTTGATGGCGTGCATGGCCTCGCCGAGGCGGGCCAGGGTGGCCGGCTTGCGCCCGGCCACCCGCATCGCCGAGTCGCCGCGGCCGATGCCGCAGACGGTGCGGTTGCCGTAGGTGTCGTTGAGGGTGGCGAAGAGGGAGGCGGTCACCTCCCAGGTGCGGGTGGACGGGTTGGTGACCATCGGGCCCACGGTCATCCGCTCGGTCTCGGCGAGGATCCGGGCGTAGGTGACGAAGGGCTCCTGCCACAGCACCACCGAGTCGAAGGTCCAGCCGTAGCCGAATCCGGCCGACTCGGCCCGCTTCATCCGGTCGATCAGCAGCTGGGCGGGCGGGTCCGTCTGCAGTACGAGTCCGAAGTCCATGCTGTCGCTCCATTCCTGAGGTGCTGTCAGTTGATGAGGTCTCAGATCAGATACTGCTCAGATCAGGTACTGCGAGGTACCGCGCGGCAGGTAGGTGCCGTGGCCGGGACGGCCCACGTACTCGCCGTCGTGGATCACCGCGGCGCCGCGGGAGAGCACGGTGCGGGCCCGGCCGGTGATCTGCTTGCCCTCGTACGCCGAGTAGTCGACGTTCATGTGGTGGGTGGCGGCGGACATGGTGTACCGCTCGTGCGGGTCGAAGATGACGATGTCGGCGTCGGCGCCCGGGGCGATGGTGCCCTTGCGCGGGTAGAGGCCGAACATCCGGGCCGGGGTGGCGCAGGCCAGCTCGATCCAGCGGCGGCGGGAGAGGTGGCCGTCCAGGACCGCCTGGTGCAGCAGGTCCATCCGGTTCTCGACGCCCGGCAGCCCGTTGGGGATCTTGGAGAAGTCGCCCCGGCCCAGCTCCTTCTGCCCGTTGAAGCAGAACGGGCAGTGGTCGGTGGAGACCACCGAGAGGTCGTCGGTGCGCAGCCCGCGCCACAGCGCGGTCTGGTGCTCGCGGGGTCGCAGCGGGGTGCTGCAGACGTACTTGGCGCCCTCGAAGTCGGGCTCCGCCAGGTTGTCGGTCGAGAGGAACAGGTACTGCGGACAGGTCTCGCCGAAGACGTTGAGGCCCAGCCGCCGGGCGGCGGCGATCTCGGCGACGGCCTGCTCGGCGGAGACGTGGACGATGTAGAGCGGCGCGCCGCCGGCCACCCGGGACAGCTGGATGGCGCGGTGGGTGGCCTCGGCCTCCAGCAGTTCACGGCGCACCTCGCCGTGGTAGCGGGGGTCGGTGTGTCCGGCCGCCAGCGCCTGTTCGACCAGGACGTCGATGGCGATGCCGTTCTCGGCGTGCATCATGATCAGGCCGCCGTTGTCGCCGCCGCGCTGCATGGCGCGCAGGATCTTCCCGTCGTCGCTGTAGAAGACGCCGGGGTAGGCCATGAACAGCTTGAAGGAGGTCACGCCCTCCTCGACCAGGATGTCCATCTCCTTGAGGGAGTCCTCGGTGACATCCGACATGATCATGTGCAGGCCGTAGTCGATGGAGCAGTTGCCCTCGGCCTTGGTGTGCCAGGTGTCCAGGCCGTCGCGCAGGGAGCGGCCGACGGACTGGACGGCGAAGTCGATGATGGTGGTGGTGCCGCCCCAGGCGGCGGCGCGGGTGCCGGTCTCGAAGGTGTCCGAGGCGGCGGTGCCGCCGAAGGGCAGCTCCATATGGGTGTGGGCGTCGACGCCGCCGGGGATGACATAGCGCCCGGTGGCGTCGTACTCGGTCTCCGCGGTCCAGGCCTGGGCGGCGGAGCTGCCGGTCGCGGCGAGGGCGACCACCCGCTCGCCCTCGATCAGGACGTCGGCGTGGACCTCCTCGGCGGCGGTGATGACCAGGCCGTTGCGGATCACGGTGCGGGGCAGGGACACAGTGGGTCAACTCCCTTCGATGACGGTGCTCTCGGCGCGGCGCAGCGCCTCGATCAGCAGGTCGGCGCCCTCGACGGCCTCGGCCTCGGTGAGCGACAGCGGCGGGGCGATCCGCAGGACGTTGCCGGACAGGCCGCCCTTGCCGATGAGCAGGCCCAGCTCGCGAGCGTGCTCCAGGGTGGCGGTGGCGGCCGCGGGCGAGGGCTCGCCGTCCGCGTCGACCAGTTCCACGCCGATCATCAGGCCCTTGCCGCGGACCTCCCTGACCAGCGGGAGGTTCGCCACGCGCAGCTGCTCGACCAGGGTGGCGCCGGTGTGCAGGGCGTTGCCCTGGAGGTCGTGCTCCAGCAGGTAGCGGAGGTTGGCGAGCGCCCCGGCGGTGGTGACCGGGCTGCCGCCGAAGGTGGAGATGGAGTTGGCGTCCAGGCAGTCCATCACCTCGGCGCGGGCCACCACGCCGCCCATGGCCAGGCCGTTGCCGATGCCCTTGGCGAAGGTGAGGATGTCGGGCGGCCCGGCCTCGCCGTGCGCCTGCCAGCCCCAGAAGTGGTCACCGGTCCGGCCCCATCCGGTCTGCACCTCGTCCGAGATCCAGAGGATGCCGTGCCGGTCGAGCACCCGCTTGAACGCGGCGAACAGCCCGTCGGGGCCGTGGGTGAAGCCGCCGACGCCCTGGATCGGCTCGGCGATCAGCGCCGCGACACTGCCGCCGACCTGGCCCAGCAGGTCCTCCAGGTCCTCGGTGCAGGCGTCGATGAAGTCGGCGTCCGAGAGGTGCGCGAACGGGCCGCGGGTGCGGACCCCGCCGTGGACGTAGAGCGTCTGCAGCGGGGAGAGGCTGGTCGGCGACCAGGCGCCGTTGCCGGTGATGCCGATGGTGGTGAAGGACCGGCCGTGGTAGCTGTTCCGCATCGCCAGCACCTGGTTGGAGTGCCGGTAGGCGGTGGCCAGCAGCAGGGCGGCGTCATTGGCCTCGGTGCCGGAGGTGGTGAAGAAGACCTTGGCGTCCGGGATGCCGGAGAGACCGGCGATCTGCTCCGCCAGCTCGACCATGCCGGAGGAGAGGTAGAGCGTGGAGGAGTGGATGATCCTCCCCGCCTGCTCGGCGACGGCCTTGGTGACCTCGGGCAGGGCGTGGGCGGTCATGGTGGTGAGGATGCCGCCGAAGAAGTCCAGGTAGCGGTTGCCGGCCGAGTCCCACACATGCCGGCCCTCACCGTGGGTGAGCTCGATCGGGTCGCTGTAGTACGTGGCCAGCCAGGCGGGGGTGACGGCGCGGTGGCGCTGGTGCAGGGTCGGGGTCACGGTCGGGGTCTCTGATGCGCGGCTCTCTTTGGACATGGTCGGCTCAGGCCTCCGCGAGGGAGCCGTAGGCGTCCGGGCGCCGGTCCCGGTAGAAGGCCCACTGGTGGCGGACCTCCTCGATCAGGCCGAAGTCGAGGTCGCGGACCACCAGCTCCTCCTCCTTGTCGGAGGCCGGCTCGCCGACGAACTGGCCGCGCGGGTCCACGAAGTAGCTGGTGCCGTAGAAGTCGTTGTCGCCGTACTCCTCGACGCCGACCCGGTTGATCGCGGCGACGAAGTACTCGTTGGCGACAGCGGCGGCCGGCTGCTCCAGCTGCCACAGGTAGGCGGACAGGCCCCGGCTGGTCGCGGACGGGTTGTAGACCAGCTGCGCCCCGGCCAGGCCGAGCGCGCGCCAGCCCTCGGGGAAGTGCCGGTCGTAGCAGATGTAGACGCCGATCCGGCCGACGGCGGTGTCGAACACCGGCCAGCCCAGGTTGCCGGGCTTGAAGTAGTACTTCTCCCAGAAGCCCTTGACCTGCGGAATGTGGTGCTTGCGGTACTTGCCGAGGTAGCTGCCGTCGGCGTCGATCACGGCTGCGGTGTTGTAGTAGACGCCGGGCTGCTCGACCTCGTACACCGGCACCACGATGACCATGTTCAGCTCGCGGGCCAGGTCCTGCATCCGGGTCACCGTCGGGCCGTCCGGCACGGCCTCGGCCCAGCGGTAGTGCTCCTCCTCCTGCACCTGGCAGAAGTAGGGGGCGTTGAAGACCTCCTGGAACCCGATGATCTGCGCGCCCTGGGCGGCGGCCTCACGGGCGTAGCGCTCGTGCAGGTCGATCATGGACGCGCTGTCGCCGGTCCACTTGGTCTGGACGAGTGCGGCGCGGACGATCTGAGCAGGGTTGGACATGACACACCCTCACCTTCTACCGACGGGCTGACATATCGACCCGTAAGTCTACGTGCGTAGACCGTAGGACGATCAACGCAATCCTGGCAATACGTCGGGCGTAACACAGCGAAGACATTCGTGTTTCCCGCAGCAGATGCAGATCACTCCTTTGGACGCGGGAAACCCCAGAGCGAGGCGATCAGCGCACGCGTGGAGAGCTCGAAGAGCCGATCGGGGTCCGGGACCCCGGCCAGGGTCGCAGCCAGAGCCGGGTCCTGCTCCGCCGTCTCCGCGTCCCACAGCTCCGGCTCCCCCGGCTGCTGCCGTGGCGCGCGTTCCCGGTTGCGCTCCACCAGGACGAAGCCGACGACGTGGAACTGGAGCACCCGGACCGCCTCGGCCGCCTCCGTCCCGCGCAGCCCGGCGGCGTGGGCCTCGTGCACCAGGGCGCGCTGCGCGGGCAGCATCATCAGCTCGGTCAGCCCGCGCTCGTGCACCAGCGCGATCAGATGCGGGCGCGCCCTGAGCTTGCGCCGCAGCGCCAGCGCGACGGACTCAGCCCGCGCCGCAGGGGTGGCGCCGCGCGCCTCGATCTGCCCCATCTCGGCGACGGTGCGCTGCACCAGCTCGTCCAGCAGCGCCTCCCGGTTCCCCACATGCCAGTAGATCGCTGTGACGGCGGCGCCCAGTTCCGCCGCGAGCTTGCGCATGGTCAGCGCCGCCGGCCCCCGGTCGCGCACCAGCGCCTCGGCGGCGAGCAGCACGCCCTCGCGATCGATCGGCTGACGGTCACTCAACTGACGACCATCTCTGTCTGACGATCCGTCATCTTCATTCGTCCCTCGCTCTTTACCCTTCGCGCCTTTCGGAGTAACAGTGTTACAGACCTCAACGCAGCAAGGGAGACCACCCATGGCACGCGTACGCTACGGTCCGCGCCCCGAAGCCGACATCGCCGCGACGAAGAGCAGCCGCGCCGTCCTCCCCGACATCTGGTCCACCGGTGTCGTCGCCGTCTGGGAGAGCGACCCGGACGCGGTGGCCCAGGTCCTGCCGCCGCCGCTGAAGCCGGCCGAGCGGGCCCTGGTCCGGGTCAACATCAGCCAGGTCGACCTGTTCGGATCGCCGCTGGGGGCCGGGTCGTTCGCCGTCAGCGCGCAGCACGGCGCGCACACCGGCTGGTATCCGCTGGTGATGCCGATGACCACCGAGCGGGCGCTGATCGGCGGCCGGGAGGTGTTCGGTGAACCCAAGAAGCTCGGCGAGGTGGCCGTGGTCCGCGACGGGGACCAGGTGAGCGCCACCCTGGCCCGGCACGGGATCACCTTCGTCGAGGTGGTCGGCCGGGTCAGCGGCGAGCTGCCGCTCCCGGAGCCGGTGGAGAAGCTGGACTTCTACCTCAAGTTCCTGCCCGCCGTGGACGGCGAGGGCTTCGACCTGGACCCGGTGCTGGTGCACTGCACCCGCAACGAGCGGGTCCGGCGGCTGGAGGGCATCGACGGCGAGGTGATCCTGCGGGAGTCGGCGTTCGACCCGGTGGCAGACCTGCCGGTGCGCCGGCTGCTGGAGATCACCATCGGCGAGAAGACCTCGGACCAGCGCGGCAGGGTCGTCGAGCGGGTCAGCGCGCAGGCGCTGCTGCCCTACGTCCACCAGCGCTACGACGACCCGATGCAGGTGCTGGACGCGCCTCCGGTGCCCGGCGGCGGTGAGTGATGGAGCTTCTTCCCGGACAGGTGGCCGTGGTGACCGGCGCCGCCAGCGGCATCGGGCTGGCCATGGCGGAGCGCTTCGCCGCCGAGGGCCTCAAGGTCGTCCTCGGCGACGTCGAGGAGCCCGCGCTGGACAAGGCCGTCGCCGGTCTGCGCGAGCGCGGCGCGGAGGCGATCGGCGTGCTGACGGACGTGTCCGAGCGGGCGAGCGTGGACGGCCTGGCCGACGCGGCGTACGGGACCTTCGGCGCGGTGCATGTGCTGTGCAACAACGCCGGGGTCGGTTCGGGCGCCGAGGGCCGGATGTGGGAGCACGAGCCCAACGACTGGAAGTGGGCCTTCGCGGTCAACGTCTGGGGCGTGTTCCACGGCATCCAGGCCTTCGTCCCCCGGATGCTGGCCGCCGGGGCGCCCGGGCACATCGTCAACACCTCCTCGGGCGACGGCGGCATCGCCCCGCTGCCCACCGCCTCGGTGTACGCGGTGACCAAGGCCGCGGTGGTCACCATGACCGAGTCGCTCTACGCGCACCTGCGCGCCGAGCAGGCGCCCGTCAGTGCGTCGGTGCTCTTCCCCGGGCCGCACATGCTGCGCACCGGCCTGTGGGAGTCGCACCGCAACCGCCCCGATCGCTTCGCCAAGGAGCGGCCCCGGCGGACGCCGTACCGCAGCCTGGCGGGGTGGGAAGCAGCCATGGAGGCGGCGGGGCAGAAGGTCGAGTTCACCCCGGTCGAGGAGGTGGCCGGCACGGTGGTGGACGGCATCCGCGCCGACCGTTTCTGGATGCTGCCCGCGAGCGAGCACAGCGACCGGCAGATCCGGGCCCGTTCCCAGTCGATGCTGGAGCGCGGCAATCCGACCTACCTGGAGAAGTTCATCATCGGAGATGACTGATGACTACCCGTCAAGAAGGCTATGCAGACCCCTACTTGATCATCTCCTCGGACTGCCACGCCGGGCTGCCGACCGAACAGTACCGCCCCTACCTGGAGGCCGCGCACCACGAGGCCTTCGACGCCTACCTCGCCGAGGCCGCGCACCGGCGGGAGCAGGCGACCCGGCTCGGGGTGCGCAACGAGGCCTTCGCCCAGAAGTGGTTCGAGGAGCACGAGGAGGGCCTGCGCGGCGGCTGGGACGCGGCGCAGCGCGACAAGGAGCTGGACGGCGACGGCGTCGCCGGCGAGGTGGTGTTCCCCGACGCTGACGCCGTGGACAGCACCACCGCCGCCCCCTTCGGCGTCGGCCTGGGGCTGAGCGGGGACCAGGACCCGGTGCTGGGCATGGCCGGGGCCAAGGCCCACAACCGCTGGCTGGCGGAGTTCATCGCCGACAGCGCGGTGCCGGAGCGGCACGCCGGGGTGGCGCTGCTGCCGATCACCGCCGAGGTGGGAGCGGTCGTCGCGGAGGTGCGCCGGGCGCACGCCTCCGGGCTCCGCGCTGTGATGATCCCCTCCATGTGGGTCAACGGGCCGCCGTACCATGACCGCCGCTACGACCCGGTCTGGGCCGTCTGCGAGGAGCTGCGGATGCCGGTGGTCACCCACTCCGGCGCGGCCCCGCACCATGAGTACGGCGACCACCTCGGGATCTATGTCACCGAGGTGACCTTCTGGCCGTCCCGCCCGCTGTGGTTCCTGCTCTGGTCGGGCGTGTTCGAGCGGTTCCCCGGGCTGCGCTTCGGGGTTGCCGAGTCGGGCTGCTGGTGGCTTCCCAACCTGCTCTGGTTCATGGACCGGCTCTACTTGGGCGCGCACGGCGGCAAGAAGCTGTCGCCGTTCTCGGAGTTGACGATGGCGCCGAGTGCCTATGTCGACCGCAACTGCTTCATCGCCGCGACCAACACCAAGCGGCGCGAGTTGGCGCACCGCTACGAGATCGGCGTGGACGGCATCTGCTGGGGCAGCGACTTCCCGCACCCCGAGGGAACCTGGCCGAACACCCGGCAGTGGATGCGGACGGCCTTCCACGACATCCCGATCGGGGAGACCCGGCGGATGCTGGGGCTGTCCTGCGCCGAGGTCTTCGGCTTCGACACCGACAGCCTGGCCCCGATCGCCCGTCGGATCGGCCCCACCCCAGCCGAGTTGGGCCAGCCCGAGGACCAGTCCGCGGTGGAGGCCGCCTGGGCGCCCGCCCGTGAGGTGGGCCGGCACTGGCTGACCGGACACGACTTCCCGTTCATCGGCACCGCGGCCCCGACGGAAGGGAGATCGCTATGACTGTGACGGACCGTCAAGAAGCCCTGGAATCAACCCCGGAGCGCTACACCGTCATCTCCGCCGACTGCCACGCCGGCGCCGACCTGCTGGACTACCGCCCCTACCTGGACTCCCGGCACCATGAGGCCTTCGACGCCTGGGCCGCGACCTACGTCAACCCCTTCGCCGACCTCATGGCCGCCGAGGCCGACCGCAACTGGGACTCCGACCGCCGGCTCGCCGAACTGGAGCAGGACGGCATCGTCGCCGAGGTGGTCTTCCCCAACACCGTCCCGCCGTTCTACCCCATCGGCTCCCTCACCGCACCGGTGCCCACTGCGGAGGAGTACCGGCTCCGCTGGGCCGGGCTGCAGGCCCACAACCGATGGATGGCCGACTTCTGCTCGCTGGCGCCCGGCCGCCGGGCCGGGACCTTCCAGATCCTGCTCAACGACGTGGAGGCGGCCGCCGCCGAGGTCCGCCGCTGCCATGCGGCCGGGCTCACCGGCGGGGTGGTCCTGCCCGGCGTCCCACCGGGGTCGCCGGTGCCCGAGCTGTACTCGGCGGAGTACGACCCGCTGTGGGCGGTGTGCGCGGAGCTCGGCGTCCCGGTCAACCACCACGGCGGCTCGGCCGGACCGCTCCTCGGCGAGGAACCGGCCGCACGGGCGGTGTTCATGGTGGAGACCACCTGGTTCTCCCACCGGGCGCTGTGGCACCTGATCTTCGGCGGCGCCTTCCGCCGCCAGCCGGGCCTGCGCCTGGTCCTCACCGAACAGGGCTCCGGCTGGATCCCGGGCGTGCTGGACATGCTGGACTACTACCACGGACGGCTGGTCGGAGCGGCGACCAGGGCCGCGACGGCGGAGTCCAAGTTCGGGGCGGGCCTGGCCGAGGCGATGGGGGCTGGACCGCGCGCCGTCTGGGAGGCCAACTGCTACGTCGGCGCGAGCTTCATGCGCGCCCACGAGGTGCCGCTGCGCGATCGGATCGGCCTCGACAAGATCATGTGGGGCAGCGACTTCCCCCACGACGAGGGCACCTGGCCCTACACCACCGAGGCCCTCCGCACCGCCTACGCCGGCCTGCCGTACGACGAGGTGGCCGCCATGGTCGGCGGCAACGCCGCCCACGTCTACGGCTTCGACCTCCCCACCCTCAACACCCTCGCCGCCAAAACCGGCCCGTTGGTCGCCGACGTAACCCAACCCCTCCCCGCACCCCCACCGGGGGCCACCAGCCCGGCCTTTGCGAAAGGAGGGTCGGTCCGGGTCTGGTGAGGTCGTTGGCAGCGCCAGTTCTGCCCGTGGTAGCAGGGATGCTTACCGCAGAAGAGATCTCCTGCAGTGTCAGCAGCATTAGGTAGCTTGTGCCCGATGCGTGCAGCTGCATGTGAGTCTTCCGGGGAGGGTGCTGTTCATGGGTGCAAAGACGGCCGTACTGATCTACTCAAACGGTGCGGCAGCGGATGCGCTGCGGCAGGCGACAGCGGTGGATGAACACCGAACTGTCGAGCTTCTTGCTCACGTCTACCCCGGCTGGGACATAACCACCACAGACGGCAATGATCTCGGCGACGGGGTCTACCCACCCGACGGCGTCTCCTACGCGGCGACCTTCGAGGATGCGGATGTCATCTGTGACCACCGATGGATGGACTGCCTTCCCTCTGAATTGCCCACGCACCTGGTCGCGGCGAGCGTCGGCCGAAAACTCGTGCTGCACGCCATGCACAGCGTCGTGGACGCTCTCACCTTCGCTGTCTGGGAGGACGGCAAACTCATCCGTTCGCTCAGCCTGTCCCCCGACAGCGGGATCGTGGAGAACATGGGCACCCCCTTCGACTTCGAAATCCCGTACTGGGCCGGCGAGTACCCAGTGGAACCCGATCCGGAATGGGAGGATGAAGAGCCGTATCCGCTGCCGTTCCATCCGCTCGAACTCGGCGAGGACGCCCTGCGCGCCTTGGCCGGATTCATCCTGGAGGGCCGACCGCACCCCAACGACGTGGACCCGTACACCGTCCCGCTGAACGGCTACCGGGTGACAGATCCCCAGGGCCCCGATCCAGCACTGGCGAGAGCCGCTCTGGAACGAGCAGTGAAGGCGATGGGACCGCCCCAGATCATCCGTTTCAATCCGGACGGATCCATCACCAAGTCCGCCGGCCTGTAAGTCGAGAAACCGCTATCGTGCAGCCGTAAGCCAGTCCAGCGCAGCGGCCCCCAGCTCTTCCTCGACGTCGACGGTCCGCTCATCTCCTCTGAGATTCGGACGCTCAGCTCTCGGGAATCGCGGTAAGCAACCCATCCAGGTCGAGGGTGAAAACTCGACCGTCCGCGAGCGGGATCGGCAGCTTGCCGGTGCCGTACTCGCGGCGCGGGGCCTGGCTGTAGCCGGTGGGGTGGGGTGCCGTGTGCAGGACCACTTCACGCGCATAAGGGTCGACGATCAGACAGATCGGAATGCCGTAGCGGCCATACTTCTCGGTGCACTCGTCATAGTCCTTGCGCACGGAGGAAGTCGAGACGACTTCGGCGATCAACAGGACATCCTCGAAGCTGTAGCGCGTGCCCGCCCGGCGGGCGTCCTGGCGGATGACGGCGAGGTCGGGGGCGGAAGTCTCATCCGCAGGGAAGTCGAGGTAGACGTCCGAGAAGCACACAGCGTGGCGACCGAGGGCAGCAGTCGCGTCGAACTGGAGCGACATGATCGTCCTGGAGTGCTCGATGCTGCGTGGAACCATGATCACCTTGCCGTCGAGGCCGAAGAGTACCGCGTAGCCCTCGGGGAAGTTCACGCGCTCCAGCACGCTTGTGGTCACAGTTCCTCCTCCACCTTCTCGCTACTGAACTTGATCGGGTGATGTCGGGCTGTTCGCCGGACAGCGTGCGGATGGCTTCGGTAGTCCTGGTGGGGTGAGATATCCGCAGGGCGGCGGCTTGACCGACGCCGAGAGGGCCGGGCGAGAACGGGTCCGGCTCCAGGCCGTAGTTGGCTTCGAGGCTGGCGAGAAGAACCGGGAGATCGCTGCCGCGTTGCGTGTCTCGGAGCGGTCGGTGGAGCGCTGGCGGCGCCAGTGGCGCGAGGAGGGCCTGGCCGGGGTGGCGTCGAAGGGCTCGCCTGGCCGGCCTCAACTGTCGGACGGGCAGATAGCGAGACTGGAAAGGGAGTTGGAGCGCGGTCCGCTGGCCCACGGGTGGACTGACCAGCGGTGGACGCTCGCCCGGGTGAAGACGATGATCGGCCGCCTGTTCCACGTCTCGTACACCGTGGAGGGCACGTGGCGGCTGCTGCGGCGGCACGGGTGGTCCTGGCAGCAGCCCGCACGGCGTGCGATCGAGCGCGATGACGACGCGGTGGAGCTGTGGCGGCGGGAGGTCTGGCCGCGGGTAAGAGCACCGCGGCGGTGAACAACGCCTGGGTGGTCTTCGAAGATGAGGCCGGCCAGTCGATGACGCCGCCGCGCGCCAGGACCTGGGGCCGCCAGGGCGTCACCCCGGTCGTCCGCGTGCGCGGACGCGGCTCGGGCCGCGTCTCCATGGCGGGCATGACCTGCTACAAGCCCGGCGAGCGCTCCCGGCTGATCTACGCGATCCGCGAGTACCGGGGCCGTAAGGACGAACCGAAGGGCTTCGGCTGGAAGGACTACCGCGACCTGATCCTCCGCGCCCACACCCAACTCGGCGGCCCGATCGTCCTGGTCTGGGACAACCTGCGCATGCACCTGGTCGCGCCGCTGCGGGAGTTCTTCGAGGCCAATGCCGCATGGCTCACCGTGTTCCAGCTGCCGACCTACGCCCCGGACCTCAACCCGCAGGAGGGCATCTGGTCGCTGGTCAAGCGTGACATCGGCAACCTCGCCGCTGCCGACCTCAGCCAGATCACCCGCGCGGTGAAGCGCAAACTGAAGATGCTGCAGTACCGACCGGAGGTCATCGACGGCTGCCTCGCCGGCACCGGCCTGGCCCTAGACATGTAAGCGTCTCGACTGCCCGGTCCGTGGACTCAACCGATAAGCACTTTGGTTCTCGTGGAACCAGGCCCGATGATTCTCGACGTGATGAACACGGGAATGAACGAAGACGGCTTGCCGGAAGATGCGCTGGGCTGGTGCCTAGTGGCCAACGTTGCGCGTGAGACCGCCCGCGGCGAGGCCGGCCTGGACATCCAGCGCGGCACCCGGCACTTCGCTCCCGGAGCCCTGCTGTGGATCCCGCCCGGCCGATGGGATCCAGGCCACCGGCGAGTGCACGCCGTGGGACGCCACCGCGGCAACGCCCGCCGGTACGTGAACATGGTCGTGCGCGTCGACGACCTGGAGAACTTCAGGGTCAAGGGCATCTACAGCGACGCTCTGGTCCGCGGACTGAACGGCTACCACCACGACCCCGCCGCCCCTCGAACGCTGCAGAACCCCTGGACCCGCGAGCGAGCCCAGAGCTACGCCGACAGCTGGAACCTGAGGAGCCGCGCGTTTTCTGGACAGGAGCCGTGCGTTCGGAAGTCACGCTGCGAACTGCATGTCTTGATGCTCAAGATGTACTTCATACGGCGTCATATATCCGACAGCCGAGTGGAGTCGCTTGCGATTGTACCAGAATTCGATGTACCTTGTGATGTCTCGCCGGGCTTCTTCTCGAGTTGCGTATGTCATGCGGCTAACGCGCTCGTTCTTTAGGGATCCGAAGAACGACTCCGCCATCGCGTTGTCGTAGCAAATTCCCGTGCGGCCAGCGGAGCGCCGTAGGCTGAGGTCGTCCAGAGTCTTTCCGTATTCAGCCGACATATAGTTGCTGCCGCGGTCGGAGTGGAATATTGCCTTCTGCGTCAGCTTGCGGTTACGCGCAGCATTCTTGATGGCCCGTGAGATCAGCGGCGTCTGGTAGTGGTCGTCCATCGCGTATCCGATGACTTCCTTCGTGCAGCAGTCGATAACGGTCGCCAAATAAAGCCAGCCTTCGCCGGTGGGAACATAGGTGATGTCCCCGACCAGTTTCTCGCCGGGGCGTTCTGCAGTGAAGTCCCGTTGGACGAGGTCCGGCACGGGGAACGGCAGGCCGGCCTTGGTCAGGTTGAACCGCTTGGGCTTTGGCTGGCAGGGGACCAGGCCCAGGCCCCGCATTAGCTGGCGGACCAGCTCGGGTCCGGCCACTATGCCCCAGCGGCACAGGTGCGCATGGACGCGCCGGTAGCCGTACGTGGCATCGGAATCCTCGAATATCTTCGTGATGAGAACCTTAAGCTCTTCCCGACGACCCGCAGTAGCGGATTCCGGCCTGCCTAGCCAGTCGTAGTAGCCGGAGCGCGAGACGCCGATTCTGGTGCACATGAAGTCAACTGAGTAGGCGTACTCCGCTGTGTCGAGCCTCATCTGATCGATGAACTCGAACTGGTCACTCAGCGGTGATCCTTCGCGAAGTACGCCGCGGCTTTTTTCAGGAAGGTGTTTTCCATCTGAAGTTCCCGGTTTTGCCGCTCGAGCTCCTTGAGGCGTGCACGCTCATGGAGCGTCAGATCCGCTCCAGGCGACGGCTCAAATCCCTTCTGGTGTTTCTTCACCCAGCCACGAAGGGTCTCTGAATTGACACCGATCTCCCGGCCAACCTCGGTGACAGTCTTACTCGAGCTCAACGCGATCTGGACCGCTTCTTCGCGGAACTCCGGTGAGTACTTGCTGGGCGGTGCCACGGGTACCTCGCTTCCTTTGAGTAGAGATCATATTGGACCTCTGTCCGGAAACCTCGGGGCCCCTCAGTGCTCCGTGTGGGGAATTACCTGACCGTCGACACACCGCCGCCACGAACCGACCGACATCACAAGTTCAAGGTCAGTAGTGCTCTGACCACATAGGTTCACCGGCATGGGCCGTGTCTGGTGTTGGGGGCCGAGCCAGAGCTGTCCTATCGCTCGTTGGGGGTGTTCTCCACCGCCCACCTGCGGAATAGGGTGAGTGCCTCGGTGAGGTTGCCTGGACCACACGCGGTATGGAAGGCCATGTCGGCAGTCCAGGCCATGACCCAGTCGTCCTTGCTGCGCTTGAGGTCCTGTCGGGGGAACTCGTGTCCTTCGAGGTCGGTGTCTTCCAGGTCGATGCGCACGGACCAACCGGGGTTGTCGAGCGTGTCGATCTTGATCCCCCACTCGTGCTCCCAGTCCTCGTCGCACTGCGCGGAGTACCAACCCTGCAGCCAGTCAAAGACATGCTCGGATTCGTTCATGGCACGAGATGCTAGGCCAGCCGCGAGTCCGGGACCGGACGCGGCTGGTCCAACTGCCCTGGGAGCTGCGATGGCCGAGCCGGTGCGCGTGCGGAGACTGACCGATCAGGAGGGGCAACGGCTGCAGCAGATCGTGCGGCGCGGCACCACCAGCTCGGTGCGCTACCGGCGCGCGATGATGCTGCTGGCCTCGGCCGGCGGGAACCGGGTGCCGGTCATCGCCCAGCTCGTGCAGGCAGACGAGGACACCGTGCGCGATGTGATCCACCGCTTCAACCAGATCGGCCTGGCCGCCCTGGACCCTCGGTGGGCGGGAGGCCGTCCCCGCCTGCTCAGTCCTGACGACGAGGACTTCGTCGTCCAGACGGCCACCACCCGCCCGACCAAGCTCGGCCAGCCCTTCACCCGCTGGTCCATCCGCAAACTCGCCGCCTACCTGCGCAACGTCCACGGCCGCGTCATCCGCATCGGCCGTGAGGCCCTGCGCTGCCTGCTCGCCCGACGCGGCGTCACCTTCCAACGCACCAAGACGTGGAAGGAATCCACCGACCCCAGCGCGATGCCAAGCTGGACCGCATCGAACACGTCCTGGAACACCTACCCGACCGGGTGTTCGCCTTCGACGAGTTCGGCCCCCTGGGCATCCGCCCCACCGCAGGCTCCTGCTGGGCCGCCCAGAACAAGCCCGACCGGGTCCCGGCGACCTACCACCGCACCCATGGCGTCACCTACTTCCACGGCTGCTACTCCATCGGCGACGACACACTGTGGGGCGTCAACCGCCGCCACAAGGGCTCCGCGCAGTCCCTGGCCGCACTGAGATCGATCCGCGCCGCCCGGCCCGACGGCGCCCCCATCTACGTGATCATGGACAACCTGTCCGCCCACAAAGGGGCGAAGATCCGAGCCTGGGCCAGGAAGAACCGGGTCGAACTGTGCTTCACCCCGACCAACGCCTCCTGGGCGAACCCGATCGAAGCACACTTCGGTGTGGTTGGGATGGTCCGAGTTGGCCAGGGTGAACTGCCGCAGGGGTCCGTCCAGACCCGCGAACTGCACCGCTACCTGCGCTGGCGCAACGCCAACGCACGCCACCGCGACGTCCTAGCCGCCGAACGCAAGGAACGCGCCCGAGAAGGGCATCCGCTGGGGCGGACGCCCCCTCGCCGACGCAGCCTGACCCCAAGCCGGTGAACCTATGCGGTCAGAGCACTAGGCCAGCCTATTCGTCAGCGGCGGCACCGAAGGGGGCCCGACCCGAACGAAGTACCTACGCGTCGGTAACAACCTCTGTACAGGCGATCTCTCTCGCTCTACGCTCCCCTGCATGCCGAACCTGCCCGATGCCGTGCTCTGGTCCGTGCCCGCTTTCGTCCTGTTGACCGTCGTCGAGATGGTGTCGTTCCTGGTCCATCCGGACGAGGACGAGGAGGGGTATGCCGGGAGGGACACCGCCACCAGCCTGACGATGGGGTTGGGGAGTCTGGTGACCAACCTCGGGTGGAAGATCCCGGCGTTCGCGCTCTACAACCTGGTGTACGCGCTGACGCCGCTGCGGGTGCCGGTGTTGTGGTGGACCACGGTGCCGTTGATGCTGGTGGGGCAGGACCTCTGCTACTACTGGTCGCACCGGAGCACGCATCGGGTGCGGCTGCTGTGGGCGCAGCATGTGGTGCACCACTCCAGCAGGCACTACAACCTGTCGACGGCGCTGCGGCAGCCGTGGACCGATCTGACCTTCGGGGTCTTCTATCTGCCGCTGGTGCTGCTCGGGGTCTCCCCCGCCGCCGTGGCGTTCTGCTCATCCGTCAATCTGGTGTACCAGTTCTGGATCCACACCGAGCGGATCGACAAGCTGCCCCGGCCGCTGGAGTTCGTGCTCAACACCCCCTCGCACCACCGGGTGCACCATGCCTCGCAGGGCGGCTACCTGGACCGCAACTTCGGCGGGATCCTGATCGTCTGGGACCGGCTGTTCGGCAGCTTCACGGCCGAGGGCGACCGGCCCGTGTACGGGCTGACCAAGAACATCACCACCTTCAACCCGCTCCGGGTGGCCACCCACGAGTACGCCGCGATCGGCCGCGACCTGGCTGCCGCGCGCAACTGGCGCGAGCGCGCCGGGTACGTGTTCCGGGGGCCGGGGTGGCAGCCGGCGGACCTGACGGAGCGGCAGGCATCCACGCGGGAAACCAAGGTCGCCGCGTGAGGCTGCGGGCGTACGCGGCGCTGTCCGTCACGCATCTGGCGTTCATCCTGCTCGGCTGGGGCCTCGCCCGGGACGTCAGCAAGCCGCTGTTGATGCTGGTGCTGGCCGCTGCCGTGGGCACGGCGGCGCCCCGGCTGCTGCTGGGCGCGCTGATCGCGTCCTGCGCCGGGGACACCTTCCTGATCTTCGGCGGGACCTGGTTCCTGCTCGGCATGGGCGGATTCGCCGTGGCCCATGCCTGCTATGTCACCCATTTCGTCCGCAGTGGCGCCCTGCGCGACCGCCGTCGGGTGCTGCGGACGGCGGCGCCGTACGCCGTGGCCTGGGCCGCGCTGATCACGCTGCTGTGGCCGGACCTGGACGCAGGGCTGCGTATCCCGCTGGCCTGCTACAGCCTCCTCCTCACCGGCACCGCCGTGACCTCCGCCTGCGCCGGGCTCCGCGCCGGCCTCGGCGGTGGCCTGTTCCTGCTGTCGGACTCGCTCATCGCGAGCGGCCTGGCCCACTGGCCGCAGCTGCCGGTCGCGGACTTCTGGGTGATGGCCACCTACCTTGCGGGCCAGTACCTGCTCGCCACCGGCATCGTCGCCCGCTACAACGCCAGGTCGACGACGACCGGGGCGTGGTCGGACGTCCCCTTGCCCTTGCGGGCCTCGCGGTCGACGTAGGAGTCGGTGACCGCCTCCACGAAGGGCTTGTTGGCGTAGGTGAAGTCGATGCGCATGCCGTAGTTCTTGGGGAAGGCCAGCCCCCGGTAGTCCCAGAAGGTGTACGGGTGGTCGTACTTGAGGGCGCGCGGGAAGACGTCCGCGAGGCCGACGTCGCGGAGGTCGGCGAGGGCCTGCCGCTCCGGCGCGGTGACATGGGTCTGGCCCTCGAACTTGGAGACGTCCCAGACGTCGTCGTCCGTGGGCGCCACGTTGAAGTCACCCAGGACCGCGAACGGACGCACACCAGCCGTGTCCTCGCGGACCGCCTCCCGCAGCGCGGCCAGCCACTCCAGCTTGTAGGCGTAGTGGGCGTGGCCCACTTCGCGGCCGTTGGGCACGTACACCGACCAGACCCGGACCGGGCCGCAGGTCGCGGCGATGGCCCGGGGCTCCTGTTCGGGCTCGGGCTCGATCAGCGAGGGTTCGGCGTCGGCGGCCGGCTCGGCCAGGTAGCCGGGCTGGCCGGGGAGACCCCGCACCACGTCCTCGATGCCCACCTTGGAGAGGATCGCCACGCCGTTCCAGCGGCCGGTGCCGTGCGCCGCGGCCTCGTAGCCGAGCTCGCGCACCGCCTCGTAGGGGAAGGCGTCGGTGGCGCACTTCAGCTCCTGCAGGCAGAGCACGTCGGGCGCGGCCGAGCCCAGCCATTCGAGCAGCTTGGGCAGCCGGGCGTTGACCGAGTTGATGTTCCAGGTGGCGACGCGGACGGTCATCGAGAGCTCTCTGCTTCCTTGCGGTGGAGCGGCGGGCGGTGGGCAGCGGCACAGCGGGCGGTGGGCCGTTAACAACCTACCGCCCGCCACTGACAGCGGCCCGCTACCGGGCCCGGCCCGTCACTGCGGGCCGACCGGCCAGACCACGGCGGCCGCGCCTCCACCCCGGCGCACCGGTTCGGCAGCCGCCTGGAGCCGTCCGTCCGGGAGCGCCTGGATGCCCGTCGCCGCGCCGATCTCCGGGTTCGGCGCGAACACCTCACCGATCGCGGTCAGCGCCGCCGCGTCCGGGGAGGCCAGGAAGGCCGGCTCGGCGTCGGAGGTCGCCCCGTTGCGCTGGCTGGCCCGGGGTGCGGCGATGGCCTGCTCCAGGGTCAGCCCCCGGTCGACGTGCCCCAGCAGGGTCTGCAGCACCGTGGTGATGATGGTGGAGCCGCCGGGCGAGCCCAGCGCGAAGTCGAAGCGCCCGTTCTTCAGGACGATCGTCGGCGACATGGACGAGCGCGGACGCTTGCCCGCCGCCGGCAGGTTGGGGTCGGGCACCCCCGCGACCGGGGCGGTGAAGTCGAAGTCGGTGAGCTCGTTGTTGAGCAGGAAGCCGCGCCCCGGCACGACCATGGCGCTGCCGCCGGTCTGCTCGATCGTCAGGGTGTAGGAGACCACGTTGCCCCAGCGGTCGGCGACCGTCAGATGGGTGGTGTTGGTGCCCTCGTAGGTGGTGGGCGCCGGGGTCCCCGCGGAGGAGCAGCCGGTCGACGGGTGCAGCGGATCGGCGGGGGCCAGCGGGCTGGTGAGACTGGAGTCCGGCTTGATCAGGCAGGCGCGCGAGTCGGCGAAGCGCTGCGAGAGCAGGGCCTGCGTCGGTACGTCGACCTGGCTGGGGTCGCCCACCCAGCGGTTGCGGTCGGCGAAGGCGATCCGGGTGGCCTCCAGGTAGTCGTGCAGGTACTGGGTGGACGAGGCGTCCTTGAGGTCGAAGTTCTGCAGGATGTTCAGCGCCTCGCCGACCGTCGTGCCCCCGCTGGAGGACGGTGCGATGGAGTAGACGTCCAGGCCCCGGTAGTCGACCTCGGTCGGCGCCTGCTGCTTGACCCGGTACGCCGCCAGGTCCGCGGTCGACAGCTTCCCGGGCCGGGCGTTCCAGCCCGAGGCCGGGTCCACCTGCGGGTTCTGCACCAGGGAGGTGATGTCCTGGCCGATGTCGCCCTGGTAGAGCGCGGCGGTGCCCTTGGCCTCCAGTTCGCGGTAGGTGGCGGCCAGGTCCGGGTTGCGGAACACGCTGCCCACGGCCGGGGGTGTGCCGCCGGGCAGGAACAGCGCGCGGGTGGCCGGGAAGTAGGCGAAGCGGGTGGCGTTGGCGGCGGTCTGCTGGGCGAAGGTGGCGTCGACGACGAAGCCGCCGTCGGCGAGCTTCTCGGCCGGTTTCAGCGAGTCGGCGAAGGAGCGGGTGCCCCACAGCCGCAGCGCCTGGGCCCAGGTCTGCGCCGTGCCGGGGGTTCCGACGGACAGCCCGCTGCTGACCGCGTTGGCGAAGGCCAGTGGCTTGCCGTCGGCGCCGATGAAGAGGTTCTGATCGGCGGTCAGCGGGGCGGTCTCCCGGCCGTCGAGGGTGCTGACCTCGTGGGTGCGGGCGTTGTAGTAGACGAAGTACCCGCCGCCGCCGATTCCCGAGGAGTACGGCTCGGTGACGCCCAGCGCGGCGGCGGTCGCGACGGCCGCGTCCACGGCGTTGCCGCCCTTGCGGAGCACGGCGATCCCGATGTCGGTGGCCTCCGCCGAGACGCTGGAGACCGCGCCGCCGTAGCCGGTCGCCTCCGCCTGCTTGGGCGCGGGAGTCGCGGCGGGGGCAGCAAGCGCAGCGGCCGCGCCGCCGCCGGCCAGGGCCGACGGGGCCGCGCCGGTCGTGGCGACCAGCGCGACGGTGAGGAGCAGCGGTGATGCGAGACGTAACGGTGAACTCATCCGTACCTCCGGTACCGGCGTGATTTCGTATTCATGACGATGTACAGACCATTGCTTCACGCCGGACGGCGATCGCACAAGGACACCGGAGGGTGACAGTGTCGGGGCGGTGCGGGCGGGAGCCGGGGCGTCGGTCATGATGGTGGGCGACAACTCGGACAAGCGGAGCCGGGACAGGCGCAGCACTGAGGCGGGCGAGGGCGATGGCGGTACTGGCGGGTGTCGGCTACTCCGGGCCGCCGGCCTGGACGCTGGGCCGGGTGTTCAGTGCCTGGCAGGTCGAGCCGGTGGTGCTGGCGCTGGTCGTGCTCGGGACCGCGGGCTACCTCCTCGGCGTCGCCCGGATCCGACGTGACGGCGGCACCTGGTCCTTCGGCCGGACCTTCGCCTATCTGCTGGGCATGGCGCTGTGGGTGTTCACCACCTGCTCCGGGCTCGGCGTGTACGAGAAGGTGCTGTTCACCGACCGCGCGGTGCAGGCGGTGGTGCTGCTGATGGTGGTGCCGCTGCTGCTGGCCATGGGCGCGCCGGTGACCGTGCTGGTCGAGGCGGCGCCCGAGCGGCTGCGGGAACGGCTGCGGGCTGCGCTGCGCGGCCGGGCCGCGCAGGTGCTGATGTTCCCGCTGGTGTCGACGGTGCTGCTGATCGTGCCGCCGTGGCTGCTGTACTTCAGCCCCTGGTACCGGCTGTCGCTGACCACCACCGGCTTCAACATCCTCTTCCATGTCGCGTTCGTGCTGTTCGGCCTCGCCTACTTCTGGCCGCGGCTGCAGCTGGACCCGGTGGCCCGGCACTACCACCCGCTGTTGGGCATCACCATCACCGTCGCCGAGGTGATCTTCGACGCGGCGCTGGGCTTCATTCTGGTGTTCGGTTCGCAGCTGGTGCTGCCGCACTACTGGGAGGCCCTGAACCGGCCCTGGGGCATGTCGGCGCGCACCGACCAGTCCTGGGGCGGGGCGGTGCTGTGGGGGCTCGGCGACATTGCCGGGGTGCCCTTTCTGGTCGCGCTGATCGTCCGGGTGGTGCGGGAGGAGCGGGTCCGCACCGCCGAGGTGGACGCCCAGCTGGACCAGGAGGCCGAGGTCCGGCAGGAGCTCCAGCGCAGCGAGGGGGTGCTGGCCGAACCCGAGGACATGATGCGGCCCTGGTGGCTGGACGACCCCAATCTGGCTCACCGGTACGGCCAGCAGGGGCAGCAGGGGTAGGGCGTTTGGTGCGGACCGTAGGGGGCTTGTCGCGCAGTTCCCCGCGCCCCTGGGGTGCTGCAACTGAGCCACCGCGATCCAGTTGCACTACCCAGGGGCGCGGGGAACTGCGCGACAAGCCAGGCAGAACCGTTTAGCGGCGGTCCTTCATGTAAGCCTCGTACTCGGCGACGATCTCCTCGGTGGGACCGTCCGCGCGGATCACGCCGGCCTCCAGCCAGATCGTGCGCTCGCAGGTGTCGCGGATGGAGTTGTTGTTGTGCGAGACCAGGAAGACCGTGCCGGCCGACTCCCGCAGCTCCTTGATCCGCTGCTCGCTGCGCCGCTGGAAGGCGCTGTCGCCGGTGGACAGGGCCTCGTCGATCAGCAGCACGTCGTGGGTCTTCGCCGCGGCGATGGAGAACCGCAGCCGGGAGGCCATGCCCGAGGAGTAGGTGCGCATCGGCAGCGAGACGAAGTCGCCGCGCTCGTTGATGCCGGAGAAGTCCACGATGTCCTGGTACTTCTCCCGCACGTCCGCGTAGGACATGCCCATCGCCAGACAGCCCAGCACCACGTTCCGCTCACCGGTCAGGTCGTTCATCATCGCCGCGTTCACGCCCAGCAGCGACGGCTGGCCGTCGGTGTAGATGGCCCCGGACGCGGTGGGCAGCAGTCCGGCCACCGCCGACAGCGTGGTCGACTTGCCGGAGCCGTTGGAGCCGATCAGACCGATCGCCTCGCCCTTGTACGCGATGAAACTGATCCCGCGCACCGCGTGCACCTCCGAGATCGCGGGGGACGCCTTGCGGCGCACCATACGCGACAGTGCCGAGGTTGCCGAGCCGCGCCCGGCCCCCGTGCCGTAGATCTTGTAGACGATGTGCACGTCGTCCACGATCACGGTGGGGATCCGCCCGCGGCCGTCCTCAGCCACGGCCGTACTCCTCCTCCGCCCTCCAGAAGAAGAGGTAGCCGCCGACGCCGACCACCAGCGACCAGGCCACGGTTGACATCCAGACGTGCGCGGGCAGACTGCTGGCGGACACCGAGTCCATCAGCGCGTAGCGCATCAGGTTGTTGAAGATCAGCGCCGGGTTGGCGTTCAGTATCACGGCCACCCAGTGCGGGGCGTGCCGGGTGAAGGTGGTGACGCTCCAGAACACGCCCGAGGTGTACATCCAGGTACGCATGATGAAGGGCATCAGCTGGGCCATGTCCGTGGTCTTGGCGCCGATCCTGGCCATGATCATCGCCAGTCCCGCGTTGAAGACCGACTGGAGGAAGAGGATCGGCAGGACGAGCAGCCAGCGCAGGGTGAACGGCTCTCCGGTGGCCAGGATGATCACACCCAGGACGCCCATCGAGAAGAGCAGTTCCTGGAGCTGGATCACGGTGAAGGCGATCGGCAGGCAGGCCCGGGGGAAGTGCAGCGCCCGGATCAGGCCCAGGTTGTCGGCGATCGAACGGGTGCCCGACAGCACCGCCGACTGGGTGAACTGGAAGACGAAGACCCCGGTGCAGAGGTAGGCGATGAAGTTGGGAATGCCCCGATTGGTCCCGAGCAGCAGGCCGAAGATCAGGTAGTAGACGGCAGCGTTCAGCAGCGGCGTCACCACCTGCCAGATCTGGCCCAGCCGCGCGGCCGTGTAGGTCGCGGTCAGCCTGGCGGTGGCGAAGGCCACGATGAAATGGCGCCGCCCCCACAGCCTTCGGGTGTACTCCGCGATCGGGGGGCGTCGCCCGCTGACGGCCAGTCCGTAACGCTCCGCCAGCGCCGCACTGCTCAGCGCCGTGTCGGCGCCGCCGTGGTACTCAGTCACCCTCAGACATTCTCACGCGCCCGGGGGCTGGGCAGCACGGACGCAGCAACGAACACCGAATGGCGCAGCAGTGGACACCTCAGGTTCACCTACCGCCTCGTCAGATGACAGGAACCCCATCAGACGCAGGGGTCCCGCCGTCGGATCACGGGCGTCAGATCACCGGCGGCCGTCCCAGTCTGGTCATCCGCCAGACCGTGCGCCAGCGGATCGGTCGGCGCGGACCGCAGGGGGTGCGCCAGCCCTCGACGAAGCCGGCGAACCAGGCCCTGAACGCGGGCAGCGAGGGGCGCCGGGCCAGGGTGAGCAGCAGCCAGACCCCGGTGTACACCGGCACCAGCAGGGCGGGCAGGTTGCGCCGGGCCAGCCAGACCCGGTTGCGGGCGATGTTGTGGTTGTAGATCGCGTGCCTGCTGGGCGGGGTCTTCGGGTGGTGCAGCAGGATGTCGGCCCGGTACCGGATGTCCCAACCCGCGTCCAGGGCGCGCCAGGCCAGGTCGGTCTCCTCGTGGCCGTAGAAGAACTCGCCGGGGAGCTGGCCCGCGGTCGCGAACACCTCGCTGCGGACGGCGCTGGCGCCGCCGAGGAAGGTGGTGACCTTGGAGGAGTGCATCGGGTCGGCGGCGCGCAGCCTGGGCACGTGCCGGCGCTGGGTCTCGCCGCTCTCCGGGTCGGCGATCCGGAAGCTGATGATGCCCAGCCGCGGCTCGGCGGCGAAGGCGGCGCGGATCCGCTCGGCGTCGTCGTCCTGCGGCAGCAGCCCGTCGTCGTCGAGGAAGAGCACCACGTCGACGTCGGAGCCGTTGCTGCCGAAGGCCTCGATGCCGACGTTGCGTCCGCCGGGGATGCCGAGGTTCTCCGCGGTCTCCACTCCCCGTACGCCCTCGGGCAGTTCGGGCAGGTCCGCCAGCGGGACGCCGTTGGCGACGACCACGCTCTGCACGGCCGGGCCGCGCTGGGCGGCGACGGAGTCCAGCAGCGCCTTCAGCTCGACCGGGCGGGTGCCCTGGGTGAGGATCACCGCGCCCAGGCGCAGCGGGGCACTCATCTCAGCCTGCTTGACAGCACAATGCTAACCAGGTGCAGTACCGTCTGGAGCATCGCGATCCCGGCCAGGACCGCGACCGCGAGCCGGGTGAAGAACAGGTCTCCGTGGGCGAAGTCGGCGATCCCGGCGGCCAGCAGCACCAGCGAGGCCTCGACCCCGCCGATGAGCCGGTGGAACTTCAGTCCGGCGGCCAGCTTGCGGGCCGTGGCGACGCCGGAGGCGCGCGGGACCGCGGCCGAGTCCTTGACCGCGGTGAGTCCGCGGCGGATCCGGGCGACGTCCACCAGGTCGGTCTCGGCCTTGATCATGATCGCGCCGAGCGCGGCCAGGGTGCCGAGGAAGGCCCACATCCAGTTGACGGCGCCGACGTGCTTGAAGAGGTCGGCGGCCCGCAGTCCGGCGCCGGTGAGCAGCGCGGCCTCGGACATGTAGTGGCCGACCCGGTCCAGGTAGACCCCGGTGGTGGAGGTCTGCTTGCGCCAGCGGGCCAGCTCGCCGTCGACGCAGTCCAGGCAGAGGTAGGCCTGGATCAGCAGCGCGGCGAGGACCGCCCCGGCCAGGCCCGGGACGAGCAGCGCGGCGCCGCCCAGGATGCCGGTGAGCATCATCAGCCAGGTCAGCTGGTTGGGGCTGACCGGCGCGTCGACCAGGTGCCGGGTGATCCGGGACGAGATCTTGCGCATGTAGAGGCGTCCGGCCCAGTGCTCGTCGGAGCGGCGCTGGAGCATCCCCTCGGGGTGGGCGACGGCGCGGAACTCCGCCAGGGTCGGCTTGCCGCCCTTGGCGGGCTTGCCGTCGCGGTCGCCGTGGTTACGCGGTGGTGCTGACGTGTTTGACATAGTCGGTGTATGCGTCCCGGATGGCAGTGGGGTCGAGGTCGAGGTGCTCCAGGATGGTGAACCGTCCTGGACGTGTCTGCGGAGCGTAGTGCACCGCGGCGATGAACTCCTCGTCAGTGAAGCCGATCTGGTCGGCCGTCACCGGCAGGTTGTGGCGCGCCAGCACCGTCGCCATCTGCCCGCAGAGGTCGAGATCGCCGCGCAGGTAGGTGGCGAAGGCGCCGCCGAGGCCGACCTGTTCGCCGTGCTGGGCGGAGCGGGTCGGGTAGAGGATGTCCAGGGCGTGGCTGATCTCGTGACAGCCGCCGCTGGCGGGACGGCTGCTGCCGGCCACGTTCATGGAGATGCCGGTGAGCACCAGCGCCTCGGCGAGGGCGCCGAGGAAGTCGTCGTCGTCGAGGGTGCCCGGGTGGCGCAGCATCATGTTTCCCGAGGTGCGGGCCATGGCGGCGGCCAGGCCGTCGACCGCCTCTCCGGTCTCCCGGTAGGACAGCTCCCAGTCCGCGATGCAGGAGATGTTGGAGACCGCCTCGCCGACGCCGGCGGCGACGAAGCGCGGCGGGGCCTGCCGGATGACGTCCAGGTCGACGATGATGCCGATCGGGCTGGGCACCCCGTAGGAGCCCCGGCCCGCGTCGTTGTCCAGGGTGGACACCGGGGAGCAGATGCCGTCGTGGGCGAGGTTGGTGGCCACGGCGACCATCGGCAGGCCGACCCGGGCGGCGGCGTACTTGGCCGCGTCGATGATCTTGCCGCCGCCCAGGCCCACCACCGCGTCGTAGTGGCCGGAGCGCATCTGCTCGGCCAGCAGCACGGCCGAGTCCAGGGTGCCGCCGGCGACCGGGAACCAGTCGGCGCCGGGCAGCTGCGGTTCGAGCCGCTCGCGCAGGGCGGCGCCGGAGCCGCCGCTGACGGTGACCGCCAGCCGGCCCGAGGCCGAGATGCGCTGGTCGGCGAGGATCGCGCCGAGGTCGTCCAGGGCCCCCGCCCTGATGTCGACGACCAGCGGCGAGGGGATCAGTCGGGTCAGTACCGGCACGCGATCTCCCGTCCCTTGGCCAGGTCGTCGTGGTTGTCGATCTCGACCCAGGACACCTCGCCGATGGGCTGCACGTCGACGCGCTGCCCCCGGTTCACGATCTCCTGGTAGCCGTCCTCGTAGTACAGCTGCGGGTCGCGCTCGAAGGTGGCCTGCAGCGCGGACGCCAGGTCGTCGGCGGCGTGCGGGTTGATCACGGTGAGGCCGATGTACTCGCCGGTGGCGTCGGCCGGGTCCATCAGCTTGGTGATCCGGCGCACCCCCGTGGCCGGGTCGACGACGACCTTCATCTCCTCGTCGGCGAGCTTCTTCACGGTGTCCAGCGCCAGCAGGATGCCGGGGGCGCTGCCGGCGGCCGTCAGCCGCGCGTTGGCGTCCAGCATGGTGCGCTGCACCGAGGCGGGGTGGACGGTGTCGCCGTTGGCCAGCAGCAGGCCCTCGCGGAACAGGTCGCGGGCGCACCACAGCGAGTAGGCGTTGTTCCACTCCTCGGCCTTGTCGTTGTCGACCAGGGTGAGCTTCAGACCGTACCTCTGCTCCAGCGCGGCCTTGCGCTCGTACACGGCCTCCGCCCGGTAACCGACCACGATGGCGACCTCCTCCATGCCGACCTCGGCGAAGTTGCCCAGGGTCAGGTCGAGGATGGTCCGCTCTCCGTCCACCGGCACCAGAGCCTTGGGGAGGGTGTCGGTGTAGGGGCGCAGACGGCGTCCGGCGCCGGCGGCCAAAACGAGGCCGATCATGGGTTTCTCCGGTCCTAGGGGGCGTGCGATGGCTCGCCTGGGGGTGGGCGTGCCGTTGCGATCGTAGGCGCTTCCGGACGTCGTACCGAAAACGGCGGTGTCGATCATCATCGCGGACGGCAGCACCGGGCGACAAGCTTGGGCCATGTCACCGAGCTCACCTGCCCGGTACGGCAGACTGGTCCTCAGCAATGGGCACGCCTGCCACGCCTGCCGCTCGACCCACGCCGAAAGGTCCTGCATTGTCGACCACTGAACCGACCACCCTGACCGCGACCGAGATCCTGCTGGAGCTGGTCGACGAGCAGGGACGGACCATCGGGACAGCGGAGAAGCACGCCGCCCACCAGGCTCCCGGGCAGTTGCACCGGGCCTTCTCCGTATTCCTGTTCGACACCGAGGGCCGGCTGCTGCTGCAGCAGCGGGCCCTGGCGAAGTACCACTCCCCCGGTGTCTGGTCGAACACCTGCTGCGGGCACCCCTACCCCGGCGAGACCCCGTTCGCGGCCGCGGCCCGGCGCACCGCGGAGGAGCTCGGCGCCGCGCCGGTGCGGCTGCAGCAGGCCGGGACGGTGAGCTACGACCACCCGGACCTGGCGACCGGCCTGGTCGAGAAGGAGTACAACCACCTGTTCGTGGGGATCGCGGCGGCCGAACAGCACCCCGCCCCGGACGAGGTCGCCGCGGTGCGACTGGTCACCCCGGCGGAGCTGGCGGCCCTGCGGGCGCAGAAGCCGTTCTCGGTGTGGTTCGGCACCGTGCTGGACGCTGCGCTGCCCGCGGTGCGGGAGCTGCTGCCGGGGGCGGGCTGGTAGTCCCCTGGGAGTTTTCTGGTGCGGACCGTACATGGCTGGTCGCGCAGTTCCCCGCGCCCCTGGGTAGGTGCAACTTCCCGCAGTGGGCACGTTGCACTATCCAGGGGCGCGAGGAACTGCGCGACCAGCCCGGCACACGCCGCTGCCGAGATCCTGCCTACGGGGTCAGCACCCGCAGGTTCCCGCTCACGCGGGCGAGGTCGGCCGGGACCTGTCCGAGCACCTTCTCGCCGTCCACCGCGACCATCGGGACGACCGCCGAGGAGAGGAACGAGTTCAGGCCGGTGAGCAGGAAGTCGCCCAGCCTGCCGGAGACGATCCGCAGCACGGCGGCACCGCCCTTCGCGCCCTGGACGGTGACCTCGGCGCTCCGGCCCGCGCCCAGCGGCAGGTGGACCGTGACCGGGCCCTCGTTGTCGCTCTGGATCAGCACGGTGAGGTAGCCGGTGTCGGCCGCCCCGGCGACGGTGCGCCAGTAGGCGTCGGCGCTGCCGGTGACCACCTGCGGACCGTCGAACAGCGGGCCGTCGACCGGGGCCGCGGCGGCACGGCCGGGCGCGGCCAGCGCCTCGGCCAGCACCGTGCAGGGCCGCAGCAGCTCGTCCAGCTGCGGCACCTCGCCGCCGACCAGGTCGACCCGGTGCCCGGCCGCCAGGTGTCCGGCCAGCAGCTCCTGCACCCGGCGGTGCATGAACGCGCCGCCGTGCAGCACCAGATGCGGATGGCCGGCCAGCGCGTCGGGGTCGGCCGACTCCAGGTCGACGACCCGGTAGTCCCGCCCCTCGGTGCGCATCCGCTCGTGGAAGGCCCGCAGCGGGCGTCCGCAGGCGGCGCCGCCGATCGGCTCGGCCGCCCGGTCCGAGGGCGTCCAGGCGGCCACCGCAGCGTAGGGCGCGTACAGCGCCCAGCTGGGGCCGGTCACCTGACGGGCCGCCAGGAACTCGCCGCCGTGCAGGTCGAAGAAGTCCGCGAGCATCCGGACCGTGCCTGCCTTCCCGGTGGGACGGCCCTCGGCGTCGATCGGCGGGCAGTCCGGGTAGGGCGGGGCGTGCATGACGTCCATGTCCTCGCCCCAGCCCGAAGTGGCCACGCCGGTGTACACGTTGACGCCGGTGGCCCCGGCCGCCAGGGCCAGCACGCTCTGGTGGAAGCTGGTCGCGCCGGCCGCGTACGCACGGTCGTACAGCTCCGAGAAGCCCCAGTTCTCCTCCATGTTGGGGCCCGGGGCGCGCTTGGCCGCCAGCACATAGCGGGCATGCGCGTCATGGTCGGTGGAGACCACGCCCATCCAGTTGGTGAAGCCGTAGTTGATGCCGTTCCAGCGCTCGGGACGGACCCGGGACAGCCAGTCGTCGAAGGAGTGCACATGCTCGGCCGGCGGGTTGACGTTGACCAGCACCGGGACCTCCGGGGCCAGCGCCTCGGACCAGCCGTGGTAGGCCGCGGCCAGCAGATCGGCGTGGTAGCGGCCCCAGTCGGCGCGGGCCAGCTGCTCCTGCACCGAGGCCGCGGTACGGCGCTCGCGCGGCGGTTCGATCCGGGCCCAGTCGTCGTGATCGGTACCGTGCGCCTGGTTGTAGGCGTCCAGGCTGCCGTAGTACCCGCTCAGCCCGCTGCGGAAGAAGGCCAGTCCGGGGGCGCTGTAGTCGTAGCACCACAGCGGCAGCGCACCGTCGGTGAACAGGCCCTCGTTGGCTATCTGCACCAGCACCACCGGGCCGTTGGGGGCGGTGGTGGCCTGCAGCACCTCCTTGCTGACGGCCCGCATCCAGTCGCCGACCCGGGCGGTGAAGTACGCGCCGAGCGGCGCCGGCAGCGGCCAGCGCTCGACCTTCCCGTCCGCGCCCAGCCGCGAGCCCGGCCACAGGCCGGGGTTGCCCTCGGCGTCCAGGATCGCCTCGACCTCGGGGTTGTGCGCCGGGCAGATCCAGTCCGGCAGGCCGCCGTAGTTGGTCTCGGCGTGGATGAACGGGCCCGGCTTGGCGATCACGGTCAGGCCGAGCTCCGCGCAGATCCGCAGATAGCCCAGCAGGTCCCGGTCCGGACGGGTGGAGCCGGTGAAGTCCGGCAGCACGTCCGGATCCGGCTGGTGGTGCCGCCAGGGGATGTAGCTGGTGACGCACCGGATCCCGGTCGCGTCACGAAGGGTTCGCAGCCGATCCCGCCACACCGACGGGTTGTCCCGGTAGTACGGATAGTCGGCAGTGGCGAGCAGGCCGGGGGCGCCGTCGGTGTGGAGCACGCCGTCTCGGAGCTCGATGCGCACAGGGGGTCCTCTCGGTGCGGGAATTCATGGGTCGGTCTGCCAACAAAGAGTTGATGCTGCGCTGATTGAGATGCCGTCAGCCTCGGCGGCTGCGGCGGATGTTGTCGCGGAACCAGCGGCCGCTCTGCTTGACGGTGCGCTTCTGGGTCTCGTAGTCGACGTGGACGATGCCGAAGCGCTTGTCGTAGCCGTAGCTCCACTCGAAGTTGTCCAGCAGCGACCAGGCGAAGTAGCCGCGGACGTCGGCGCCGGCGTCGCGGGCCGCGGCCACCGCCTCGATGTGCTCGGCGAAGTACGCGGTGCGCTCGGCGTCCTGGACCTCGCCGTCCTGGTCCGGCTGGTCGTCGAAGGCGGCGCCGTTCTCGGTGACGTACAGCGGGATGCCCGGGTAGTCGGCGCCCAGCCTGGTCAGCATGCCGGTGAGGCCGAAGGGGGTGATCTCCCAGTCCATGGCGGTGACCGGGTAGCCCTGGGGGACGAGCCGGGTCAGCGCCACCCCGTCGGCCGTCGCCTCGACCGCCGAGTCGTCCTCCGCGGTGCCCGAGAAGTAGTGGCTGGTGTAGTAGTTGACGCCGAGGAAGTCCAGCGGCTGGGCGATCACCGAGAGGTCCCCGTGCTGGACCGGGAGATGCACCCCGCGGGCCGACAACTCGTCGACCACGTCGGTCGGGTAGCTGCCGAGCACCAGCGGGTCGGTGTAGATCCGGGTGCCGAAGCCGTCGGCGCGGCGCGCCGCGGCGCGGTCGGCGTCGGTGTCGGTGGCCGGCAGCGCGTGCGCGGTGTTGAGGGTGATGCCCACCTGGATCGGCTCCGGCGCGGCCTCCCGCAGCCGCTGGGTCGCCAGTCCGTGGCCGAGCAGCAGGTGGTGCACGGCGGCCATGGAGTCGCCGAAATCCTGCCTGCCGGGAGCGTGCCGGCCGGTGTCGTAGCCCAGGACCGCCGAGCACCAGGGCTCGTTGAGCGTGGTCCACCAGCGCACCCGGTCGCCGAGCCGGTTCATCGCGATCTCGGCGAAGTCCGCGAAGCGGTGGGCGGTGTCCCGGGCCGGCCAGCCGCCGGCGTCCTCCAACTCCTGCGGCAGGTCCCAGTGGTAGAGCGTGACCCAGGGCAGCACCCCGCGCTCCAGCAGCCGGTCGACCAGGCGGTCGTAGAAGGCCATGCCGCGCTGGTTGACGGCGCCCCGGCCGCCCGGCTGGATCCGCGGCCAGGACAGCGAGAAGCGGTACGAGTCCACGCCGAGGCCGGCGATCAGGTCCACGTCCTCGGGCATCCGGTGGTAGTGGTCGCAGGCCACGTCGCCGTTGTCGCCGCCGAAGACGGCTCCGGGCACGCGGCTGAAGGTGTCCCAGATCGAGGCGGTCCTGCCCTCCTCGAAGGCGGCGCCCTCGATCTGGTAGGCGGAGGTGGCGACGCCCCACAGGAAGTCCACGGGGAAGCGGGAGCCCGCGTCGGAGCGCGGCTCGGGCGCGGACGCGGACGAGCGGTCGAGGCTGGTCGTCATGGTTCTCCATATCGGGCCGGGATGGCGTACTGCGGCGCAGCAGTGCGGGAGAGCGCTCTCTCACACAGTGGGAGTGTTGCGCCCACCCTCCATGACCGTCAAGAGCCCCGCTGGAAGACCTGCTTGCCTCCGAGAGGTGAAGCCAGGTCACATCCCTGCAACACCGTTGACTTCGAGTCTTGACAGCAACCACGCCCGGGGGCAAGCTCCGGGCAAGCGGAGAGCGCTCTCTCTGCTCGGTCGGCGAGTTAACTCTTTGTTGCCGGAACGTGATTGACGTGACGCAGATTACCCTGCTTGACTCCCCGACGGAACCGGTTACGGAACCGGTTCCCCACCGATCAATGACGAACGGAGGCGGACGTGCCGATCACCATCGCCGACGTGGCCAAGCACGCCGGGGTCAGCAAGACCACGGTCTCCCGGGTCCTCAACGGCAAGGGCGAGCTCAACGCGGCCACGGCCGCCCGGGTGCGCCAGGTGATCGCCGAGCTCGGCTACGTCCCCAGCGCCGGCGCGGTCGGCCTGGCCCGCGGACGGACCCAGATCGTCGGCATGCTGGTGCCCTCGCTGACCTGGCCGTGGATCGGCGAGGTGCTCCAGGGCGTGGTCGACGTCGTGGAGGCGGAGGGCTTCGGCCTGCTGCTGTTCACCTGCAACCGCGGCGAGGAGTCGCTGCGCCGCTTCGCCCAGCAGGTCTCGGCGAAATCCTTCGACGGACTCCTGGTGATAGAGCCCGAGGGCACCCTCGACTACATCACCGAACTCCACGAAGCAGGCCTCCCGGTCGTCCTGATCGACGACCGCGGCCACCAGCCCATCTTCCCCTCGGTCGCCACCACCGACCGCTCCGGGGGCGCCTCGGCCGCCCGCCACCTGCTGGAACTCGGCAGGCTGCGGCCGGTCGTGGTCACCGGTCCGGAGAGCTTCGGCTGCGTCCAGGACCGACTGACCGGATTCGCCGACGAGTACGCGGAGGCGGGCCACCCCCTGCCGCCGGAGCACGTGCTCGTCGGCGACTTCACCTTCGAGCAGGGCCGCAACGCGGTGAACCGGCTGCTCTCCACCGGCGCCTCCTTCGACGCGGTGTTCGCCCAGAACGACCTCTCCGCCACCGGCGCCCTGCTGGCCCTGCGCGAGGCCGGGCTGCGGGTGCCGGAGGACGTGGCCGTCGTCGGCTTCGACGACGTGCCGCTGGCCTCGTACAGCGAACCGGCGCTGACCACCGTGCACCAGCCACTGCGCGAGATGGGCGACGCCGCCGCCCGGATGCTGCTCGCGCACTTCAAGGGCACGCCGCTGCCGACCGCGGCGGAGGTCCTCCCCACCCATCTGGTCGTCCGCGACTCCACCCGGTCCCGGACCTGATCGCAGCGTCCCGCCTCCGCACCGCTGCACCCGCCGCACCCGCTGCACCTCCGAGCCGCTCCACCTGAGATCCGCCTCGCACCACCCCGTTGAGCAGGCAGGACCGCCCCCCGGCGCCCTGTCGCAGTGAGCCACACCCTCAAACCGACATCTTCCGAAGTGGGGATCAATGCGCGTCAACCGCACCGCCACCGCAATCTTCGCCGGCGGCCTGGCGATAACCTGCCTCGCCGCGTGCAGCAGCAGCAACCCCGGGAGCAAGAGCAACAGCGGCTCCTCCAGCGGCGCCACCGTCCTGAAGATCGGCATGCCCGACGCGACGCTGACCGCCAACAACAACCCCTACCTCAACTCCTCGGCGGCAGCGGCCCTCGGCTACCGCTTCATGATCTACGAGCCCATGGCGATGCCCAACGACGCCAACCCCGCCGCCGCGGCCAAGCCCTGGCTCGCCAGCGCGTGGAGCTGGACCAACAACTACAAGACCGTCACCTTCACGCTGCGTAGCGGAGTGACGTTCTCCGACGGCACTCCGATGACCGCCGACGACGTGGCCTACTCCTTCCAGATCCTGAAGGACAAGCCGGCGCTCAACTTCAACGCGCTCGACATCGCCAGCACCAGTGGCAGCGGCAGCACCGTCACCGTCAACTTCAACACCTCCCAGTTCGTCACCCAGGCCAAGGTGTTGAAGACCTTCGTCATCCAGAAGAAGCAGTGGTCCGCGATGGCGGACCCGACCACGGACGTGGTCTCCAACCCGATCGGCACCGGCCCGTACACCCTGAAGTCCATCAACACCCAGAACGCCATCCTGGACGCCCGGGCCGGCGGCTACTGGCAGACCGCACCGAAGGTCAAGGAGCTGCAGTACACCTCGTACTCCGGCAACGACACCATGACCACCGCGCTCACCAGCGGTGCGGCCGAGTGGTCCTACGTCTTCATCCCCAACGCCAAGACGATCTACGCGGCCAAGGACCCGGCCCACAACCACCTGTTCTTCCCGCCGAACCTGAGCGCGGACGGCCTGTGGATCAACAACACCGTCAAGCCGTTCGACAACCCGGCGCTGCGCGGGGCGATGGCGATGGTCATCAACCGCGAGGACATCTTCAACCAGGGCGAGTCGGGCTACTTCAAGCCGCTGGTCAACAGCGTCACCGGACTGCCCACCCCGGCCGGCAACTCCTTCATCGCCCCGCAGTACGCGGGCAAGACCGCCACCGTGGACGTGGCCGGCGCCAAGGCCAAGCTCACCGCCGCCGGCTTCAAGTACAACGGCAGCACCCTGGTCGACCCGAGCGGCAAGCCGGTCACCATCACCCTGACCGACCCGGCCGGCTGGTCCGACTACCAGACCGACCTGAGCATCATCGCCGACAACTTCTCCCAGATCGGGATCAAGGCCACCATCGACAAGGCCGACGAGAACGCCTGGACCAAGGCCATCGGCGCCGGCAACTTCCAGGCGGCGATGCACTGGACGAACGGCGGGTCCACGCCGTACGACTTCTACGAGAACATCATGGACGGCGCCAACCTCAAGCCCATCGGCACCGACAGCCCCAACGGCAACTACGGGCGGTTCAACAGCCCGCAGGCCACCCAGGCGCTGAAGGACTACGCCAACGCCGCGGACGACGCCTCCCGCGCCAAGGCCCTCAGCACCATCGAGGACATCATGGTGCAGCAGACCCCGATGATCCCCACCTCGGCCGGCAACGTCGGCGCCGAGTACTCCACCAAGAACTGGACCGGCTGGCCGGACGACTCCAACGTCTACGCGGGCGGACAGCCGACCATCCCCAACGCGCTCCAGGTCGTCCTCTCGCTGACCCCGGCCAAGTAGCGCACGCTCCACGGCAGGCTCCTCGGGCAGGCCGCACCACCGCACAGATCGCCCACCCGCGCTCCGGTCCCGCCCCGTCTCCCCACCGGGCGGGACCGGGGGCGCCGACCCACGAATGGAAACCGGGATGACGCTGACTCGCACGTCAGATCAGCCACCGGCGCCGCCGGACAACGACACCGTCCTCGAGGCCGACGGGCTCACCAAGCACTTCGCGGTGCGCAGAGTGGGACGCCAGGCCATGACCCGTGCTCCACGGGTGGTCCACGCCGTCGACGACGTCACCCTGACGCTCCGCCGGGGTCGGGTCACCGCCCTGGTCGGCGAGTCCGGATCCGGCAAGTCCACCGTGGCTCGGCTGCTCGCGCAGCTGTACCCGCGCACCGGCGGCGACATCCGGCTGCACGGGACGTCGGTGACGGTACGCGGGGGGAGGCGCTTCCGGGCGTACAACCGCAAGGTCCAGATGATCTTCCAGGACCCGTTCGCCTCGCTCAACCCGGTCCACACCATCCGCTACCACCTCAGCCGGGCGCTGCGGATCCACGGCAACGCCGGCAGCGGCGCGGCCGAGCTGCAGCAGGCGCTGGAGAACCTGTTGGAGCGGGTCCAGCTCACCCCGGCCACCCGCTACCTGGACAAGTTCCCGCACGAGCTGTCCGGCGGCCAGCGCCAGCGCGTCGCGATCGCCCGGGCCCTCGCGGCCGATCCCGAAGCGCTGCTCGCCGACGAGCCGGTCTCCATGCTGGACGTCTCCATCCGGCTCGGCGTGCTCAACCTGCTCCGGGACCTCAAGGAGCGGCTGCACCTGGCCATCCTCTACATCACCCACGACATCGCCTCGGCCCGCTACTTCGCGGACGACACCCTGGTGATGTACGCGGGACGGATGGTTGAGGGCGGCGACAGCGAGACCGTCACCCAGAACCCGGCGCACCCCTACACCCAGCTGCTGATCAGCTCGGCGCCCGATCCGGACCGCATCGTCGGCGAGGGCACCCCGGACGACACCGTGGACGCCTCGGGCGGCGAGCCGCCGAGCCTGATCGACCCGCCGGCCGGCTGCCGGTTCAACCCGCGCTGCCCGCACGCCATGGACATCTGCCGCACCGAACTGCCGCCGCGCTTCCCGGTCAACGGGGATCCGGGGCACTGGGCGTCCTGCTGGCTCTTCGACGCCGAGCACGGGCCCACGAAGGCCCCGGCGGAGGTGACCCAATGAAGTACTTCCTGCAACGGCTGGCGTTCTACCTGTTCACCGCCTGGGCCGCGATCACCATCAACTTCTTCATCCCCCGGCTGATACCCGGCGACCCGGTGATGGCCCTGATCAACAAGAACCGGGGCCAGATCGACTCCCATGCGATCGCCTCGCTCTACATCCTGTTCGGGCTGAACAAGCACCAGAGCCTCTGGTCCCAGTACACCGCCTACCTGGCCAAGCTGGCCCACGGCGACCTGGGCATCTCCTTCTCCAACTTCCCCACCCCGGTCTCCACCATCCTGGTCAACGCGCTGCCGTGGACCATCTGCCTGGCCGGCGCGGCGACGATCATCAGCTTCGCGCTCGGCACCTTCCTGGGCGTGCTGTCCGGCTGGCTGCGCGGCTCCCGGCTGGACTTCCTGCTGCCGGTCACCACCTTCATCTCCTCGATCCCGGCGTTCTGGCTGGGCCTGCTGACGGTGGCCACGGTCATCGCGGTCGGCAGCACCTTCCCGGTCTCCGGCGGCTACGACCCCGGGCTGATACCGCACGCGGACACCACCTTCATCGGCAGCGCCATCGAGCACAGCTGGCTGCCGCTGGCAATGCTGGTGGTCACCACCATGAGCGGCTGGATCCTCAGCATGCGCAACATGATGGTCACCGTCGGCTCCGAAGACTACATCACCGTCGCCCATGCCAAGGGACTGTCGGACCGCCGGGTGATGTTCAACTACGCGGCCCGCAACGCGCTGCTGCCCAACGTCTCCGGCTTCTCGCTGGCGATCGGTCAGATCCTGGGCTCCACCGTGCTGGTGGAGATCGTCTTCAACTACCCGGGCGTCGGTTACATGATGCTGCAGGCCGTCGGCTCCACCGACTACCCGCTGATGCAGGGCGTGTTCCTGTGCATCACCCTGGCGGTGCTGCTGGCCAACCTGCTGGCGGACATCGCCTATCTGATCCTCGACCCGCGCACCCGCAAGGAGGGCTGAGCGATGGCCACCGCCGCGTCCAACACCGCCCTGACCTCGGGTGGCGCCGTCTCCCCGCACGACCCCGAGGCGACCGCGCCGGACTCCACCCGGTCCAGGCGCCGCCATCTGCGCTTCCTGTCCAGCCCCAAGGCCGCCGTCGGCGCCGGGCTGCTGCTGTTCTTCACCGTCCTCGCGATCGTCGGCCCCTACATCACCCCGTACGACCCGAGCGCGCGCAGCAACGACCTTTTGCAGGCCCCGTCCTGGCACCACTGGTTCGGCACCACCCACCTCGGCCAGGACATCTTCAGCCAGGTCGTCGACGGCACCCGCAGCGTCATGTACGTGGGCTTCCTGGCCGGACTGGTCGCCAGCGCGCTGGCGGTGCTGATCGGGGTGACCTCCGGCTACCTCGGCGGCTTCGCCTCGGACGCGCTGTCCGCGCTGACCAATGTGTTCCTGGTGATCCCGGCGCTGCTGCTGATCATCATCATCACCTCCAGCCTGCCCACCGGCGGCGAGACCGTGGTCGGCCTGGTCATCGGCTTCACCTCGTGGGCCTGGGGAGCCCGGGTGCTGCGGGCGCAGACCCTGTCGCTGCGGCGCCGGGACTTCATCGAAGCGGCCCGCGCCACCGGGGAGTCGACCTGGCGCATCATCGTCTTCGAACTGCTGCCCAACCTCAGCGCGGTGATCATCTCCGGGTTCATCGGCACGATGATCTACGCGGTGATGAGCGAGATCATCCTGGCCTTCATCGGCGTCCCCGGCCTGGCCGACTGGAACTGGGGCACCGTCCTGTACTGGGCGCAGAGCCAGCAGGCCCTGGCCCAGGGCGCCTGGTGGTGGTTCGTCCCGGCCGGACTCGCCATCGCGATCCTGGGCACCTCGCTGTCGCTGGTGAACTTCGGCATCGACGAGTTCGTCAACCCGCGACTGCGCAACAACGGCGAGCGCGGCGCCAAGGGCGCCGACGGCCGCCCGGTACGGATGCGGGTCGGCTTCACCCCGGTCGTCATCCCGATCCCGGACGAGCCCGACGAGTCCGACCGGCCCGGAGCCGGCGTGGTCGGATCCACCAGCACGAGTGAGGATGTCGCACAGTGAGCAGCAAGGCGTCCGGCAAGGAGCCGGTCCTCGAAATCCAGAACCTGTGCGTCGACTACGGCCTCGGCAAGGACTCGGTGCAGGCGGTCCGGGACGTCAGTCTGACGCTGCACCGCGGTGAGGTGCTCGGCCTGGCCGGTGAGAGCGGGAGCGGCAAGTCCACGCTCGCCTACGGCCTGACCCGGCTGCTGCCCCCGCCCGGGGTGATCACCGGCGGCAAGGTGATCTACCACCAGCCGGGCGGCGACCCGGTGGACGTGCTGCGGCTGAGCGACGCCGGTCTTCGGCAGTTCCGCTGGGCCGAGACCTCCATCGTCTTCCAGGGCGCGATGAACTCGCTCAACCCGGTGCACACCGTCGCCTCCCAGCTGATGGACGTCATCGCGGCGCACGAGCCGAGGATGCCCAAGTCGGCGCGGCTGGCCCGGGCCAAGGAGCTGCTGAAGCTGGTGGGCATCGCCCCCGACCGGCTCGGCAGCTACCCGCACCAGCTCTCCGGCGGCATGCGCCAGCGGGTGATGATCGGCATGGCACTGGCCCTGGAGCCGCAGGTCGTCATCATGGACGAACCGACCACCGCGCTGGACGTGGTGATGCAGCGTCAGATCCTGCGCCAGCTGGTCGACCTGAGGGAGCGGCTGGGCTTCTCGGTGCTGTTCATCACCCACGACCTGTCGCTGCTGGTCGAGTTCTCGGACCGGATCGCCATCATGTACGGCGGCCGGATTGTGGAGGAGGCCCCGGCGGCCAAGCTCTACAAGGACCCGCTGCACCCCTACAGCCACGGCCTGCTGAACGCTTTCCCGCCGCTGCGTGGGGAGCGGCGCGAACTCAGCGGCATCCCGGGCTCCCCGCCGGACCTGCGGTCGATGCCCACGGGCTGCGCCTTCAACCCGCGCTGCCCCAAGGCCTTCGACCCCTGCCGCACCGACCTGCCGCTGCTCACCGTCCCCACCGACAGGGAGGGCGAGAACCGCACGGTCGCCTGTTGGCTGCACCCGGGGGCCTGAGAGCCCCGCATCAGACTCGACCCGGCCGACGGCTCTTGAGGGGGAGCCGCCGACCGGGTCGTCCCCTATGCGCACGTATCAGCGGCCGGAACGGCGACCGGTCGCCTGCTGGGGAACTCGGCCAGGTGGTGCCGTGCATGAGCCTTGCCGTGCTGCGCGGGCCCGGAGCGGGGACCGGGTGGCCCATCGGCGGCCCGGGCTGCATGTACAGGCAACGCCAAGAAGACGGCGAGGGCCAGGGAACCGATCACGCGAGCAGGGCTCACGGTCTACCTCCAGAAGTGCCGGTGCGGGGGCCCGGATGGGTTCCGGGGCTGCACCCGCACGTGGCGAAGGTAGGGGAATCGATTCTCCGGACCTCCTGGACACACTCAACGGCACATCAATTTGTCGACAGATGGCCGAATAGGCATTCATTGTCACTAATGCACCCGTACGGCGTCACTCCGCAGAATGACTGGCCAGCGAGGCTTCGAGCTCCCTGGAGAGCTGCCGCGGAACGGCCGGCCGTTCCGCGAGCGCCGGTAGCGCCCTGCGGCGCAGCACCAGCACGGCCACCGCCAGCAGGACCGCGGCCACCGCCGCCAGCACCGGCCCCACCGAGGTCAGCCGGGTGTACGAGGCCCCCACTGCGTACCCCGTCGCCGACTCGGCGGAGGCCCAGAGCAGCCCCGCGGCCAGGCTGTACGGCGCGATCCTGCGGAACCGGAGCCCGGCCGCCCCGGCGAGATGCGGCGCCAGCGTCCGTACCACCGGCATGAACCGGCAGACGAAAACCGCCGCCCCACCGCGCCGGGCCAGCAGCCGGTAGGTACGGGTCAGCATGGTCCTGGGCACGCGCCGTCCGATCGCGCCGGTTCCCAGCCGGGGTCCGAGCGCCCGTCCGGTCCGCTGCGCCAGCAGGTCCCCCACCAGCACCGCGGTCACCGCGGTGGCGATCACCAGCGGCAGCTGCACAGTGCCGGTCCGCGCCAGGAACCCCGAGAGCAGCAGCGTGGTCAGGCTCGGCGCGAAGGCGCTGAGCAGCAGCACCGACTCGGCCAGCACCACGGCCGCCTCCGCCCCGTACACCGCCGGGGCCGGCAGCTCCACCAGCAGCTGCTGGAGCCAGCTCATCGCGGGGCACCTCCCCGGACGGAAGGCACCCGAGCCGGAGGCTGCCAACCCGGACGACGTACGAGGGACCGCCAGGCCGTCCGCAGCGATGCCAGCCCGGTCTGCGCCGCCTCGACGAGGAACAGCCATCCGTCCGCGTCCCGCTGCGCCAACACGCGCCGGTCGATGATCGCCTGCTCGGTCATACGCTCCATGCACTCAACGCTAGGAGTCGGCGGCGCTCCGGTGATCCGCCCAGAGGACCCGGCCTACCCCTAGGAATCTCAGGGTCCCCCCGTACGCCGACCTACAACCCGAGGACTACACGAACGGGAAGCAGCTCACCCCTGCGGAGTGTTGCACCGGCGTGACGGTTGACCAGGAAGCAGTACAGCATCGAACTGATGTCGTGGTGATCGGCGCCGGGCAGGCCGGGCTGGCGGCGGCGTTCCATCTGCGCCGCCGCGGTCTGCTGCCCGGCCCCGGCTTCACCGTCCTGGACGCCGAGCCGGCCCCCGGCGGGGCCTGGGCGCACCGGCCGCCGAGCCTCACCATGGCCGCCGTGCACGGCTTCCACGAGCTCCCCGGCATGCCGCTGCCGCCCTTCGGCGAGCAGCGCCCCGCCCGCGAGGCGCTGCCGGAGTACTTCGCCGCCTACGAGCGCGCCCATGACCTCCAGGTCCTGCGCCCGGTACGGGTGCACGCGGTGCGGGAGGCCGGCGACGGGCGACTGCTGGTGGAGTCGGACGCCGGGCGGTGGACCGCCAGGGCGCTGATCAACGCGACCGGGACCTGGACCAGGCCGTTCATCCCTGCTGTCCCGGGCGCCGCCGACTTCCGCGGCCGGCAGCTGCACAGCTCGCACTACCGCGGCCCACAGGAGTTCGCGGGTCGGCGGGTGCTGGTGGTGGGCGGCGGCGCCTCGGCGATCCAGGTGCTGGCCGAGACCGCCGCCGTCGCCGACACCCTCTGGGTGACCAGGCGGCCGCCGGTGTTCCGGGAGGACCGGTTCACACCCGAGATCGGCCGCGCCGCCGTCGCCATGGTGGAGCGCCGGGTCCGGGCGGGTCTGCCGCCCGCCAGCGTCGTCTCGGTCACCGGGCTGCCGCCGACGCCGGCGCTGCTCCGGGCCAGGGAGCTCGGCGCGCTGCACCGGCTGCCGATGTTCGAGCGGCTCACCCCGGAGGGGGCGGTGTGGCCGGACGGCCGCACCGAGCGTTTCGACACCGTCGTCTGGGCCACCGGCTTCCGCCCCGAGGTGGGCCACCTGGCACCGCTGAACCTGCGCTCCCCCGGCGGCGGCATCCGGCTGGACGGGACCAGGGCCGTCGCCGACCCCCGGGTCCACCTGGTCGGCTACGGCCCGTCCGCCAGCACCATCGGCGCCAACCGGGCCGGCCGCGCGGCGGCGGTGGCGGTGGACCGCCTGCTCGCCGCGGACCGTACGGATGCGCTCGCGGCTACGGCTTGATGGCGACCCCGCCGTAGGCGTTGGCGTGCGAGCGGGGCAGCACCGAGTCCTCCAGGTCGCCGTCCGGTCGCCATTCGTGGACCGGGACCACGCCGGGCTCCAGCAGTTCCAGTCCCTCGAAGAGGCGCAGCACCTCGGCATGGGTGCGCGGGGTGAGGCTCACCCCGGAACTGTTGACCGCCTGCAGCGCGGACGCGGCGGCGGCCAGCTTGTCGGCGTCCATGAGGTCACCGGTGGCGTGCGAGAGGATCACCACGCTGCCGGGGGCGAGTTCGGCGGTGTAGCGGGCGAGCACCTCCGCCGGGCGCTCGCCGTCCGGGATGAAGTGCAGCAGTGCCACGCAGATCAGCGCGACCGGTCGGCTGAAGTCCAGCAGTTCGCGGCTCTCCGCGGAGCCGAGGATCTTCTCCGGGTCGCGGACGTCCGCGTCCACATAGCCGGTGCGGCCCTCCTGGCTGCCCCGCAGCAGGGCACGCGCGTGGGCGAGCACGATCGGGTCGTTGTCGACGTAGACGACCCGCGCGGTGGGGTCGACGGCCTGGGCCACCTCGTGGGTGTTGCCCGCGGCGGGGATCCCGGTGCCGATGTCGAGGAACTGCCGGATGCCCAGTTCGGCCGCGGAGCGCACGGCCCGGCCCAGGAAACGGCGGTTGGCCCGGGCCCCGGCCGGGACGTGCGGAAGCAGTTGCACGACCTGGGCGGCCGCGGCGCGGTCGGCCGGAAAGTTGTCCTTGCCGCCCAGGTAGTAGTCGTAGAGCCGGGCGGAGTGCGGTACGTCCGGCCGCAGATCGAGCGAGGGAGGCACGTCCCCGTCGCTGTCGTCGTGCACGTGATCGGCTGACGTGTCGGACACGCTGTCCCTACCCTCTTCTCCCGGTCGGTCCGACCGGGCGATTCAACTGTTCGTACTGTCGCACGACATGGTCCCTCATCACCGGCCCCACTCGTCGGAAGTCGGCGCAAGAGGCGCCCGCCTGTGCCATCTGTTGTGTTCAACTCATCAATACTGGCAACGCTCTTGACGATGCATCACCATGATGGCTTTATGTGAGACACGTCGCGTCGCCCTTCTCGGCCGTCAAGCCATGAAGCGCGGCCGACCCAGCCGAGCCACCCCTCGGCGCCCCCTCGTGACGGCTTCCCACGCCACTTGGGGGCTCCGGGCTCGACATCACCCGCATCGCCCACATCGCCCGCCCCGTCCACAGCAGTGAGGCGAACATGATTGCTGACATCACGTCAGTGATCGACTCCAAAAACCGCTGTGCCGGAGCCTGCGCGTAGCGGATCATCTCCTGCATGACTCTTCTGCATCAGGCCGGTCCGGGCGACGGGACGGCCGCCTCCGTCGAGCCCGCCGACCTGCTGCCGCTGCGCATCAGTCTCGACGACGGCGACGGCCCCGGCGACGTCGTGGACGCCCTCGCGCTCGCCTCCTTCACCACGGGCGCCCAGCCCTGGGCCAGATCCGCCTCGGTCAGCCCGGCCAAGCCCGACGCGACGCTGCTGCCGACCGGCGCACGGGTGATCCGGCGCAGCGAGGCGGACAACCGCACCGTGCTGCTCGCGGACGGGCCGGGCTGGACCCTCAAGGCGTCCTGGTGGCGCAACGGTGGAACAGTGAACGCGGACGTGACCGTCACCGCCGCCGACGACGAACTCGCCAAGGACATCCTGGCGCAGGCCATCGACGGCGCGGAGGAGGAGAAGCCCACCGAGGAGGACGTGGTCGCCATGGGCTTCTGGCACCTCGCCGCCGGCCGCGGCCCGGTCCGCGCCCGGCGCCGGATCGAGGCGCCCGGCTGGGACGCGGTCCGCAGCAACTACACCCGCAGCGTCGTCGACTCCTTCGACGGCCTGATGAGCCTCCAGCCCGAGCAGGTGATGGGCAGGCTGCTGCTGATGCACGGTCCGCCCGGCACCGGGAAGACCACCGCGCTGCGGACCCTGGCCCGCGCCTGGCGCGAATGGTGCTCGGTGGAGTGCGTGCTCGACCCGGAGCGGCTGTTCTCCGATCCCGGCTACCTCATCGAGGTGGCACTCGGCCCGCAGCGCCAGCACCACGGCCCGGGCGCCGGCGACGACAGCGGCGAGGAGCAGTGGCGCCTGCTGCTCCTGGAGGACTGCGACGAGCTCATCCGCGGCGGCGCCAAGCGCGCGGCCGGACAGGCGCTCTCCCGGCTCCTCAACCTGACGGACGGTCTGCTCGGCCAGGGCCGCAAGGTCCTGGTGGCGGTCACCACCAACGAGGACCTCGAACGCCTCCACCCTGCCGTGGTCCGCCCCGGCCGCTGCCTCGCCCGCATCGAGGTCGGCCCCCTCACCGAAACCGAGTCCACCACCTGGCTCGCCTCCGCAGCCCCCACCCCACCCGGCGGCGCAACCCTCGCCGAGCTCTACGCCCTGCGCCAGGGCCCAGGCATCCTCCTCCCGCAGCAGGCAGCTCCGCGGGACGGGCTGTATCTGTGAGGCGGGGCGGGTAGCTCGGGGAGCCGGGGCGGCTCCGCTACCCCTCCCCATGGTGCATACTCCCAATCACCACTAACACGCGTCGCGTGTCATTGAGGGAGTTGCAGCCATGCGTACCAACGATGCCCAGATGCTCGCCCTGTTCGTGCTGGCCGACGGTCCCCTGCACGGCTATGCGATGAACACCGCCATCGAGAAGCTGACAGGGGCCCGGCTCGGGCGCGGGAGTCTGTCGGGGGCTCTGGCGCGGCTGGAGGCCAAGGGGTTGATCGAACGGATGGAGCTGCAGGGGCGTCAACTCCCCTTCCGACTGACCCCCTCGGGACGGGAGACGCTCGAACGGGAGCTTGCGTCGACGGCTCGGGTTGCCGAGCAGCTCTTCGAGGCGGCGGTGCCGGACCGGATCGCGTACCAGGACCGGATCGCCGCGACCGAGTTCGCCCAGTCGTACAAGCAGCTGGCCCTGGAGGCGCTGACCGCACGCGCCGGGGAGACCGCGCTCGATCTGGGCTGTGGTCCGGGGACGGACCTTGCCGCGCTCGCCGAGGCCGTCACGCCGTCCGGGGCGGTGTTCGGCATCGACGCCGACGTCAAGATGCTGGACCAGGCCAGGGCCAGGACTGCGGAGCTCGCCCAAGTGGCACTGCAGCGCGGGGACATCCACGCGCTGCCCTACGCGGACGCGAGCATCGACCGCGCGCACACCGACCGGGTGCTGCAGCATGTGGCCGAGCCGGCTCAGGTGTTGGCCGAGGCCCGGCGCGTACTGCGGCCCGGCGGGAGGCTGGTGATGGCCGAGCCGGACTGGGAGACGCTGGCCATCGACCACCCCGAGCTGGAGCTCTCCCGCGCCTACACTCGCCACATCGCGGAGCGGATCGTCCGCAACGGGGCGCTGGGGCGGCAGTTGGCCCGGCTGGCGACCACGGCCGGGTTCACCGTCTCCGCCGTGCTGCCCGTCGTCTCGGTGTTCCGGGACCTCCGCGAGGCGGACCAGGTGCTCGGCCTCCGGCGGAACACCGAACGTGCGGTGGCCGCAGGCTACTTCAGCGCCGAGGAGGCGCAGCGCTGGCTGGACCATCTCGTCGAGGGCCCCTTCTTCGCCTCGACCACGCTCTATCTGACCGTCGTGGACGTCCCCCAGTGAGCCCGCCGCCGGCGTTACAGCAGCACCACCCGCGCTATCCGCCCGCGCTCTCGAAGGCACGGCCCGCGTCGGTGGCCACGGGGCCGCTGCGGAAGAGGCCGGTGCTGGGGGCTGAGTCCGAGGCCGGGAGGGCGAACCAGGCGTAGCGCTGGAGGTAGGACAGTCCGGACAGCATGCGGGTGGAGGCGGTGACGAAGGCGGCCTGCTGCGGGCCGGTCGGGTAACTGCTGGTGCCGCCGGAGAAGTTGATGAGCGCGTACTCGGTCAGCCAGATGGGGAGGTGGTAGCGGTTGTAGACGGCCTGGAGGTAGCCGCGCAGCTGGGAGACCGCGTCGGTGGTGGTGAAGTCGCCGCCGTACCAGTGCAGGGCGATGAAGTCGACGCGGTAGCCCTTCGCCTTGGCCCCGCTCATGAACCGGTCCAGCCATCCCCCGGCGGTGTCGCCCCCGTAGGCGACCGCCGGGCTGCCGAGGATTTTCCCGGTCGCCTCCAACTGCGGCCAGAGCTGCAGTGCCTGATCGACCGTCATATTGGACTGCGCCGACATGTCGGGCTCGTTGAAGCCCAGCAGGTACGGGCCGGAGCTCTTCGCCTGTGCCAGTGCGGTCGAGGTGACCGAACCCGGCCCCCAGATCATCGGAACGAACCCGATCCTCGACGGTGCGGTGATGCCCGCGTGGGTGGTGGACCAGGTGTAGTACCAGGTGGCCCCGGACTGGGTGAGGGCGCTGTCGACGCCGTTGAAGCTCCAGACGCTGACCCCCTTCCTGGACGAGCTCACCGGGGTGACCGGCGCCGGGACCGCCGCCGCCGAGGCGGCCGGTGTCTTCGACGGGGTACCGGACGGGCTCGCGCTGCGGGAGGCGGCGTGCGACGGGGAAGCCGACAGGGTGGTCGGCGGAAGCGTGACCGGCAGCACCGGTACCGTCGTGGTCGGCCGGTCGGCGGCAGCCGGGCGCACGTCCGCGGCCGGGCTGCCGCCCAGCCCCGAAACCACCAGTGCGCCCGCCGCGACGGCGGCGACCCCTGTGGCGGTGGCCGAGACCGCGAGGGCCTTGCCGTGCAGCAGCACCCTGCCGCGCGAGAGCGCCCGTCCCTTCGACGCCGCGCGGTGGCCGTGGCGCAGCACGGCGGTGTGCGGCAGGGCGCTCTGCGCGCCTCGGACGCCCCAGGCGGCCAGGGTCGGCGGCACCGGGAGCAGCGGCATCCCACCGAGCAGTTGCCCGACCGGGAAGAGCGATGTGCCCTGCCCGTCGCAGATCCCGCACTCGCGGATGTGCCGGGCCAGCCGCTTGCGCCAGAGCGGCCCCGGCGCACCGTCCCAGACCCGGGTGAGCTCATGCAGACCCGGGCAGCCGGGCTCGGCCCGGAGCGCGTGGACGATGGTCCGGGCCGTCTGCATCTGCTCCTTCATCCGCTGGACCCGGACGGCGGCGTGCCGAGGGGAGAGCCCCAGCGCCTCGGCCAGCTCCGGGCGGCTGATCTCGCCGGTCTCCTCCAGCCACCAGAGCGCGAGCAGGGCCCGGTCGTCCTCGTCGAGCCAGCGGGTCGCCTCGGCCACCTCGCGGCGCTGGTCGGTAAGGCCGAGCCGGAGCACGGTGAGCGCGGTGAAGTCCGAGGCCGGGTCGGGTATCTCCGCCACCGTCTCCAGGCCGGCCTGGTGGCTGCGGGAGCTGCTCCGCTCGCGCTCACGGTCGCGTACCTGACGCACCGCGATGGCGACCAGCCAGGACCGGTACGACTCGGGCTCGCGCAGGTCACCCAGCCCCCGGACGACCCGCAGCAGGGTCTCCTGGACCACGTCATCGGTGTCCGGATGCCCGTCCAGGGCGCGGCCGACGATGTTGTAGACCAGCGGCAGCGACTCGGCCACCAGCACGTCCAGGGCCTGGGCGTCGCCCTCGCGGGCGGCCAGCACCGTGCCCGCGCTCGCCGTCCCGCTCCTTCTGGTCCGTCCGCCTGCGCTCATGTCGTTCCGTATCCCTTCGCCCGGTGTGCGGGGCCCCGCTGTACAGGAGACGGAACGGGGCGCCGCGGACAACGGAAACCCGTGGGATTTCTGTTGTCGCGCGGTGTTCCGCGCGTCTCCTGTACATGGGAAGCAGAGGACTGAGAAGCAGAGGACGCGTCTCCGGACGCTGGAAGTGGTGGGTGGCCCTGGCCGCGGCCGGGGTGGCGGCGCTGTGCGTCGTCATGAGCACCACCTCGGGTCAGTCCGGAACCGCCCAGACCCTGGTCTCGGCGGCGAACCCGTCGAATCCGTCGAACCTGTCGGCCACGGGAGTGGGCGCCTCCACGTCCCCGTCCGTCTCCGTGTCCCCCCGCGCGACTGCTTCCGTGCGGGCACAGGCTACCCCCGTCCACTCGCCCTCCTCCTCGGCGGCCCGGTCCGCCGGTTCCCCCGCCTCCGCCGCGGCCGCCCCGGCCTCCGCCGGTTCCGCCCCCGCCGCTGCCGCGGGCCACCGCAACGTCACCTTCGTCAACGCGGTCGCGCAGACCGTCTGGGTCGCGGCCGGACAGCAGACCGCCCAGCCCGCGCTGACCACCACCGGCTGGGTGCTGAAGCCGGGTCAGTCGCTGACCATCTCCGTCCCCGACCACTGGAACGGACGCTTCTGGGGCCGTACCGGATGCGCCTTCAACGCCTCGGGGACCGGCCACTGCCAGACCGGGGACTGCGGCGGCAGATTCCAGTGCCCCGGATACGGCTCCATCCCGGCGACGCTGGCCGAGTTCAACCTGAACGCCTGGAGCGGGTTGGACTTCTACGACGTCAGCATGGTCGACGGGTCCAACCTGCCGATGTGGATCAACCAGTTCGGCGGCACCTCCAAGGACGCGATCAGCGCCCACGGCTGCTCGGCCGCCGGCTGCACCAGGCCCGTGGTCTGCCCGGCCGCGCTGCAGATCCACGCCGGTGGGGCGGTGGTCGGCTGCGAGTCGCCGTGCGGGATCTTCGGGACGGACCAGTACTGCTGCCGGGCCCAGTGGGCGCCGCGCTCGGCCTGCGACCCCACCAAGTGGCCGGTCGACTACGCGGCCGACTTCAAGCGGGCCGAGCCGTTCGCCTACTCCTACGTCGACGACGACGCCACCAGCACCTTCACCGCGACCGGGGAGGCCGGCTACCGGATCACCTTCGGTCTGTCGCCCTGACGGGCAGGACTGGTCTTTTGGGTTCCGCAGGAGAATGATCCGTTCGATCCCTCTCAATCTGCTTGCGGAGATCCGGAGACCCCATGGCGAAATCCCCCGAGGTCGGCAGCGCTGCCCCCGACTTCACCCTGCCCGCGGTGCAGCTCGTCGACGGCGAGCTGGTGCACTCCGAGCTGACGCTCTCCGCGGAGCGCGGCCACCCCGTGGTGCTGGCCTTCTACCCCGGCGACGACACGGCCACCTGCACCAAGCAGCTGTGCTCGTACTCGTCCGGCTTCGAGGCCTTCACCGACCTGGGCGCCACGGTCTGGGGCATCAGCCCGCAGGGCATCGAGAGCCATGAGAGCTTCGCCCGCAAGCACCAGCTGCGGATGCCGCTGCTCGCCGACACCGGGCGCACGGCCGTGGCCGCGTACGGGATCGGCCTGGGCAGCATGCTGCGCCGAGCGGTGTTCGTGGTGGACGCGGAGGGGGTGCTGCGCTGGAAGCACGTGGCGGCGATCGGCCTGACGTTCCGGGACGTTCCGACACTCACGGCCCAGCTGGAGGCGCTGAAGTAGCATAAGGGTTGCTTGGGGATGGGATGCAAAAGTCGCCGTTGTCTTATCGATCGGCTGCGGTGATGCTGGATTGCATGACCTCTGACCAGATCCCCTCCCTCGCACCGGACGAGTTCGCGCCGGAGACCGTCTACCTCAACACCGCCTCGATGGGCCTGCCGCCCGTCCGCACCCGTGCCGCGCTGGTCGCGGACCTCGCGGAGTGGGCGGCCGGTCGGATCAATCCGGTGGGCTACGACGTCCCCGTCAGCGCCTCCCGGGCCGCCTTCGCCCGGCTGGTGGGGGTGGAGCCCGAGCAGGTGGCGATCGGCGCGCAGGTCTCGCCCCTGGTCGGGCTGGTCGCCGCAGCCCTGCCCGCCGGGGCCGAAGTCCTGCTGGGGCGCGGCGACTTCACCTCGCTGACGCAGCCGTTCCACGGTCGCGGCGACCTCACCGTGCGCACCCTCCCGCTGGAGGAGCTGGCCGCTTCGGTCGGTCCGTCGACGGCCCTGGTCGCGGTCAGCGCGGTGCAGTCGGCGGACGGACGGGTCGCCGACCTCACCGCACTGAGGACCGCGACCGCCGTGCACGGGGCCCGGCTGCTGGTGGACGCCACCCAGGCGCTGGGCTGGCTGCCGATCCGCGCCGACCAGGTCGACTACCTGGTCTGCGGCGCCTACAAGTGGCTGCTGGCACCGCGCGGCACCGCCTTCCTCGCGGTCTCCCCCGACGCGGCGGCCACGCTGCGGCCGATCGCGCCCGGCTGGTACGCGGGCGAGGATCCCTGGGCGGAGTGCTATGACACGGTGCGGCTCGCCGCGAGCGCGCGGCGCTTCGACGTGGCCCCGGCCTGGCACGCCTTCGCAGGTACGGCCCCGTCGCTGGCGCTGATCGAGGAGCTCACCCCGGCCCGGATCGGCGCCCACAACCTGGCCCTGGCCGAGCGCTTCCGCGCCGGCCTGGCCGAGTTGGGGCACCGCCCCGTCCCCGGCGAGTCCGCCATCGTGTCAACTCCCGGGCTGGGCACCGCCGCCCCCGAACTGGCCCGAGCCGGAGTGGTGATGTCCAACCGCGCGGGCAACCTCCGCGCCGCCTTCCACCTCTACACCACCTCGGCGGACGTGGACCGCGCCCTGGACGTGCTCTCCGGGGTCGGGGAAACGATCAGCGCCGCGCCGCCAATCCCCGCTGCGCCGGGGCGATGACCGTACCGGCTCGGAGCGCGTCCGCGAGGCCGGCCGCCGAGGTGCCCAGGCCGGTCGGTCGTCGCAGTGCGCCTCCCGAAGGGAACACGGTGGCGCCCGCGTGGCGCAGGAGCGTGGCCTCGTCGTAGCGGTAGCAGCCGCGGTGCCAGTTGAGAATGCCGGCCAACCAGTCCTTCAGCTCGGCGGCATAGCCGTCGAGGGTGCTCCTGGCCTCCGCGGTGAGGTCGAAGTCCCGGTAGAGGGTGGGCAGTTCAAGGTCGACGACGTGCTGGAACTGCTCCATCCGGGCCGTCATCAGGTTGTTGACGATCCGGACCGCGGCCTCCCGGTCGCAGCCCAGGAAGGACTCGACGACCAGCACCCCGTTGTGGACCTCGCCCTCGAACTGGATCTCCTTCTGGTAGGAGAAGACGTCGTTGAGCAGGCAGGCGTAGTCGGCCGCGGCGTTCTCCATGGAACGCACCGGACGGCTGCGGTAGACCTCGGGCGGGACCGTCCGTCCGTGCGAGATCCGGGACAGGCTCATCGTCAGGTCCGAACCGAAGGTCCTGCGGCGCATCTCGATGTAGTCGACCGGGTCGGGAATGCGGTTCAGCCGCTGGTTGTCGAGCTCCCACAGCCAACTGTCCGTCATCGACTCGACGGTGTGCCGGAACCGGCGCCGGGACTCCGCGTCCATCGGCCCCGCGGTACGGGACCACAGGTCGGCCAGCCCGCTCTCCAGCGGGCCGGTCGGCGGCGGCGTCGGTGCGCCGGGCTCCAGTGGCATGAAGAGGGAGAGTCGCTCGGTGCACGCCTTGGCGGCGGCTCCGCCGTCGGTGCTGCGGGCGAACAGGAGCGGATAGAGGTCGTCGCCGTAGGTACCCCAGGCGAGCCAGTCGCTGGTCAGGTCCAGCTGCTCCGGGGTCGCGTCCGGGTGGATCCCGGCGGAGCACAGCGGGAAGTCGTAGCCGCGCAGCTTCTCCTCGGTCCAGACGCCGCCTGCGCCGGTCAGGCCCAGCCGCGCGGCCCACTCCAGGGTGTGCGCCCGGGAGGCGTCCAGGTGCGGGCTCATCCGCAGCGGGAAGGGCATGGTGAAGTCCGGCAGCGGGAGGTGGCCGACGGGGCGGTGCGGAACGTTGCCGTGCTGCCGCAGCCGATGCGGAAGCGACTGCGCGAGCGAGTCGAGCAGCCGGGCCGACGAGGTGCCGATCCCCAGCGGCCCGGACAGCAGCCGCGCGGCCGCGGCATCCCCGGTCCCGGCGTGGCCGTTCATGTAGCGGCTGGAGCGCATGTGCCACTCGTGCCCGCCGGCCTGCCAGTCCTGGAGGCCCTTCACATACAGCCCGACGTCCAGGGACGACCGCGGGTCGGTCCCGCTCTCCAGCAGCAGCCGCGGCACCTCCGCGAGCGCGGTGTGCTCGAACTGCCGCAGCCGTGAGGTCAGCAGGTCGTTGGTGGCCTCGGCGGCCTCCTGGGTGCTGCAGCCCAGGAACTTCTCCAGCACCAGCACGCAGTTGGCGAGCTCGCCCTCGTCCTCGACCTCGCGCTGGTAGGAGAACAGGTCGTTGCGCAGGTGCACCCCGTCGGCGAAGGTGTCCTTCAGCACCTGCATCGGCCGGCTCGCCGCGATCGCGGCCGGTACCTCGGCGCCGACGGCGTGCTCCACCAGGTCCGCCGACCAGGGCGCACCGCCGACCTTGCGGCGCATCTCGATGTACTCGACCGGGTTGGACAGCCGGCCCTCGTTGATGTTGCCCAGCTCCCAGAGGGACTCCTCCAGCAGCGCCCGGGTGCTCTCCCGGAACCGCCCGCACCAGTCCGCCGACATCGACGGCACCGTCCGCGCCCAGAGGTCGGCCAGCCCCCGCTCGACCGCGTTGCCCGGCTCCGCCGCATCAGCTCCCGTGATCCCCGACATGAACAACGGCAGCCGGTCCAGGTAGGCCTTGGCCCCGGCCATGTCCCCGGTGCGCTTGAAGATGTCAAGGAAGTGGTCGTCGAAGAAGAACACCCAGACGTACCAGTCCGTCACCAGCGCCAACTCCTCGGCCGAGCAGTCGGGGTGGGTGTAGGCGCAGAGCAGGGCGTAGTCATGGGCGTCGAAGGTCGCCTCGTCCCAGATCCCCGACCCCTCGATCATCGTCATGTCACGTGCCCACTGCTTGGAGTGCTCGCGGGCGCTTTCGAGGTGCGGGTTGAGCCGTGCCGGGTACGGCATGTAGAAGTCAGGAAGGGTGAAGGGCTGAGGCATGCGGGCCGGGCCTTTCGTCGAGCGGTCCCAACGTGGGATCCGTACGTGGAATCCGTACCTGGATCTCTCCTCACGCTAGGTCGTGCACACCCCGCAGGACCCCGGGTCGAGGCGACCTCGCCCGATCAGGTGAAATCTCCGTCCGGCCGTTTCGGGACCGGCTTCCCCGTCCAGGCCGGCCGGATGTGAAAAACTGAGCGCCGTCCCGCGCAGCGGGGTGACCCCGACGCGACCCGAACGGCACGGCCGACGATGACCAGCAGCACCACCGAAGCGGACGCCGCGGCGGCCGGCGACGCCCCGGCACCGCAGCACGCCGCCCCGTCCCGGAGCAGGGTCCGGCGAATCGCCGTCCTGGTGTGGCCCGCGTTCGCGGTCTACGCGGTGACGACCGCCGCGCACCTGCTGGTGCTGTCCGCGATGATCCCGGCCGGCGGCCCGAGCCTGCGGAACCGGCTGACCACCTGGGACGGCGGCTTCTATCTGGAGATCGCCGCCCACGGCTACCCGCACGGCTTCAGCTACGACCCGTCCGGGAAGCTCACCGGCAACACCCTGGCGTTCTTCCCGCTCTACCCGATGCTGGTCCGGGCCGTGCACGGGATCACCCGGCTGGACATCCCGATGGCGGGCATCGTCACCGCCAACCTCGCCCTGATCGCGGCGCTGATCGTGGTGCTGCTGCTGTTCTGCCGACTGTACGGACGGCGCACCTCAATCGTCGCCGTCGTGCTGCTGGCCGGGGCGCAGCCGATGTCCCTGGTGTTCCTGATGTCCTACAGCGAGTCGCTGTTCCTGGCCCTCGCCGCCGGGATGCTGCTCGCCGCGCACCGCCGGGCCTGGCTCACCGCGGGCCTGCTCGCCCTGCTCGTCGGCCTGACCCGGCCGGCCGCGGTCGCCGCCGTCGCGGCGCTGGGCGTGGCGGTGCTGCTGCACCTGGTGCGCGAGCGCCGGATCAGCTGGCGCCCGCTCGCCGCCCTGGCCCTGGGCTGCGCCGGCACCCCGCTCTACCTGCTCTGGGTGGCGCTGCGGGTCGGCCGGGCCGACGCCTGGTTCCAGATCCAGGGCGCCGGCTGGGGCACCCAGTGGGACAACGGCCGGGCCATCTGGGACTTCCTGGTCCAGACCCTGGCCACCGGCGACGGCTGGGTCCCGGTCAGCACCGCCGTCCTGCTCATCGCCCTGGTCTGCGCGACCCTGGTCACCTGGCAGCGCGGCAGCTGGCCGCCCCTGGTCGTCTACGGCACCAGCATCGTGATCCTGACGCTCTGCCAGAGCAACTACTACCACTCCAAGCTGCGCCTGCTGCTCCCCGCCCTGGTCTTCCTGATCCCTCTCGCCCGCACCATCGCCCGCACCCGTACCCGCACCGCCGTGCTGACCCTGGCCGTGGCGACCGTCTTCGGCGCCTGGTACGGCGCCTACATGATCACCGTATGGAGCTACGCCATCTGATCAGTTGGTCGCGACCCAGCTCACCCGCCGGGGCTCGCCCTGCGGCATGGCGATCCCGATCGTGCCCGCGTCCGCGAGGTCGCGCAGCGCCTGCTCGGTGGCCTGCCGGCCGTAGGGCTTGAACCGGCACAGGTCGGTGGCCGTCGGGTGGAAGGGCGCACCTGCACTGAGGTAGCTGCGGATCGACTTCAGGACGTCCGCCTGGATCTCGGCACTGCTGCTCATGCGGGACACCCTTTTTTAGGCTCTTGTGCTCCATCTGTGGGTCGGTTCGGAGCGCCTGACGCAATGCACGCCGTCCCCTGTGCAGATCTTGAGGTATCGAGGCTCAGGATCAGATGCGTAGGGAGAACGGCGTGCGGTTCACCACCGTATTGAAGGCACTGGTCGGATGCGAGGAAGCAGCGCCGGAGGACATGTGGTTCGAGGATGAATCGCAGGTCATGGTGATCGCGGTGCGGGCGAAGTCGCGGGTGCGACGGCGGTGCGGGAGCTGCGGGACCCGCAGTCCGGGGTTTGATGCCGGGGCTGGTCGACGCCGCTGGCGACACCTGGACGCGGCCGGGCTGAAGCTGTTCCTGGAGGCCGACGCACCTCGGGTGAGGTGCAAGCGACACGGAGTGGTGGTCGCCGCGGTGCCCTGGGCGAGGCACGGCGCCGGTCACACCTACGACTTCGACCAGCAGGTCACCTGGATGGCCACCGAGTGCTCCAAAGCGGCCACCGCCCAGCTGATGCGGACTGCCTGGCGCACCGTGGGCGCGATCATCACCCGCTACCAACGCGAGGCTGACGCGGGCATCGACCGCCTCGCCGGCCTGCGCCGGATCGGCATCGACGAGATCTCCTACCGCAGGGGCCAGAAGTACATGACCGTCGTGGTGGACCACGACACCCGCAAGGTCGTATGGATGTGCGAGGGCCACGGCAAGGACCCGCTGCGCGGCTTCTTCGACGCGCTCGGCGAGGAACGTTCCCACAAGCTCACCCACATCAGCGCGGACGGTGCGGAGTGGATCGCCGACGTGGTCGCCGAACGGGCCCCCAACGCCGTGCGCGCCATGGACCCGTTCCACGTGGTCGCCTGGGCCACTGATGCCCTGGACGAGGAGCGCCGCGCCGCCTGGAACCGAGCCCGGCGCGAGGCCGGCGACCCTGATCTGGCACGTAAGTTGAAGCACTCCCGGCACGCCCTGTGGAAGAACCCCGAAGACCTCACGCCCCGCCAGCAGGCCAAACTCGGCTGGATCGCGACCAACGACCCCCGCCTGCACCGCGCCTACCTCCTCAAGGAGGGCCTGCGCACGATCTACCAGATCGCCAGAACCGAGGGGACCGATGCCGCCATTGCCGCCCTGGACCGCTGGCTGACCTGGGCCGCACGCAGCCGCATCCTCGCGTTCGTCGAACTCGGCCGCAAGATCCGCCGTCACTACGACGCCATCCTCCACGCCGTCGTCGAGCAACTGAGCAACGGACTGATCGAGTCAACGAACACCAAGACCAGGCTCATCATCCGCCGGGGCTTCGGCTTCCGCACCGCCGAAGCAATCATCGCCCTCGTCATGCTCTGCCTCGGCGGCAACCGCCCGCACCTACCCCGCCGCCAACCCGCATGATCACACCCACAGATCCAGCAGAAGAGCCCTTTTTTAGGAGAACGAATCGCCGGACGACCAGGAGCTGCCCGGCGCGGTCTCCTCCGACGGCCAGTCGTCGGGCCCGCCGAGCCGCCACTCGACGATCGTAGGATCCAGCTCGAACCACTCGGTGAGACCGGCCATCTCCAGCAGCTTCTCGACATCGGCCCGGCTCTCGGCGAGGGCCACGATGTTGTGACCGAGCTGGACCCGGCGCCCGGTGCCGTCGGGGCCGGTCTCAGGGGGGAGGACGATGACGATCGGGTCGGGATTCTCCATGTACCCAGGCTGCGCGACCCGGGCACGGTCCGCACCCGGGAAGATCCACCGGTGTCTCAGCCGATCAGCGTCCGCTTCCCGCGCAGCACGCAGAACTCATTGCCCTCGGGGTCCGCCAGCACCGTCCAGGACTCCGTCCCGAGCTGACCGATCTCCACCCGACTGGCCCCCAGCGCGAGAATCCGAACGATCTCCGCCTCCCGCTCCCCCGGGCCGGGGTTCAGATCCAGATGCAACCGGTTCTTGCCGGCCTTGCCCTGCACCGCCGGCATGAAGCAGATCCCCACCGGGGCGTCCACAGCAGGTCCGATCACCACCTCCCGCTCCCGCTCGGAAAGGACCCGCCAGTCCAGCACCTCAGCCCAGAAACGGGCAAGACCCGGCAGATCGACGGCGTCGACCACGATGTGGTGCAGCGAGACGGTCATACCCGCCAGTGTGCCGCGCCGGTGAGTCGGCTACGCAGAGGCACGGGGCGACCATGCCCGCCGGACGGCGAAGTTCGCTCGTCAGTTGACCAGGCGCCGCACTTCGTCGGCGAAAGCGGGCACGCCACTACGCGCGAGGACTGCCAGCAGCCCGGCCAGCGTTTTCGGTTCGCGCTTGTGCCCGGCGGCCTGGTCCTTCAGGGAACCGACCACGAGCCGGGGCGCGAGGTCCAGGAGGTCGAGGAGGAAGTCGTCCGGGGTGGCCAGCGCGACCGGGTACGGAGCCAGCGAGTGCGGCGGGAAGTCCTTGGTGTTGAACGTGCTCAGGGTGTCGGCGTGCGCATGGACTGCCGCAGCCAGTACATGACGGTCCTTGGCGTCGCACTCCATCGCATCGACGAGTGCCTGATAGCCGGTGCACTCAGCATCAGAGAAGTAGCGGTTCATCAGCCCAATCGTGCGATCGACCGCGTTCTCCGCCAGGCCTGGTGGCATCACCAGGTTGCGCCGCAATTCCTCAAGGATGTCGGGAGACCACAGGGGTCTGAACAGGCCTGCTTCCGCTAAACGCAGCAGGGTGTCACGTAGGTGCGCTGGGTACAGCACACAGGTGTCGAGGAGGGCGCTGGTGGTCATCCGGCGCTACCTGGTCCGCCGGGGCGTCGCGGTGGCCTCGTACATCCCGGCCTCTTCGCTGACAGCGATGAGTTCGTCCAGCCCAGCGCGCCGCTCGTGACGTCGCTGCTGTTCGTACTCGAGTACGTCGCGAAGCAGTATCCTCCGATGCCTACCTGGCTGGCTGTAAGGAATTCGCTCGGCGTCCAGAAGGCGCACCAGAGTCGGCCGGCTCACCCCGAGTATCTCTGCTGCCTCCTGGGTGGTGAGCGTCTGGTTGTGCGGCGCGATCGTCACCGCTTGACCACTGGCCATCGCATTCACCACCGCTGCAAGTGCCCGGAACACTTCCTCGGGCAGCGCGATCCGCTGACCGTCCGGACCCACCAACTCCGCGAGCGGTGTAGCGGGCAGGCGCCGAACCAAATCGGCAAGATCGTCCATCGGCTCATCCGACGGCAGTACGGTCACGTCCATTGCTGCGCTTGCCACGGCATGCCTCCTACGGGTCGGACGAGCAACCCCAGCGTACCCTAAAACGAACAAAACGAACGCGAGAGGCTAGGGGGACCGCGTCACTACCGGTCAAGTCGCCCAGTGTGTAGCGTCGGCGCGGGCGGATGCCATGGTGGGGGCGAAGGGGCCGTTCAGGGCTGCCCATTGGAGGAGCAGGATGGTCTTGCCGTCGGTGATGCGTCCGTCAAGGATCATGGCGAGGGTTTCTTCGAAGGGTAGTTCGAGGACCTCGATGTCTTCGCCTTCCTCCTCGACACCGCCGCCCGCTCCGGTGCGGTCGGCTGCGGTGTAGGGGGCCGCATAGAAGTGCAGGCGTTCGGTGACGGAGCCGGGGCTCATGTAGGCGTCGAGGACGTGGGTGAGCGGGCCGAGGGTGACGCCGAGTTCCTCGGCGCTCTCGCGCCATACTGCGGCCGGCGGGTCGTCCGCGTCGAGGAGGCCTGCGGCGGCCTCGATGAGCATGCCGTCGGGGTGGTCGTTGACGTAGGCCGGGTATCGGAACTGACGGGTCAGCAGGACGCAGCGGCGTTCGGCGTCGTAGGGCAGGACTACCGCGCCGTTGCCGCGGTCGTAGGTCTCGTGCCGCTGGGTGACCCAGCGTCCGTCGCGGCGGCGGTAGTCGAAGGTGGTGCGGCGCAGCACGTGCCAGCCCTGGGAGGTGAGCTCGACGTCGCGGACCACGACGTCGGGGTTGCGGTCCAGTCCGCGGCCTGCGCGGTCGAGGCCGACGCGGCCGCGGTGGTCGGGGGTGTCGATGCCGGGGCGGGGGTTCACGCTCATGGGCGCTACGATACATGCAGAAACGTGCAAGAACAGGAGAGAACACGGATGCTGGCTGCCGAACGGCGCGACCACCTGCTCGGGCTGCTCGCCCGCGAGGGCAAGATCGTCGCCAAGGACGTCGCCACCGCGCTGCGGATCTCCGAGGACAGCGTGCGGCGCGACCTGCGCGATCTCGCGGCCGAGGGACTGTGCCAGCGGGTCTACGGCGGGGCGCTCCCCGTCTCGCCGGCCACGGCGGACTACGCCGCCCGGCAGACCGTGGCCCCGGACGGCAAACGGAAGGTCGCCTCGGTGGCCGCCGCGCTGGTACGGCCTGGCAGTGCACTGATCCTGGACGGCGGCACCACCGCCCTCGCCGTCGCCCGCGCACTCCCGCGGGACCTGTCCTGCACCGTGATCACCCACAGTCCGACCATCGCCGCCGCCCTGCTCGACCACCCGCAGGCAGAGCTCTTCCTGCTCGGCGGCCGCATCTTCAAGCACTCGGCGGTCGCCTGCGGCGCGGCCGCCGTCGAGGCCGCGCAGAACGTCTCCGCCGACCTCTGCCTCCTCGGCGTCACCGGTGTGCATCCCGAAGCGGGACTGACCACCGGCGACGCCGAGGAGGCCGCGATGAAACGCGCCCTGGCCGCACGCGCGGCGGACACCTACATCCTCGCCTCCTCCGAGAAGATCGGCACAGCTTCGCGCTACCGCGTCCTGCCCTGGGAGCAGATCAGCGGACTGATCACCGACGCCGACCCCGACGACCCGGTCGTCGAGCAACTCTCCGCGCTCGGCGTGAACATCCAAGCAGCCGACCAGGCATGACGGTTGGTCAGCCAATTCGGTCTCGCACCCGCCAGAACCACAGGCCCGTTTCGCCGCCGACGCGAATTCCCTTGATCGTAACGCTGCGTAGCGCTTCGAGATGCGCGACCGCGCGACGGCTGCCACGGTGGGAATGCACCTGCTCCATGCGGGTGCTGTGCATCCGAGACCATGCAGGAGACATCCCATGTCGAAGGTCAAGAACCGCGAACGCAAGCAGCAGAAGAGTCACGGCACCGCCGCCCAGCCCGGGCAGTACGCCCAGGACCCGGCGCTCGAGAACACCGAGCCGATGCTGATGCCCTCCGTGTCACAGCCGATGGCGCGGAAGAAGGAGAAGCGGTACGGCCACAACTGACCGTTCGCGGTGACCTGTGAGGTGCGCGCGCCGGGAAATACCGGCGTGCGCACCTCCTTTGCCGTCGTAGGTGCCGTCGTAGGCGCAGTCAGGCGCTCCGGGCCGCCTGGTACTCGTCCCTGGTGATCGCCAGCACCCGTACCTGCTTGCCGTGGGCGGGTACGAAGGTCAGTCGGTCCTGACGCATGCCCAGTTTCTCCATGACGCGGTGGGAGGGCTCGTTGTCCACGTGGCAGATGCTGACCACCCGGTCCAGCTTCGCGTCCTCGAAGCCGAAGCGCAGCGCCTCACGGGCCGCCTCGGTTGCGATGCCACGGCCCCAGTGGCGCCGGTACAGCCGCCAGCCGATCTCCACGGCGGGCATGACCTCGGGCAGGAATGTGGGAACCGCCAGGCCGGTCCACCCGGTGAGCTCGCCGGTCTCCGCGAGTTCCACGGCGAACAGTCCGTAGCCCAGCTCCGCCCAGGTCGCCCGGAACCGGTCGAACCCGGCGGCCGCCTCCTCCCGGGTCCTGGGCTTCCCGTCCCCGACGTACCGCATGACCTCGGGGTCGGAGTCCAACTCGACCAACGCCTCCAGGTCCTCGTCCCGCCAGCCGCGCAACCGCAGCCGCTCGGTCCGCAATTCGACCACAGCCATCCCCAACTCCCTTTCGTCCGCCGACCCCGGGAGACTAGCCCAGGACGGCGACGCGGGCGCAGCCATTACCGGCGCCCCACCGGAGCCCCGGCCGTGATTCTTTCGTGACTCTGCTGACAGTCGGTCCGTGACCCTGCATACTGGTTGGCATGTCAGCTAGCGCTGATCGCCCGGCCCCGTCGCATCCCCCGTCGACGGGGCCGACGCACGTTCCGGCTCCGGAACGGCAGCACAAGCGTGTGGCGCCCCGCACCGGGCGTTGACGGGGCGCCACCTGCAGCATGGCATGTACGCGACCGCATAGGCCAGAGGCCCACGGGATCCGCGCGGCCCTCCGATGCCTTATGGCCCGGCGAGCGTCCCCCGTTGTGCCTCGGGAAACGCCGGATTTACGCTCTGCTCCGGTCGATCAAGGGGGGATCCCAGTGGATGAGCAGAAGCGTGACCCGCAGCTGAACGACGATCGTCTTTGCTGGTTGGCGGTGCGTGACCAGCTCGGGAAGAAGTCGCGCAGGCTGGGCGTCTTCGGCTGGATCACGGTGCTGCGGCGGCCTCGGGGGACGCACCGGCGCAGCGCTCGGCGGGTCCGCACGGCGTGACCGGACCTCGGACCGGATGGCGGACTACGCCATCGCCGTGGACGAGGCGTCCAACCAGCTCAGCCCCGACGAACGGCTGCACCTGCGCAGCACGGGCGAAGTGCCCGACTGGTTCCTGGCCGATGTGGAACAGCGAGCGGCCGCGATCCGCAAGGACACATAGCACTTCGACCGGCGCTCGCTGCGCCGGAATGGGGTTCTGTTTCATCATTTTGTTTCATCGGGAGACGCCGACAGTCCCGACGGTTCCGGAACCTGCCTTTTTGCACGATGCATTGACAGCTCTCTGCCAACTGGTCTTTGCTCTGTTTCAGTTGGGTTGCAGAAATTGTTTCATTTTGTTTCAGGAGCGCTGAGTAAGGAGCATCGTGTCCCGCATCAGGTTCATCTCGGCGTCGCTGGCCACAGCCGCGCTGATTCCGGCATCGGTCATGGGGCTGGGCGCGGCCCATGCCGCGACGGCGGCTGCCACTGCCGTGTCGGTCTGGGAGACCACCGCCGACCAGAGCAAGTTGCTGGCTCCGCAGGCCGGTACGGCCTTCGCCGCCGGGAGTGGGTCGGCCAGCCAGACGATCACGGTCAACCCGTCTGCGACGTACCAGACCATGACCGGGTTCGGGGCTTCGCTGACCGACTCCTCGGCCTGGTTGATCGCCAACTCCCCGCAGCGCAACACCATCATGTCCAAGCTCTTCGACCCCACCCAGGGCATCGGTCTGGACTTCCTGCGCCAGCCGATCGGGGCCTCGGACTTCGCCCGCTCGCTCTACAGCTACGACGACGTGGCCGCGGGGCAGACCGACACCAGCCTGTCGCAGTTCTCCGTCGCCCACGACAACGCCTACATCCTGCCGCTGCTGCAGCAGGCCCTGCAGCTCAACCCGGCCACCACGGTGATGGCCACTCCCTGGAGCGCCCCCGGCTGGATGAAGACCAGCGGCTCCATGATCGGCGGCACCCTCAACACCGCCGACTACCAGGCCTTCGCCAACTACCTGGTGAAGTTCCTGCAGGCGTACAAGGCGGCCGGCGTGCCCGTCTCGCTGATCACCCCTCAGAACGAGCCCGAGTACTCGCCGTCCAACTACCCCGGCTCCACCTTCTCGGCGAGCAACGAGGCGACGCTGATCGCGAACTACCTCGGTCCGGCGATCAAGGCCGCGGGTCTCAGCACCGGGATCCTGGCCTACGACCACAACTGGGACGACACCACCTTCCCCTCGACGATCCTGGGCAACTCCGCCGCCGCGCAGTACACCGCCGGGGTGGCCTGGCACTGCTACGGCGGCGTCCCGAGTGCGCAGACCACCGTGCACAACTCCTTCCCCACGAAGGACACGTACTTCACCGAGTGCTCCGGCAGCCAGTCGGCCAACACCTTCGCCGACTCGCTGGTCTGGCAGACTGAGAACCTGATCATCGGCGCCACCCGCAACTGGGCCAAGTCCGTGGTCACCTGGAACATGGCGCTGGACCCGAGCGGCGGCCCGTCGATGAACTGCACCACCTGCACCGGGGTGGTCACCGTCAACGACAGTACGGGCGGCGCCACTTACAACGCCGAGTACTACGGCCTCGGGCAGGCGAGCAAGTTCGTCAAGCCGGGCGCGGTACGCCTGGACTCCAACACCTTCGGCAGCGGCAACGTGGAGGACGTCGCCTTCCGCAACCCGGACGGGTCGACCGCCCTCGTGGTGCTGAACGCCGACACCGCCAACGCGCACACCTTCAACGTGTCCGAGAGCGGGCAGTCCTTCAGCTACACCCTGCCGGCCAAGGCGGTGGCGACGTTCACCTGGCCGCCCCTCGGCAGCGGCGGCACCGGCGGCATCAACTCCAGCTCCTGGTACCAGGTGGTGAACACCAACAGCGGCAAGTGCGTTGACGCCACCGGCGGCGCCACCGCGAACGGCACCGCCGTGCAGCAGTGGACCTGCGGCAGCGGCAACGCCAACCAGCAGTGGCAGTTCCAGCCCACCGACAGCGGCTACTACAAGGTGGTCACCCGCAACGCGGCCACCGTGGGCTGGGACGTGACCGGTGGCTCCGGCGCGACCGGGGACGGCGTCCCGATCCAGCTCTGGTCCTACGGCGGCGGGACCAACCAGCAGTGGCTGCCGGTCCAGCACGCGGACGGCAGCTACAGCTTCAGCCCCCGCAGCAGCACCAACGAGTGCCTCGACGTCACCGGCGTCTCCACCGCGGACGGCGCCCGGCTGCAGCAGTGGACCTGCACCGGCGGCGCGGCCCAGAGCTTCACCCTCAGCGCCCAGGGCTGAGCAGCACTAGAGTCGGGCCATGCGTATCTCCGTCTCCTCGGACATGGACGAGGGCGTGGCCCGACTGCTGGCGGGTGAACTGGAGCGGCGGGGCCACTCCGTGGTCCCGCACGGCGCGCTGCGTCCCGACGAACGGGACGACTGGGCCTACTGCAGCGAGGTCGCCGCGCGGGACGTCGCCGAGGGCCGGGCCGAGCAGGCCGTGGTGTGCTGCTGGACCGGGACGGGGGCGTCCATCGCCGCCAACAAGGTGCCCGGGGTACGGGCGGCACTGTGCACCGACGCCTACACGGCCGGCGGCGCCCGGCGCTGGAACGACGCCAATGTGCTGGCCCTGAGCCTGCGGCTGACCTCCGCCGCGCTGCTCGCGGAGATCCTCGACGCCTGGTTCGACGGCGCGCCCAGCCAGGAACCCGACGACCGCGACAACGTCCGCCACCTCGCCCGGATCGAGGAGGCGCACCCGCCCGCCGGGGAGCCCGGACCGGCCGCCTTCGTACTGATGCGCCAGGACGACAACGGCAACCGCTACGTCGTGGCCCGCTTCACCGAGCACGCCGAGGCCGAGGCCGCCGCCGAGGAGTTCGAGTCGCGCGGCCACAAGCAGCTCTACTGGGTGCAGCCGGCAGGCGCCTAACCCTGCTTGCCCAGGCCGGCCGCGACGTCCGGGACGTAGTGCTGCTCGTCGCGCGGGGGGCGCTGGTAGCCGCGGGAGGGCGGGCGCTCGGGGAACGCGATCGGCTCGGTCGGGATCTCCTCGTAGGGGATCGCGGAGAGCAGGTGCGAGATCATGTTGATCCGCGCGCTGCGCTTGTCGTCGCTCTCCACCACGTGCCAGCGGGCCTCGGGGATGTCGGTGTGGACGAACATCTCGTCCTTGGCCCGCGAGTAGTCCTCCCAACGGGTGATGGACTCCAGGTCCATCGGGGAGAGCTTCCAGCGGCGCATCGGGTCGTCGCGGCGGTCCCGGAAGCGGCGCTCCTGCTCCTCCAGACTGACCGAGAACCAGTACTTGAGCAGGTAGATGCCCTCCTCGACCAGCCCCCGCTCGAAGATCGGGCACTGGTGCAGAAAGCGGTGGTACTCGTCCGCCGTACAGAAGCCCATCACCCGTTCGACCCCGGCGCGGTTGTACCAGCTGCGGTCGAACAGGACGATCTCCCCGGCCGCCGGCAGGTGCTCGATGTAGCGCTGGAAGTACCACTGGGTGCGCTGCCGCTCCGTGGGCGCGGGCAGGGCGGTGATCCGCGCGACACGGGGGCTGAGGTGCTCGGTGACCCGCTTGATCGCACCGCCCTTCCCCGCGGCGTCGCGGCCCTCGAAGACCACGACCACGCGGGCGCCGGTGCTGCGCACCCACTCCTGAAGGACGACCAGTTCGGTCTGGAGCCGGAAGAGTTCACGCTCGTAGGGCTTCTTCTTGAGCCTGGTCTCCGCCACGCCTGGGCACCCCGTTCCGCTCGCCGGTTCGACTGATCGTCACACCGTACGTCCGATCCGGGGCGCACCGGCAGCAGCCACGCCCCCGGCGCGCCGCGGCGCCGCAACGCCGTCCGTCGGATCGTCGCATCGGCGCAGCTCCGGTCGTAACCTGGACATGTGCAGGCTCACCGGCGCCACGTCCGCTACTTCGTCATGATGGGTGCCTGCATCGGGCTGTTCGTCATGGCGTGGGGAGTCGTGCGCTTCTACTCGGTCGGCGCGGCGATCGCCATGTGCGTGGTCGCGATGGTCATCCCGCCCGTCGCCGCGGTCCTGGCCAACTCCAGGGACCGCGACGACGACTGGTGGGACGACCCCCGCTGGGACGATCCGCGCTGGAACGACGCGGGTCACGACCGGAATGCGCCCGATCACGAGGAGCGACCGTAACCCTCGGGCCGGCCTCCTACTTGGCGAGCCGGCCGAGCAGCGCGGAGGCCGCCACGATGCCCAGCACCGCGGCGACGACCAGGACGGCGATGTCCGTGCCGAGGTGCGCCGGGGTGCCGAGCAGCAGTCCGCGCAGCGCGTCCACCTGGTAGCTGAGCGGGTTGGCCTTGCTGACCGCCTGCAGCCAGCCGGGCATGACGCTGACCGGGTAGAGCGCGCTGGAGCTGAAGAACAGCGGCATGGTAATGGCCTGGCCGATCCCCATCAGCCGGTCCCGGGTGCGGACGATGCCGGCTATGGTCACCGACAGGCAGGAGAAGAAGGCCCCGCCGAGGACGACCACCAGCAGGACGCCGAGCAGTTTCAGCGGGTTCCAGGTCATCCCGACGCCCAGGATCGCCGCGAAGACGATCACCACCAGCGCCTGGATCACCGACTTCACCCCGGCCGCGAAGGCCTTGCCGGTGACCAGGGCGGTCCGCGGCGTCGGGGTGACCAGCAGCTTGGTGAGGACGCCGGCGTCGCGCTCCCAGATGATCTGGATGCCGTAGAAGATGGCGATGAACATCGCGGACTGGGCGATGATCCCGGGCGCCAGGAAGTCCAGGTAGGGGACGCCGCCGGTGGGGATGGCGTGGATGCGGGTGAAGGTCTCGCCGAAGATCAGCAGCCACAGCGCGGGCTGCACCGCCCGGGTGTAGAGCTCGGTGCGGTCGTGGCGCAGCTTCTGCAGCTCCACGATGCACATGGCGAGGACCCTGGCCGGTATCAGCTGCCAGCCGGTACGCGGGCGCGGCGGCACCAGCAGCAGCGACAGCGAGGAGCTCGGTCCGGCGGAGACGGCCCCGGCGGGAGCCTCAGCCGACACGACTGGCGGTACGGCGGGTACGGCGGACATCGCGGAAATCCTCTCCGTCGCTGCTGTCGGCGGACGAGCCGCCATGGAGGCCCTGGCCGGCGTGGTGGCGGAAGACGTCCTCCAGGGTGGGCGCCTCCAGTTCCCCGGACAGGTCGGCCTTGAGCTGCTCGGGGGTGCCGAGGGCGCGGATCCGGCCGCGGTGCATCAGCGCGACCCGGTCGCAGTACTGCTCGGCCTCGTCCATGTAGTGGGTGGTGACCAGGACGGTCATCCCGGTGGCGTGCCGGATCTCGTCGATCCGGTCCCAGACGCTGGTCCGGGCGATCGGGTCGAGACCGATGGTGGGCTCGTCCAGGATCAGCAGGCGCGGGGCGCTGACCAGCGCCTGGGCAAGTTCCAGGCGGCGGACCATGCCGCCGGAGTAGGACCCGGCGAGGCGGTCGGCGGCGTCGGTGAGGGCGACCGCCTCCAGCGCCTCGGCCACCCGCGGGGCGCGCTCGCGCCGCGGCACGTCGTAGACCCTGGCGAACAGCGAGACGTTCTCCCGTCCCGTCAGATCGCCGTCGGCGGACAGCTGCTGGGGCACGTAGCCGAGCAGGCGGCGGACCGCCATCCGGTCCTTGGCGGTGTCGTGGCCGAAGACGGTGATCATCCCGGTCGGCACCGGGAGCAGCGTGGTGATGGCCCGGATCGCCGTGGTCTTGCCGGCCCCGTTGGGTCCGAGCAGGCCGAAGACCTCACCGGCGTGCACGGTCAGGTCCAGGTTGTCCACCGCCTTGGTGCTCCCGAAGGCGTACTCCAGGCCGGTGCAGCGGACGGCTGCGACACCGGCCTCGTCGGCGGGTGGGTTCTCGGGCAGCTGTACGGTCATGTTCCCTCCAGCTCGTTGTGCAGTCCTTCGGTGAGCCTGCGCAGCGCCGGGAGCGCTGCGGCCAGGGCGTCCCGGTCCTGCTCCGGGAGGCCGGCGACGTGTCGGCGGACCAGCTCGCTGCGCCGGGCGTCCCACTCCCCCATCCGCTGCTGCGCGGCCTCGGTGACGGTCAGCCGCGCGGCCCTGCGGTCCCTGGGGTCCGCCTCCCGCTCCAGGTAGCCGGCCGCCACCAGCTGGTTGACCAGGGTGGAGACCGAGTTCCCGGCGAGGTGCAGTTCCCTGGCCGCCGCGGCGACGCCGATGCCCGGCCGGCCCCGTACCAGCCGCAGCAGCTCGACCTGCGCGCCGGGCAGCCGGGCGCCGGTGAGGTCCTGCCGCAGCCTGCGGCGCATCAGCCGCTGGACGCCGACGAGGAGCTCTGCGAGCTCGTTCGCTTCCTCTGCTTGATCGCGCTCGGCCATACCTGGATTTTAGCTCTTTAGGAGAGGTAATTGTCCAGAGCCTCCTCGACCATCAGAGAGTTCTCACTTTGTTCACACAGCCGTCTCAGTACCGCGCCGCAGCATCGGATGGTGTTGTCCGGTGCGATTCCTCCCCGTAGGTGTCGATTCCGCCACCGAGGTAAGGAGCAGCCCATGCAAAACGCCGATCCAGGAAGTCGTTTCGCCCGGACCCGTTCCGGGCGCAGGTCCCGACGGCGGATCCTGCTGGGGATCACCGCCGGGATCATGGTCGGCGGCGGACTCGTCGTCGCGACGACGGGGGCGGCGGGCGCGAGCGTCAGTCTGCTGCGGTCCATCGACACGGCCAAGCGGGTCGCGGCGACAGCGACCGCGAGTGCGAGTGCGAGTACCGGCACGACGGAGAGTGCCAGCAAGAGCACGACTGCCTCGGCGAGCAAGACGGCGAGCGCCTCGGCAAGCAAGTCAGCGACCAAGGCGACCGCGTCCGCCAGTGCGAGCAAGTCCACCGCCGCCGCGCCGGTCACCACCACCGGCCAGTCCGTCACGCTGACCAGCGACGAACAGCCCAGCCAGGTCGGCGCGATCTTCACCGGCAGCATCTCGGACGGCCACAGCTGCACGGCCAGCGTGGTGGACAGTCCGGCCGGCGATCTGATCGTCACCGCGGCGCACTGCCTCAGCAGCGGCACCGGCAGCGGCGCGACCTTCGTCCCCGGCTACCACGACGGCACCGCGCCGTACGGGGAGTGGAAGATCACCGACGTGATCGAGAGCTCGGCCTGGACCAGCAACCAGTCCGAGGACGACGATGTGGCGTTCGCGGTCGTGGCGCCGCTGAACGGCAAGAGCCTGCAGTCCGTGGTCGGCGCCTACAGCCTGGACACCAGTGGGGTCACCAATACCACCGTGCAGATCACCGGCTACCCCTCGGACACCGACAAGCCGATCAGCGGCACCTGCCTGAGCACCGCCTACACCTCCACCCAGCTCCAGGTCGACTGCACCGGCTACCCCAGCGGCACCAGCGGCAGCGGCTGGCTGGAGAACTACGACGCGAGCACCGGGTCCGGCACCCTGATCGGCGTCATCGGCGGCTACGAGCAGGGCGGCGACACCGACGACGTCTCCTACGCGGCCGTGTTCGACGGCTCCGTGCAGAGCCTGTACGAGCAGGCGAAGACTGCGGCGGCCAGCAGCTGATCCGGCCCGCGACCCGGCCACCGGTCAGCCCACGACCCCCTTCTCCCTGAGCGCGGCGATCTCCTCGGCGGGCAGGCCCAGACCGGCGAGGACCCGGTCGGTGTCGGCTCCCACCGGGACGGCCGCCACAGGCTCGGCCGCGGGCGTGGCACTGAAACGGGGGGCCGGAGCGGGTTCGGGGACGCCCCCGGGTCCGGTGCGGTAGGTGCCCCTGGCGGTGTTGTGCGGATCCTCCGGGGCCTCGGCCAGCGAGAGTACGGCGGTCACGCAGGCGCCCTGCCCCTCGAAGGCCCGGGCCCAGGCGTCGCGCGGACGGCCGGCGAAGACCTGTTCCAGCCGCCGCCGCATGGACGGCCAGGCGGCCCGGTCCTGCTGCCGGACGAAGTCGGGGTCGTCGGTCAGGTCCAGCACCCGCAGCAGCGCGGCATAGAACGGGCCCTCGATCGCGCCCACCGCGACATGCCCGCCGTCGGCGCAGCGGTAGACGCCGTAGTAGGGCGCGCCGCCGTCGAGTAGGTTGGCGCCCCGGCGGTCCTCCCAGCGGCCCTGCGCCAGGAAGCCGTACACCATCGCCAGCTGCAGCGCCGTGCCGTCGGTCATGGCCGCGTCGACGACCTGGCCACGTCCGGTGGTCCGGGCGCTGAGCACTCCGCCGAGCACCCCGAGCGCGAGCAGCATCCCGCCGCCGCCGAAGTCGCCGACCAGGTTCAGCGGGGGCACCGGATCGCCGTCGGCAGGACCGAAGGTGTGCAGCGCCCCGGCCAGGGCGATGTAGTTGATGTCGTGTCCTGGCTGCCGCGCCAGCGGTCCGGTCTGGCCCCAGCCGGTCATCCGGCCGTAGACCAGCCGGGGATTGCGGGCCAGGCAGACGTCGGGGCCGAGCCCCAGCCGTTCCGTCGTCCCGGGGCGGAAGCCCTCCAGTACCGCGTCGCAGCCCTCGATCAGTCGCAGGACGGCGTCGACGCCCTGGGGCTGCTTGAGGTCCACGGCCAGCGAGCGCCGGTTGCGGTGCAGCACCGGGAAGGGGCTGGGGCGTCCGGCGGCGGCGGGCCGGTCGATCCGGACGACCTCGGCCCCGAGGTCGCCGAGCAGCATGCCGCAAAATGGGACGGGGCCGATGCCGCCCAGCTCGGCCACCTTCACGCCTGCCAGCGGACCGGTCCCGGCCGCAGCCACAAGATTATCTGACATACAGTCAGACTAGCGCCCGCCGGACGCCGCGCACCACGGCATAGCCCTTGGTCAGTGCCCGTTCCCGGCGCAGCAGCCGGCCGACTTCCCGTCCCTGGACCAGCAGCCGGAAGGCCTCCGGGGTGGTCCGCTCGCTGACGGTGAGCCTGGCCAGCGCATAGGGGCTCTGCCGGTCCGGTGCGGCCAGGGCGTGGGCGACTGCGCAGGCGGCCTGGTAGCCGGTGGCACGGACCGCGGCGCGGACCCGACGGTCGGAGTAGCCGAAGGGATAGCCGAAGCTGGTCGCCTGCCGCTGCAGCCGCTCCTCCAGCAGCCCCCGGTTGCGGACCAGTTCGTCGCGCAGCTCGGCCGGCGGCAGCTGGTCCAGTTCGGGGTGGCTGTGGCTGTGGCCGCCGACCTCGACGCCCTCGCCCACGATCTCGTCCAGCTGCTTCCAGCTCAGCATCGGGCCCAGCGGGCGGCCGGCCCGCTCCGGCCCCGCGTCCGCGAGCCAGCCGGTGGTCACGAAGAGGGTGGCGGTGGCGCCGTGGTCGCGCAGCGCCGGGAGCACCGCGGTGTGGAAGTCCTGGTAGCCGTCGTCGAAGGTGAGCACCACCAGACGGGCCGGGAGCGGCACGGCGGGCAGGCCGGCGGCCAGGCGGCGCCAGTGGGAGACCAGTTCGGCGAGGGTCACCGTGGTGAGGCCGAGCTCGTCGAGCGCCGTGAGCTGCTCCTCGAAGGCGGCCCGGCGGACCGCCAGCGCCCTGGTTCCGGGCGTGGGAACGTCGCTGACGGAGTGGTACATCAGCACCGGGACCCGCGCGGGGGGCGTCACAGCGAGGGGCGTCCCAGCGGCGGGCGTCACAGCGGCCACCGCCGCCGGATCGAGCCCAGAGCGTAGCCGCCCGCGGTGACCAGGCCTCCCACGGTGATCGCCGCCGCGCTGCCCAGGCCGCCGAGGTCGCCGCGGACGGTCCGGACCAGACCGCGGCCGATGCCGGACGGCAGCGTACGGGTGGCGTAGCGGCGCTCGGTGGACAGGCCGTCGCCGACGCCCACGCTGCCGGCGACCACCGCCTTGGACAGGCCCTCCGCCCAGCAGCGGTCGCGGAAGTAGCCGAAGGTCTCCCGGCCGGGCGGCACCTGATGGTGGATCACCGAACGGTCGTCGAAGAGGAACACCGCCTGGGGGTGGGCCTGCTGGATCCGGATGCACAGCTCCGTCTCCTCGCCGCCCAGCGGTCTTCGCACTCCCCCGGCGCCCGAGTCCGCCCCGCGCCCGATCGAGCAGTCGAAGCCGCCCGCCGCCAGGATGGCGCCGCGCCGGAACGAGGCGTTTCCGCCGAGGACGTTGCGGACCTGGGCCCGGCCGGTCGGCATGCCCCGGTAGGTCGCGCCGTGCACCCAGTCGAACTCCTCCGGGTACCAGCGGGGCCGGCGGCCCGACGCCCACACCGGCAGGGTGAGGCCGCCGACGGCCATCACCTCGGGTTCGGCGTACCCGTCGGCGAACCAGTGCAGCCAGTCGGGCTCGGCGGCTGCGTCGTCGTCCAGGAAGGCCACCACCTCGCCGCGGGCCGCCCGGACCCCGGTGTTGCGACCGCCGGACAGGCCCTGCCTGCCCGCGTTGGCCAGCACCGACACCACCGTGGAGCCGCTGTGACGTTTCTTCAGCCGACCGAGCAGGACCGGATTGTGGTCGACCACCAGCAGGATCTCCAGCGGCGGATGGGACTGCAGCAGCACCGACTCCACCGCGGCCGCGACGCTGTCCCAGCGGTCCTCGGTGTAGACGCAGATGACGACGGAAACACTGATGTTCGGCTGGCGCATGTACTGCCCCCCGCGCTACGGAACGCACGCCCCCGACACGTTCCGTAGCCGACCGTACACAGGACCACAGGAAACTGACAAGATGTCTGACAGCCTCGACGAGCGGGTCGTTCCCGACGGTCCCGCTCCGTATGCTGGTGTACGGGGGATGACGCGGGCCTGTGGGGGGACGACGCGATCGATGCAGGACTTCAGCGCGGAAACTGCGGAACGACCGGACAGCCCAACGACCACGACGACCAGGGCCGACGGAGCGCCCGGCGCCCAGGTCGACACGGACGCCCTGACGTTGACCGTCGTGGTGTGCGCCTACACGCTGGACCGCTGGGAGGTGATGTCGGCCTCGCTGCAGTCGCTGCGCGACCAGGTCCGGCCGGCGCAGCAGGTGGTCCTGGTGACGGACCACAACACCGAACTCCAGCAGCGGGCCGCCGAGGCGTTCCCCGACGTCGAGGTCGTCCCCAGCGAGGGCCGTCCCGGCCTGTCGGGGGCCCGGAACACCGGGATCGCCCGGGCCCGCGGCGACATCGTGGCCTTCCTGGACGACGACGCGGTCGCCGACACCGACTGGACCGCCGAACTGATGGCCGGCTACGCCGATCCGGCGGTGCTGGGGGTCGGCGGGGGGATCGAGCCCTACTGGGAGGCCGGGCGACCCGGCTGGTTCCCGCGCGAGTTCGACTGGGTGGTGGGCTGCTCGTACACCGGGCTGCCGGAACAGCCCGCGCCGATCAGGAACATGATCGGCGCCAATATGTCGCTGCGCCGCGAGGCCTTCGACGCGGTCGGCGGCTTCAGCAGCGACCTGGGCCGGACCGGGTCGCTGCCGCTCGGCTGCGAGGAGACCGAGCTGTGCATCCGGGTCGGCCGGCGCTACCCGGACGGGGTGATCCTCTACCGTCCCAACGCGGTGGTGCACCACCATGTCGGCGCGGTACGCGGAAGCCGGCGCTACTTCGCCTCGCGCTGCTGGCGGGAGGGCCAGTCCAAGGCGGCGGTCAGCCGGATGGCCGGCGCCCAAGCCGCGCTCTCCTCCGAGCGGGCCTATCTGCGCAGCACGATCCCCAGGGCGGTGGGACGCGCCCTGCGCCCGGGCGGCGGAACCCCGCCGCTGCGCACCCTGGCCGCGATCGTCCTCGGCGTCCTGCTCACCGGGTTCGGCTATCTCACCGGCACCGCCCGGACCGTGACGCGACGTCAGCTGGCCCGCCAGCTGGTGGTCGCGCTGCCGCTGGCGGCGGCACTCGCGCTGTGGGGGTACTCGATCCCCACGACCAGGGCCAGGGTCGGCAACCTCGGCGGCTTCGGCCTGGCGGCCGTGCTGCCCTGGAGCTTCTGGACCGCCCTGGGCCTGCTGGTCCTGGGCTTCACCGTCGCCCTGCACCGGCCCTCGCGCAGCGCGCTGTGGCCCGCCTGCTACACCGTCGCCCTGCTCCTGCTGCAACGGGCCACCCAGGCCCTGGTCTATGCGAGTCCGCTGTACGCCTGGGCCTGGAAGCACATCGACATCATCGACCGGCTCAGCGCCAACGGCGGCCATCTGGAGCTCAGCAACCGGCTGGCCGCGCTGGCCCCCTACGACCAGTGGGCCGGGTTCTTCGCCGGCAACACCGCCCTGGTGAAGCTGCTGGGCCTGCGCGGGGCGCTGTCCTACGCCGCCTGGGCCCCCTTCGTCTCCAGTCTGCTGCTGCTGGTCCCGCTGGTGCTGCTGCTCCAGGTGTTCAGCCGGGACCGGCGGCTGGTGTGGACCGCGGTGTGGATCTTCTACCTGGGCAACTGGGTGGGCCAGGACTACTTCTCCCCGCAGGCCTTCGCCTTTGTGCTCTACCTCGGTGTGCTGGCACTGGCGCTGCGCAACCTGGCCAGGACCGCGCCACCGGGACGGCACGGCGTGGCCGACGCCGGCTACCCGCTGGGCGCACCGCCCCGGGCCCAACTGCCCCGGCGGGAACGGCTGGTCTGGCTGCTGCTGTTGATCCTGCCGGTCGCCGCGGTCGCCATGTCGCACCAACTGACCCCGGTGGTCCTGGCGGTGGGGCTGATGGTGCTGCTGCTGACCCGCCGCTACCGCAACTGGTGGCTGGTCGCGCTGGCGCTGCTGATCCCGGCCGCCTGGGACGCCACCTCGGCACTGTCCTTCTTCAGACTGCAACTCCCGGCCATGGAGCAGACCTTCGGCAATCTACTGGCCAACTCCCAGGCCGGGTACGGCACCACGCCGACCGGGACCGGGCCGGTCGTCGTCTCCTGGATGGACCGGGGCCTGTCCGGGGCGGTCGCCGGGCTGGCCGTCTTCGGCGTGCTGCGGCACCCCTCGCTGCGTCGGACCGCGCTGCCGCTGATCCTGGTCGCGATCGCGCCGATGCCGCTGGTGGCGGCCAACTCCTACGGCGGGGAGATGATCTTCCGGGTCTTCATGTTCGCGCTCCCCGGGCTCTCGTTCTTCGCCGCGGCGGCCCTGCGGCGCCGACCCAAGGCGGTCGCACGGTCGGATGACGGCGCCCCGGCAGTGGTGACCGCGCCCACCACGGAGTGGCGTCCCGGGCGGGCCCGGCCGCTGCTCGCGGCGGCGGTCACGCTCACCGTCCTGGGCCTGCTCGCTGCCGTGTTCGTGCCCAGCTACACCGGCAAGGACCGGATCGACTACTTCCCCCGGGCCGAGGTCGACCTGGTCGACGCCATGATCGCGCAGGCCCCGCCGGGCTCCTACATCGTCGCCCCCGACAGCAACTTCCCCGACGCCTACGCGGGTTACGACCACTACGCCTACTGGTGGCTCGCCGACGACACCGGCGCCCCGCTCTCCTCGCTGCTCGCCGACCCGGCCGGCTACATCGCCAGCGGCATGGCCTGGACCGGTCCCAACGGCCACGCCTATCTGCTGTTCAGCCGGGCCCAGGAGTCCGACGTCACCATGCAGGGGCTGCTGCCGCCGGGCAGCTACGCCAGGATCGAGGCCTCCGTCGCGGCCTCGTCCTCGTTCCGTCTGATCCTGGAGAACAGCGACGGCAAGGTCTACGCCTATCTGCCGACCGGGGCGGTGAACCGATGAGAGGCCTGCTCGCCGACGTGCTGAGCCCGTACCGGCTGCTGCTGGCCGGCTCCGGATGGCTGACGCTGCTGTGCGTGGACCAGGTCGCCGGGGACGCGCCGCTGCGGATCGCCGTGGTGCTGCTCTTCGTCCTGCTCTGCCCGGGGGCGGCGGCGCTCCGGGCGCTGCGACCCACCCGGGGCGGCCCGGCCGAGGCCGGGATGCTGGTGGTCATGACCGGCCTGTCGGCGCTGGTGGCCAGCGCGACGGCGCTGATGCTGGCGGGCCGCTTCAGCGGCCCGCATACCCTGATCGTCCTCGCGGCGCTCACCACGGTCACCGCCCTGGTGCCGATCAGGGCCGCACCGGTGGACACCGGGTGACCAGGCCGCCGACCCGGGCCCTGCTCCAGTCCCCCAGAGTGCTCGCGGGCGTGGTCGCGCTGCTGCTCCTGCTGTCGCTGCTGCTGGCCCAGACGCTGCGCGACGGCAAGGGGGCGTCCTGCGCCGCGTCCCGGCTGCTGGTGCCCCCGTGCGGGGCCTGGTGGGGCGCCTACGTCCCGGCGGGGTCCCAGGGGGAGGCCGCGGCGGTGCGGTCCCTGGAGCAGCGGATCGGCCGCAGGCTCGACCTTGTGTACACCTACCACGACATGGGCACCGGCACCGACGGCCAGCTGCTCACCGCGGACGAGCGGTCGCTCGGCGCGAGCCGGATGCTGATGCTCTCCTGGGAGTCCGACGTCTGGGACGACACCGGGAAGACCCCGAACCGGCACCTGGGCTGGGCGAAGATCGCCGCAGGGGACTACGACGCCACGGTCGTCGACCCGCAGGCGGAGCGGATCAAGGCCTACGGCAGGCCGGTGCTGCTGGCCTTCGACCAGGAGATGGACGCCCGCACCCCGGCGGACGGCACTCCGGCCCAGTTCGTGGCCGCCTACCGGCACCTGCACGACCGGTTCCAGCAGCTCGGGGTCGCCAATGTGATCTGGGTCTGGACGGTGACCGGCTATCTGCCGCACCAGGCGCTGATGAAGGCGCTCTACCCGGGCGACTCCTATGTCGGCTGGATCGGCTACGACCAGTACAACTACTACCGCTGCAAGTCCGTCCCCACCTGGGAGAGCTTCGCGCAGACCCAACTGCCCAGCTACACCTGGCTGCGGACGAACATCTCCGCGACCAAGCCGCTGATGCTGGCCGAGTACGGCACGGCCGCCGACCCGGCCCGTCCGGGCGCGCAACAGCAGTGGTACCAGCAGGTGCCGCAGGTAGTGAAGCAGCAACTGCCGGGCGTGCGGGCGGTGGTGCAGTGGGACTCCAGTGTGCCGGGACCCGGCTGCGACCTGTCCCTGGACCGGGCCCCGGCCCTGGCCGGCTTCACCGCGGCCGGCCAGGACCCCTACTTCCACCAGCCGTTACTCCCATAGCTCAGCCGGCTCAGCCCGCGAAGCGGGTTCCCCGGACCAGTCGGCGGCCGCGCCGGTACCAGCGCCAGCCGACCGTCCGCAGCTGGTCCGGGTAGGGTGCGACCGGCGCCGAGGCGCCACGCAGCCAGGCCTCGACGTCCGCCGCGGTGTCGTCGGCCCGCAGCATGATCCTGGCGATCCGGTAGGGCTCGTCCCGGGTGGAGCTGAGCGCGTCCCTGACCGCCGTCGCCGAGCTGTAGCCGGCCGCCCGCACCAGGCGGCGCACCGAGCGGCTGTTGTAGCCGTGCGGATAGGCGAAGGCGGGGACCGGCAGGCCCAGCAGGTCCTCCAAAGCGGCCTTGGGCACGGTCAGTTCACGCCGCACCGCGGCTCCGGGGAGGGTGTCCAGCTGCGGGTGGGTGATCGTGTGGGCGCCGATCTCGATGCCGTGGTCGGCGATCTCCTTCACCTGATCCGCCGTCATCATCGGTGCCTCGGGCAGCAGGCAGCCGCTGTCCCTCCCGTGGAGGCCGATGGCGCCGGTGGTGAGGTAGGCGGTCGCGGTGAGCCCGCGCCGGGCCAGCTCAGGGGCGGTGGAGCGGGGCAGGTCGGCAAAGCCGTCGTCGATGGTGATCACCACGGGACGCTCGGGCAGGGCCCGACGGCCGGCCAGCGCGTCCACCAGGGCGGTGGCCGTGAGCGGGGTGCGGCCGCTGTCCACGATGGCGTCCAGCTGCGCCGCGAACACCGACGGACGTACCGTCAGCGGCGCTATCCAGCCCGGCGGATCGTCGGTCACCGCGTGGTACAGCAGAACCGGGATCCGCTCCGCTGCCGGGATCCGAGCCCCGGCCGTACCCGTCCGTGCACTCATCGCTTGGCCCCCTCCGCCGGCTCCATGGTCTCCGGCTCTATGCCCGCGGGTGCCGGCACCAAGGCCGGCGGTGCCGGCGCCGGTCCCGGCGGGTCGGGCATCCAGCTGCTGCGGAACACCAGCAGCGTCCCGGCCACGGCGAGTTGCGCCGCCAGGTAGGCCAGGCCCATGCCGGCCAGCCCCATCCGGTGCACCAACACGATGCACATCCCGAAGATCCCGGCGCACAGCACCGCGTACACCAGCACGAACAGGCCCAGCCGGCGGTGCACCCGGAACGAGGCCAGCGCCGTCGCGGTGACCAGGTTGGGCAGGGCCGAGAGCGCGAGCAGTCGCAGCAGTGTGGTGGCGTGCCGGGGGTAGTCGGGACCGAACAGCCGCAGCACCAGCGGCGCGGCCAGGATCAGCAGGACGATCGCGCCGAGCAGCAGCACACCGGTGCTGCGCAGCACCTTGCGCACGGCGTGGCCGAGCCGCTCCGGGTCGCCGGCCGACTCGACCACCAGCGAGGAGCCCATATTGGTGCTCACCACGTAGAGCATGGTGGTGATGACCCAGCTTATGGAGAAGTAGGCGCTGTCCCTGGCGCCCATGGTGTTGAGGATCAGCACCTGGGGAAGGTTGGAGACCGCGAGCCAGAGCAGCCCGCCGACGTACGTAAGCCCGGTGTAGCGGACCACGCCCCGAGTGCTCTCCTCGTCGGGCCGGGGCCCGGCCGGGCCGCCCGGTTCGACGGCCGCATCGGCGCGGTCCCTGGCCGGCAGCGCGAAACCGAAGAGGTACACATTGGTGAAGACCAGCGACACCAGCAGGGCGAGCGTCCAGGAGGCCAGGATCCCGTACACCGCGGCGGCCAGGCTGAGCAGCAGCACCGCCGCCAGTTTCGCCACCGAGAACAGGGCGTTCTCGGCCAGCACCCAGCCGGCGCGGCGCAGCCCGGTCAGCGCCCCGTCCTGGAGCGAGAAGACCGTGTAGCTGACGGTGGCCACCACGAACACCGTTCCCAGCAGCGGGCCGTGGAGGAACGACAGCCCCGGCGACAGCCTGGGCGCGGCGAGTACGAAGCCCACCGAGGCGACCAGTGCCGTGCAGACCGCCGCGAGGTAGGCCAGCAGGATCAGTCGGCGGGTTGCGCGTCCGGCGGCCGGGGTGAACCTCACCAGCACGTCGGCCAGGTTCAGTTGGGAGACCCCGGCCAGGAACATCATCATCGAGATCGCCGAGTAGTTGCGTCCGACCGTGGCGACGTCGTAGCGCAGCCCCGCCAGCGACCAGTACCCGGCGCCGAGCGCCGAGGTCGACAGCGAGGCGAGGGTGAGCAGGGCGCCGTTGCGCAGCAGCGGGTCCCCGCCCAGGAAGCGTCTCCCCGGGCGGGGCTCCACGGACTGCCGCTCCGGCCGGCGCAGCATGCTCATTCAGCTCCTCGTCCTCATCCTTCGTCGCTGCCCTTCCGGTGCGCCCAGCGCGACGCCGGCAGCGCCACTACGGTGTGGCCGTGCAGCATCACCGGCGGGCGGTCGCCCTGGTCGAGCGCCGGGTAGACCGGGAGGATGCGCCCGGCCGCGAAGCCGATCCCGGCCAGCGTGGCGATGACGGTCGCCAGACTGCTGCCGGTACGCGGCGGGGCGCCGACCGGCAGCACCAGGCCGCCGACCCGTCGTACCGCCTCGGGCAGTCCGGGCTCCTCGGGCAGCAGTGGACCACCGGCCCGGATGGTCCTGGTCACCACATGGCGGTAGTCGAGTTGTCCCAGGGCAGCGGCCACCAGCGGGGCGAGGTACCCCCCGGACGAGCGCAGCCCGAGCACCAGCAACGGCCGGTCCCGGTCGGGGCGCTGCACCGCGAAGCCGTCGGCCAGCGCTAGCGCGTCCTGCGGACCCAGCCCGTGCTTCTCGAACGCGGTGGGCAGGCGGATCAGGGCGCCGGAGTGCCACCTGGCGGCCAGGCCGCTCATGCCGCGGCGCAGCCCGTCGATCGAGCTGCGGACGCTGAGCAGGATCGCGGCCGTCTCCTGCTCGGTACCGCTGACGGCGGCCTCGGCCAGGACCACGGTGAGATCCCTGAGCAGGACGTGCCAGGCGGCCAGACCGGTCCTGCCGCGGGCCGCGGTTCCGGCGGCGGCCAGCAGCCGGGGGCGCACCACCGAGCCCTGGAGCCGGTCGGCGACGATCTGCGCGGCCCCGGCGGCGTGCAGGTAGGCCGGCAGCGCCTGCTCGGCGTCGACCGCGGCGACCAGTCTCCGCAGGACGACGTGCAGCGGTTCGGCCCGGTCGCCGGAGGGTCCCTGCAGCGGTTCGGCCCTGGTCTCAACGGACATCGCGTTGCGCCTTCCTGACGAGGCGTCGACTGCGCAGGTAGCCGATGGGGCCGTAGAGCATCCCCCGGCGCTGCAGCCGGATCAGCCGCGCGGGCCAGTCGGCCGGTGTGGCGGCGGCTCCGGTGTGGGAGATCGCGTGGCGCACCCCTCCGGGCACCCGGCGCAGCAGTGCGGGCAGCATCCGGGGCTCGTTGACGACGACGGCGGCGAGGTAGGCGCCGAGGCCGGCGCCGTAGCCGAAGGCCTGGGCGTCCAGGTCCTCGGCCCGGTCCCGGTGGTGGTGCCAGACCAGCGCCTCCGGCTGGTAGAGCAGAGCGTGGCCGTGCACCACGGCGCGGAAGAAGGAGAGCAGGTCGTCGCCGCCCTTGGCGGGGGTGCCGGTGCCGACCGCCGCGTCGAAGCCGCCGAGCCGGCGCAGCACCTCGGTGCGGAAGGCCATGTTGGCCCCCGAGCCGAGGCGGCCCGCGGTGAACGGGAACAGCGACTGGTCGGCGGGCGGTTCGGCGACCCGGTAGCGACGGGCGCTGAAGCCCTTGCCGAAGCCGCCGTGCGCCTCCAGCAGCACCTGGGTCGCGGTGCGCAGCGCGGCCGGCAGGATCAGGCCGGTGACACAGCCGACCTCCGGGTCCGCGAACCCCGCGACCAGCGCGTCAAGCCAGCCCGGGTCGATCACCACATCGTCGTCGGTGAAGGCGGTGATCTCGCCGAGGGCCGCCGCCACGCCCGCGTTGTGCGCCGACGCCAGACCGCGCAGCGGCTCCCGGACGTAGCGGACCGAGTCGGCGAAGCGCTCCTTGACCAGCCCCCGGGTGGTGTCGGTCGCGGGCGCGTTGTCGACGACGACGGTCTCGAAGCGCGGGTAGCGCTGGGCGGCCAGCGACTCCAGGCAGCGGGCCAGCAGCTCCGGCCGCTCCCTGGTCGCGATCACCACGGTGACCAACGGCTGCGGCACCTTCGGATCGGGCGTATCGGCTCGTTCGGCCGACTCGGTCATCGCCGCGCCGAGTTGACGGTGCGCCAGCACCGCGAGCACGGCCGCCGGATCCGCGTCCCCATCGCCCCCGTGCGGTCCGAGGTCGGCCTGCACCAGGCCGACCGGACGTCCGGCGTTGCGGACCAGCGCCAGTACCGAGCCGGTCGGCCGGGCCGGTTCGGCCGTCCCGGCCCGGCTCAGCCGCGGCGCTCCGCCGGCCGCGGGCAGATCGAGGTCGACGACCTCGATCGGGGCCCGGGCCGGGTCGAGCACGAGCCTGTCGCTCACCGCAGAGCCTCCACCGGCTCGAACCGGGGGTCGGCCAGACCGCGACCGCTGTGCTCGCGCAGCAGGGTCTTCAGGACGCGGTGGCCGTCGTAGAAGGTGCGCAGGTTGGACTGCCCGGTGCGGCGCGGCAGTTCCAGCGCCGGGACCTCGGCCACCCGCAGACCCGCGAGCAGCGCACGCACTGTCATCTCCGTCTCGATCTCGAATCCGGAGGAGCGCAGGTCGAGCTGGTCCAGCACCTTGCGGTTGAAGGCCACGAAGCCGTAGCAGAGGTCGGTGAGGGTGCTCTGGTACATCACGTTGACCAGCGCCAGCAGGGCCTTGTTGCCCATCCGGCGCAGCGCGGTGATGTCCAGCGAGCCGCCCCCGCCCATGAACCGGGAGCCCTTGACGTAGTCGTAGCCGTTCTCCAGGAAGTGGACGTAGCGGGGGATCTCCCGCGGCGACATCGACCCGTCGGCGTCGATCATCACGATGTACTCGCCCTTGGCGGCCAGGAAGCCGGTCCGCAGGGCGTTCCCCTTGCCCGCGCCCTGCTGCGGGACGACCCGCAGCGAGGGGAGGACGGCACGCGCCGTCTCCAGGGTGGAGTCGGTCGACTCGCCGTCGACCAGGATCACCTCGCCGACACAGTCGGGGATGCGGCTGAGCACCCAGGCGATGTTGGCGGCCTCGTTCCGGGCCGGGACGACCAGGCTGACCGAGCTGCTGAGTTTTGCCGTCGTCGCAGCCGCCGTCGGACCGGCAGTGGACACACTCATTGGTTCCCCCTGTGCTCCCCCCGCGGCACAAGGCCGCGGCACGTCAGTTCTCCTCGGTGATGTGCTTCTGGTGATGTCCTTCGGCTGCGAACCCCCGCTTGTGACCGGAACTCCCCCAGACCCCTTCTACCGTGCACGACGGTACCCGGAGGCCGTCCCCCGCGATAGTCATTACTCATAAGTCAGGGCATATTTTGGCCGGAGGCCGAAAACCTGCCAACCATTGGCCCTTTACGACTTATTTCGATCATGTTCACATAAGGAATTCATGATTCCGACGTGTTCAGGACAGCCCGGCGGCGAGTCTAGGGGCCGCGAATTCCGTCCCCGCGACGAAGCGCATCAGCGGGCCAAAACTCGGCGCGGCGGCCAGCCCGGTGAAGCGCAGCCCGGCCACGCTGGAGCGGAACCAGGGGTCGAGGTCGGGCGAGGCGCTGCCGGGCACCCGGCGCACCTGGTGCCGGAGCTCCGGTGCGAGCCAGTCCAGCCGGTCCACGTCCGGACGGTAGCCGGTGGCCGCGAGCACATGGTCGACCACCAGGGTCCGGTCGAAGGGCCCGGCCGCCGCGGAGCGGGTGGCCGCGGCCACCGGCGTCTCCAGGCTCAGCACCACCTCGCCGCCGCTGAGCTGCGCCGACTTGATCCGGCGGCCGGTCGCGATGGGCACCTGGCCGTCCACCCGGTCCTTCAGCCACCAGGAGCCGAACGGGCCGAGCACCTGCTTCACCACCCAGAGCCGGGTGGCCGCGGGCAGCCGGCGGAACTGCAGCGGCAGCCTGCTCACCGCGACATGCGACCACCCCTCGCCCAGCGGCGAGTCCGGCTGGACCACCCGCCTGGCCAACGACCGGCCTGCCTGCGGCGGGCCGCCCCAGACCACGTGCTCGCCCCTGACCAGCAGCGTCACCTCGGCGCCCTGCTCGCGCAGCAGCGCGGCGCCCTCCAGCGCGGACTGGCCGGCGCCCACCACGGCGACCCGCCGCCCGACGAAGCGGGCGAAGTCCGCGTGCTGCGAGGCGTGCGAGACCGGCCCCGACACCTCGGGCTCCTTCTCCGCCAGCTCCAGCAGCAGCCGGGGCACATGGGCGGCGCCGACCAGCCCGCTCGCCACCACCACGGCGGAGGCGGTCACCTCCTCGCCGCTGTCCAGGACCACCAGGAACCGCGGGAACAGCCCGCCGGACCCCCTGGGCAGCGGGTCCACCCGCACCACCTGCGCGCTCTCCACCTCCGGCACCAGCCGGCGCTGGAACCACTCGCCGTAGCGGACGAAGTCCTCCACCGGGATGGGGTGGAAGTCGTCGAACGGCTCCATCCCCTCGATCCGGCAGAAGTCCGCCAGCCCGTTGCCGGGCTCGGGTGCGGACAGACTGGACGCCTGCGGAGTCGACTTGAGGTACATCCCGGCCGGCATCCGGGAGCGCCAACTGTCCATCACCCCGCCGAAGACCCTGACCGGCAGCCCCAGCCGGCCCAGGTGAGCGGCCGTGGCCAGGCCGTACGGACCCGCACCGACAACGACAATGGTCGGCTTTCCGCCCATGACTGAATATCCCCCCTGTGCTGCGCAGCGCCACTGCCCTCCCCGGCCGTCCCGTCCTTCGGTCCGCCCCAGCCGTGGTCGCTGATCCATCCTGCAACGAATATGGTTCACTGCCAACGCCCCCGACGCAGCTGATTGCGTAAAAGCCATTCCATTGCTGCAATGGACCGGGGCGCGAGCGGACTATCCGTGCCTCGGGGGGCACGTGATACTGAGGGGAACCGGGGGCCATGGCGAGAAAGCTGTTCGCTGACGGAGTTTATGACACTCGAACACCAATTCTGATAGTGAAGATCGGCCGTTATCCGCTGCACCACGGCGGCGTCGGCGCCATCCGCAGCCTGGGGCGGGTCGGGGTCCCCGTGTACGCCGTCACCGAGGACCGCGGCACACCGGCCGCCCTCTCCCGGCACCTGCGCGGACGCTTCGTCTGGCCCACCACCGGAGCGGAGCCCCCGGAACAACTGCTGGACGGGCTGACGCGGATCGCCACCCGGATCGCCGAGCGCGAGGGCCGGCCCGCCGTCGCCCTCCCCACCGACGACGAGGCCGCCATCCTGCTCGCCGAACACGCGGACCGGCTGGACGGGGTGCTGACGGCCCCCGGCGTGCCCCCCGAACTGCCCAGGGCCCTGGCGGGCAAGCAGTCACTGCACCAGCTCTGCACCACCCACGGGGTGCCCTCCCCGGGCTCCCGGCTTCCCCGCTCGTTCGACGAACTGGAGCTGGCGGCAAAGGAACTGACGTTCCCTCTGGTCGCCAAGAACGCCGACGCCTTCCACCGGCTCAGCCTGCCCGCGGTGGGCTCCAGCACAGTGCTGGGCGACCCGGCGGCGCTGGAGCGGCTGGCCGGGCACTGGGGCGACACGCTGCCCCGGGTGCTGCTCCAGGAGTACATCCCGGCCGCCGACTCCGAGGACTGGATCTGCCACCTCTACTGCGGCAGCGACCCCGACGGCGCGGCGGACCTGGTCTTCACCGGGGTGAAGGTGCGCGCCTGGCCGGCCCGCGGCGGCGTCACCGCGTACGCCTACAGCGTCGCCAACCCCGAACTGGCCGAGCTCAGCTCCCGCTTCTGCCGGGCCATCGGCTACCGCGGCATCTGCGACCTCGACTGGCGCCTGGACCGCCGCGACGGCCGGCACAAGCTGCTCGACTTCAACCCCCGTCTGGGCGCACAGTTCCGGCTGTTCCAGACCGACCGGGGCATCGACCTGGCCCGCGCCCTGCACCTGGACCTGACCGCCCGTCACAACCGGCTCGGCGAGGCCGGCTACGGAACCCCGGTGGACGGCCGGGCCTTCACCGTCGAGATCCTCGACCTGCCGGCCAGGGCGGCAGCCAGAGCCGGCCATCGCTCCGCCGAGCTCCCCGCCGACCCCCGCTGGGCCCCGCCTCGCCGCCCCAGCGCACATGAGCTCGCCTGGACCGCGGCGGACGATCCGCTCCCGGCCCTGACCGCCGCCGTCCGCTCCGTCCCGTCCGCCCTGCACGTCCTGCGAAGGGCGCTGCGCCGCAGCGGCTCGGCCTGACCTACGGCTCCCCACCGCCCAGTTCGCCGATCGACTCGGCCAGCCACTCCACCCAGAAGGTCTCCAGGGCGATCCCGGCCTTCAGCACCATGTGGTGCAACCGGTCGCCTTCAGCTCTGCCGGGTCCGTCCGCCGGAAAGTCCCGCTGCTCGATCTCCAGATACTCGTCCAACTGCCGCTGGTGCTCCACCAGATGACGCTGCAGCTCGACGTCCAGGCCCGCCGTCCCGACGACGGCCGCGGCGCGGAGCCGCAACAGCAGCGGATCCCGGACCGGCTTGGGGTCCTGTCCCTCGGCCACCCAGCGCACCAGCTCGGACCGGCCCGCGGGCAGCACCCGGTACTCCTTGCGCTGCCCGCGCGACGGCGGCTGCGGCACCGTCTCGATCAGCCCGCCCAGCTCCAACTTGCCCAGCTCGCGGTAGATCTGCTGGTGCGTGGCCGACCAGAAGTAGCCGATGGACCGGTCGAACCGCCGGGTCAGTTCCAGACCCGAGGACGGCCGCTCCAGCAGGGCGGTCAGGATGGCGTGCGGCAGCGACATCGGCGAAGGCTCGGTTCCTGGTTCCTGGTTCCTGGTTTCTACAGGGCGGCGGCAAGCGTGGTCCCCTGCAGTATGGCCCGCTTTGCGTCCAACTCGGCGGCGACGTCTGCGCCGCCGATCAGATGCGCCTCGACCCCGGCCGCGAGCAGCGCCGCATGCAGGTCGCGGCGCGGCTCCTGCCCCGTGCACAGCACCACCGTGTCCACCGCCAGCACCTGGCGCTCGCCGTCCGCCGTCGTCAGGTGCAGGCCCTCGTCGTCGATCCGCTCATAGGTCACCCCGGCGACCATTTCCACGCCGCGGTGCTTCAGCTCGGTCCGGTGGATCCACCCGGTGGTCTTCCCCAGCCCCGCGCCCACCTTGCTGCTCTTCCGCTGCAGCAGATGCACGGTCCGCGGCGCCGTCCCGCGCCGGGGACTCCGCAGCCCGCCGCGCTCCTGGTACCCGGTGTCGATGCCCCAGTCCCGGTAGAAGTCGCCGTCCTGATCCTGCGTCAGGAACTCGGCGACGTCGAACCCGATCCCGCCGGCCCCCAGCACCGCGACCCGCTCCCCCACCGGCACGCCGTCACGCAGCACGTCCAGATAACCCATCACGCTGGGGTGGTCCACGCCCTGGATCTCCGGAACCCTCGGCAGCACCCCGGTGGCCAGCACGATCTCCTCGAACCCGCCCTCCAGCAGCGTCCCGACGCCGACCTCCGCGCCCAGCCGCAGCTCCACCTGACGCAGCGCCAGCTGGCTGCGGAAGTAGCGGATGGTCTCGTCGAACTCCTCCTTGCCGGGCACCCGGCGGGCGGTCTTCAACTGACCGCCGATGTCCTGCGCCGCGTCGAACAGCGTGACCGCGTGCCCGCGCTCCGCCGCCGACACCGCGCACGCCAGCCCGGCGGGCCCGGCCCCGACCACCGCGACGCGCTTGCGCGTCCGGGTCGGCGTGAGCACCAGTTCCGTCTCGTGGCAGGCCCGCGGATTGACCAGGCAGGAGGTGATCCTGCCGCTGAAGGTGTGGTCCAGGCATGCCTGGTTGCAGCCGATGCAGGTGTTCACCGTCTCGGCCTGTCCCCGCGCCGCCTTGGCGACGAACTCGGGATCGGCGAGCAGCGGACGCGCCAGCGACACCATGTCGGCGGCCCCGTCCGCGAGCAACTGCTCGGCCAGCTCAGGGGTGTTGATCCGGTTGCTGGTGATGAGCGGGATCCCGACCGACCCCATCAGCTTCTTCGTCACCCATCCGAACGCGCCGCGCGGCACCGAGGTGGCGATGGTCGGAATGCGCGCCTCGTGCCAGCCGATCCCGGTGTTGATCAGCGTCGCCCCAGCCGCCTCGACCTCCTTGGCCAGCTCGACCACCTCGTCGAACGTCGATCCCCCGGGCACCAGGTCCAGCATCGACAGCCGGTAGATCAGGATGAAGTCCGCCCCCACCCGCTCCCGCACCCGCCGCACGATCTCGACCGGAAAGCGGATCCGGTCGCGGTAGCTCCCGCCCCAGCGATCGGTCCTCCGATTGGTGCCGGCGGCGATGAACTCATTGATCAGATACCCCTCCGAGCCCATCACCTCCACCCCGTCGTACCCGGCGAACCTGGCCAGCTCGGCGGCACGGACGAAGTCTTCAATGGTCCGCTCGACCTCGTCCTCGCCGAGCGCACGCGGCGTGAACGCACTGATCGGCGCCTGCAGCGCACTGGGCGCGACCATGTCGGCATGGTGGGCGTACCGACCGAAGTGCAGGATCTGCATGGCGATCCGGCCGCCCTCCCGGTGCACCGCCTCGGTGACCACCCGGTGCTGCTCCGCCTCCGCCTCAGTCGTCAGCTTCGCCCCACCGACCCACGGCCGCCCCTCCTCGTTGGGCGCGATCCCTCCGGTGACCATCAGCCCCACCCCACCACGGGCCCGCGTGGCATAGAACTCAGCCATCCGCTCGAACCCGCGCTCGGCCTCCTCCAGCCCGACATGCATCGACCCCATCAGCACCCGATTGGGAAGCGTGACGAAGCCCAGGTCCAACGGCCTCAGCAGATGGGGATACGCACTCATGACCGAGCCTCCTCGCACGGGGATGTCGGCCCACGGTAGACCGAGCACCACCCCTTCTGCAACAAAGTGCAGAATGCCACCTCCGCACGGACAGAAGCGGCTCCGCCGCGCGGCGGACCCACCAGCTTGACCCCGTCGTCCAAACCTCCGACGATCCATAAGGTCCGGCACCGCACCAGCAAGCAGCGATCCGCACCGGAGGCGAGAGATGACCGACACAACCCGACCCCTCGCCGGGGCGGTCGCGCTCGTCGCCGGTGGGACCCGGGGTGGCGGGCGTGGGATTGCCGTCGAGCTCGGTGCTGCCGGTGCCACCGTGTACGTGTCGGGCAGGAGCAGCGCCGCGGGCCGGTCGGATCTCGACCGCCCGGAGACCGTCGAGGAGACCGCCGAGATGGTCACCGCAGCCGGAGGCGCCGGCGTCCCGGTGCGTAGTGACCACAGCCGGCCGGACCAGGTCCGCGCCCTGATCGAGCGGATCTCCGCCGAGCAGGACGGCCGGCTCGACGTGTTGGTGAACTGCGTGTGGGGTGGCGACCCGCTCAGCGACTGGGAGCATCCGATCTGGGAGCAGGACCTCGACCAGGGCTTCCGGCTGCTGCGGCGGGCCGTGGACACCCACATCATCACCAGCCGCTACGCGCTCCCGCTGATGGTCGCGCGGCGCCGGGGTCTGGTCGTCGAGGTGACCGACGGGAACTCCGCCCGCTACCGCGGCTCGGTCTTCTACGACCTGGCGAAGTCCTCGGTCATCCGGCTCGCCGTCGCACAGGCGGCGGAGCTGCGCCCCTTCGGCGTCGCGGCTGTCGCGCTCACTCCGGGGTTCCTGCGGTCCGAGGCGATGCTGGACGGGCTCGGAGTGACCGAGGCCAACTGGCGCGACGGTGCGGCGCAGGACCCGCACTTCGCGCAGTCCGAGTCGCCGACCTACCTCGGCCGCGCGGTGGCCGCGCTCGCCGCCGACCCCGACATCCTGGCGCGGAGCGGCCGGGCGCTGGCCACCTGGGACCTGTCCAAGGACTACGGCTTCACCGACGCGGACGGCAGCCGTCCCGACTTCGCCGCGTACTGGGCCGAGACGCTGGAACCGGAGTACGGCCCCATGGGTGAGGCTCTGTAGAGCCCGAACCTCTTCAGCGCGGCTTGTTGGGGACGTAGCCCAGGTCGATCGGGTGCGGCGGCGGGCCCTCGCGGCGGAGGTCGGCCATCAGCTGGACCAGTTGCGGGGGCCACAGCAGGTCGGGGCAGTCGGCGAGTTCGTCCGGGGTCCACCAGCGGCAGGTCATGATGCCGTCGTGGGCGAAGGACTCGGCGAGGTCGCCGACCGGGTCGCGGCGCGGGGCCGCGCCCAGGAAGATGACCTCGCGCTGGCGGGTGGGCACGCCCGCCCTGGTGTAGTCGTGCTCCCACACCCACAGCGCGGGACCCGGGACGACGTCCGTCCAGCCGGTCTCCTCGACCGTCTCCCGTAGCGCGCCCGCGAGTTCGTCCTCGCCGTCGTCCAGACCGCCGCCGGGGAGCACCCAGTGCAGCCCGATCTCGACGTCGTCGTGGAGCTGGAGGAACACCGCGCCCTCCGGGTCCAGGACCAGGATCCGGGCCGCGCGACGCGGGACCCGCTCGAACTCCTCGATCTCGATGCTCACCACCGCACCCTACCCATCACAGCATCCCGTCCATGACCCTGCGCAGTTGCAGGCCGTCCGGGGCGGCGGCGGTGACCAGCAGCGCCGGGGCTCCGGCGAGCGGGAGCAGCGCGGCCGCGGCCGCGCCCTCGGCGTGGAACCGGGCCATAACCGGCTTCTCGGCCCGTTCGGACCGTTCGGCCAGGTCCGGTTCGCAGAGCAGCAGTTGGCCGACCGCCCGGTGGCCGGCCAGCACCGCCGGCCCGTCCCAGCCCGGGGCCCCGTGGCCGAGGTCGGTCTGCTGGTCCAGCGTCGTGCGGCCGTCGTGACGCAGCGTCAGACGGGCGGTGAGGCGGCCAGGGGCCTCCCCGCTGCGGCCGAGGACCTGCTCCTCCCGCAGCAGCAGCCGGGCGCCGGCCGCGAGTGTCACTCTCGTCGTCATCCGCAGCTCGCTGCCCTGTGCGGCGATGACCGGCTCCGGCAGCCATTCCAGCTCTCCGCCCTCGGCCACGGACAGGTCGAGCTCGTAGTGGGCGGGGGCCGGGATCCGGCCGGGGAGGCTGACGGTGGCGGCGGCGCTGGTGACCCGCAGCCGGGCCCCGGCCGCGACGGTGACCTCGATCCGGAGCCTGTCGCCGCCGAGCGGGGCGGCCATCGCGCCGACGATGGTCACCTGGGCCGCGCCGCCGCCGTCCGGGTGGGAGGTGCGCCGCAGCGCCAGCGGACCGTCCCCGGTGAGCAACGGCAGCGCGGTGCCGCCGCGTCCGTCCGGCTCGGCGACGATCCGTGCCACGGCCCGCACGGTCGAGCCGAGCACGGACGCCCCGAGCAACAGCCCCCTGCTCACTTCGTCCACTCGACGAGCCTGCCCCGGACCCAGTCGGCGATCGGCGCCACGCCGTCGGCCGCCGCCAGCGAGCAGAAGACGACCGGCAGGTCGCCCCGCTGCGCCTTGGCGTCGCGGTCCATCACGCCCAGGTCGGCGCCGACCAGCGGGGCCAGATCGGTCTTGTTGATGACCAGCAGGTCGGAGGTGGAGACGCCGGGGCCGCCCTTGCGCGGGATCTTGTCGCCGCCGGAGACGTCGATGACGAAGATCTGGAAGTCGACCAGCCCCTTGCTGAAGGTCGCCGTCAGGTTGTCGCCGCCGCTCTCGACCAGTACCAGGTCCAGCGGCCCGACCTCGTCCTCCAGGTCCTCGACGGCCTCCAGGTTGGCGGAGATGTCGTCGCGGATGGCGGTGTGCGGGCAGCAGCCGGTCTCCACGGCGGTGATCCGCTCGGGCGGTAGGACGGCGTTGCGCAGCAGGAACTCGGCGTCCTCGGTGGTGTAGATGTCATTGGTGACGACGGCCAGGGAGAGTTCGTCGCGCAGCACCCGACACAGTGCGGCGACGGTGGCGGTCTTGCCGGAGCCGACGGGGCCGCCGAGGCCGATCCGCAGGGCGCGGCGGTGGCCGTCGGCGCGGAGGGGCTCGGCCCCGGGGAGAGCGGCGGGAAGGTCGTGGTCACGATGCATGATCGGTCTCCTCTGTTGTGCAGAACGCAGTACGCAGAATGCAGAGATCAGAAGTGTCAGGAGGCGAAGAGGCGCACGGCCCAGGCGGCGTGCTGCTCGGCGTAGAGGTCCAGCAGCGGCGCCGAGGCCGCTGGAAGGACGTCGACATCCCCCTTCGCAACAGCCTCGGCAGCCGCTTCGGCCGCCCGCGCCGAGACCTCGGCGAGCTGACTGGTGAGCCGGGCCAGGACGGCGGTGGCCTGGAAGGGGTCGAGTCCCAGCAGCCGGACGCAGGCGGTGACCGGCCCGGAGACGTTCTCGTAGGCCGCGGCCGAGGCCGCGTCGGCCGGGGTGAGCCCTGCCGCCGCCGCAGTGAGGCCGAGCACGACAGGTTGGTGCGCACCGCGCGGACGGTCCGCGGCCAGCCGCTCCAGCGCGGGGTCGGGCCAGACCGTGCGGGCGGCGCGGATCATCTGCCGGCCCAGGCGGCGCGAGGCGGCCCGCAGCGCCGGGGAGGGGATGCGGGCGTCCGCAGCACTGTCCAGGTCGAGCGGGTCGATCCGGCCGTCGGCCGCCGCCGCGGCGAGCGCGGCGGCGGTGAGTCCGGCGGTGTGCAGACGTCCGGTGCAGAACGCCGCCAGGGTGGCGGTGTCATGGATGCGTCCGGCCTTGACGGCGGCCTCGGCACCACCGGAGTGGGCGTGGCCGCCGGCCGGGAAGCGTCCGTCGGCGAGGACGAGGAGGGCTGGATTCATCAGCTACTCGGAACAGTTGGCGGTCGGAAGCGGAATCAGAAGCGGAGTCAGAAGAGGAAGTAGCGCTGGGCCATGGGCAGTTCGGCCGCCGGCTGCGGTTCCACCACCTCACCGTCGATGCGGACGGTGAAGGTGTCGGGTTCGACGGTGACCTGGGGCCTGGCCGTGTTCTCGTACAGGTGGTCCTTGGTGACACCGCGGGTGTTCCGGATGGCGGTGAACGTTTTGCCGATGCCCAGGTCCTGCGCGAGCCGCTCGGGCAGGTGGTCGTCCAGGGCCGTCTGGGTGACGAAGTTGAGGGAGTTGGCGGCGGGGGCCCGGCCGATGGCGCCGAACATGGGGCGCGGCAGCACCGGCTGCGGAGTGGGGATGGAGGCGTTGGCGTCGCCCATCTGCGCCCAGGCAATCTGTCCGCCCTTGATCACCAGATCGGGCTTGACGCCGAAGAACGCCGGGTTCCACAGCACCAGGTCCGCCAGCTTCCCGGTCTCGACCGAGCCGATCTCGCCGTCCAGGCCCTGTGCCACCGCCGGGTTGATGGTGTACTTCGCCACATAGCGCCGGGCGCGGTGGTTGTCGGCGCGACCGTCACCCGCCAGGGATCCCCGGCGACGCTTCATCACATGCGCGGTCTGCCAGGTCCGCATGATCACCTCGCCGACCCGGCCCATCGCCTGGGCGTCGGAGCTGATGATGGAGATCGCGCCCAGGTCGTGCAGGAAGTCCTCGGCGGCGATGGTCGACGGACGGATCCGCGACTCGGCGAACGCCAGGTCCTCGGGCACGCTGGGGCTGAGGTGGTGACAGACCATCAGCATGTCCAGGTGCTCGTCCACCGTGTTGCGGGTGTGCGGACGGGTCGGATTGGTCGAGCTGGGCAGGATGTTGAGCTCGCTGACCACGGTGATGATGTCCGGCGCGTGCCCGCCACCGGCTCCCTCGGTGTGGTAGGCGTGCACCCCGCGTCCGGCGATCGCGGCCAGGGTGTCCTGGACGAACCCGGCCTCGTTCAAGGTGTCGGTGTGGATCGCGAGTTGGGCGCCCGACTCCTCGCAGACCCGCAGGCAGGCGTCGATCGCGGCCGGGGTGGAACCCCAGTCCTCGTGGATCTTGAAGCCCAGGGCGCCGGCCCGCAGCTGCGCCCGCATCGACTCGGTGGAGACGGTGTTCCCCTTGCCCAGCAGCCCGAAGTTGACCGGGTACTGCTCGGCCGCCGCGAACATCCGGGCCAGGTGCCAGCTGCCGGGTGTGATCGTGGTGGCCTTGCTGCCCTCGGCCGGTCCGGTGCCGCCGCCCAGCAGCGTGGTGACGCCGCTGGCCAGTGCCTCCTCGAAGATCTGCGGGCAGATCAGGTGGACGTGCGCGTCCACGGCCCCGGCGGTGAGGATCTTGCCGTTGCCCGCGATCACCTCGGTCTCCGGGCCGATCACCAGATCCGGATGGACCCCGTCCATGGTCTCCGGGTTCCCGGCCTTGCCCAGCGCCACGATCCGCCCGTCGCGGATGCCCACATCGGCCTTGACGATGCCCCAGTGGTCCAGCACCACCACACCGGTGATCACCGTGTCGGGGGTGCCCTCGGCCCGGGAGACCCGGGACTGGCCCATGGACTCGCGGATCACCTTGCCGCCGCCGAAGACCGCCTCGTCGCCGCCCGCGCTCAGGTCCTGCTCGACCTCGATCAGCAGATCGGTGTCGGCCAGCCGGATCCGGTCCCCCGCGGTCGGGCCGAACAGGTCCGCGTAGCGGCGGCGGGTCAGCGTCAGCGCCGCCGCGGCCGGACGAGGTGCGGTCGCGCCATTCGCGCCGGTCGCGTCAGTCATCGAGGCTCCCCTTCGTCTCGCCGCGCAGGCCCAGCACCTCGCGGCGCCCGCCCAGCGGAATCAGTTCGACCTCGGCCGGGATGCCGGGCTCGAAGCGCACGGCCGTGCCGGCCGGGATGTTCAACCGCCGGCCGTGGGCGGCCGCGCGGTCGAAGGCCAGGCCCGGGTTGGCCTCGGCGAAGTGGTAGTGCGACCCGACCTGGATCGGCCGGTCGGCGGCGTTGACCACGGCCAGCACGGTGACCGGACGGCCCAGGTTCAGCTGGATGTCGCCCTCGCCCAGCAGGATCTCACCGGGGATCAGGGGCGAGTCGGAGGCGCCGCCTTCGGCGCTCACGCGGTCGGCGCTCATGCGATCGGCTCGTGCACGGTCACCAGCTTGGTCCCGTCCGGGAATGTCGCCTCGACCTGGACGTCGTGGATCATCTCCGGGATGCCCTCCATGACGTCCGCGCGGGTGAGCACCTTGCGCCCCGACTCCATCAGTTCCGCGACGGTACGGCCGTCCCGCGCGCCCTCCAGGATGTGCACGGTGAGGATGGCGACGGTCTCGGGGTGGTTGAGCCGCAGCCCGCGTTCGCGCCGGGCCCGGGCCACATCTGCGGCCACATGGATGAGCAGGCGTTCCTGCTCGTGCGGGGAGAGTCTCATCGGCGTGCACCTCTTGCGGGGCGTCCCATGCATGCTGCCTGGGGAGTTGGGACGCGGGCACGTCCTTGTGCCGCGAATGAGCCGGCGACCCTCCCGGTGCGCGGCGGGGGTACCGACCGCGAACGGCGTCGCACACGGGCCGCACTGCCCGCCGCCGCCACGGCCGATCCGCGCCCGGGGCCAGGATCGTGTGCCGACACGTTAGCGGAACGAAAGGGTTTCCGGTGAGGGGGCGCGTCACACCGACGCCCTCTTCTGCTGTCCGCACAGCAATGTCGTGCGCACGCCAGACCATTCGCATAAACGGAACCCGCCCGGCCGGAATGCGAGGCTCCGTCATTTATCGACCCCATCCGAACGAACGAGAACCAGACACGCAGAATGGCGCATCATCGCCCCGGAATTAACCATTCCGCTCAGCATCACAGCAGGTCAGACGATATCTCCGGGAGTTCTGTGATTTTTGTCAACCCCGCTGAAAAATCCCACAAAATGATCGTCGGAGCGCTGATCGTTCATGTTGTTGATGCACAGGAAACTCCACGTGACAAGAGTCACAAATAGCCGTTGGATCGTGAAGATCCCATAAAAACGTGCCAATACTGTCGGCCGAACGGAGAAGTCCTCGCCGCCGTGGCGAGGCGGTCCGGCCGGACGCCGAGTCTCGCCACCGGTCGGACGCCAGGTGCGCACACACCTGACAGGCGAGAGCGGGAGACCCGATCAGGGCGGGACGGCTCGACCGTCCCTTGGGGTGAAGCCGGCGCGTGACCTCACGCGGGCGGCCGGGCAGCTTTCGGAGCCCGAACCCGACAGGGAGACCTTTCGTAGGCGGTTCCGGAAGGAAACGCATGACTGCGTCCGAGCTCAACCATGCGCCCGAACAGGCCCATCAGGCCGGAGATGCCGCACCCGCCGGAGCAGCCCCGTCCCGGCTGAACAGCCGTCGCCGGCGGGCCGGGGTCACCACCGCACTCACCCTCGCCGCCTTCGCCGGCAGCACCCTGCTGGCGAGCAGCCCCGCCGACGCCGCGACCATCGAGGCCAAAGCCCTGAGCATCGCCGCGTCCAAGCACGGCGACCCCTATCGCTACGGCGCCGCGGGCCCCAACCGGTTCGACTGCTCCGGCCTGACGTACTACGCGTTCAAGCACGCCGGCAAGTCCCTGCCGCGCACCGCGCAGGCCCAGTACAACAGCGTCCAGCACATCTCCAAGGCCGGCCTGCGCCCCGGCGACCTGGTCTTCTTCCACTCCGGCAGCTACGTCTACCACGTCGGTATCTATGCCGGCGGCGGGAAGGTCTGGCACGCTCCGTACACCGGCTCGTACGTGAAGCTGGAGCGGATCTGGACCAGCGCCGTCTGGTACGGCCGCATCCGCTGACCCGCACCCGAGGTCTCCGCGCGGCGGCTCCGGAGCCGCCGCGCGGGGAGGGCAGGCAGCGGACCGCTACTCGCCCGGGTAACGGACGCCGATCACCTCGCGGGCGGTGTCCAGGATCTCCATCACCTCGATGGTGTCCTGCCAGGTCACCAGGGGGCTCTCGGTCAGCCCCGCGCGCAGGCAGCGCATCGCCTCCTCCGCCTCGTGGGCGAAGCCGATGCCGGTGCGCGGCAGGCCGAACTCCTCCGGCTGCGCTTCGTCGCCCTCGCCGTTGCGGTAGAGGGTGAAGGAGTCCGGCCGCAGGAACAGCGGCGGCACCTCGATCCGTCCGAGCGATCCGCCGACGTAGGCACGGCCGGGGCTGCTCGCGAGGATCCCGCAGCTCAGCGTCGCGATCGCGCCGGAGTCGTAGCCGAGGACCAGCCCGGTGTTGAGGTCCACCCCCTCCGGGGAGAGCGAGGCATGGGCCACCAGGGAGTCGGGGCGACCCAGCAGCAGATGCGCGAAGGAGACCACGTAGACGCCCAGGTCCAGCAGGGCTCCGCCGCCCAGCTCCGGATTGCGCAGCCGGTGCAGCGGGTCGGTCGGGCCGGGGAAGCCGAAGTCGGCGTGCACGCTGCCGACCTCGCCGATGGCGCCGTCCGCGACCAGGTCGAGCATCTTCCTGACGGTGGGGTTGCAGCGCATCCACATCCCCTCCATCAGGAACACCCCGCGCTTGCGGGCGAGCTCCACCAGCGCCCGGGAGTCCGCGGCGTTGAGGGTGAACGGCTTCTCGCACAGCACCGCGCGCCCGGCCTCCAGACAGAGCGCGGCCGCCTCGTAGTGGGCCTGGTGCGGGGTGGCGACATAGATGATGTCCACCTCGTCGTCCGCCGCGAGTTCGGCCCAACTGCCGTACGCGCGCGGGATGTCGAAGCGGTCGGCGAAGGCCTGGGCGGAGGCCTGGGTACGCGAGCCGACCGCCACGAGCTCGGCGTCGGGGAGCAGCTTCAGGTCGTGGGCGAAGTCGGAGGCGATGCCGCCGGTGGCCAGGATGCCCCAGCGAATGGTGTCGGTCATGGGTCCATCCCACCCCGCTGACCTGCCACTCGTCCAGGGGCGGTCCACGGCGGCGGCGTGCCGTGGCGCGCTGGGCGGCGTTAGGCAGGGTATGTCCGATCATCGATGGTCCCCCATCGCCCGCCTCGTCCCCGCAGCGGGACTGCTGCTGGCGGCCTGCGCCGCGCAGCCGACCACCAGCCACTCGCTCCCCGGCCAGGCGCCCGCGGCGGCACCCCTGGCCGCGCCGGCCGCCGAGTCGCCCGACCCGGCGGCCGCCGGACCGGCCGCCCCTGCCGGACCGACCGTCACCGCGGCCGGCCTGGCCGTGACCTCCGGGGGCTACTGGCTCGATGCGGTGACCGAGCAGCCCACCGGCGCCGTCCGCTCCCTCAACTACCTCTTCCGGGTGCTGGCCCCCGACGGGAGCGCCGTCACCGCCTTCCGCGGCGGTCCGGACACGGCCCGCGCCTACGCGGTCCGCTCGGATCTGACCGGGTTCCGCCGGGTCCTCCCGGCCGACCTCGGCGAAGGGGTGTGGAGCGCGCCGCTGGGCGAGGTGGACCCCGGCCGCTGGCGGGTCTACCTGGCCTTCACACCCAGCACCAGCAGGCTGCCCCCGGGCCGGTCCGCCCACCTGCTGCTGGGCCGGGAGCTCCAGGTGCCGGGCGCCTGGGAGACCAGCCCGCTCGACCCTCCGTCGGACACCGCCTCGGTCGACGGATTCACCCTCCACCTCAGCGGCGCCCCGACCGCCGGCCGGCCGGTCGTCCTCCGGCTGACCCTGGACACGCCGGCCGGCAGCGGCCGACTGCAGCCGCTGGACGGGGCGCCCGCGCAGCTGACGGCCGTTCATCCCGGCGATCTCGCCCTGGTCCCGTTCACGCCGCTGCCCAGCCAGGGGCTCGCCTTCCGCGGCACCTTCCCCGAGGCCGGCGACTGGCGGCTGTTCGTCCAGTTCCGGACGGACCGTCAGGACGCCGGGGCCGGCGTCGACGACCACACCGCCGTCCTCACCGTGACGGTTCGGCCCTGACCAGCACCTCCACCGCGTGCGCGATCTGCTCCGGGGTCAGGTCGGCCCGGGCCGTCAGCCGCAGCCGCGACCAGCGGTCCGGGACGGAGGGCGGCCGGAAGCAGCCGACCAGCACCCCCTGCTCCCGGCAGGCGGCGGCCCAGGCCAGCGCCTTCTCCGGGGCCGTCACCCGCACCGACACCACGGCGGCGTCGGGGACCGAGGCGTCCAGCCCGGCCGCCGTCAGCCGGGCGGACAGCTCGCGGCCCACCGCGCGGGCCCGCTCGGCGCGCTCCGGCTGCTCCTGCAGCAGGCGCAGCGCGCCGAGCGCCGCGCCGACGGCCGCCGGCGCCAGGCCGGTGTCGAAGATGAAGGTGCGGGCCGACTGGATCAGGTGCTCGATCACCCGGCGCGGACCGAGCACCGCACCGCCCTGCGAGCCCAGCGACTTGGAGAGGGTGACCGTCGCCACCACGTCCGGCGCGCCGGCCAGACCGGCGGCGGCGAGCGCGCCCGCCCCGCCCGGGCCGAGGACCCCGAGGCCGTGCGCGTCGTCCACGAGCAGTGCCGCGCCGTGGTCCCGGCAGGCGGCGGCGTGGGCGGCGAGCGGTGCGGCGTCGCCGTCCACCGAGAAGACCGAGTCGCTGACGACCAGGGCACGCGGCTCGGGCCTGGCCGCGAGCTCGGCCCGGACGGCGTCCGGGGAGCGGTGCGCGGCGCGGGCGACCCGGGCGCGGGACAGCCGGCAGCCGTCGATCAGCGAGGCGTGGTTGAGCGCATCGGAGACGATGACCGTGTCGGCGTCGGTGAGCGCGGTGACCGCGGCGAGGTTGGCGGTGTAGCCGGAGGAGAAGACCAGGGCTGCCTCGGCGCCGCAGAAGGCTGCGAGCTCCGCCTCCAGCTCGGCGTGCAGCGCGGTGCTGCCGGTGACCAGACGCGAACCGGTGGCGCCGCCGCCCCAGCGCAGCGCGGCGTCGGCGGCGGCCCGGGTGACCCGGGGGTGGCGCACCAGGCCGAGGTAGTCGTTGCTGGCCAGGTCGAGCAGCGGCTCGTCGGCGGCGCGCGGGCGCAGCGTGCGGACCAGTCCGGCGCTGCGGCGCCTGGCGGCGGCCTCGTCCAGCCAGTCGAAGGGCGCGGGGGGCCGGACTTCCGGCCGGGTGGGAGACCCGGCGGGTTCTGCGGACTCGACCGTCATCCGGAGCACGCCCCCCGCTGGGCCTGCTGCCACTCGCAGAGCGGGCAGAGCGGGGAGCCCTGCGCGTCGGCCGGGTGCTCGCTGGGCTCACCGCACCGGACGCAGTCGGCCACGGCCTGTCCGGGCATCACTGCCGCTGCTGCCTGAGGAGCCGGAAGGTCGCCGGTCGCGCAGTACGCCGCGACATCGCCATCGGGTTCGGGTTCGCTGTCCACGGCGCCGATCCTACGCGCGGGCCTCGAAGCGAGGTCCTAGGGCGTCGGCGAGGCGGAGGCGCCCGGCTCCCAGGCCAGCGCCTCGGCCAGGGTGTAGGAGAGGTACCAGGTGGGCGTCTGCAGATCCGCCGTGAGCGGGCTGCTGTCCTGGTAGGCGGTCTGGACGACCGTCACGGCCTGGCCGACGGCGGCGACGTGGACCAGGGTGGCGCCGTTCGCCGGGTCCTGGGACGTGGCGGGCGCGGACGAACCGGAGGCGGACGGGTGCGCCGACGGCGAGGCGGTGGCCGACTTCGACACCGCCGGGGACGTACTGGGCTGTGCGACGGTCGCCGCGAGCCCCTGCCCCGGCTGCCGGAACTGGAGCGCGGCCTGAGCGGTCTGCCCGGCCGAGAGGGCGTGCGCGGCCCGGGTCGCCGCCGTGCGGTTCGGGTAGTAGAGGACCGTCACCGAGGAGTACACGGCCGGCTGGCCGTCCCGCACGTAATCGGCCGTCAGAAACCCGGTGCAGTGGGCGGTCGCCGCCGCCGGAGCGGTTGCGGCGAAGGCCGGGCCGCAGGGCCCCTTGGGCTGGTCGAGTACGGCGTACCGGGTTGCCTGGTAGCTCTGCGGGCTGGTCGAGGTGACCGGGTAGCTGACCTTCTTCGGCAGGATGAAGTCGACCAGGTTGGCGTCGGCCTCGCTGCCCGAGGCGGCGGCCCCGCCCTGCTGTCCCGCGGAGTCCTGGGAGATCCCGTCGGCCGCCGCCTGCTGGTCCAGGCGCGAGGGGCCCAGGTACTGCACCTCGGCCCAGGTGGCCCCCGCCGCGGCCACCACGAGGACGCCGACCAGCACCCACTGCCGGGGCCTGCGGCGCCGGTGCCGATGCGCCGACGACCGGGCCTGGGGCGTGTTCTGGTGTGCCCCCGGCTGCTCCCCCGTCGTGGTCATGCGGAAGAGTGTATGGGGTCCCCCTGGACGGTGATCAGGGGGTTCGGGAGACAGGTGTTTTTGGCGGATCTGTCACCTCGGGACCAATCCTCGCGGCGATCTTCTGGCGGGTTCCGCAGTGGCGGCGGCCCCCTCCGGCCAGGCAGGATCACCACCATGGATCTGCTCGAAACCCTCGTCGCCAAGGGCCTGCGCCGCGAACTCCCGACCCGGGAGGAGGCACTGGCCGTGCTCGCCACCCCGGACGAGGACCTGCTGGACGTGGTGGCCGCCGCCGGCCGGGTGCGCCGCCAGTGGTTCGGTCTCCGGGTCAAGCTCAACTACCTGGTCAACCTGAAGAGCGGGCTGTGTCCCGAGGACTGCGGCTACTGCTCGCAGCGGCTCGGGTCCAAGGCCGAGATCCTCAAGTACACCTGGCTGAAGCCGGACCAGGCCGCCGCGGCCGCGAAGGCCGGCCTGGCCGGCGGCGCCAAGCGGGTCTGCCTGGTCGCCAGCGGGCGCGGCCCGACCGACCGGGACGTGGAGCGGGTCGCCGACACCGTCTCGGCGATCAAGGCCGAGAACGAAGAGGTCGAGATCTGCGCCTGCCTCGGCCTGCTCTCCGACGGCCAGGCCGAACGGCTGCGCGACGCCGGGGTGCACGCCTACAACCACAACCTCAACACCTCCGAGGACACCTACACCGACATCTGCTCCACCCACACCTTCGCCGACCGGGTGGACACGGTGCAGCAGGCGCAGGCCGCCGGGCTGTCCGCCTGCTCGGGACTGATCGCGGGCATGGGCGAGAGCGACGCCGACCTGGTGGACGTGGTGTTCGCGCTGCGGGCGCTGAACCCCGACTCGGTGCCGGTGAACTTCCTGATCCCGTTCGAGGGCACCCCGCTGGCGAAGGAGTGGAACCTCACCCCGCAGCGCTGCCTGCGCATCCTGGCCATGGTCCGCTTCGTCTGCCCGGACATCGAGGTCCGTCTCGCGGGCGGCCGCGAGGTGCATCTGCGCAGCCTGCAGCCGCTGGCGCTGCACCTGGTGAACTCCATCTTCCTGGGCGACTACCTGACCAGCGAGGGCCAGGCCGGCCAGGCCGACCTGGACATGATCGCGGACGCGGGCTTCGTGGTGGAGGGCTCCGACGAGAAGACCCTGGCCCGCGACCGCGAGTCGGCCGTTGCCGAACCGGCCGAGGACGCCGACCTGCCCGAGCAGCTTTCCGACCGCCGCCGGGACCTGGTCTCGGTCCGCCGCCGGGGCGCGGGCACCGACCTGCCCCCGAACGCGTGACTGCTCACCCCGTGACTGCTCACCCCAAGACTGCTCACCCCAAGACTGCTCACCCCAAGACGCCGTTCAACCCCGGTGACACCGAGCAGCTGCTCGCGCTGGACCGTGCGCACGTCTGGCATCCGTACGGCGCGATGCCGGCCGCCGTCCCCCCGTTCGCGGTGGAGTCCGCGCAGGGCGTGCGGCTGCGGATGGCGCAGCCCGTCGAGGGCCGGGACGAGCTGGTCGACGGCATGTCCTCGTGGTGGTCGGCGATCCACGGCTACCGCCACCCGGTGCTGGACGAAGCGGTCCGCGACCAACTGGGCCGAATGAGCCATGTGATGTTCGGCGGCCTCACCCATGAGCCGGCGGTACGGCTGGCGGCCCGGCTGGTGGAGATCACCCCGGAGCCGCTGCGCCATGTCTTCCTGGCCGACTCGGGCTCGGTCGCGGTCGAGGTCGCGGCGAAGATGTGCCTGCAGTACTGGCGCTCGGTCGGCCGCCCGGCCAAGCAGCGGTTGCTGACCTGGCGCGGCGGCTACCACGGCGACACCTTCCATCCCATGTCGGTGTGCGACCCCGAGGGCGGGATGCACCAGCTGTGGAGCGGTGTGCTGCCCCGTCAGATCTTCGCCGACGCGCCCCCGGACGGCTTCGACGCCCCGCTGGACCCCGGTTACGCGGCCCACCTGGACGAGTTGATCGGCCGTCATGCCGACGAGACCGCAGCCGTGATCGTCGAACCGGTGGTGCAGGGCGCGGGCGGGATGCGGTTCCACTCCCCCGCGCTGCTGCGGGAGTTGCGGCGGCTCTGCGACCGGCACGGCGTGCTGCTGGTGTTCGACGAGATCGCGACCGGTTTCGGCCGCACCGGTGCGCTGTTCGCCGCCGACCACGCCGGGGTCTCCCCGGATGTGATGTGCGTGGGCAAGGCGCTGACCGGCGGCTATCTGACGCTGGCGGCGGCCCTCTGCACCGGCGAGGTGGCCGCGGGCATCAGCGGCGGCGAGGTCCCGGTGCTCGCGCACGGGCCGACGTTCATGGGCAACCCGCTGGCCTGCGCGGTGGCGAACGCCTCGATCGAGCTGCTGCTGAGCCAGGACTGGGCGACGAACGTGAAGCGGATCGAGGCCGGCCTGCGCGCCGGCCTCGCCACCGCCGCCGAGCTGCCGGGCGTCAGCGAGGTCCGGGTGCTGGGCGCGATCGGGGTGGTCCAGCTCGACCACGAGGTGGACCTGGCCGCGGCCACCCGCGCCGCGGCCCGCGAGGGCGTCTGGCTGCGTCCGTTCCGCGACCTCGTCTACACCATGCCGCCGTATGTGACCGGGGACGACGATCTGGCCGCCGTCTGCGCCGGGGTCGTCGCCGCCGCAGGAAAGGGCTGAGCTGCGATGACCATCATGCTGGTGACCGGCACCGGGACCGAGATCGGCAAGACCGTGGTGACGGCGGCGGTCGCCGCGCTGGCGCTCGGCGCGGGACGGCGCGTCGCGGTGCTCAAGCCCGCGCAGACCGGGGTGGCCCCGGGGCAGCCCGGCGACGTGGACGAAGTCCTGCGCCTGGCGGGCGAACTGACGACCAGTGAACTCGCCCGCTACCCGGAGCCGCTGGCCCCGGCCACGGCCGCCGCGCGCAGCGGTCTGCCGCCGGTGTCGCCGGAGCAGATCGCCAAGGAGGCGGCCCGGCTGGCCCTGGACCACGACCTGGTCCTGGTCGAGGGAGCGGGCGGACTGCTGGTCCGCTACGACGAGCAGGGCTCGACGCTGGCCGAGCTGCCGCGCGCGCTGGAGGCGCTGGGCCATGCCTGCACCGTGCTGCTGGTGACCACGGCGGGTCTGGGCACGCTCAACACCACGGCGCTGACCGCCGAGGCGCTGCGGACCCGTGGCGTTCCGCTGCTCGGCCTGGTGATCGGCGCCTGGCCGGCCGAACCCGACCTGGCCGCCCGCTGCAATCTGGCCGATCTGCCGGTCGTGGCCGGGGCCCCGCTGCTGGGAGCCCTGCCGGCCGGGTTGACGGGTGACGGACCGTCAGGCGACGGAGCGGACCGCATCTCCCTCCGGGATACGGCCCGCTCCTGTCTCGCTCCCGCCCTCGGCGGGGTGTGGGAGGGTCAGCTCCCCACGTCCCGCCCGCTCAGCCGGTGATCTTGTTGAACACCTTCGAGTAGGCGTACTTCACGGCCTTGTCGTAGCTGTCGACCTCCCAGAACGCCAGCTCCTGAACGCCCTTGGCGGCCGCGAAGGCCTCCAGGGTGCTCGCGTTGGCCTGGGTGAAGTTCTCGTTGTCGTCGTTCTTCCCGGCGATCGGGGTCAGACCGATCTTGTTCCAGGTCGCGGAGGAGCTGGTGCCGTAGAGCGAGGCGAGCTGCTTCTCGGTGGCGTTCGCCGCCGACTCGGCGTCGTTGAGCGCGTTCTCGCCGTCGCCGAAGTCCATGGTCATGATGTTGACCAGGTTGACGTTGACGCCCTTGCTCTTGGCGTCCTTGAGCAGGGTGAGGGCGTTGGACTCCAGGCCGTTGGGGGCGACCGGGAGGGTGTAGTCCACCTGCACCGAGGGGTTGGACTTCTGCAGTGCGGCCAGGGCCTGGTCGCGGCGGGAGTTGGCCGCGGTGTTGTTCAGGTAGTCGCCCTCGATGTCGAAGTCCAGCCGGGTGATCCCGTAGGTCTTCACGACGTTGGCGTACGCGGCGGTGAGGCTGCTGACGGAGGTGCAGGTCTGCGCTATCTCGCCGCCGGCCGCGCCGCCGAAGGAGACGATCACATTGCCGCCGGCCGACTTCAGCGAGTTGACCTGGGAGGTGAACGCGCCGAGCGAGCTGTTGCCGGCCTCCCACATGGGCGTGCAGCCGGACTTGGGGATCAGGAAGGCCAGCGAGTAGTACTTGTCGCCGCTCGCCTTCAGGTCCGCGGCCATGTCCCCGGCGCTGCTGCTGGACAGCTCCAGATAGGGCGCGGAGTAGTGGGTGGGGAAGGAACCCGAGGCGTGGGCCGGGAGGGCGCCTGCGAGCAGGGCCAGTGCGGGGGCGATGGCTGCGGTGGCGGCGAGGGCGACGGAGCGTGTGGGGGTCTTCGCCATGACGACCTTTCAGTTCCTGGGGCCGATTCTGGTTAGGAAAGTTTCCTAATCGTTGGAGAGGATCGTGGCCCTTTGCCAGGGCACTGTCAAGAGGCCGCCGGGGAGGCCCGCCTGACTGCCTGTGACTGCGTGTAAGGGACACCCGCATCCCTCGGCTGTCCTGCAGGAGGATGCGACTGTCAGTGGCCCCGCATAGGCTCCTCCCAGGCGCCGCACATCAGGCGGCGGACCGACTGGGGGTGGGTCATGCCTGCAATCTCCGAACCCGTACCGCCCGGGCCGCACGGGCCGGAGCCCGGACCGGCGGCCGCGCTGCCGGCCGCCCGGGCCGAGCGCCTGACCAAGGCCTACGGCGAGGGCGACACCCGGGTGGTGGCGCTGGACACGGTGGACGTGGCGATCGGCCGCGGCCGCTTCACCGCGATCATGGGCCCCTCGGGTTCCGGCAAGTCCACGCTGATGCACTGCCTGGCCGGCCTGGACACGGTCACCTCCGGCCGGATCTGGATCGGCGACACCGAGATCACCGCGCTCAACGAGAAACAGCTGACCCGGCTGCGGCGCGACAGCGTCGGCTTCGTCTTCCAGGCGTTCAACCTGCTGCCGACCCTGACCGCCGAGGAGAACATCACCCTGCCCGGCGACATCGCCGGGCGCCGCACCGACCCCGACTGGCTGAAGCGCGTCATCGAGACCCTGGGCATCGGCGACCGGCTCCGGCACCGCCCGTCCGAACTGTCCGGCGGCCAGCAGCAGCGTGTCGCGGTGGCCCGCGCCCTGGCGTCCCGGCCACAGATCATCTTCGCCGACGAACCGACCGGCAACCTCGACTCGCGCAGCGGCGGCGAGGTGCTCGGCTTTCTGCGCGGCAGCGTCGACGAACTGGGGCAGACGGTGGTGATGGTCACCCACGACCCGGTCGCCGCCTCGCACGCCGACACCGTGCTGTTCCTGGCCGACGGCCGGATCGTCGAAGAGCTGACCGCACCGACGGCGGACGCCGTGCTGGAGCGGATGGGACGCCTCGACGACCGCACCTCCGAGACCTCGGGACCGTCCGGGACCCCCGAGAACCGCTGACGAGAGGATGGTGAACGCACCATGCTGAAGGCGACCCTGCGCAGCTTCCTGGCCCACAAGGGCCGGCTGGCCCTCTCACTGCTGGCCGTCCTCCTCTCGGTGGCCTTCGTCGCCGGGACGCTGATGTTCACCGACACCATCAGCGGCACCTTCGACCGGCTGTTCCGCAGCACCGCCCCCGATGTCGCCGTCACCCCGCACACCGAGGTGGGCACCGGACGGCAGGACCTCTCCGGCGCGGTGGCCACCGAGTCGGACGCGCTGGTCGCCCAGGTCGCCGCCGTCCCGGGGGTGGGCGCCGCCCGGCCAGGGGTCGGGGTGTCCGGAATCGTGCTGGTGGACGCAGCCAACCACGACATCGGCTCGGTCGGCGGAGCGCCGACCATCGGCGTCAACTGGGTGCCGACCTCGCGCTCGGTGGTGGACCTGACCTCGGGCAGCGCCCCGGCCGGCGACGGCCAGGCCGTCATCGACGCCGACACGGCGCGCAAGCACCATCTGACCATCGGCGAGCAGCTGCGGGTGATCGCCGGCCCGGGCAGCTTCCCGATCCGGATCACCGGCATCGCCACCTTCAACACCACCAACCCCGGCGCCACCCTGGTCTTCCTGGACACCGCGACCGCCGAGCACCGCCTGCTCGGCCGCACCGGACTCGTCACCTCGGTGGACGTCACCGCCGCCCAGGGTGTCTCCGACGCCGTCCTCAAGCAGCGGATCCTGCCCGTGGTGGGCGCCGGATACGACGTCAAGACCGCCGCCGAGACCGCCAAGGACTCCAACCAGCAGCTGGGCACCTTCCTGGCCGTGATCAAGGACGCGCTGCTCGGCTTCGCCGGGATCGCGGTGCTGGTCGGCATCTCGCTTATCCTCAACACCTTCTCGATGCTGGTCGCCCAGCGCACCCGGGAGCTCGGGCTGATGCGGGCGCTGGGGGCCAGCCGACGGCAGGTGAACCGCTCGGTGATGGTGGAGGCGGTGCTGCTCGGGTGGTCGGCTCCACTCTGGGGCTGCTGGTCGGGGTGGGGCTGGCGCAACTGCTGATCAAACTGATCGGCGGGGTCGGGATGGAGCTGAAGGGCAGCGAGATCGCCTTCCGCTGGCCCACACCGGTGGCCGCCTACGCGGTGGGCGTGATCGTCACCGCGGTCTCCGCCTACCTCCCGGCCCGGCGCGCCGCCTCGGTCTCGCCGATGGCCGCGCTGCGCGAGGCCGACACTCCGGGCCGTGGCGCCCCGCTGCGGCGGCGGGCCCTGCTCGGCGGCACGGTGCTGCTCCTCGGCGCGGCCTCGCTGGCTGCGGCCGGCACCCTGCACGCGGCCGGGACAGCGGCGGCCTATCTCGGTCTGGGCATCCTGCTCAGCCTGATCGGCCTGATCATGACCGGGCCGCTGCTGGCCGGGCCGGTGATCAGGGTGCTGGGTGGCTGGTTCCCGCGGGCCTTCGGCTCCATCGGCGCGCTCAGCCAGCGCAACGCGCTCCGCAATCCGCGCCGGACCAGCGCCACCGCCTCGGCCCTGATGATCGGTCTGGCACTGGTGGCCGCGCTCTCCGTGGTGGGCTCCTCAATGGGGGCCTCGTTCGACAGCCAGGTCGACAAGACCATCGGCGCGGACTTCATCGTCCAGAACGGGCAGGGCCAGCCCTTCCCGGCCGAGGTGGCCCAGGCCGTCCAGGCGGTACCGGGGGTGGGCCTGCTGGTGCGCACCCAGGCCGTGCCGGTGACGGAGATCGCCGCCGACGGCAGCCGGACCAAGGTCTCCATGCTCGGCACCACCGGCGGACTCGACCGGGTGGTGAACCTGACGCTGCGCTCCGGAACCGTCGCGGCGGCCACCGCGCCGGGCGCGGTGATGATCGCCTCCACCTACGCGGACGACCACCACCTGGGCCTCGGCAGCCGGCTGACGGTGCTGTTCCCCAACGGCACCCAGGTCCCGCTCACCGTCGCGGCGATCAACACCGTCGACAACAGCCTCAGCGGCATCGGCAAGAACCCGGTCATGGGCACCGCGACGCTCCAGCAGTACGCCCCCGGTGTGCAGGACGACGGCGTGTTCGTCGATGTCGCCAGCGGCGCGAACAAGGCGCAGGTCAAGGCCGCGATCAGCACCGCGATCGCCAAGGACCCGCAGGTCAAGGTCCGGGACCAGTCCGACTACAAGAAACTGATCCGGCAGCAGATCGACATCCTGCTCAACCTGGTCTACGGCCTGCTGGCGCTGGCGATCATCATCGCCGTGCTCGGCGTCGTCAACACCCTGGCCCTGTCCGTGGTGGAGCGGACCAGGGAGATCGGCCTGCTGCGCGCCATCGGGCTCTCCCGCCGCCAGCTGCGCCGCATGGTGCGGCTGGAATCCGTGGTGATCGCGCTCTTCGGCGCCGTCCTCGGTCTCGGCCTGGGCCTGGTCTGGGGGCTGGCCGCCCAGCACCTGCTCTCCCTCAAGGGCATGCAGGTCCTCTCCATACCCTGGACCACGGTGATCGCCGTCGTCCTCGGCGCCGCCCTGGTCGGCCTGCTGGCCGCCCTCGGGCCGGCCCTGCGCGCCTCCAGGCTGAACGTCCTGACCGCCATCGCCCACGAGTGACCAGAGCGACCCAAGCGACCAGGACGTTCCGCCCAGGTCAGAACCTCTTGACCCAGCGCCGCCACTGCGGCTCCGGCGCGTAGCCGGCGGCGCGCCAGGCCCGCTGCCCGAGCTCGTTGCGCTCCAGCACCATCGCGTCACCGCGACGGCCGCCGAGCGCGGTGAATCGCTGCTCCGCCGCCTCCAGCAGCGCGCCGCCGATCCCCTGACGGCGCGCGCCGGGGTCGACCGCGAGCCGGTACAGGTGGCACCGCCAGCCGTCCCAGCCCGCGATCACCGTCCCGACCATCCGGCCGTCCCGCTCGGCGATGATCACCGCCTCGGCGTCCCGGGCGATCAGACGGCCGACGCCGTCCTCGTCGTCACTGATGCTCGTGCCCTCTGCGGCGGACTTCCAGAACTCCAGCAGAGCGGCGACGTCATCGGGGGTGGATGAACGGATGATCAGATCGGTCATGAGCAGAGGCTCGCACACCCGCCCGAACGCCAGCGAGTCGTTTCCGCGCCGACTCAGCCCACCTGACGTGGGAAGCTCACTTTCAACAGGTCCAGGATCTGTTGACCGGAATCCGCCAGCGCGACGTTCTGCGGCCCGCCGCGCACACTCAGCTCGGTACCCCCGCAACCGGTCATGCGGTCGACCACCACGGCTGCGGGCGACGCGTCGTTCCCGCCCCCGCTCCCCCGGTAGAAGTCGACGGTGAGCTCGCTGCCGAAGTCCGCCGGGCAGTTGAACACCCCGACCGGCGCCGTCGGCAACGCGTTGACCAGGGCCACCACCTTCGCCACCTGTCCGGCATCGGTCACGGCCGCGAGAGGCCGCACAGTGGACGCATGCCCGCCGGGGTTGAGCCCCGACGTGGCGGTGAGCACGATCCGCGTCACCCCGGACGGAATCACAGCCGCCGCCGGATGCGCCGGCCGCCAGGTGTCCACGGCATCGACCCGCAGCAATGTGCTTGCGCCGTGCACCGCCAGTCGGACATCCAGCTCGCGCTGCTGCAGCAGGGCGGTCCCGGCCTCCCCGAAACCGACCTCGTCGACCTGGGGTCCGCCCAGCAGCGAACCGCTGGTGCCGGTAATCGTCCCGTTGTTGCCGGAGGGGGCATGGGCCATCAGCCAGGCAACCGCCTGCTGCTGCGTCCCCGGATAGCTCCACCACCCGGTTGCGACCACGTCATTGCTACCTGTCGGCGGCACCGGGATCAGCTCAGCCGCCCCGGCAGGGGCGCTCGCCAGCCGCCGGGCGCCGGACGGCGCGACAAAAGTGCGGAGCCTCGCGGCCACATCGGCCCGGGCGATCTGCTGCGGCGACGCACCCCCGGCCCGGGGCGGTGACGCCGTGATCGAGATGACGGTCGACGCGGATTCGGACGAAGCGGGGCCGAGCTGCGTGGCACACCCCGCAAGCAGTGCCACCCCGGCCACAAGGAACGCCATACGGTTCGCAGGTGCAGTCATGGCCATCTGACGCAACACCCCCGTACCGGGTTCCCCGATCCGACAGTTCCCGTCCGCCGACGTCACGCCTGTGTCGGACCGGCTCGGTACGATGGCCGGCGGGAGGTGCAAGGTGGCCGGAGTGCCGCTGCTCGGCGAGCTGATGCCGTGGTCCGTGCCGGGGCTGCGGGCGGGGCGGGGATGGGTCAGGTCCGCGCATCCCGAGATCCTGGCCGCGCGGTGGCGGCGGCTGGCCGAGGCCGAACCGCCGCTGCGGGCCGAGCTGTTCCGGGCCAGCAGGTCGCGCACCGTCGACAGCGCCGTCCCGCAGCTGCCCGGGCAACGGACGTCGACCCGGCGGCTGTCCCAGGAACCGGGGCCGGCGCCCGAGCCGGTCCGGGTCCGGCACGGCGCGTTCGACCGGCAGTGGCTGCTCGCCGACCAGCGGCTGCTGGACCAGCCCCGGCCGGAGCTGTGGCGGGTGGCGGACGGACGGCAGCTCTTCGCCACGGTCCAGCCGTACGACGCCGGCGGAGCGCCGTCACTGGCCTTCTCGACCGAGCTGCCCGACGGAGCCCGGCCCAAGGGTCTCGGCCGGATCCATCCGCTCTACCGCCGCCCGGGGGGCCTCGATCCCAATCTGACACCCGGTCTGACCGGCTTCCTGCGACGCAGGCTGGGCACGGCGGTCCGGCCCGAGGATCTGCTGGCCTGGATCGCCGCCGTGACCGCCCAGTCCACCGGCCGCACCGGCGAGGACGTCCCGGTGCCGCTCCCCGCCGACCCCGCGCTGTGGGCGGAAGGCCTGGACCTGGGGCGTCGCGTGCTGTGGCTGCACACCTACGGCGAGCGCTTCGCCGCCGAACTTGGCCCGCTGCGGATGCCCGGCGGACGCCGCCCCTTCGTCCGGGAACGGGTGACCGGTCTCCCGGACGCCCTGGACCATGACGCCGAGGACGACTCGCTGCTGATCGGCACCGGCCGCCTCTCCCCCGTCGCCCGCAGCGCCTGGGAGTTCCACACCGCCGACGAACCGGTCCTGTCCCGCTGGTTCACCGAGCGCTGCGCCGACCCCGAGGCCCGGCCCGGAACCCTGGAGGCCCTGGGCCTGACCGGCTGGCCCCAGCAGTACACCGCCGACCTGGTCGACCTGGTCACCGTGCTGACCCAGCTCGCCGAACTGCGCCCGTCCCTGGCCGACCTCAGCACCCGTGCGGCCGACGGCGGAATCACCGCCGACGACCTGTCAGCAGCCGGAGTCCTCCCGGTCCACGACCACTCCCGCCGCCCCGCCTCGGTCCTGCTCCACCACGAGGAAGGCCCCGACGGCCAGTTCGCCCTGCTCTGACCGGCCGTCCCGCAAGCAGCCCGGCCACCACCCCGCCCGCCACCAGCAGGCTGCCCGCGATCTGCCCGACCCCGGGGGAACCCGTGCCGACCAGCGGGGCGGTCGCCGCGGCTGCGACCGGGATCACGCCGGAGAAGAGTCCGGCGCGTTCCGGGCCCAGCCGTTGGACGCCGGTGTACCAGGCCCAGAAGGCCAGGACGGTGACCGGCAGCGCCATCCAGGCCAGCGCGAGGGCCTGGGTCGCGGTCGGCAGCCGTAGCACCGCCGGGCCCTGCAGCAGCAGGCCGAGCAGCAGGGCCTGGACCGAGCCCACCGCGCAGGCGCAGCCGGAGAGCAGCAGCGGGCCGAGCGGGGCGATCAGCGGGACGGCGACCAGGCCGAAGGCGACCTCGCCCAGCAGGGCGAGCAGCGAGAAGCCCAGTCCGGGCGCGTCGGTACGGCCGAAGCCCTGCACCACCGCCGCCCCGGCGACGACCAGCAGCGCCGCCCCGGCGATCCGCGGCGAGGGCCGGCGGTGTTCCAGCAGCGGTGCGAGGATCGCGATGGCCAGCGGGGCGCAGCCGACGACCACGCCGGGCACGGCCGGCTCCGCGGTGCGCTCGGCAGCAAGAACGGCGAGGTTGAAGCCGACCATCCCGGTGGCCGCCAGCAGCGCCAGCCGCAGCCACAGCCGGGGCGGCAGCGTCCGGGCCGGGGCCAGCCCGCGCGGGCCCCGGCCGGCGAGGGCGAGCAGCACCACGGCCGCACCGCCGTAGCGCAGACCCTGGCCGCCGAGGCCGGGGTAGCCGCCGAGCAGGCTCATCGCGACGAAGCTGGTGCCGACGAGGAAGGCGGCGCAGGCCGTGAGCACGGCACCCGACGCGGAAGGGCGAGGTGGTCGGTTCATACCGGCAGCCTCGTCGGCACAGTGGCCCGCGTTAAGGTCCACTGCCATGCGGAGTTCATGTACCACTTCTCAGACCGACTCCCCCGCCTGGGAGCTGCTGCTCCCGGCCGCCTCGGGGCCGCCGCGCGGTCGGGGGCGGGAGCTGGGCGCCGCGCTGCGCCAGGCGGTGCGCGAGGGACGGCTGGCGGCCGGCACCCGGCTGCCGTCCACCCGCGACCTGGCCCGGGACCTCCGGGTGTCCCGCGGTCTGGTCAGCGAGCTGTACGCGCAGCTCACCGCCGAGGGCTACCTGACCAGCCGTCAGGGCTCGGGCACCTGGGTCGCCGCGCTCACCCCCACCCCGCCGTCGCCCGCCGCAGCCGCCCCGCGGCCGGTGCCCGCGCAGGTCACCGACTTCCGTCCCGGCCTGCCCGACCTGGCCCTGTTCCCCCGGGCCGCCTGGTCCGCCACCCACCGCAGCGCCCTCGCCGCGCTGCCCGACGCGGCCCTGGACTACCCGCACCCGCAGGGCCTGCCGGAACTGCGGGTAGCCCTGGCCGAGTTGCTGGCCCGCCGTCGCGGTGTCGTGGTGGCTCCCGAGGGGGTGGTGGTCTGCTCGGGCGTCGCCCAGGCGCTGACCCTGCTCGGACGGGTGCTGCGGGCCCGGGGCCATCGGTCGATCGCCCTGGAGGACCCGGGCAGCCTGCCCCAGTACCCGCTGCTGGCCGCCACCGGCCTGCGTCCGGTGCCGGTGCCGGTGGACGCGGAGGGCCTGGACCCGGGCGCGCTCGCCGCCACCGGCGCCCGCGCGGCCGTCATCACGCCCGCGCACCACTTCCCCACCGGCGTGGTCCACTCCCCCGCGCGCCGGGCCGCGCTACTCCGCTGGGCGGCGGACCGCCGCGCCCTGCTGGTGGAGGACGACTACGACGGCGACTTCCGCTACGACCGGGCCCCGGTCGGCGCGCTCCAGGGCCTGGCCCCGGACCTGGTGCTCTACACCGGCTCGGTGAGCAAGTCCCTCGCCCCCGGCCTGCGGCTGGGCTGGATGGTGCCGCCGGCCGAGCTGCTGGACGAGCTGGTCGAGGCCAAGCGGGTCACCGACCTGGGCAACGCCGTGGCCGAACAGGCCGCCTTCGCCACGTTCCTGCGCTCCGGTCGCTACGACCGGCAGCTGCGGCTGTGCCAGCGCCGCTACCGGGAACGCCGGGACGCCCTGATCGAGGCCCTGACCACCGCCGTCCCCGGGGTCAGGGTCAGCGGCATCGCCGCCGGGCTGCACCTGATCGCCGAGTTCCCCTTCCCGGTCCCCGACGCCGTCTGCGCCGCAGCCGGGGTCCGGCTGCGGCCGCTCGGCGACTACTGCGCCGCGGCCCCCGCGGCGGACCCGGCCCGCACCCGCTTCGTCCTCGGCTACGCCCACCTCACGCCGTCCGAGATCCAGCGGGCCTTCGGCAGACTGGCCGAATCTTTGCGCAGTGTTGCCGTTTGATACCGAAGCCGTTCATGAGCTGCACAAACGCTCGCGGGCGCGCGCACCCCCCGGATACGATCCGGCTGTCCCCGGGTACTCAGGTCAGGGAAGGCGGAGAGTTGGCACAGCTCACCGGCGGCGACTCGTCGCTGCTGCGGCGGATCAACTCCGCCGTGACCCTGCACGCCCTGCGCGGCGGCGACGCGCTGACCCTCACCCAGCTGGTCGGCGACACCGGCCTGTCCCGCCCCACCGTCGAGGGCGTCATCGAGGGCCTGATCGAGTCGGCGCTGGTCGTCGAGGTCCATCCGGACCCGGACTCCCGCCGCGGCGACAGCATCCGCCAGCGCGGACGCCCGGCCCGCCACTTCCGCTTCCGCGCCGAGGCCGGGCACCTGCTCGGCATCGAGATCGGCACCCACGGCGCCCGGGTCGCGCTCGCCGACCTCACCGGCCGGATCATGGGCTCCTACGCCCGACCCATCGACGAGTCCACCGGCGCCACCGAGCGCCTCGGCCTGGTCCGCGCCACCGTCGCCGAACTGCTGCGCCGCTGCGACGTCTCCAGGGACACCCTGTGGGCGGTCGGCGTGGGCACGCCCGGTGTGGTGGACGCCGAGGGCGTGGTGCGGCTGGGGACGGCGCTGCCGGGCTGGACCGGGCTTGAGCTGGGGGCGCGGCTGCGCCGCTCGTTCCGCTGCCCGGTGCTGGTCGAGAACGACGCCAACCTCGCCGCCATCGGCGAGCACTGGAAGGGCGCCGCCGCCGGCATGGGCGACGTGGTCTTCGTGCTGGCCGGGCTCAGCCCCGGCGCGGGTTCGCTGATCAACGGCCGGCTGCACCGCGGCTTCGGCGGCGCGGCCGGGGAGATCGGCTCACTGCACCTGCTGGGCCGCGAGTCCAACCCGGCCCAGCTGCTCTCCGCGCCCAGCAAGCCGATCGACCCGCTGGACGAGGCGGCCGTGGCCCGGGTGCTGCGGCTGGCCGAGCAGGGCGACCAGGTCGCCCTGGACGTCCGCGACCGCTTCCTGACCCGGCTGGTGCGCGACGTCGCCGCGCTGGTGCTCGCCATCGACCCGGAGATCGTGGTCATCGGCGGCTGGGCGGCCGGGCTCGACGGGGTGCTGGAGCCGCTGCGCGAGCAGCTGACCCGGATGTGCCTGCGCCCGCCGGTGGTACGGCTGTCGGCGCTCGGTGACGACGTGATCGCCACCGGCGCCCTGCGGCTGGCCCTCGAACACGCGGAGGAGCAGCTGTTCTCGGTGGATCAGGAGGCGGTGCGGACCTCGCCGGCGACCGGAGCGGCCGGGGCGACGTCGACCACGCCGGAGGCGCCGAAGGTCAGCCGGCACATATCGGCGCGGTAGGTGGAGACGGCGACCGCGACGGTCCCGCCCTGCGCCTGGTAACGGGTCGTCAGAACCAGGACCGGGGTGCCCGGCGGGCGCTCCAGCAGCCGGGCCTGCTGCTCCTCGGCGACACCCAGCTCGACCGAGCGCGACTCGCCGTCCAGCTCCAGCCGCTGGAGCTGCCGCAGCACCGAACGGGCCCGACTGGAGTCGGCGGCGCTGGACTTCGCGAAGATGGCGGGGACGTGCGGCGCCACGGCCTCGGGCACGTACAGGGTCTCGGCGCCGATGGCCTGACCGTGCATCATCCGCAGCCTGCGGACGGCGTGCACCGGCTCGTCGGCCGGGATGCCGAGGGTGGTGGCGACGGCGGCCGGGGCCGGGGCGTACCCGGCGTCGATGATCCGCCAGCTGTCGCGCCCCGCGGTCTCGCCGACCGGGACGCCCATCCGGGGTGCGGCCACCAGGGTGCCGATGCCGCGGCGGCGCACCAGCCGGCCCTCCAGCTCCAGTTGGTCCAGTGCCTGCCGCAGGGTGGCCCTGGCCACGCCGAAGCGCGCGGACAGGTCCCGCTCGTTGGGCAGCACCTCGCCGGCGCGGAACTCCGAGTCGAGCGCCCGCACCAGGACGGTGCGCAGATGCCAGTACTTGGGTTCGGGAGTGTCTGCGACGACCCCGTTCCCCTGTGCGGCCTGTGTGGTCCCCACCCTGTCCTCCGCCTGTGAGCCGGTGCTCGTATTTATGAGCCCTTATTTCTTAAAGGACCCTGCACTATGGCGACAGTAGGGGTTTCCCGGATCATTGGTCAAGACCAATGCCGAGGACTTCGCACACGGCAAGATACCGTGTCAAGCCGGTCATTCCGCTTCTCATCATCAGCGCGTGATTGATCCTGAAGGCCGGCCTGCCGGGCAGTGCGAGCCGTCTCATCAGGGGCTTCCGCACCTCGACGTCCTCGTCGAAGACGGCCACGGCCGCGCCGTCGCCCCTGCTGGTGACGGTCCATCGGGTGCTTCCCTCAAGGTCACCGGTGAGCCGCGCCTCCAGCACCCCGGCGGCCGGATCCTGCCGCGCCTCATGGGCGGTCACCTGCAGTTCATAGGGCAGCAGCGAGCGGAACCGCATCACTCCGGTGCGCTCGTCCAGCTGCCGGACCTCGCGGATCTCCGGCCACCACACCGGGTAGGTGCGCGGATCGGCCAGTACGCCGTAGACCCGCCGCGGCGGCGCGGGCAGGTCCCAGACGGTGGTGAAGCGGTAGCGGTGCAGGGCGGGTCGAGAGGTCATGCACCGAAGTCTCGCGCCGAGGCGGCCCCGTGGCGATGACGCGCGGCGGCGGCGGTAGCGTGCAACCGAACCTTCGCCGCCGATCCGGGAGCACCCCATGGCCGAACCTGTAGCCCGACCGCTGATCGCCGCCGTCTCCGGCCGCACCCCGGAGGTGGACGAGCGGGCATTCGTCGCCCCGACCGGTACGGTGCTGGGCTCGGTGCGCCTGGCCGCCGGCTCCAGCGTCTGGTACGGGGCGGTGCTGCGCGGCGACTGCGAGACGATCACCCTCGGGGTGGACAGCAACATCCAGGACAACTGCTCGGTCCACGCCGACTTCGGCTTCCCGGCGACGGTCGGGGACCGGGTGTCGGTCGGCCACAACGCGGTGCTGCACGGCTGCACCGTCGAGGACGACTGCCTGGTCGGCATGGGCGCCACCGTCCTCAACGGCGCGGTCGTCGGCGCGGGTTCGCTGGTCGCGGCCAACGCGTTGGTGCCGCAGGGGATGCAGATCCCGCCGGGGTCGCTGGTCGCCGGCGTCCCGGCCAAGGTCAAGCGCGAGCTGACCGACGAGGAGCGCGCCCACATCAAGCTCAACGCCGAGTGGTACACCGCCCTCAGCGGCCAGCACCGCGAGGCGTTCAGCGGCTGACGAGGTGGGCGAAGACCACCACGTTGCCGAGGTAGCCGCTGGCCCGGGTGTAGCCGCCGCCGCAGGTGATCAGGCGCAACTCCGGGTAGGCGGTGGGCCCGTAGACCTTGCGGTCCGGGAAGGACGTGCGGGAGTAGACGTCGATGCCGTCGATCCGGAAGGTCGCGGTCAGCCGGTCCCGGCGCAGGATGCCGACGGTGTCGCCGCGGTGCAGCGAGCCCAGGCCGTAGAAGACCGCGGGACCGTGCGCGTTGTCGACGTGGCCGGCGATGATCGCGGCTCCGGCGGCGCCCGGGGCGACGCCGCCGGAGAACCAGCCGGCCAGGTTGCGCTGCTGCTCCGGGGGCGGCACCAGGTGGTGCTGCGCATCGACGTGGAGCCCGGTGAGCGGTGCGTCCACGCCGATCGCCGGGATCCGGATCCGCAGCGGCACGGAGGCGGGCATCGGCGCGGCCGGCGGGGCGTCGGCCCAGTCCGGGTGGGCCGTGAGCGCCTCCGCCGAGGTGGGCTGCGGCGGCGCCCCGCCCGTCAGGCCGTGGTAGACCAGCGCCAGGCCGAGGAGGACCACCGCGGCCAGTTTCGGGAACCCGGCCTTCCTCGCCCGTGGGGAGGCCGCCTCCGCGGAGGCGGCGGCCGGACCGTCAGGAGACCCCATCCGCGCCACCGCGGTTCGCCCGGCGCCGGCGCCACACCGCGGTGCCGCCCGCGCCGAACACCAGCGCGGCGCCCGCGGCGACCTGGGCCGGACTGGCCGAGTAGGTGCTGCCGCCGACCCCGGTGTGCACCGGGCCCACGACCGACTCGCGTTCCCTCTCCCTGCGCGGACGGTCGTCCTCCGAGCGGCCGACCCTCAGCGTGGTCTCGAAGGCCGAGGAACGCGCGTCGAACGGCTGGCACGACCCCGCGACCGAGTAGGTGCCGGGTCGGATCGAGGTACGGATGGTGGCGGCAGCGGAGAAGTGGCCGATGGCGCCGGCGACCGGGTGCAGCGCCACGCTGGAGCTGAAGGCCTGGGAGGAGACGGCCGAGGGTCGCGGGGTGTCGTAGGCGGTGCAGTCGACGTCGATCGACACGGTCCGGCCCGGCTCCGACCGGTCGGGCGACAGCTCGATCGTCGCCGCGCTGCCGCCCGACGACCGGTCGTCGGCAACCGCCACGGGGGTGCTAAAGCCGATCGCGCAGATGACGGCAGCGCCTATGAGCATCGGTTGCTTTCGCATCATTTCCTACCTCCGCGCCGAGTGCGGACCACGGGCCCGAGGCCCGGGTGCGGGGGGACACACCAGGCGATCGCAACGATCGTCACCGTGAGCAGTCGGGCACTAACCCACCGGTCACACTATTCACCCGTTCAGCGGCCCGGCCGCCGCAGTCCTCGCGCTCCCCCCGCTACAGCCAGCCGCGTTCGCGGGCGATGCGCACCGCGGTGTGGCGGTTGTCCGCGGACAGCTTCGCGGTGGCGGAGGACAGGTAGTTGCGCACGGTGCCCGGTGAGAGCGCGGCCCGCCGGGCGACATCGTTGATGGGGGCTCCGTCCGCGGCCAGTTCCAGCACCTCGGCCTCGCGTGCGGTCAACGGGGAGTCACCGGCGCTGATCGCGTCGGCCGCCAGCTCCGGGTCCACGTACCGTCCACCCGCGTGCACGCTGCGGATGATCTCGGCCAGCCGCTGGGCCGAGACCGTCTTGGGGACAAACCCGCGCGCCCCCGCCGCCAGCGCCCGCTTGAGGTGGCCGGGCCGACCGTGGCTGGTGACGATCATCGTGCGGCAGCCGGGCAGGGTGGTGCGCAGCGCCTCGGCCACCGCCACGCCGTCCATACCGCCGGGCATCTGCAGGTCCAGCACCGCCACGTCCGGCCGGTGCGCCCTGGCCATCGCCAGCGCCTCGGCGCCGCTCGCGGCCTGCGCCACGACCAGCAGGTCGTCCTCGTAGGAGAGCAGCGCGGCGACCGCACCGCGGATCAGGTGCTCGTCGTCGGCCAGCAGCACCCGGATGCGTTCGCTCATACGGCCGCGCCCCGCCGGTCCGCCGCCGGGGCCAGGGTGCCGGTCCGCGACGGCGGTCCGGGCAGCGGCACCCGGGCGGTCAGCCGGAACACCCCGGACCCCGACTCGGTGTCCAGGCTGCCGCCCAGCACCGCCAGACGTTCGGCCAGCCCGCGCAGACCCGAGCCCGACCCGTCGGCCCCTACCCCGTCGGCGCTGACCCCGTCGGCCCGCGCCTCGGGCACCCCGTCGTTGTCGACCGAGAGCACCGCCGCCTCGCCCGCGGTCAGCCGGATGGTGCAGCTGCGGGCCTCGCTGTGGCGCAGCACATTGGTGGTGGCCTCGCGCACGACCCACCCCAGCGCGACCTGCACCTGGACCGGCAGCTCGCCCCCGCCGACACCCTGCGCCCGACCGTCGATACCCGCCGCGCGCAGCACCGACAGCGCCCCGGCCAGCTCCACGGCCAGGTCGGCGCCACGGTAACCGCGCACGACGGCGCGCACCTCGCGCTGCGACTCACGGGCGATCCGCTGCACCTCGACCATCTGCTCCACCGCCTCCGGACTGCCACGTCGGGCCAACTGCACCGCCAGCTCGCTCTTGAGCGCGATCACGGCCAGGTTCCTCCCCATCACATCGTGCAGATCGCGCCCGAACCGCAGCCGCTCCTCGGCGACGGCGAGCTGCGTCTGCGCCTCGCGGGCGGCGTCCAGCTCCCACACCACGCAGACCAGCCAGACCGAGCAGAGGCTGGTGAAGACCATGCAGCCACCGGTGACCAGGACGGCGACGGCGAGCGCCACGGCGGCCGTCCAGGGCTGTCCCAGCAGGGCGCCGACCGCGGCCGCGCCGACCACCGCTCCCAGCAGCCAGGACAGCAACGCACGGATCCCCCGGACCGCCAGCGCGGTCGCGCCCAGCCCGAACCCGAGCAGTCCCACGGCGATCACCGCCGCCTGGCCTCCCTGCCGCAGCGAACCGGCCGTGTGCAGCAGCGCCGCCGCCGACGCACCCGTGACCGACACCACGGCCACCGCGGCGAGCAGCCCGACCGGACGCTCGCGCCGGGCCAGGATCCAGTCGATCCCCCTGGACGACAGCACCGCGCACAGCACGGCGTGGACGGTCACCAGCGCGCTCAGCGTGATCCTCGCCCAGGCCGACCCCAGTGCCCCGGCCGTCGGGACGACCAGAGCGACGACCTCGATCACCGCGAAGAGGTGGAACGAGGAGCGGACGTAGAGCTCGATCCGCGCCGGATCGCTGCGCCGGTGCCACCAGCCCGTCAGACGTGCCATCGGTTCTCCCTAGTGGGGTGGGCGGCGGTGGTCAGCGGCGCGGTTCCCAGCGGAACCATCGGTGTACAGCAAACACGGCCAGCAGCGTCCAGGCCAGTGCGATGGCCAGGGAGCGGGCGAGCTGCTGGGGCTCCGCCTGGGCGCCGCCGAGCCAGCCGGCCCGTACCAGTTCCAGCACCGGGGTCAGCGGGAGCCAGCGGCACACCTCACCGACCGGGTGCGGCAGCGACCCCAGTGGCAGCACGAGCCCGGAGCCGACGGCGGAGACGAGCAGCAGCGGTGTCGTGGTGAGCTGGGCCAGCTCCACGCTGCGGGTGAAGACGCTGGAGGCGGCCGCCAGCGCGGTCAGCAGCACCACGCCCAATGCCACCGCGACCAGCAACAGCTCCGGTCGGCGCGGCATCGGAAGGTGCAGCAGGACCGCCCCGGCCGCGATCAGCGCCAGGCACTGGGCCACCGCCACGGCGGCGGCCGGGAGCGCGGTGCCGACCAGGATCTCCAGGTCGGTCGGCTCACCGGTGCGCAGCCGCTTGAGCACCAGCGTCTCGCGGCGGGCCACATAGGCGGCGACCAGGTTGTAGTAGACGACGAACAGCAGGACGAAGCCGATGCCGCCGATCATCAGCAACTGGTCGGCCCCGGCTCCCGAACCGCCGGCCCGGGTGAATCCGGCGCTCGCCGGACGCCAGCCCGCGACCATCGCGGGCGGCAGCAGCAGGGCGGTGGCCAGTGCGGTCCGGTTGCGCAGCAGCAGTGTGGCCTCGGCCCGGCCGAGCGCGGACAGCCTCCGTGCCGTAGTGCTCTCGGTCGACGTCATCGCAGCGCCCCGTCCTTGGTGATGTCCTTGGCGATCTCCAGGAACGCCTCCTCCAGCGACGCCGTCCGGGCGTCCAGTCGGTGGAGGGCGACCCCGCGCTGCTCCGCCCAGCCCAGCAGCACCAGCAGCGAGTGCTGGAGCCGGTCGGTGTGCAGCAGCACCCGCCCGTCCCGTTCCTCGTGCCGCACCACTCCGAGATCGGGCAGCGGCGGCAGGTCGCCCAGGTGCCAGCCGGTCGGCAGGTCGAAGCCGATCCGCGCCGGGCGCGCGCCGGTCACCTGCGCGGGCGTGCCGCTGACCACGATCCGGCCCTGGTGCAGCACCGCCAGCCGGTCGGCGAGCGCCTCGGCCTCCTCCAGGTAGTGCGTGGTCAGCAGCACGGTCGTGCCGCCGGCCCGCAACTCCCGTACCAGCTCCCAGGTGTCATGCCGCCCCTGCGCGTCCAGCCCGGTCGTCGGCTCGTCCAGGAACAGCACCTCCGGGCGCCCCAGCAGCGCCAGCGCCAGGTCCAGCCTTCGCCGCTCGCCGCCCGACAGCTGCCCGACCCGGACGCCGCCCCGCTCGCCCAGCCCCACCAGGTCGAGCGCCTCCCGCGCCGGGCGGGCGCCGCTGACGCAGCCGGCCCACATCCGCACCGTCTGTGCCACCGTCAGATCGGCTGCGAAGCCGCCTTCCTGGAGCATCACCCCGGTCCTGGTCCGCACCCGGGCCCGCTCGCCGTACGGATCGCAGCCCAGTACCCGAACCTCGCCGCCGCTGGGCCTGGCCAGCCCCTCCAGCAGCTCCACCAGCGAGGTCTTGCCGGCGCCGTTGGTCCCCAGCAGCGCGAACAGCTCGCCCCGGGCCACCTCGAACGACACCCCCCGTACCGCCTCGAACCCGCCCCCGTACCGGCGGTGCACCCCAACGGCCTCGATCACGTTCTCCGCGTTGTCCATGCCTCCAGCCTCCGGCCCCACCGCCGCCCGGGGCCGGGCGGAGCGTCATCGGAACTGATGACAAATGTCATGGTGCGGGGCCTTTCGGCCGGACGCCCGCACACCTGCTGACCTCGGCTGCAGGGCGCCGGGAGCGAGGGCTTAGGATCCGGGAACTATGAGCCAGACCCCCGTCTTCCGCAGCATGGTCTCGCTCGGTGACTCGTTCACCGAGGGCATGTGCGACAGCATCCTGCCGAACGGCCACTACCGTGGCTGGGCCGACCGCGTCGCCGAGCGCCTCGCGGCCGAACTGACCGCCGCCGAGCCCGGCGCGGAGTTCCGCTACGCGAATCTCGCGGTGCGCGGAAAGCTGATCGGTCAGATCGCCGACGAACAGGGCGACGCCGCCGTGGCCCTCGGCGGCGAACTGGTGACCCTGGCCGGCGGCCTCAACGACGTGATGCGGCCCGGCTGCGACCTCGACCACGTGGAACGCACGCTCGGCGAGCTCGCCGAGCGGCTCGCCGCCGGGGCCCGCCGACTGGTGATGTTCTACAGCGTCGACCCCAGCCGACGGATGCGCGGCAGCGCCCGCATCATGCCGCAGACCCTGCGGCTGAAGGGCTTCGTCGGCCAACTCGGTGAGCGCGAGAACATCACCGTCGTCGACCTCTTCCATGTGCCCGCTTTCGACGACGCGCGGATGTGGGCCGAGGACCGGCTCCACTTCTCCGCCGAGGGCCACCGCCGGGTCGCCGAGGCCGTCCTCCAGGCCCTCGGGTTTCCGGCCTCCTTCGACTGGCGCGAGCCGCTGCCCCCGGCAGCGCCGGTCCCCCGGGCCACCAGGGTCCGCGCGGACCTGCGCTGGCTCCGCATCCACGTCCTGCCCTGGATCGTCCGCCGCCTCACCGGCAGGTCCTCGGGCGACGGCCGCCCCGCCAAGCGCCCTGCCCTGGAACGCTTCCCGGCCTGACCGCGCCAAGCGCCTCGGCCCGGCCCGGCGGCCCGGCGGCCCGGCGGCCCGGCGGCCCGGCGGGCACGGTACACCCTGCGGCGGTTCAGGTTGCGATGTTCTGCAATTCATCAGTGCTGTATCCGCTCATGTACCTAGCGTTACCGCCATGGCAGACATCGACATCGCACTCAAGGAAGCAATGATGATCGAGGGCGCGCTCGGCGCCGCCCTCGTGGACGTGAACAGCGGCATGGCGCTGGGCACGATGGGAGGGGGCAAGGAGTTCGACCTCGCGGTGGCCTCGGCCGGCAACACCGACGTGGTCCGAGCCAAGCTCCGGGTCATGGAGATGCTCAACCTGAGCGGGGGCATCGAGGACATCCTGACCACCCTCACCAACCAGTACCACGTGATCCGCCCGCTGACCTCGCGCAGCGGCAAGGGGCTCTTCCTCTACCTGGTTCTGGACCGCAAGCGGGCCAACCTCGCCCTGGCCCGCCGCCAGCTGAACCAGGTCGAGGCCGGGCTCGACCTGTGACCCAGCCCCCGCTCTACCAGGTCAAGGCCGAGTTCTTCCGGATGCTCGGGCACCCGGTCCGGATCCGCGTCCTGGAACTGCTCCAGGACGGGCCCAGGCCGGTGCGCGAGCTCCTCGCCGACATCGGCGTCGAGCCCTCCAACCTCTCCCAGCAGCTCGCCCTGCTGCGCCGCTCCGGCATCGTGGTGTCCACCCGGGAGGGGCCAACTGTGGTGTACGCGCTGGCCGGTGGCGACGTCGCCGAGCTGCTGCGCTGCGCCCGGCGGATCCTCACCGTGCTGCTGGCCGACCAGCAGGGACTGCTGGAACAGCTCCGGGAGGCCGACGCGCAATCCGCGTCCGAACAACATTTCGGACAAACACTGACAAAATTGAATCAATGACTCTTAATGTTCTGGTCATGATCCGTTTGTGACCGCGAAACACCGGTTCGACAGGATGCCAGCATGGCTGAATTGACGAACCGTGACCGCAGGAACACCACCCGACACCACTGGCGCCGCGACACCGTGGAACTGTCCGCGGTGTTCATGGCGGTGGCCATCGCCGATCTGATCGCCAATGTCGTCGTCCACGGCCATGACGGTCCGGTCCTGCTGGTGGCGTCCGCGCTGGCACTGCTGGCTACCGCCGCCTGGCACAGCTGGTGGAAGCACCGCCATCCGGACGCCCCACCGGGGCCCGCGCCCGGCGACATCGTCTCGTCCGCGCCGAGCGAGGCGGCCGCGCCGCCGGCGCACTCGCCGCAGTCCCCCCTCTGGCGGATCCGGGCCACCGTCCCGGACGCCCCGGGCAGCCTGGCCGGGCTGTGCAGAGCGCTGGCCGACCTGCCCGTCAACATCATCTCCATGCAGGCGCACCCGCTCGCCGAGGAGACCGTCGACGAGTTCGTGGTCCAGGCCCATCCGGAGACGGCCCCGCAGGACATCACCCGGGCCGTCGTCGCGGCCGGCGGCACCGAGGTCTGGCTGGAGCGCGCGGACGCGCACGACCTGGTGGACGTGCCGACCAGGATCCTCAACCTGGCCACCCGGACCGCGCTGGACGCCGCCGAGCTGCCGCTGGCGCTGCGTCAGTTGTTCGGCCGCTGCACCATCCGCTCGCAGCCGGGCGGGATCAAGGAGGACGAGCTGGACGGCAGCACCATGCGGCTGCGCGACCCCTCCGGCGGGATCCTGCTGGTCACCCGGGACGAACCGCCGTTCACCCCCACCGAGTTCGCCCGCGCCCGGGCCCTGATCGAACTGGACGCCCAGCTCGGCCCGCGGGTCCCGGACACCCGCTCGGTGATCGAGCTCGACGGCCGGGGCGCCCCGGCCGAGGAGCTGACGGTGCGCCGGGCCGACCCCTCCGACCGGACCGCCGCCGTGGCCCTGCACGAGCGGTGCAGCAGCGCCACCCTGCGCCGTCGCTACCACGGCCCGGTCGCCGACAGCGACCGCTACCTGGGCCATCTGCTGGAGCCCCGCTACGGCCAGACCCTCACCGCCGAGACCCCGGACGGCAGCCTGGCCGCCCTCGCCCATCTGATGTGGGACGGCGACAGCGCCGAGATCGCCGTCCTGGTCGAGGACGCCCGGCAGCGCCGGGGCCTCGGCAGCGAGCTGGTGCGCAGGCTGGTGGAGCTGGCGCGGGACGCCGGGATCGACGAGGTCTACGCGGTGACCACCGCATCCAACAGCGGCATGATCGCGACCCTGCGCCGACTCGGCGTCCCGCTGGACTACCAGGTCGAGGACGGCACCCTGGTGATCACCGCGCATCTCGCCCTGGAGACCGCGGATTCGGCACCGGCCGCCCGCCGGTGACCTGACTACTCGACGGTGACGCTCTTCGCCAGGTTCCTCGGCTTGTCGACGTCCCGCTCCAGCGCCACCGCCGCGTAGTAGGCGAACAGCTGGAGCGGGATGCCGAGCAGGATCGGGTCCAGCTCGGGCTCGTTCTTGGGCACCAGGATGGCGTCCTCGGCGAGCTTGGCCTCCGGGCGGGTGTGACCGACCATCAGCACCGGGCCGCGGCGGGCCCGGATCTCACCGAGCGTGGTGAGGTTCTTCTCCAGCAGCTCGTCGTTGGGCACGATCGCGACGGTCGGCAGGTCCGGGCCGATCAGCGCCAGCGGTCCGTGCTTCAGCTCGCTCGCCGGGTAGGCCTCGGCGTGGACGTAGGAGACCTCCTTGAGCTTCTGCGCCCCCTCGCGGGCCACCGGCCAGCCGCGCACCCGGCCGACGAACATCATCCCGGGGTGGTCCGCGTACTTGCCGGCCAGCTCGGAGATCTCCTTCTCCTGCGCCAGGATCTCCCGGATCTGGTCCGGCAGGGCCTTCAGCCCGGCGCAGATCCGCCGCCCGTCCGCCGGGGACAGGTCGCGGACCCGGCCCAGGTGCAGCGCGATCAGCGCGAAGGCGATGGAGGTGGAGGTGAACGCCTTGGTGGAGGCGACCGAGATCTCCGGCCCCGCGTGCAGGTACATCCCGCCGTCGCACTCCCGGGCGATGGCGCTGCCCACGGTGTTGACCACGCCGAGCACTCGTCCGCCCTTGCGCTTGATCTCCTGCACGGCGGCCAGGGTGTCGTAGGTCTCGCCGGACTGGCTGACCGCGATGTAGAGGGTGTCCGCCTCGATCACCGGGTTGCGGTAGCGGAACTCCGAGGCCGGCTCGGCGTGGGCGGGGATCCGGGCCAGCTCCTCGATCAGCTGGGCGCCCAGCTCGCCGGAGTAGTAGGCGGAGCCGCAGCCGAGGATCTTCACCCGGGTGAAGGCGCGCGCCTCGCGGGCGTCCATGTTGAGGCCGCCCAGGTGCGCGGTGGAGAAGCGCTCGTCGACCCGGCCGCTGAGGGTACGCTCCACCGAGGTGGGCTGCTCGTGGATCTCCTTGAGCAGGAAGTGGGCGTGGCCGCCGGTGTCGTAGGAGGCCTCCTCCCAGTCCACCGTGGAGGGCTGCTTGGCGGTGACCCGGGCGTCCTCCTGGGTGAAGGTGTTGAAGCCGTCGGCACGCACCGTCGCCAGCTCGCCGTCGTCCAGGTGGACGACCTGACGGGTGTAGCGGACCAGGGCGGAGACGTCGGACGCGGCGAACATCTCCTTCTCGCCGATGCCCAGCACGATCGGGCTGCCGTTGCGGGCGACCACGATCCGGTCGGGCTGCTCGGCGTCCAGGACGGCGATGCCGTAGGTGCCGACGACGCGCTTGAGGGCGGCCCGCACGGCGTCCTCCAGCTCGACGCCCTCGGTGGCGAGACCGGCGATCAGGTGCGCCAGCACCTCGGTGTCGGTCTCCGAGGTGAAGACGCAGCCGTCGGCGGTCAGCTTGGCACGCAGCTCGTCGGCGTTCTCGATGATCCCGTTGTGGACCACGGCGATGCGCTCGGCGCCGTCCAGGTGCGGGTGCGAGTTGGCGTCACTGGGCTCGCCGTGGGTGGCCCAGCGGGTGTGGCCGATGCCGGCCTTGCCGGTGAAGCGCGCCGGGACCAGCGCGGCGAGCTCGCCGACCCGGCCCTTGCTCTTGCGGACCTTGAGCCCGCCCTTGGCGGCGACGGCCACCCCGGCGGAGTCGTACCCCCGGTACTCGAGGCGCTGGAGTCCCTCCAGCAGGATGGGCGCGGCGTCCCTGGGACCGATGTAGGCGACGATTCCGCACATACAGGGCTCCTTCGTTGAGGGTCGTTGAGGGTGGAGACAGAGGAGGGTCTGTTCAGCCGTAGACGAGGCGGCGCAGCTGCCGGGCGGACAGCTCGGGTGCGCGCACCCGCCGGTGCTGCAGCTCGGCGGTGATCCGCTCGAAGATCCGCTCGTTGGTCAGCCCGCGCGCCTGCAGCTCGCCGTGCCGCCGGCGCACGTACTCCTCGGTGCTCTCGGCGAAGTAGGCGAGGACGTCGGCGACCACCCGCGCCGCCTCGTTCGGGCCGAGGGCCGTGGTGCGGGCCAGATGGTCGAGCAGATCGTCGGGTACGGACGCGGCGGAGCGGGCAGGACTGGACACAAGGAGTGACCTTACGCATCCGCGTCCTCGAAACCAAGAATTCTGCCCGGAATCGGGCAGGAATCTCGCACTTCCGGGTGCTTCCGGGCGTCAGATGCGGTTCCGGCGCTCCAGGAGCACCCAGCCGCCCGCCGCGACCACCAGCAGCAGGCAGCAGCCGGTCGGCACCCAGTTGCCCCAGCGGTCGTACAGGGTGGAGCCGGTGGCCAGCGGCATCCGGTAGGTGATCGTCCCCCGGTCGTCGGTGCCCAGCGCCCGGCCGACCTGGCGGCCCAGCGGGTCGTAGGCGGTGCTGACGCCGGTGAGCGTCGCCTGCACCACCGGGCGGCCGGTCTCGGCTGCGCGGAAGGCCGCGAGCGAGGCATGCTGCTCGGGTGCGGCGGTGCTCTGGAAGGTCGAGGTGGAGGACTGCACCACCACCAGTTGCGCGCCCATGTTCACCAGCGCCCGGCTCATGTCGGGGAACGCGGACTCGAAGCACACCAGCGGTCCGATCCGCAGCGTCCCGCCGTCCGGCTCGGGCACGGTCATGATCACCGGGGTGGTGCCCCGGCGCCGGTCGACGGCGGCGGCCTTGGACAGCGAGGCGATCCAGCCCAGGGCCGGGCGCATCGGGATGTACTCGCCGAACGGCACCAGCCGGATCTTGTCGTAGCGCTGCCCGGTCAGCCCCTGCGGGTCGACCAGCACCGAGCTCTTGTAGATCGCCCCGTTGGGCCGGGCCGCGTCCACATTGACCAGCAGGTCCGCCCCGACCTGCGTGGACAGCGCGGCCAGCTGGGCGGTCAGGTCCGGGCGGTCCGCCAGGTCGTAGCCGAGGCTGCTCTCGCCCCAGACCACCAGGTCGGGACGGGTGCCGATGAGCGTGCGGGTCAGCTCCTCGCCGCGCGCGGTGCGGTCGTCCAGGGTTTCCGAGCCGCCGGGCTGGACCACGGCGACGGTGGCCGTTCGGCCGGTCAACCGGGGCTGCGGGGCCCAGGCCAGCGCCGCCACCGTGCAGCCGCCCAGCGCCAGCAGGGTGCCGTAGGCGACGGCGGACCGGCCCCAGGCCGCGATCAGCACCACCGCGGCGGTGTTCACGGTGACGATGAACAGGCTGTCCAGCCACACCCCGCCGACCGAGGCCAGCACCAGCGCCGGGTGCTGCCGGTACTGGCTCGCGCCGAGCAGCCCCCACGGTCCGCCGAGGTACTGCCAGGAGCGGACGGTCTCGATGGCGAGCCACGCACACGGGATCAGGACCACGGCCGCCGCTGCCCGCCCCGCGTCCGGACGCCCGCGCAGCAGCCGCCACACCAGCCAGCCCCAGGGCGCCCAGAACAGCCCGAGCAGCCCGGCCAGCACCAGGATCGCCACGTTCAGGGTGGGGATCAGCCAGCTCATCACGCCGACCAGGAAGCCCACCCCGCCCCACCAGCCGAGCACCATGGCCCGGCGCCGGGTCGGGGCCGACCGCACCACCAGCATCAGCGGCACCAGGCAGACATAGGCGAACCACCACCAGCCGACGGTGGGGAAGATCAGCACCGGCAGCGCGCCGGTCCCGGCGGCGAGCAGCGGCATCCGCGAGCGGAGCGCCAGCCGGCGCAGCCGGCCCGGTTCCGCCGGGTCGGCGTCCACGGCGGCCTTCGTCATGACGGCCTGCCCACCGCGGCCGCTCTGCTCTGCCTGGACCTGCCCTGCCTCGACCTGTTCTGCCGCGACCTGCCCTGCCCGGTCACCGGTGGGCCCCCTCCCAGCAACACTGTGCACCTGCATCCCTCTCCTCGTTCACCGCTCCCAGTCTCGACGCATTCCCCCTGATCAGCACCTCGAACACGGGAACCGCTTCCGATCGGCGCAGTGCTGGGGCACCCTGGAGACAGGGAGGCTGATATGCCGTCACTTCCACGGCCGATACGTCACGCACTGCGCCGCAGGCCGCGAGCCCACCATGACATCAACGACCTGGCCCGGCGCCGCTACTACCGCGCGCCGCGCCGCCGCCTGCACCCGGTCCGCGGGCTGCTGGTCAACCTCGCCGTACTGGTGCTGCTGCCGCTGTGGCCGTTCATCGCGTACCCACTGCAACGGGCCGGCTCGCCGAGGGGGCGGCGGCAGTTCCTCTGGGTGGTCACCCACCACTCGGTGGTCATCGCCCTGAGCGCGCCGATGCGGTACCTCGCCGACCGCCTGCACCGGCTCGGCGGCCGCGGCGGCGGCCCGCGCCGCAATCCGCCCTTCGCCGGCGACCGCGAACCCCGCCGCCCCAAGTCAGGCCCGCCCTCCGACGCCATCGCCCTCCCCGAGCCCCGGGGCTGACGGTAGCCATCACGGCGAGGACAGCCCGGCCCCCGGGCTGCCCTCGCTCGCGTCTCGAATTCTGATACAGCCTCAGGCCGCGGTGCCGCCGGAGTAGTCGGAGGCGAAGGCGGTCTCGATGACCCCCTCCACACCGGTGTCGGTGAGGATGATCCCCAGCTCCCGGTTGTTGCTGAGCGAGTTGCTGGTGATGTTCATCGAGCCCGCCTCCACCTTCGCGGTGGACAGGCCGTAGTCGGCCACGATCGCCTTGGCGTGGATGTAGTAGCCGGTGCTGGAGGAGTAGCCGCGCACCGTGCCGCCGGCCGCCTTCACCGCGGACACCTCGGAGGAGTAGCTGCCCGGGTACTCCAGCACCACCCGCACGGTCACCCCGGCCTTGGCCCGGGCGACGATCGCGTTGACCACGGCGGTGTCGCTGAACTCCTCCTCCTCGACGTCGAGGGTCTTGGTCGCACCGTTGATCACGCTCAGCAGCCGGGTCTGCGAGTCGGTGGGCGACCACAGCAGGTTGTCGCCGTCGCTCGGGGTGACCGAGGTGTGGGCGTAGTCCGCGTTGAAGACCGTCTCGATGGCGGCGACGTCCGTGCTGTCGGTGTCGAAGACGCCGTAGTCGCGGCTGGTCGCGTAGTAGTTGGCGGTGAGGTTGCCGGTGAGGATCAGCGATTCGGTGCCGTCGACGGTGATGGTCTTCTGGTGCGTGTAGACGTAGGAGGAGGACGAGTAGACCACGCCGACCCCGGCGGCCTTGAGCGTCGAGTAGGCCGAGCCGTTGATGCTCGTCTTGGTGCGGTCCAGGATCACCCTGACCGTGACCCCCGCCTTCTCCCTGGCCACCAGGTCGGCCACGGCGGTGCTGTCGTTCAGTTCGTACATCGTCATGTCCAGCGACGTGGTCGCCGAGTTGATGAAGTTGTAGATCGTCGGCTCGCTGCTGCTCAGCGAGAAGGCGAACGCCGAGTAGCTGCCGGCGGCGTGGGCGGGCAGGGCGCTGCCCAGCGCTGCCGCGCAGGCCGCAAGGATGGTTCCGGCGCGGCGCAGGGTGGTCCGGATCATCGTGTCTCCCTGAACACTTGAGGGTTCGTCAGCCCCGGCGGACTGGCGCGCCAACCAGAGAACCACGCGCGTAGAACTGAGGGAAGAGGAATCCGGTTAACTTGACATGTCCGGTTGTCTACGCGCGTCCCTCCGTTTGTGTACGTTCTGCGTTCGCCGCTGAAAGGGCGCCCGAAGTGGCCGCGTCAGCCGGCAGGAACGCCTCCAGCCTCAGCTCGGCCACGGTGACGTCCACCGCCGTGGCGAAGGTGGTGACCGTGGTCAGCAACCGCAGCAGCCCGCGCGGCGAGCGCAGGACCAGCGGGACGGCGAAGCCGAGATGGCCGGCTCCCGGCGGCTCCTCGGGGACGTGGCGCTCCAGCTCGGCCAGCAGCTCCAGTGCCCTCTCGTCCGGCGTGGCCAGAGCCGTCCGCCGCAGGCCCTCGATGACATGGCGGGCCCAGACGTCGAAGTTCTCGATCCGGGGCCGGATCCCCTGCGGGTGCAGCGCCAGCCGGTACACGTTCACCGGCGGTTCCAGCAGCCAGGGGGCGACCCCCTCGCCGCGCACCAGCGCGAAGGCCGCGTTCTCGGCGACCAGGTCGCCGTGCCGCTCCACCACCACGGCGGGGAACGGCAGATGGCCGTCGAGGATGTGACCGACCGCCGAACGCACCGGCTCCAACCCCTCCCCCTCCCAGGGGGTCTCCGGGTAGACGGGGGCGAACCCGGCCAGCGCCAGCAGGCTGTTGCGCTCCCGCAGCGGCAGCGCGAGCGCCTCGCTCAGCCGCACCACCATTCCGCGCCCGGGCTGCGAGCGACCGCTCTCCACAAAACTGACATAGCGCTGGGAAGTTCCGGCACGGACGGCCAACTCGAGCTGGCTCAGCCGGGACCGGCTCCGGTAATCGCGCAACGCCTGGGGGAAGTCCACCCTCCCGTTCTATGCCACCGGGCCCCACTCCGCGATTCCCTCAAGGGAATTGCCGCGATTCACCGTCCCGGGCAGAGTCCGGGACATGAAGCACACCACGGAACTGGGCGTACTCCTGCCGACCGGAACCAGCAGCTGGGAGCCGGGAACCGACGCCCGTACACTGATCGACTTCGCCGTCCGGGCCGAACGGCTGGGCCTGGACTCGGTGTGGGCCAACGACTCGCTGCTCAGCCCCAGGATCGAGCCGCTCACCATGCTGGCCGCCCTGGCCGCGACCACCGAACGGGTCACCCTGGGCACCGGCACGCTGCTGCCGGTGCTGCGCCGACCGGTCCAGGCCGCGCAGACCCTCGCCTCGGTCGACGCCCTGTCCGGCGGACGGCTGGTGCTGGGCGTCGGCGCGGGCTTCCCCGGACGCTTCGGCAAGCCCCTGCACGAGCTGTCCGAGGTCCCCTGGGAGCGCCGCTTCGCCCGGCTGGACGACACCGTGGCGCTGTGGCGGCAGCTGTGGACGCCCGACGCGCCGTCCTCCTTCCACGGCGAGGTGCTGCACTTCGACGACCTGCCGAAGAGCACCGCACCACACCGCCCGGGCGGCCCCCCGATCTGGCTCGGCGCAGCCGCCCCCACCGCCCTGGTCCGCACCGGCCGGCTCTACGACGGCTGGCTCCCCTACCCGCCCGACCCCGCCGCCTACGGATCCGGCCTGGGCACGGTACGCACCGCTGCCGCCGAGGCCGGCCGCACCGCCGAGGCGATCACCCCGGCCGTCTACGTCACCGTCCTGATCGACGACGACGCCCAGCACGGCCGTTCAGCTCTCGACGCCTTCGCCCGAGCCAACTACGGCATGCCCCTGGAGGACCTGGAGACCATCCAGTCCCTGGTCACCGGCCCACCCGCCACCGTCGCCGCCCACCTCTCCCGCTACACCGCCGAAGGCGCCCACCACCTCGTCTGCCGCCTCGGCGCCCTCGGCCTCCCGGCCCAGCGGGAACAGCTCGAACGCTTGGCGGAGGTTCAGGGGCTGCTGGGGGGCAGCAGGGGAGGCGGGGCGGCGTAGCTGCCTCCTCCCAATAAAATATTCGACGGCGGACGCCCTCCCCTTACGATCGTCGGCATGAACGATTTCCGTACGGCGGGGCACGCCGCCGTGGACCTGCTGGCCGACTACCTGGGCGGACTCCCCGAGGGGCCGGTCTGGCAGGCGATGGACCCGGCCGTCCGCGAGCGGGTGCTGGCGCTGCCGCTGCCGCAAGGCGGCCGGGGTCTGGACGAGCTGGTCGCGCAGATCGGCGCGGACGTGCTGCCGTATCCGATGGGGAACGGGCACCCCCGGTTCTTCGGGTGGGTGAACGCCGCCCCGGCGCCGGCCGGGGTGCTGGCGACGCTGGCCGCCGCCGCGATGAACCCCAGCTCGGCCGGCGGCGACCACGTCGACGTCCACCTGGAGCGCACCGTGGTGCGCTGGATCGCCGAGCTCGCCGGGTTCCCGCACGCGCCCGGCGCGGGGCTGCTGACCTCCGGCGCGTCCATGGCGACGATCGTGGCGCTGGGCAGCGCCCGTAACCGGGCCGCCCGGCTGCTGGGCGTGGACGTCCGCGAGGAGGGGCTGGCGGCGCTGCCGCCGCTGGTCGGCTATGTCAGCGCGGAGACCCACTCCTGCGTCCGCAAGGCCGCCGAGCTGCTGGGCCTGGGCAGTCGCAACCTGCGCACCGTCGCCACCGACCCGGCCGGGCACCTCGACCCCGCCGCCCTGCGCCTGCAGGTCAAGGCCGACCGCGCCGCCGGACTGCACCCGTTCCTCGCCGTCGCCTCCGCCGGGACGGTCAAGACCGGCGCGGTGGACGACCTGGCGGCCGTCGCCGACGTCTGCGAGGAAGAGGGCCTGTGGCTGCACGTCGACGGCGCCTACGGCGCGTTCGGTGTGCTGGACCCGGTGATCGCCGACCGCTACGCCGGCCTGGACCGCGCCGACTCGCTGGCCCTGGACCCGCACAAGTGGCTGGGCGTCCCGGTCGACTGCGGCTGCGTGCTGGTGCGCGACCCGGTGGAGCTGCGCGGCACCTTCAGCCTGGTCCCCTCCTACCTCAGGGACGAGAACGCCGGCGGCCTGGGCTGGTTCTCCGAGTACGGCATCGAGCAGACCCGCCCGTTCCGCTCGCTCAAGGTCTGGGCGACCATCGCCGCCTCCGGACGCGAGGGCATCACCCAAAACGTCGCCCACTGCACGGCGATGGCCCGACACCTCGGCGAACTGGTGGACGCCGACCCCGAGTTGGAGCTCATGGCAGCGGTGGAAAGCTCGATCGCCGCCTTCCGCTATGCCCCTGACGGGGTGTCGGACGAGCTGCTGGAGCAGGTCAACGGAGCACTGTCGGCGGCGGTCCAGGAGCGCGGCCGCACCTTCGTCACCGGCACCCTGCTGAACGGCCACGAGGCCGTCCGCGCCTGCCTGATCAACCCGGCCGTGTCCGAAGCGGACCTGACGGTACTGCTGCAGGAGGTCCGCGCGGTGGGCGCGGACCTCCTGGCCGGGCTCAGCCCGTCGTGAAGTCGGCCATCATGGCCATGTCCTCGTGCTCCAGGTTGTGGCAGTGCAGCATGAAGCGGCCTGCGTAGTCCTCGAAGCGCACCGCGATCTCGACCGCCTCGGCGGGCTGCACATCCACGGTGTCCTTCCAACCGCCGTCGAAGGGGCCGGGGGCCGCGCCGTTGCGCGACACCACCTGGAAGTGGTTGAGGTGCAGGTGGACCGGGTGGTGGAAGTCGCTGACGAAGCGCCAGACCTCGGTGGTGCCGAGCCGGGGCGTGGCCAGCGAGCGCCCCGGCCGGTACTCCTGGCCGTTGACGGCCCAGCCGCCGGCCGACTTCTGGAACAGGAAAGAACGGGTGGCCGCGGCCCTGGCCGGGTCCAGCACGGCGACCGCGGAGAGCTTGGACGGGATGCGCGAGTCGTCCGAGACACTGCCGCCGCCCAGGTCGAACCGCATCACCTCGGCGGTGCCGCCGCTGCCGAGCCTGTTGACCAGCCGTACCTTGGTTCCGGCCGGATAGCGGGAGAAGTCGACGACCACGTCGAAGCGTTCCGCCGGGGCGAGGTCGATGCTGTCGTGCGCGACCGGCACCGCCAGCAGCCCGCCGTCGCTGCCGATCTGCACCAGCCCGCCGCCGCCGGGCGGTTGCGGGTCCAGCGCGAGCCGGTAGCGGCGGGCGTTGGAAGCGTTGAGGATCCGCAGCCGGTAGCGGGCCCGGTCGGCGTCCAGCACCGGCCAGGGCGCGCCGTTCACCAGCACCGTGTCGCCGAGCACGCCGTCCAGGTAGGGGGCGGTGACACCGGACGTCGTCTGCGCGGCCTCCAGCGCCGGATAGGCGAAGGAGCCGTCCGCAGCGAAGGACCGGTCGCTGATCAGCAGCGGCAGGTCCCGTTCGCCGTGCGGGAGCGGCAGCGCGGCCTCCTCGTCATCCGTGACCAGGTGGAACCCGGCCAGGCCGCGCCACACATTGGGGCCGGTGAAACCCATCCGGTGGTCGTGGTACCAGAGCGTGGCGGCCCGCTGGTCCAGCGGGTAGGTGTAGGTGCGCTGCGTGCGGCCGTCGCCGCTGTCGACCGCGGCCATGCCCGCCATGCTCGCCATGCCGCCCCACCCCGGCGTTCCGGCCATGCCCGAGGTCGCGGCGACGCCGGCCGGGTGGACCAGCTGGGTCGGGTAGCCGTCGCTCTCGGCGGGGGTGTGGCCGCCGTGCAGATGCACCACGGTCGGGTGCGGCAGCTGGTTGCGATGGGTCACCACGGTCCGCCGTCCGGACCGGGAGACCAGCGTGGGGCCGGGATAGCTGCCCTGGTAGGTCCAGGCCAGGGTGTCCAGCCCCGGCAGGATCCGCAGCAGCGCGGGCCGCTGGGTGATCTCGTAGTAGTCGGCGGTGGCGTCGGTACGGACCGGCACGAGGACCTGTGGCCGCGGCAGCGGCACCTGGTAGGGGCGCGGCAGCGGAGCCGCGCTGCGCAGCAGCAGCCCGGGCTGACCCTGCGTCAGCAGCCCGCCCAGGTAGGGAGAGCCGACCGCAACCGCACCGGCGCCCAGGACGGCGGCGCCGCCGATACCGAGGAAGCGGCGGCGACTCAGCGCGGGCCGGCTCACGCGTCCACCTCGGCGGGCGACGCCTGCTCGGAGGCGTCGGGGACAGCGCCGTCCGGGACAGCGGCGGACGGGACCCGCAGTGGCAGCCTCCAGACCGACTCGGCGTTCTTCATCACCATGATCACTACCCCGACCCCGAGCGGGACATGGATGATCAGTTCCCGGCTGAACCCGAGCATCATCTGCACCGCGATGACAACCAGGGTGATCAGCTGGTCGCGGGCCGGCGTCCCCGGACCTCCGCCCGGGCGCCACATCAGCAGCGCGGCCACCAGCGACGCCAGCACCACCGTCGCCAGGATCATCGCGGCGATCCGGTGCGCCTGCAGCAGGGGGTAGTGCCCCTGCAGGAACCCGCCCGCGAGCACCGGCTGCCCGAAGGCCAGCAACCCTGCCAGCAGGACCGCTCCCCTGAGTACCCGGTGCGCCGCCACGCGCACCCCCGGCCTGCCCTGAGTCATGCTCGTCCTCCCCCGCACCATATAAAGTCCCAACTGGGATAGTCCCTTTTGGGACTATCCCAGTTGGAGCATATACTCATGCCCCATGGACGCCAACCCCCGCCCCGAAGCCGAGGACCAGCTCACCGAGGCCGCCTCCGTGGGCCTGCTGCTGCGCCGCGCGCACCGCAGGGCCGCCAGGGAGTTCGGCCGGCAGCTCCAGCCCCTGGGCATCGACAACCGCCATGCGGGCGTCCTGCTGCAGCTGGCCCGGGTCGGGCCGGTGACCCAGCGCGACCTGATCCTCCTGCTGGGCAGCGACAAGTCCTCGATGGTGCGCACCATCGACGAGTTGGAGGCGCGCGGACTGGCAGTACGCCGACCGCACCCCACCGACCGCCGCGCCCACGCGATCCAGGCCACCGAGGCCGGGCTCGCCGCCCTGGCCGAGGTCCGCAGCCGCGCAGACGCGGCGGGCAACACCCTGCTGGCCTGCCTGCAGCCGGCCGAGCGCAGTCAGCTGATGCGGCTGCTCAGACGTTTCGCGGACGCCGAGGAACGCAGCCCCGACGACCTGCTGCCGTGACGAAGCACTGAAACGCCGTCAGGCGGTCACCGGACCACCAGCCCTCCTCGGCCCGGTAGTTGCTCGGTGACCGCCTGACGATGCGGTGCGATGCAGTTGTCCGACGTGGACTACTCGACTATCAGCTCGACCGGGATGTTGCCGCGGGTCGCGTTGGAGTACGGGCAGACCTGGTGGGCCTGCTCGACCAGGCTCTTGCCGGTCTCGCCCTGGAGCGCCTCGGGCAGCTCGACCCGCAGGACCACGGCGAGGCCGAAACCGCCCTGGCCGTTGCTGCCAATGCTGACCTCGGCGGTCACCGAGGCCTCGCTGGTGTCGACCTTGGCCTGACGGCCGATCAGGCCGAGGGCGCTGGCGAAACAGGCGGCGTAGCCGGCCGCGAAGAGCTGCTCGGGGTTGGTGCCCTTGCCGTCGCCACCCAGCGCGGGCGGCATGGCCAGGGTGAGGTCGAGCTGCCCGTCGGAACTCACGGCGCGGCCCTCGCGTCCGTTGGCGGTGGCTGCGGCGGTGTAGATGGCGTCCATCAATGTCTCCTCATGGCTTGCTCTCCGGCGTTCCCTGCTCCATAAGCATCACACACAATTCAATTGTGCACAACTAAGTAGTACCCTTGAGACATGCCGACGCAGCCCACCGCAACCGCTGACGACCTGCTCCGCCTGGAGCACCACGTCTGCTTCGCCCTGCAGACCGCCTCCCGAGCCTTCGGCGACCTCTACCGCGACGCCCTACGGGAGCACGGGATCACCTACCCCCAGTACCTGGTCCTACTGGCCCTGACCGAGCACGGAGAACTCCCGGTCAAACGCATCGGCGAACTGCTGCGCCTGGACTCCGGCACCCTGTCGCCGCTGCTGAAGCGGCTGGAGGCGGCCGGCCTGGTCCAGCGCACCCGCAGTACGCAGGACGAGCGCTCCGTCGACGTCAAGCTCACCGGCAAGGGGGCCACCCTGTCGACGGACGCCCAACGGGCCCTACGTGTCTGCGCCGCCAGCTTGGGCCTGGACCCGGCCGAACTCAAGGTCCTGCAGGGAATGCTGCAGGACCTCACCGACCGCCTGGACGCCGCCGTCGGCGCTGCGACCGGCGGCGCCGTCGGCCCCGGGGCCCCGGCCGCCGGCAATTGATCAAACCGGGCCTCCGTCCCGTGCCAGACTGGGCACGCACCCGAACCGGCTGTGCCTGATCCACGATAGGAGGCCCCCATGGCTGAAGACGCAGTGGCCGACAAGACCCCCGGCGACGCGACAGCGCCGGAGGCTGAGAACGATGCCGCGTCCGAGCAGCAGACTGCGACCGGCTCGAACGACGCGGCAGAGGATGTGAAGCGCAAGTTCCGCGAGGCGCTGGCCCGCAAGAGCGGCCAGCACGCCGACTCCGCCGCGGCCGGCGGCAGCTCCGAGACGTCCAAGATCCACGGAGCCCACGGCAAGTCCGGCGGACAGCGTGACTTCCGCCGCAAGAGCGGCTGAGGCCACGCGCGTAACGCTGAGGGGCGGCGACCATCGCGGTCGCCGCCCCTTCGCGAGACCGCTGCGAGGGCGTCACGGATCGGTACGGATGCCTTGTCAGACGGGCCGCACGAGGCAGGATGTCCCTATGACCTCGATGCGCAAGGGCTCGAACTGCCCCGTACCGACGACCGCCCTGCACGCGGTGGTGAGCTGGCGCACCGATGCGCCCGCACCGGACGTCGACGTGTCCGCGCTGCTGCTGGACAGCTCCGGCAAGGTCCGTTCGGACGCCGACTTCGTCTTCTACAACCAGCCCCAGCACGCCTCCGGCGCGGTCCGGCACGAGGGCAAGCGGCCGCAGCCGGGCGAGATGATGGACGCCGTGCTGCTGGACCTGGCGGCGGTCGAGCCCGCGGTCGACCGCATCGTGGTGGGCGCCTCGGCCGACGGCGGCACCTTCGGCCAGGTGCCGGGGCTGCGACTGCGGGTGATGACCCAGGACGGCGCGAGCGTCGCCGAGTTCGACATCGAGGGTGCGAGCAGCGAGACGGCGTTCCTGTTCGGCGAGTTCTACCGGCGGGCCGGGGAGTGGAAGTTCCGCGCGGTGGGCCAGGGCTACGCCTCCGGCCTCGAAGGGCTGGCCACCGACTTCGGCATCTCCGTCGAGGGCGACGCGCAGCCGGCCGCAGCGCCAGCCCCGCAGCCTTACCAGCCGCCGGCGCCACAGCCTTACCAGTCCCCCGCCCCACAGCCCTACCACCCCCCGGCCCCACAGCCGCCGGTCGGCTTCGGCCCGCCCCCGCCCCAGTACCAGCAACCCCAGTACCAACAGCCCGTGCCCACGGCGTCCGCACCGGGCGGCACTCCGATCAGCCTCAAGAAGCAGAAACTCATCAACCTGGAGAAGCAGCTCGCCGACCGCGGCGACCGCAACCTGCTCGACCTCACCAAGCGCGCAGCGGTCACCCTGGAGAAGCGCGGCCTGTCCGAGCACACCGCCCGGGTCGCCCTCTGCCTGGACATCTCCGGCTCGATGGGCGGCCTCTACCGCTCCGGCAAGGTGCAGTCACTGGTCGAACGGGTGCTGGCGCTGGGGCTGCGCTTCGACGACAACGCCGAGGTCGACGTGTTCCTGTTCGGGGCCCGCGGCCATGAGGCGGGCAGCGTCGGCATGGACAGCTACCAGGGCTGGACGGACCGGATGCTCCAGCAGTGGCGGCTGGAGGGCGGCACCGACTACGCCGCCGCCATGGGGCTGATCCGCCAGCAGTACTTCGGCTCGGCCGACCTGCGCCACAAGCCGATCTCGGACCGCCAGCCGGTCTATGTGATGTTCGTGACGGACGGTCACACCACCAGCGAGGCCGCCACCAAGGCCCATGTCCTCTCCTCCAGCTACGAGCCGCTGTTCTGGCAGTTCATGGGGATCGGGCGCTCCTCCAAGTCGGTCGACGCACCGCAGGTCGCCCAGGCGGCGCCGCCTCCCGGCAAGCAGTCGCGCTTCGCCCGCCGGTTCTCGGCGATGGCCGCCAACTGGGGCGACGGCACCTTCCGCTTCCTGGAGGAGCTGGACGACCTGCCCCACCGCTATGTCGACAACGCCGACTTCTTCTGCGTCCAGGACCCGGCGAACCTCACCGACGAGCAGCTGTACGACCTGATGACGGCCGGGTACGCGGACTGGCTGCAGCGGGCGAGGGCGAAGGGCCTGCTCATCGGCTGACCCGTCGTCGACGCGAGCCGGGGGCTGGGGCCGAGGGCCGGGCTTCAGACCCCCCGGACGTCGCCGTCCCTCCCCCGCAGCACCGCGGCGATGGACTCGGCCAGCCGCGGCATCTCATCCTCCGTCAGCGGCGAGACCGTCAGCCGGACGCCGGGCGGCGAGCCCAGCCGGAACCGCGCACCGGGCGCCACCGCCCACCCGCGCTGCATCAGCCCGGCGACGGCGGCGGTCTCGTCGGGCACCGGGATCCAGACGTTCAGACCGCTGCGGCCGTGCGCCCGTACCCCGCGTTCCGCCAGCGCCCGGAGCAGCGCGTCCCGACGGAGCCGGTAGGAGGCCGCCGCGGGGGCGGTGTCCTCCGCCTGCCACAGCGCGGCGACGGTGCGCTGCAGCAGATGGCTGACCCAGCCCGCGCCGAGCCGCTGGCGGCCGCGTACCCGGTCCATGGTCTCCGGGTCGCCGGTGAGGACGGCCACCCGCAGGTCGGGCCCCAGCGACTTGGCCGCCGAACGCAATACCGCCCAGGTCGCGGTGACGGGTGTGCCGTCCGGGCCGACACAGAGGGGGTGGAAGGGCAGGTCGACGATGCCGTGGCCGTGGTCGTCCTCGACCAGCAGCACCCCCGGGTGGTCCGCCAGCAGCCCGCGCAGCACCACGGCGCGTTCGGCGCTGACCGCGGCCCCGGTGGGGTTCTGGGCGCGGTCGGTGACCACCAGCGCGCGGACGCCCTCGTCCAGCGCCCTGGCGACGTCGGCGGCGACCGGTCCCTCGTCGTCGACGGCGACCGGTACGGCCTTGAGGCCGAGAGCGGGCAGCAGGTCGAGCAGGCTGCCCCAGCCCGGGTCCTCGATCGCGACCGCGTCGCCGGGGCGCAGCCGGGCCAGGAAGATCCGTTCGATGGCGTCCAGCGATCCCGAGGCGACGCCGACCGGGGCGGCCGGAATGCCGTCTGCGGCGAAGGACGCCTCGGCGAGGGCGCGCAGCCGGGGGTCGATCGCCGGTCCCCCGTACAGCACCGGATCGGTCGCGTGGGCCAGCGCGGCCTCGCGCACCGCGGCCTCCAGGCCAGGGAGCAGCGCGGTGTCGGGGTTGCCGTCGGCGAGGTTGCGGGTGCCCGCGGGCACCGCCAGCCGGGAGGCGTCGCGGGGGGTGAGCGAGGGCCGGGAGCGGATCCGGCTGCCGCGCCGTCCGGCGGTCTCGATCACGCCCCGGTCCCGCAGCAGCCGGTAGGCGGCGGCCACGGTGTTGGGGTTGACGCCCAGGTCGGCGGCGAGGTCGCGGAGCGGGGGCAGGGCCGTCCCCGGTTCCAGCGCGCCGGAGCCGACGGCGTGCTCGATGTCGGCCGCGATCTCAGTGGCCCGGCGTCCCGTGATCCGATAATCTCCTAGCACAAAGAACATTATGCACTAGTGCATAACTTCTGTCGACCGCAATCGACCGCGACGCGAGGTGTCTCGACCATGCTGATCAACCCCTGGGACCGCGGCAGCGACGACGAGTGGCGCGCCTGGCTGTCCGCCCGCGACTTCGGCGTCCTCGCCGCCAACGGCCCGGACGGCGCCGCACCCGTCCTGGTGCCCACGCAATTTGTTTACCAGGGCGGCGACGAGGTCCTGCTGCACCTGGCCCGGCCCAACCCGGTCTGGGCCGCCATCGAGGCCAACCCCCGACTCACCCTGGCCGTCACCGACGACTACGCCTTCGTCCCCGGCCCGTGGCGCGCCCCCGCCGACACCCCGCCCGAGGACGGCGTCCCCACCACCTACTACGCCTCCGTCCACCTGGTCTGCACCGCCGAACCGGTCGACGACCCGGCCGCCAAGGCCGCCCTGCTGGACCGTCAGACCGCCCACTTCCAGCCGGACGTGCCGCACCGCCCGATCGTCCCCGGCGAGGCGCCGTTCGGACGGATGCTGTCCGCGATCCGGGGGCTGCGGCTGCACATCGAGGAGGTGCGGCCCAAGTTCAAGTACGACGACAAGAAGACCACCGACTTCCAGGCCGCCGTCGCCGAGGAACTGCTACTGCGCGACCGCCCCAGCGACCCGGGCGCCCGCACCCAGCTGCTGCGCCGCCGCGAGGCCCGGCTCACCGCCCCGGAGACCTGCCCGGTCGAACACTGATCCACCGGCTCGCCGATCCCGTGGGCCGTCCGGGGCAGGCATCCACCCGGACGGCCCAGGAATCGGCCTGGCATCCGCCCCGCTCCAGCCCCCGTTCCTAGGCTGGACGGACGGACCATCAGTTCGGGGACGCGGCCTCCGCTGCGGCCCGCCGCACTCCCGGGAGCCTCCACTGACCAGTTCAGCGACATCTCAGCAGTCAGCCTCCGGCGAGGGCAGCCTCGGTCACGTCATCTTCATCGCCGCGGCCGCCGCGATGGGTGGATTCCTCTTCGGTTACGACAGCTCCGTCATCAGCGGCGCCGTGACCGGCATCCAGAAGCACTTCGGCGTGGGCAGCGGCGAGACCGCGCTGGTGGTCTCCTCCGCGCTGCTGGGTTCGGCCGCGGGCGCCATGGGCGCGGGCTGGCTCGCCGACCGGATCGGCCGTATCCGGGTGATGCAGATCGCCGCGGTCCTCTTCGCCATCAGCGGCGCCGGCTCGATGTTCCCGCCCAACATCTTCACCCTCGGCGTCTGGCGCGTGGTCGGCGGCGTCGCCATCGGCATGGCCTCCGTCATCGCCCCCGCCTACATCGCCGAGGTCGCCCCGCCCGCCGTGCGCGGACGGCTCGCCTCCTTCCAGCAGGGCGCGATCGTGCTCGGCATCTTCATCTCCCAGCTGGTCAACTACGCCCTCAACCAGGGCGCCGGCGGCAGTCCCAACGACCACATCGCCGGGATCCAGGCCTGGCAGTGGATGCTCGGCGTGGAGACCATCCCGGCGCTGATCTACTTCCTGATGTCCTACGCCATCCCCGAGTCGCCGCGCTTCCTGATCTCCGTCGGCCGACTGGACCGGGCCCGCCAGGTGCTCCTCGACGTCGAGGGCGAGAACAGCGACCCGGACGCCCGGATCGCGGAGATCCAGCAGGTCATGGCCTCCGAGCACAAGTCCAGCCTGAGCGACCTGCTGGGCGGCCGGGCCGGGCTGCAGACCATCGTCTGGATCGGCATCGGCGCCTCGGTGTTCCAGCAGTTCGTCGGCATCAACGTGATCTTCTACTACTCCTCGCTGCTGTGGCAGTCGGTCGGCATCAACGCCAGCAACTCGCTGCTGATCAGCGTGTCCACCTCGCTGGTCAACATCGTCGGCACGGTCATCGCCATCGCCCTGGTCGACCGCATCGGCCGCCGCCCGCTCGCCCTGGCCGGCTCCGTCGGCATGGCCGCCGCCCTCGCCCTGGCGGCCTGGGCCTTCTCCTACCGCCACGGCACCGGCACCACGGCCACCCTCCCCAACACCCAGGCCACCGTCGCCCTGGTTGCGGCCCATGTCTTCGTCCTCTGCTTCGCCTTCTCCTGGGGCGTCGTGGTCTGGGTCCTGCTCGGCGAGATGTTCCCCAACAAGATCCGCGCTCTCGCCCTCTCCGTCGCCGCAGCGGCCCAGTGGATCGCCAACTGGGCCATCACCGTCAGCTTCCCGACCATGTCCGACTGGAACCTGTCGGCGACCTACGTCATCTACGCCTGCTTCGCCCTGCTCTCCATCCCCTTCGTCTACTTCTGCATCAAGGAGACCAAGGGCCGCACCCTGGAGTCCATGGGCTGACAGATCAGGCCTCCCTCGCACCACCGACACTGTCGTCCGGCGGAACTCGCGCGGCCAACCAGTCCCTCAACTCCCGGCAGGCTGCCCGCTCCTGCTCCTCGGGACCCCACCACCAGGCGAAGGGCGACGTGCCGACCCGCAGGTCGTCCCACCACCAGCTCGCGCACTCGGCCAGATGCCGGTCGGCCGTCGACCCCCTCTCCACTTCCCAGCAGGCCAGCCAGGGGCCAACGGATGAAGTCGCGGTGGCGCAGCTCTCGAAGACCTCGCGGGCCGTGGTCGGCGGCGAATCCTGCCTCAGGGTCCAGACCCACCACGCCTTCAGGAATCCGAGCAGAGCCTGAGCCTGCCGGTCGGGCCACAGGGTCCAGCGCGCGGCGGCCAGGCCACGGGCGATCAGATCCGGAGATGTCGTGCCCTGCGACAACAGCACAGCGAGTTGTGGCAGCACCCGCCGGATCACCGCCGGCTGGTCGTCCCAGTGGTCGGGGGCCTCCTCCGCAGCCATCCGAACCAGGTCCAGGGGGAGTTCGACGTCCGCGGTGCGCAGCAGTGCGACCTCGTCCGCGCCATTGCATCGACCACAACCGAGTTCGTCCGGGTGAGCAGTCATGCCGGCGAAAGCCTCCGCGACACGAGCAATTGCGACTTGCACGACCTGAGCATCCGACCCGGACACGGCGATTCCCATCGACTACTCCCGCAAGCCGACGCTCACCGAAGAGATCGACGCTACCAGGACGCGGAGATCGCGCAATCCTGGCGAGAACTGCCGCCTTCCGGACTGAGCGGCCGCAAAACCGTTAGACCTCAGATCGCTCGCTTCCTACGATGAGTGAGCGGGTTGGCGCAGTCGGCAGCGCGGGGGCCTCATAAGCCCTAGGTCACGGGTTCGAATCCCGTACCCGCCACCAAGCGTTGAGTGCTGGGACACGAGTGGGGTTGTAACCCCTGCGCCTTCGGGCTTGCGAGGTTCGATTCCTCGGCAGCGCACGGTAATTGCATCGAGGCGTCGTACCCCAACGGCAGAGGGAGCCGGTTCAGGACCGGTCCAGTGTGCGTTCGAATCGCACCGACGCTACGCATGACATGGCGCTGTGCCCCAACTGGCAGAGGGGGCGGTCTGAGGGACCGTCGGTTGCAGGTTCGATTCCTGTCAGCGCTACCGAGGGCTGCCGTGACCGATTCGTTCAAGACGGCGTCGTCAACGGCCCGATAACGTCGCCGTCATGGACACCACGGCTTCGGATTCACTGCACATCAGCACGCACATTGATCGGCTCGCCCAAGAGGTCTACGACTACGCCTCGGACCCGTCCAACCTGCCCGAGTGGGCTCCCGGGTTGGGCAGTTCCGTCGAATTGGTCGACGGGCAATGGATCGTGGAATCCCCCATGGGACGGGTCGTCGTCGCCTTTGCCGCCAGAAACGAGTTCGGTGTACTCGATCACGACGTCACGCTGCCCTCGGGCGAGACCTTCTACAACCCGATGCGGGTGACCGTGGACGGCACCGGGTGCGAGGTGGTGTTCACGCTTCGCCGGCAGCCGGGGACCAGCGACGAGGACTTCAAGCGTGATGCGGATGCGGTGTTCGCCGACCTCATCGCGCTCAAGCAGGTGATGGAGCACGCGTAGCCCGGGCCGGACCGGACCGGGACGGCCGCCGCCGTCAGCGGGAGCGAGGCGCCTCTCGGGCGCGGGCGTCCTCGCGGAGCAGGCCCAGCAGGTACTCGCAGGCCGGTGACTCGTCCCGGAAGCGGCGCAGCCAGGAGCAGCTGCCGCGGCCCCAGTGGTAGGCGATCCAGTCGGCGCCGTCGCGGTCCAGGCAGTAGGCGTTGTCGGGGAGGCCGCCGTCCAGGCAGTAGGCGTTGCGCCGGATGCCTTCGGCCTCCAACAGCGCTCGAAGCTCTTCGCGGTCCACTGCGGCCTCCCGCTCCTGGGTGAAGGTCACTCTCCGGACGCCGGGGAACAGCGCGTGGCGGCGCTACCGCCGGACGGGCGACGGCACGGGTCAGCTGCGCGCCGGACCCGAGTTCTCCTCCACGGTCGCCGCGCTGTCGCCGAGGAACCGCACCTGGTCCAGCCGGACCCCGTACTCGTCGGCGACAGCGATGACATCGCGCCTGGTCCGGACCACGACCTCGGCGCTCAGCGGGTGCTTCCGGGGGTCGTAGACCTGCATCACGACATGCCTCGGATCGGCCTCACCTTCGACCTCATCCTTGATCCACACCTTCGCGGTACGACCGCTCACGTCGTCCATGATCCGATCATCCGATGGCGCGCAGCTCCCCGCTACCTCACTTCAGGTGCCGGGCGAAGAAGCGGTCCCCGTCCTCCACCTCGAACCACGGGGTACCGACGTGCCCGCCCAGATTGGCGTGCAGCGTCTTCTCCTTGCTGCCGAAGGTGTCGAACAGGTCCAGGGCCCGCTCCCGGGGGTTCCCTTCGTCGTCCCACTGCAGCAGGAACAGCAGCGGAACGGCGACCTGCCGGGCCTCCTCGCGCTGGATGCGGGGCACGTAACCACCGGCGAAGAACCCGGCGGCCGCGATGCGGGGCTCGACCACCGCCAGCCGGATGCCGACGGCGGCCCACCCCGAGTACCCGACCGGGCCGCCGATCTCGGGCAGTGAAGGAGGGCGTCCAGGGTGGTCCGCCATTCCGGGACCGCGTTGTCGACCAGCGGGCCGATGAAGGACTCGAAGATCTCATCGACCGGCTCGCCGGCCTGCATCGCCCGGCGGAGGTCGGCGCGGGCCTGGTCGTCGGCGGCGGAACGGGGCCGGTCACCGCATCCGGGGGCGTCGATGGTCGCCACCGCGTAGCCGTATGCCGCGGACTGCCGGGCCCGGGCCACCAGCCGGGCTTCCCGCCTGGGCAGGCCGTTGTTGTGGGCCATCAGGATCAGCGGGACCGGTGCGGCCCCGGAAGATCCAGCGGCAGATCCAGCAGAGCCCGGCGTCCACAGGGTGCCGGGGATCTCGCCGAGGGTGAATTCGCGTTCGAGGACGCCGTCGTCGAGACGCCGCTCAGAAGTGAAGCGCATGGTCGTGCCTTTCGGGAGTGCTCGTAAACGGCGCTCCCGGACGACCTATCGCCCGACCGTGACCCCGGAGGGGAGCACCCATGTCGATACTGCGTTCACGGGTACCACCTCCTCGTTCTCTCGCACGGCCTCCGGCAACCTAGCAGTGGTCGTCGTGGTCCGCCAACCGGTTTTGCGGAGGCCGCCGCTCCAGCCCCCGCAGCAGGATGGCGAAGCCCTGCCCGAGATCTGGGAACGGCCCCCCACCGCCGAGCAGCTCGCCAACATGTGGCCCGGCATCACCGAGGACGCCTGCCTGTACCTTCCGGATCTCGTCGACCTGGCGGTCACCGCCGGCTTCCGCCCGCTGCGGGTCGAGACCGCCACCCGCAACGAGTGGGAGGAGTTCGAGTCCGGATTCATGGCGGGCTCCGAGGAGTGGCTGCTCGCCAACGGCGACCACCCCGAAGTCGACAAGGTGCGTTCGCAGTTGGACGAGCACCGGGCCAACTGGCTGCGCGGCCACCGGGGTGTCCTCGGTTTCGCCTTTCTGACCCTGGGCGTGCCGAACGCGTGACCGCGACGGCAGGAAGACGGCTATGCGCCCGCCGCCTCCTCCCGTTCCAGCGCGCGGACCAGGGCCTCGAACCCCGCGTCGGCTCCTGCCATGTCCCCGTTGCCGGTCGCGCGGTCCATCACGAAACCGCGCAGGGTCGCCAGGATCATCTCCGCGACCCCCAGCTTCCGCCGGTCGGACCAGCCCTCCGGGCAGATGGACAGCAGCGAGGGCAGATACTGCGTGGTCGCGCCCCGCCCCAGTTCCGCGTAGCGCTCCGGGTCGTACATCGCCAGGCCGATGGCCTGGTCGAGGACCCGCCGCAGCCCGTTGTCCTCCCCCATGAGGACCGGCCAGATGGCACGCACCCGGCCGGCCAGCGTCTGCCGGTCCGAACTCCCGGTGCCGGCCAGCGCGTTGTCGATCAGTCGTCCGCGCAGTCGGAAGACCGCCTGCTTGAGCAGGTCCTCCACCCCGTCGAAGTAGTAGAGCAGCACCTTGTGGGTGGTGCCGGCCGACCGTGCGGCGCGGCGCAGCGAGAAGTCCACCAGACCGTTCACCGCGAGGTCGTCGGTGACCCGTTCGAGCAGGTCCCGGCGCCGTGCCTCGCCGCGCCGCGAACCCGTCGAGCGCCGATAACCGACCGTCACATCGGCAGAGTCCATGGTCGGACGTCCTCTCGAAGTTGATGCGCGACCGATGATGCCAGGCCGCCCGGAAGCCCGATAAATCCCAACTGCCCCACACGATCTCCGTGCTAGCGTTCGACCCGTGACCAAGCTCAATCAGATCATCGCGGTGGAGAAGGGCGTCAAGTCCAAGTCCTTCGCCGACCTCACCCAGGCGCACCACGACGTCCAGAAGACCGCGCTGCTGGCCGGCATCTCCCGGACCTACCAGCCCAAGGACGAGGAGGGCGACCAGTTCCCGCCCGAGTCGACCCGGGTCCAGGTCAAGGCCGAGGACGTGCTCAGGTCCACCGCCGCCACGCTGACCCGTCTCTTCGACGTCACCGCGACGAAGGACTGGGCCAACTGCACGGCCAAGGCCGACGTCGTGGTCGACGGCAACGTGATCGTCGAGGGCGCGCCGGTCAGCTATCTGCTGTTCCTGGAGAAGCAGTTGGTGGATCTGCACACCTTCGTGAAGAAGCTGCCGGTGCTGGACGCCTCGGAGGCCTGGTCGCGGGACGAGTCGACGGACTCCTGGCGCACCGAGCCGACCCGGACCATCCGCACCCGCAAGGTGATGCGGAACCACGTGAAGGCCGAAGCCACCGAGAAGCACCCTGCGCAGGTCGAGGTCTACACCGAGGACGTCGCCGTCGGCTACTGGACCACCGTCAAGTTCTCCGGAGCCCTGCCGGCCAAGCGGGTCAACGACCTGCTGGAGCGGGTGGAGAAGCTGCAGCAGGCGGTGAAGTACGCCCGCGAGGAGGCCAACGGCGCGGAGGTCACCGACCAGCGCGTCGGTGGCAGGGTGTTCGGCTACCTCTTCGGGTAGCCCCACAGTCCCCCCGTCTTCGGGCGGGGTGCGCGAGGAGCGCAAGCTGAACCTGAAGCTTGTCGTGACCGACGCGGTCCAGTGGAGGTTCGACTCCTCCCCCCGGCACCAGCGGGCCGGGGTAGCCCAAGCAGGCAGAGGCAGCCGTGATCAATCTCAGACTCTCGCTCCAGATTCAGCATTCGCCGCCGAGCGCCAGATCGAACGAGTGCGGACGACCATCGTCGGATGCCGGTTCAAGTCCGGCCCCCTGCTCCAGCCTGCAGAGGTAGTTCAAAGGCAGAACACGGCGATTTGAAAATGATCCGCAACTCTTAAACGTGCTGGCGCCAACAATTGGGTGGCATCACCAGAGGCCCGGGAGATGGATACCGCTCCCGGGTCTCGCCACGCTCCGCCCCATCCACCCCATCCCCCTTCGTCCCGCCCCATTCACCCCGTCCCCCGGAAGCGTTCAGCGCTGCCGTGCCCGGTCGGCCACCGCGGACGGGTCCGCGCCCGCGCCCTTGAGCATCTTCGCGGCCCGGCTGTCCGGGTCGGAGGCGAGCTCCGCGAGCAGGTCCAGCGGATCCGCCTCCGCGGCGTCCCGCAACAGCGCGGCGACCAGGGCCCGGTCGACGGCGGCCTCCGCGGCATCACTCAGTCCTGGCGGCAGCGCGAATCGCTGCCTGGGTATACCGACGCCGTCGTCCGCGCTCTCCCCCTCCCCCTGCAGCCAGTCGCGCCCGAAGCCGATGCTGCGCTGGGCCAGATACCCCATCAGCCGCGTTGCCTGGGTGGGCAGCGGAGCGGCCAGGCCGAGCACCTGCTCGTCGCATTCGAGCAGGGCGTGCAGCAGATGGCCGCTGTCGATCTCGACATCACCGGCACGGACGGCCCGGCGGCGGGCGCGGGCCAGGACGGGCGCGAGCGCACCCGCCGGGTCAGGGCGTCGGCGCCCGCGTTCGGCGCCGCGGAGATCTTCGGCGCCATGGAGGTCAGGGAACACGTGGTCCACCACATCGTCAGCAGGGACGGGGCAGATGAGCAGCGGCCGGCAGCCGGTCGCCACGTCGCAGTCTGCTGCGCAGCGTGAGCAACAGTCAACCCACAGATACGATCGTCCCACCGACCGCTCCCCCTTCCCGGGCCGCCCGCAGGCGTCGCCCGCTCCCCCAGGACCGTCCCCAACTGCCGTGTTCCACAGGTTCGCTACCCCTTGCGCCGCCATTCGCCATCCGGCGCACGGTTGCACGACCGGGCGTGCGGCAACACCCCGCGCCCCCGATCGACCGCAACCACGGCCGTCCGCGACACGTCGGACACCACAACGGTCACACCTGTACCGCGCCGCCGCCGTTCCCGGAGCCCTCCATCGATCCCTTGCCAGCGCCGCGCCTCGCCGCCGGATCCGCAGCCGCCGGATCCGCGCGCCACCGGGCGGCCCGTACCGACAAGCCGCTGCTGTACCTGGACGTGGACGGCGTGCTCAACCCCGTCTGCCCGCGCCCCGAGGGCGACTTCACGATCTACCGGATCCAGGGCAGCACGGTGCTGATATCCGCCCGGCACGGCGCCTGGCTCCGCGAGCTCTCGGAGGTCTACCAGCTCGTCTGGGCCAGTACCTGGGAGGCCTACGCCAATCTCTGCATCGCGCCGCTGCTGCACCTTCCCGAGCTGCCGTTCGTCCCGGTGGGACGCCGGCCGGGCGGCGACTGGCTGCCGATCGTGCGGCACGCGGCGGGCCGGCCCTTCGCCTGGGTGGACGACCTCATCCCGGACGCCGTGCTGCGGGACAGCGAGGCCCGGGCCGACCGGTTGCTGCTTCCGGTCGACCCGGGCCAGGGTCTGCGCCGATCCCATGTGGACCGGCTGTTGCGCGAGCCCCCGATCCGCCCCCTGGTCTGACGGGGACGGTCACCGGGTCACGCCTCCTCGGCGAGGATCAGATAGAGCTTCTTGCGGGCGTCGGCCAGCACCGCGAGCGCCTTGGTGCGCTGCTCGGGGCTGCCGGTGAGCACCACCTGCCGCAGTGCGTCCTGCACCGCGCCGCCGGCCTGGCCGAACTCCCTGACGATCTGCCAGTGCTCGCCCTGCCCGGCCTCTTCCCACGGGGCCTCGGGGCCGTTGTCGGCCTCGGCCCGGCCGGTCTCGGTGAGCTGGAACAGCTTCTTGCCGCCGGTCTCCTCGCTGCTGATCAGTCCCTCCTCCTCCAGCATCTGGAGGGTGGGGTAGACCGATCCGGGGCTGGGCTTCCAACTGCCGCCGGAGCGCTCCGCGATCTCGCGGATCATCTCGTAGCCGTGCATCGGCCGGTCCTTCAGCAGGGCCAGCAGCGATGCGCGGACGTCGCCGCGCCGGGCCCGGCCGCCATGACGGCCACCGCGCCCACCGGGGCCTCCGCCCCGGAAGGGACCGAAACCGGGGCCGAACGGTCCCGGACCGAAGCCGGGTCCTCCGGGGGGCGGGCCGAACCCGCCGAACGCCTGACGGAACTCGGCGCGCGGACCGCGCCCCCGGTGACCGTGTTCTCCGCGCCCGCCCCGGCCGGGTCGGCCTTCGGGCTGCGCGCCTTCGAATGGAATTCCTGTACGCATGATCTTCGTCCTTTCATGAACGACTTGTATCGAGTGGTCTCGATGCCTCAACGATATATCGGTAGTAGTCGTTCGGCAAGGCCGAATCTCAAGATCTTCAGCGGCCGGCGACCGGGGGCTACTCGGTCCGCAGCGCCGTGGCCGTCCGCGCCTTCGCCGCCCAGCCGGCCGGCAGCATCGCCCCGCACACCGCGACCGCCACCCCGCCCACCCCGAGCAGGACCAGCTCCAGCAGCCCGTACACGTCCTGGACCTGCGGCGGGGTGCCGCTGCCGGCCGCCCCCATCACCAGCGGGATGATGAAGTCGTGCAGCGCGATCCCGGCCGGGACGCCGACGGCCGCGCCGACCAGGCCGGCCCCGGCCACCGAGGACAGCACCTGGGCCACGGTCTGACCCGGCGTCATCCCGACCGCCTTGCAGACCCCCAGGTCGTGGACGCGTTCCCGGGTGTCCAGGACCACCGAGTTGAGCACCCCGAGCCCGGCGACCGAGACCAGCATCAGCGTCAGCAGCACCGACATCGCGTCGAAGGCGACGACGGTCGGGCTCAGATGCCCCGCCTGGGTGGCCTCGACCTGGGCGTCGGTCGACTGCAGTGCGGTGCGCAGCGCCGTGACGTAGCCCGCGACATCGGTGCCCGGCTTGAGCACCACGTCGTAGAAGTCCGGGTGCAGCCCGGGCTGGGCCCCGGCCAGTGTGGCCATGTCGGTGTTGATGGTCAGCCCGGCGTTGCCCGGGTCGAAGTCCTCGCCGACGATCCGTACCGGCACCTTGACGCCGTGGTCGACCAGGGTGACGGTGTCGCCGACCCGGGTACCGGTGGTGGCGAGGAAGTGCGTCGGCACCGCGATCTCCCCCGGACCGTCGAACCAGCGGCCGGAGATGAGGGCGAATGCCTCGACCCCGGACGGCCCCTGGTACAGGCGCACCCGGATCGTCCCGGTGCCCCCGGCCACACTGACCAGGCCCTGGCTCTGCCCGATGGTCCCGGCCGTGCCCGGCTGGGCCTGGATGGTCGCACGCACCTTCGCCGCGTCCGCGGAGGACGCGGCGGACGCCGCGACGCCCTGGGGCACCGGCCCTCCGCCACCGCCGAGGAACACCGACACCGGGATCGACTGCTGGGGGTGCCGTGCGCTGGTCACCGCGCTCGCGGTCGAGGTCAGCCCGATCGCGAAGGTCGCCGCCGTGGTGCCGAACACCACCGCCGCCAGCAGCGCCGCCGAGCGGACCGGACGGGCGAACGGCGAGGCCAGCCCGAGGGTCACTGCCCGGGGCAGCGGCAGTCGGGCCGCGAGCCGCTGCGCCCAGCGGCCCCGTCCGGTACGGGGCGCGCGCCCCACCGCGAGCGCCTCGACGGTGCGCAGCCGGCCCGCCCGCAGAGCGGGAACCAGCGCCGCGAGGGCGACCAGGACCAGCGCCGCGGCCGGCACCGCCAGGTCGATCCACCAGCTGACCCCGGACGAGCTGCCGCCGTACATCTGCGCGGTGTCGCCCATCAGCGGCATCGCCAGCAGGTTGCCGAGCACCACGCCCAGCAGCGCGCCGACGGCCGAAGGGATCAGCGCCTGCGCCAGATACGCCCGGACCACCTGACCCGGCGTCAGGCCGATCGACTTCAGGATGCCGATCCTGCGGATCTGCGCGCCGACCGCCCCGCTGACCACACTGGCGATGATGATCACCGACATCAGCAGCCCCAGCACGCCGAAGGCCATCATCACCGGCACGAACAGGGCGGTGTTCTCGTCGGCCGCCAGCTTCACGTCCAGGTAGGACTGAGCGCTCACCAACGCTCCCTTGGGCAGAGCGGCCGCGATCGCGGCCCGGTCGGCGTTCAGCTCGGCGGTGGTCGCGGCGGAGCTGAAGCGGTAGAGCATCTGCGCGCCGGCCGCCGCACCGGAGGTCCGCAGCGCGTCGATCTCGGCCGGGACCACCCATCCGTCCGCGCTGTCGGTGACCGACGAGGCGAGACCGACGATGGTCAGGGTCGGGCTCCCGGCCGCGCTGGATGCCTTCATGGTGCTGCCGACCTTGGTGTCGGGACCCACCGAGTTCGCGTTGGTGGAGAGCACGATCTCCCCCGGCCCGGTCGCCCAACGCCCCGACCGCAGGGTGATGTCGTCAACGCCGCCACCGGCCGACGGCCGCCCGACGATGGTCTCGGCCTGCTGGAGGTCGGCGCCACCGGGACCGGGCGGATCAATCTGCACCACCTGGTACGGGCCCGAGCTCGCGGTGATCCCGGCCAGGCGCCCGGTGGCCGTGATCTGTTCGGACGTCGTCCTGCTCTCGTCGAACTGCGCGGTCAACTGCGCTCCGTGCTGCCGCGCGAAGGCCGTGTCGAACGGCGCGGACGCACCCGCCATCAGCGACCCCGCGACCACCGCGGAGGCCACCGCCATCAGCACCGACAGGGTCATCACGACGGTCTGCACCCGCCGGCGGCCGACCCGACCCAGCCGGATCCGCCCACCCCACTTCATCCGCCCAGTACTGTCAGTCATCGGACGACCTCCGCGTTCTTGCTGCGGTCCACCGCGACATGCCCGTCCACCAGCTGGATCGTCCGCTCGGCACAAGCCTCGGCCAGGGCCAGGTCATGGGTGACCAGGACGACGGTCTGGCCGCTGCGATGCAGATCGACCAGCAACTGCCGCACCTCCTGTCCCGATGCGGTGTCGAGCGCCCCGGTGGGCTCGTCCGCGAGCAGCAGGGCCGGACGGTTGATCAGCGCCCGGGCCACCGCGACCCGCTGCCGCTCCCCGCCGGACAGCCGCCCGGGGTAGGCGTCGGCGTGCTTGGCGATGCCCAGCACCCCCATCAGCTCGGCCGCCCTGGTGGCCGCCTTCCCCCGTGCGCTGCCCGCGAGTTGGGCCGGCAGCAGGATGTTGTCCCGCACCGTCAGGTCGTCCAGCAGGTTGAAGAACTGGAACACCATGCCGATCCGGTCGCGGCGGAAGCACGCCAGTGCCTTCTCGCCGAGTCCGTCGATCTGCAGCCCGCCGACGGACACCCGGCCCTCGCTCGGCCGGTCCAGCCCCGCCACCAGGTTCAGCAGGGTCGACTTGCCGCTGCCCGACGGACCGGTCACCGCCACCGCCTCGCCCTCGGCGACCGTCAGCGTCACCGGCCCCAACGCCGGTGCACCGGCGTTGTCGTAGCGCTTGACCACGCCTTCCAGTTCGATCACATTCGCCATACCCCGGCCCGTCCCTGTCATCTCGTCCAGCTGTCGTCGCCGCGGCTCTCCCCCGGCGACAACGAACTTAGGAGCGTGGCCTGTTGGGCCGCGTCGGCCGTCGAAGCGACGTTTCGTCGGCCGCGCGGACGACCCCGGCCGGGGGTCATCCCTGAGATGTACTCCGCGCGGCTGCAGGGCTGATCAACGAGACGGATGCGCGGCTGGGCAGAACCGCCGCAGAATGACCCCCATGGAACTGGTAGGAGGGCGCGACCTGCGCCGATATCTGCGCACCGTGCTGCGTCCCGAGGGGCAGGCCGTCCGGCTGCCGCGCTGGTCCCAGGGGGCCGACGCGGTGTTCGCGGTCCTGGTCACCGTCCTCGTGCTGCTCTCCATGCGGCACAGCGTGATCGCCTGGCAGGGGACGAGTCCCGCTTACCCCACTGCGCCCACGGCTCCGGTCCCGCCGCCGGTGGACCCGACGGCCGTCCCGGTCAGCCCGGACTGGCATCAGTACCTCACCGGCGCCCTGGCCGGCCTGGCCCTGGCGGCGCGGCGGCGGTTCCCGCTCGCCACCTTCTGGGTGGTGCTGATCGCCCTGCGCTCCGACAACTTCCTGCCGGCCGCGGTCACCCTGCTGGTCAGCTCCATCGCCATCTGCGCCGCGGTCCTGCACAGCCGCAACCTGGTCCCGGTGCTGGGGAGTTTCACGCTGGCGGCGCTGCTGACCACCACCATGTTCAAGAACGCCGCCACGGCCGTGCCGCCGGTGCTCATCCTCATGCTGGTCCTCGGCCTGCTCGGCGGAACCACCCGGCTCTGGCGCATGCGGGTGGCCGCTACGCAGCTCCGGATCGCCGAGATCCAGCAGGCCCAGCAGGCGGCGATGCGCCAGGCCGTCGAGGAGGAGCGCTCCCGGATCGCGAGCGAACTCCACGATGTGGTCACCCACAACGTCAGCGTGATGGTCATTCAGGCCGGGGCGGCCCGGACCGTGCTGGACACCTCGCCGGAACTGGCCAAGGAGGCGATGCTCGCCGTCGAAGCCGGCGGCAGGGCGGCGATGGCCGAACTCCGGCACGTCATGGGCCTGTTGGCGGCGTCGGGCACCGGCCCGCAGAAGAACCTCGGCGACGGCCGCCCTTCGGCCGACGAGCTGGTGCCGCAGCCGGGCCTCGGCCAGCTCCCGGCCCTGGTCGACCGGGTCCGCGCGGCCGGGATCCCGGTCGCCGTCTCGGTCTCGCTGCCGCCCGAACCACTCATGTCAGGAATCGATCTGACGGCCTATCGGGTGGTCCAGGAGGCACTGACCAACACCATCAAACATGCGGTCGGCGCATCCTCCTCGGTCACCGTCGGCCACTCCGGCGGACTGCTGGAGATCGAGGTCGTCGACACCGGCGGCACTCCGGGATTCCAGTCCCTGACCGGCAACAGCCGCGGCCTGCTCGGCCTGCGCGAACGGCTCGCCGTCTACGGCGGGACGCTTGACGCCGGGCGTACGATCAGCGGCGGCTACCGGGTCCAGGCCCGCATCCCCCTGGAACACAGCATGAGGCAGACCGTATGAGGAGCACCGCGTGACCCAACCGCCCCTGCGCGCCGTCATCGCCGACGACCAGGCGCTGGTCCGCACCGGCTTCGGGATGATCCTGGCCGCCGACGGCATCGAGGTGGTCGCCGAGGCCGTCAACGGAGCCGACGCCGTCGCCGCGGTCCGGCGCACCCGGCCCGACGTGGTCCTCATGGACATCAGGATGCCCGAGCTGGACGGCCTGGAGGCCACCCGGCAGATCATGGCGGGCGGCGCGGACGGCACCCGGGTCCTCATCCTCACCACCTACGACCTGGACCACTACGTCTATGCGGCGCTGACCGCCGGCGCCAGCGGCTTCCTGCTCAAGGACGTCACCCCCGAGCACCTGGTCGCCTCGGTCCGCCTGGTCCGCTCCGGCGACGCCCTGCTCGCCCCGACCATCACCCGTCGGCTGATCGAGCGCTTCGCACCCCGGGACGAGGCCAGGGCCACCCTGCACCGCGACCTCTCCGAGCTGACGCCCCGTGAGCTGGAGGTGCTGCGGCTGCTGGCCACCGGCCTCAGCAACGCCGAGCTCGCCGACCGGCTCACCCTCAGCGCGACCACGGTGAAGACCCATGTGGCCCGGATCCTCTCCAAACTCGGACTGCGCGACCGGGTCCAGGCGGTGGTGCTCGCCTACGAGACCGGTCTGATCTCCCCGGGCGGACCCTCGGATCCCGTCTGACGGAGCCTCAGCAGGCCGCAGGGGCGCGGGCCGGCCACGGAGTGGCACAGCCCGCGCCCCACGCGCATCGGACGACGGTGGTCAGCCGACGTTGAGCGCGGTGTCGTCCACGACGAACGAGGTCTGCTTGGTGCTGTCCTCGGCACCGGTGAGCTGCAGGGTGACGGTCTGTCCGGCGTACGAGGCCAGGCTGAAGCTGTGCTGGGTGTACCCCGAGGCGGCGTTCAGGTTGGAGTAGGTGGCCAGCGTGGACAGCACCGTGCCCGAGCTGTCCAGCACCTGGACCTTCAGGGTGTCGTAGGCCGTGCTGGTGGTGGTCTCGGCGGTGTCGATGTGCAGGTAGAAGCTGAACCCGTAGCTGGAGCAGCCGCTGGGCAGGGTCACCGACTGGGCGAGCGTGTCGGTGGTGGTGGTGCCGTAGCCGTCGAGCCAGGCGTCGTAACTGCCGGTGCGCGCGGGCTCCGAGGAGCCGCTGTAGATGGAGCTGCTGTCGTTCACGACCCACGGCGAGGCGGAGCCGGTCTCGAAACCGGCGTTGCCGAGCAGCTGGCTGGAGGTGCAGCTGCCGGTCGCCGTGGCGGTGGGGCTGGCCGAGGCGCTGGCGGAAGCGCTCGCCGAAGCACTGGCCGACGCGCTCGCGGAGGCAGTGGGCGAGCTGGTGGAGGTGGTGCCGCTCGCGCCCGCGAGCCAGGCGGTGGCGTTCAGGGCAAGGGCGGGGTTGGTGCCGGCAGTGTCGTTCCACCCGTCGTGGAGGGACTTGCCCGACTCCCCGGTCCCGTCGTCGGCGGCGGAGCTGTCGCCCCAGATGGCGACCCGCCCGGAACCGAAGCTACTGGTGGTGAAGAACGCGCCGGTGTTGCCGCTGTAGCCGGTGCGGTAGAGCAGGCCCTTGACCGAGGAGTTGTCGGCCGGGTGGAGCGTCTCGGTGGTGCCGTTGTAGATGTTGCTGCTCTTCACCGTACCGAAGCTGCCGTTCAGCACCGGGTCGGTGCTGTCCGTGATGGCTTTCGGGACGTCCTTGACGATGTTCAGCAGGTCGACGGAGAAGCCGAAGGGGTCGCTGCTGTCGACCGTGTTGTTGGTCATCAGGTCGTTGATGATGGCCGGGGAGTCGTAGCCGTCGTTGTTGCGGTCGCTGCCGGTGTGGTCGGAGATCAGGAACAGACCTCCGCCGCTCTTCACGAAGTTCATCAGCGCGGTCTTCTCCGCGGCGGTGAACAGCGTGTTCGGCTCGTCTATGACGACGGCGTTGAAGTTGCTCAGGTCCAGGCTGGCGCTGGTGCCGTAGCTGAGCGCGCTGGTGGTGGTCTTCAGGCTGTACGAACCGGTCTTCTGCAGGGCGACGCCCCAGCTGGAGAGGGCGCCGGTCCAGTCGCTCTCGACGGACGGGTTGGCGTTCTCGGCCAGCGGGTCGGGCTTGCTGGTGCTGATGATCCAGTCGGCGTTTCCTGCGGTCTCCGCGTGGCCGTCGTCGAACAGCACGTTGTACTTGGTGGCCGCGTGCGCCGTGGGGGCTATGGCGGTGACGCCCACCAGCCCGGCGCCGATCGTGATGGCTGCGGCGAACACAGCGACCAGCCGCCGATCCTTACGAACACCCGTCATGAGTGCATCCTCCGTTTGGAGTTGACGACGCGTCGGACGGGAGTATCCGCGCGTAGACTTGGAGTATTCGCGCGTAGATGCAGCCGTGGATAGGTCTCGTAGGTTAAGAATTCTTGACGATCACATGACATTGCAGGTCGGAGCTTGACGCCGGAAGCAGACAGAAGCGCCGCCAGCGTCCTCGGCAGAGGCAGAGGGCTGGCGGCGCTTCCGACAGGGGGCCGGTCTCCGTCACTCCGGCGTGGCGTCAGCCGGCGGCGCCGTGTCGGGTCCCTGCTCGCGCACCTCCCGGACGTGCCGCAGCGCCTCGCGCAGGTCGCCGAGCCAGGCATCGGCGTTCTCGCCCACCTGGCGGACGCACCAGGCCAGCGCGTCGCTGCGGCTGCGGGCGACGCCCGCCGCGACCAGGGTGTCCAGCACCTGCCGCTCGGGCTGCCGCAGCCGGGTCATCGCCGGGACGGCGAGGTGGGTGAACATCACCCGCTCGTCCACGTGCAGCACGCCCCAGGACACCTTGCGCCCGTAGCGCCGCTCGGCCTGCTTGGCCACCGCCATCCGCTCGCCCCGGGTCCGCTCCCGGAACTCCGCCACCGCCCGCTCCGCGGACTCCCCAGCCGGAATCCGGCCGACCACCGTGATCTCCTCACGATCGGCCTGGATCTCCGGCGTCTCCTCGAACAGCCCCTCGGGCAGTCGCTCGGCGAACCACGCCGCCACCGACTCCCCGGTCCTGCCGCTACCAGTCATGAAATCACCATTACATGATTACAAGCCTCAGCCAAGAGCTCGCCCCGGGACGGTGCTGAGCCCTCAGCGAACAGGTTGCAAGAAGCGGGGTACGGCGGCGCCGGTCAGGTCGGCAGCCAGCTCACATGCCCGGCCAGCAGCACGTACCCGACAAACGCCACCGTGTCGATCAGCGTGTGCGCGATCGCCAGCGGCGCGACCCGGCGCCAGCGCTGGTAGAGCAGGCAGAAGATCACGCCCATCACCACGTTGCCGAGGAAGCCGCCCACCCCCTGGTACAGGTGGTACGACCCGCGCAGCAGCGCGCTCGCGGCGACGATCGCGGGCCAGGACCAGCCCAGCATGCTCAGCCTGCGGATCATGTACCCGACCACGATCACCTCCTCCACCACGGCGTTCTGCGCGGCGGAGAGGATGAGCACCGGGATCCGCCACCAGACGTCCGGCAGCGAGCTGGGCACCACGGTGAGGTTGAAGCCGGCCGCGTGCGCGCCGAGGTAGAGCAGCAGCCCCGAACCGCCGATGCCTGCGGCGATCAGCACACCGCGGCCGAAGTCCCAGCCGGGCCGGGTGAGGTCGAAGCCGAGGTTGCGCAGTGACGCGCCCTCGCGCAGCAGCAGGTAGCCGACCAGCACCACCGGCACCAGCGGGGTGACGATGTCGAACAGCTGCCAGCTGAGGTCCAGCCAGGGCCGCCCCGGCGCGAGCGAGCCGTTGAGGGTCGCGGTCTGGGTGTTGAGCGCGGCCGGCGCGGTCAGCGACCCGATGAAGCTGATCAGCGCGCTGACCCCGCTGGCGCCCAACGAGAGGCCGAGCACGATGAGCAGTTCCACACCGATCAGCCGGCGAGTCAGTCGCACCGGCGCCGGCAGCGGGGTGGGAAGGGTGTCAGTGGTGGTCACGGAGTGTCTCCCACGCGGGCGCTGGCGGGCCGGCTGAACGGTCGGATCGGACGATCATCGCACAGCAGCCTGGGCCTGCCGCCGTCAGCGCACCGGCCAGGTGTGCACCGGCTCGCCCAGTCGCATCAGCTCCATGTAGCGCAGCGTCATCCGCTCCAGCGCTGACCGGCGGTCGAGCCCGCCCCGGCCGCGCAGGTCGTGGAAGACGGCGCTCTGCCAGGCCGCTCCGTTCATCCCGGTCCGGCAGCGGTCCTCGACGATCCCCAGATAGCGGTCCCGGTCGACCGGTTCCACGCCCCAGGCGTCCAGCCCCTGCCCGGCCAGCGGCAGCAGCTCGTCGCGGACCAGGTCCCGCACCGGCACCCTGGAGACCCCGCCCCCGGCCCGCACGGCCGGGCCGCGCGCCCCGAAGCGCCCTCCGCGCGGCCACCACAGCGAGGCGTCCAGGCCGTGCCTGGCCGCCTCATGGAAGTTCTCCGCGGCCAGCTGGAAGGGCAGCCGGTTCCAGACCGGCCGCGGCTGGTCCGCCAGCGCACGTACCAGGCCGTAGTAGAAGGCCGCATTGGCGAGGGTGTCCACCACGGTCGGTCCGGCCGGGAGGGCCCGGTTCTCCACCCGCAGATGAGGTACTCCGTCGGCGACGTCGTAGACGGGCCGGTTCCAGCGGTAGATGGTGCCGTTGTGCAGTCTCAGCTCGCGCAGCCCCGGGATGCCGCCGGCCGCCAGCACCTTCAACGGGTCCTCGTCGTCGCAGATGGGCAGCAGTGAGGGGAAGTAGCGCAGGTTCTCCTCGAACAGGTCCATCGGCGAGTCGATCCAGCGCTCGCCGAACCAGGTGATCGGCCGCACGCCCTGGACCTTGAGCTCCGCCGGACGGGTGTCGCAGGCCTGTTCGAAGAGGATCGGCCGGGTCTCCCGCCAGAGCTCCCGCTCGAACAGGAACGGCGAGTTCGCGCCCAGCGCGACCTGGGGTCCGGCCAGGGCCTGGGCGGCGTTCCAGACCGCGGCGAAGCGGTCCGGGGTGACCTGGAGGTGCAGCTGCAGCGAGGTGCAGGCGGCTTCGGCCACGATGGAGATCGAGTCCACCCGCATCCGCTCCACCCCGTCGATGTCCAGGGCGATGTCCTCACCCCTGGCGGCCAGGATCCGGTCGTTGAGCAGCTGGTAGCGGTCGCCCCTGGACATGTTGTCCAGCACCGCGTGGTCGCTGGTCAGAGTGGGCAGGATGCCCACGGTGACGATCCGGGCGCCCACCTCCGCCGCCTTCCGGTCGGCGTAGCGCAGCCCGGTGTCGATCTCCTCCCGGAGGGTCTCCAGCACCCGGCCGCCGAGCCGGTGCGGGGCGATGTTGACCTCGATGTTGAACCGGCCCAATTCGGTCTGGAAGTCGCCGCTGGCGATGGCCGCCAGCACCTGCTCGTTCAGCATCGCCGGATGCCCGCGCTCGTCCGCGAGGTTGAGCTCGATCTCCAGGCCCATCACCGCTCTCGGGCGGTCGAAGCGCCGCTCACCCAGCATCAGCTCCAGTGCCTCCAGGCACTGTCGGAGCTTCCTGCGGTAGAGCTGGCGGTCCGCCAGATCGGAGCCTGCGGCGGCGACCTTCTCCCCCATGCGCGATGTCCTCCTCGGTCGGCGTCGGCGCAGGCATCATGCCCAGCCTGGAGATCGATAGCCCGCCGACGGGGCATGTGCCAACCTCGCATTGTGTATACGAACGTCCTCATACCTGCCTTGCGGCCCCATACGGTGGGTAGTAGAAGAGTCACGGCGCGCATCCGTTCGTATAGACTCGCCCCCACGGGTGAGTGCGAATGCCTCTGATCGCAAACCCGCCCGAACCGCTCGTCCGCATCGAGCATCCGATCGACCAACCGCATCAGCGTCTGAGCTCCCCCGGAGCCCGGTGCCCTCCCCTCGCACCGAAGGCTTCGCTGTACGTCTCCGCTCCGCCTGTCTCTGCCTTGAGAGGCGATCCCTCATGCCACTGACGATGCCCCAGCCTCCCGCCGCCGCCCTGCGAGCCGTCCGCGCCGCCCTCGACTCCCCGACCGCGGTCCGCGCGCTGCACACCACCGCCGGACGCCGCCGCGGCGGCGTGCCGGTGGCCTCCCACGCGCTCCCGGTCCACCTCCTCGATCCGGCGACCGCGACGGTCGCCACGGCGAGCAGCGCCGCCCTGGCCGAGACCAGGCGCACCGGATGGCGGTTCCTGGTCATGGACGGCGACGAGGTGGTCGCGGCGGCCGAGACCCGTTCCACCGAGGCAGGGCACGGCTTCTCGCACTTCGCCGGCGGCCCCTACCCGCTGGCCACCCTGCGCGCCCTGAGACAGGCCAGGAAGCACACAGCTGCGTCACAGACCGTGTTCCTGCCCCGGTTGCTCTCCGTACCCGGCCACTACATGACAGCGCTCTGGCTGCACCCGGTGCTCGACCGGGCGCAGAGCGCCGATGTGCTGATCCCGCTGGCCCCCGCCCCCCTCGGGGTCACCGCGCACCTGCCGCACGACGCGGACGAGCTGCTCTCGCTGCTCTCCCTCGGCGGCGGGCGGTTGCTCACCGTGACCACCTGAGTACCGGCTTCACTGCTGTCTCACCCGAAGTGACCATGCCCGGCATGGTCACTTCGGTGTGCCCGGACGTCCGAAAGGGTGGTCCGTACCCGAGTCCGGTGACGCATGTCACCAAATGGCTGCGAGACTGTCCTCGTCCGTCGACACTGGGAACCAGCGCGGGCGGCTTCAGCTTCTACCCGGGAAGCAGGCGGTTCACACCTCTTGAGGCGGACCGCGCGGTGACAAGCAACTGCGAATCGAGGGTACGAGCTATGTGCCAGCACCGTCCTGACTGCCCGTCGGCCGACTCCACCGACCGCGAGGCCGCCGTCGTCGTGGCCAGCTACCCCGAGCAGGGGTGGAGCCTGCTGTGCAACGGGGTCCTCCTCTTCGAGGACACCGGCGAGATTCTCCCCGACGGCCGGGTGATCGCCCCCCACCGTCCCCTCGCCACAGCGGCGTAGCCTTTCGCGCGCAAAGCGCGCACAAGGGGCGCGAGGAACTGCGCGACCAGCCAAGCACCAAGGTGCACCGCCGGCCGAACGGGTTCCCCGCGCCCCTTAGGTCTGTTCTATCCCTCGTAGTCCTCAAGGGGAGGGCAGGAGCAGACCAGATTGCGATCGCCGAACGCCCCGTCGATCCGACGGACCGGCGGCCAGTACTTCTCCGCCGGGTTCAGCCCGCCCGGGAAGACCGCCTCCTGACGGCTGTACGGGTGCTCCCACTCCCCCGCGGCCAGCACCGCCGCCGTGTGCGGGGCGTTGGCCAGCGGGTTGTCGCCGGCAGGCCACTCACCCGCGCCGACCCTGTCGATCTCACCGCGAATCGCGATCATCGCCTCGCAGAAGCGGTCGATCTCGCCCAGGTCCTCGCTCTCGGTGGGCTCGATCATCAGCGTCCCGGCCACCGGGAACGACATCGTCGGCGCGTGGAAGCCGTAGTCGATCAGCCGCTTGGCGACGTCGTCCACGCTCACGCCCGCGGCCTTGGCCAGCGGCCGCAGGTCGATGATGCACTCGTGGGCGACCAGCCCGGCCGGACCGGTGTAGAGCACCGGGTAGTAGGGCGCGAGCCGCTTGGCGATGTAGTTGGCGCTGAGCACCGCGACCTGGGTGGCCCGCTTCAGCCCCTCGCCGCCCATCAGCCGGACGTACGACCAGGAGATCGGCAGGATCGCCGCCGAGCCCCAGGGCGCCGCCGAGATCGGTCCCACGCCGGTCTCCGGACCTGCAGAGGGCTGCAGCGGGTGGTTAGGCAGGTACGGCGCCAGGTGCGAGCGCACCGCGACCGGGCCGACGCCGGGGCCGCCGCCGCCGTGCGGGATGCAGAAGGTCTTGTGCAGGTTCAGGTGCGAGACGTCGCCGCCGAACCGTCCCGGCTTGGCCAGGCCCACCATGGCGTTGAGGTTGGCGCCGTCGACGTACACCTGGCCGCCGGCGTCGTGCACGGCGGCGCAGATGTCGGTGATGTTCTCCTCGAACACGCCGTGGGTGGACGGGTAGGTGACCATCAGCACCGCGAGCCGGTCCCGGTGCTGCTCGATCTTGGCGTTCAGGTCCTCGATGTCCACGTCTCCGTCGACCAGGGTCTTCACCACCACCACCCGCATCCCGGCCATCACCGCGCTGGCGGCGTTGGTGCCGTGCGCGGAGGAGGGGATCAGGCAGACGTCGCGGCCGGTGTCGCCGTTGGCCCGGTGGTAGGCGCGGACCGCGAGCAGCCCGGCCAGCTCGCCCTGCGACCCCGCGTTGGGCTGCAGGCTGACCTTGTCGTAGCCGGTGAGCTCGGCGAGCCGGTCCTCCAGCTCGTGGATCAGCGACAGGTACCCGGCGGCCTGCTGCTCGGGCGCGAAGGGGTGGACGTCGGCGAACTCCGGCCAGGTGATCGCCTCCATCTCGGTGGTGGCATTGAGCTTCATGGTGCAGGAGCCCAGCGGGATCATGCCCCGGTCCAGCGCGTAGTCCTTGTCGGCGAGCTTGCGCAGGTAGCGCAGCATGCCGGTCTCGGAGCGGTGGCCGTGGAAGACCGGGTGGGTCAGGTAGTCGTCGGAGCGCAGCAGCGAATCCGGCAGCACGTCGCCCGCTGCCGTGTTCAGCGCCTCCAGGTCACCCGCCGCCGCCGAGACTCCGAAGGCCCGCCAGACCGCGACCAGATCGGCGGCCGTGGTGGTTTCATCGCAGCTGATTCCCACCGTGTCCTCGTCGACCAGACGGAGGTTCACGCCGACTCCTCCCTCGGATTCAGCGTGCTCGGCATCGGCCACCTGCGGGGTGCGCGGGGGTACGGGGGGTCGCTCCCCGGAAGATTGGAGCACCCCGGCCAGCCGGGCCGAGTCGACGACCTGGTCGGCGCGGCCGGGCACCCGGGCGGTGACGGTGTCGAAGAACGCGCCGTGCAGGATCTCCACCCCGCCCTGCCGCAGGCCCTGGGCCAGGGCCGCGGCGTAGCGGTGGGTGCGCAGCGCGATCTCCTTCAGCCCGTCCGGGCCGTGGTAGACCGCGTACATCGACGCCATCACGGCGAGCAGCACCTGCGCGGTGCAGATGTTGCTGGTGGCCTTCTCGCGGCGGATGTGCTGCTCACGGGTCTGCAGCGCCAGCCGGTAGGCGCGGTTGCCGTCGGCGTCGACGGAGACGCCGACCAGGCGTCCGGGCAGGCTGCGGGCGTACTCCGCGCGCACCGACATGTAGCCGGCGTGCGGACCGCCGAAGCCCATCGGGACGCCGAAGCGCTGGGTGGTGCCGATGGCGATGTCGGCGCCGAGCGAGCCGGGGGAGGCGATCAGGGTCAGCGCCAGCAGGTCGGCGGCGACGGCGACGACCGCGCCCAGCCCGTGGGCCTGCTCGATGACGGGCGCCAGGTCGCGGACGGCCCCCGAGGCGCCCGGGTACTGCAGCAGCACGCCGAAGACGCCGCGCTCGGCGATCTCGGCCGGGATGCCGGCGGAGAGGTCGGCGACCACGGTCTCGACACCGGTGGGCTCACAGCGGGTCCGGATCACCGCGATCGTCTGCGGCAGGGTGTCCGCGTCGATGACGAAGACGCCGCCCTTGACCTTGCCGACCCGGCGGGCCAGCGCCACGGCCTCGGCGGCGGCGGTGCTCTCGTCCAGCAGCGAGGCGCCCGAGGTGGGCAGCCCGGTGAGGTCGGACACCACGGTCTGGAAGTTGATCAGCGCCTCCAGCCGGCCCTGGGAGATCTCCGGCTGGTAGGGGGTGTAGGCGGTGTACCAGGAGGGGTTCTCCAGGACGTTGCGCAGGATCACCGGCGGGGTGAAGGTGCCGTGGTAACCCAGGCCGATCATGGGGCGCAGCACCTGGTTGCGTCCGGCCAGCGCCCGCAGCTCGGCCAGCACCTCGGCCTCGGAGCGGGCGTCGGGCAGGTCCAGCGCCTCCAGGCTGCGGATCGCCGCGGGGACGGCGGCGACGGTGAGCTCGTCCAGGCTGCTGTAACCGACCTGGGCCAGCATCTTGGCCTGCGCGTCGGCGTCGGGACCGATATGGCGCTGCTCGAAGGGCCGCTCGTGGAAGGGGGACGTCATGGCGGGGGAGCCTCCTGGTCGGACCCGGTTGGCACGATGGGCGTGCCGGGACGACCTCCCCCTCTGTCATGGAACCTGAGAGCTTCACCGGCCGGTGTCGGCCGGTTTTCACCGTCGGTGTGGACCCTCACGGACGGGCCCCGCTTTCCAGAGTGACCTCGCACGCACGGTACGGATGCCTGAGAGTTTCCGGGGAGGAGTTGCTCCTTCGGCGCCGCAGCGGTGCACGGTCTCTCCCGCGCGCGCTCGACCGGTCGCCGTCAGAGTACCAGCGTGCACCCCGGGTGCATCGAATGGAGCAGTGACACACCCGCAATCGCCGTGGCCATTCGACAAATCGATCTTTATGCCTTTTCGTATGAGTTGACCGCATTGTGATCTTTTCCGCCGCGAGGAGTGGACGCGCCCGTGCAGACCGAGATCGACCCCAGGGACCTGATCGGCCACAAGGCCGTTGACCGCAACGGCGACAAGATCGGCACCGTGGACGAGGTGTACCTCGACGACGCGACGGGCAAGCCGGAGTGGGCCGCGGTCCGTACCGGGCTGTTCGGCCGGGACGCCTTCGTGCCGCTGGCCACCAGCGAGTTCGTCAGCGACGAACTGCGGATCCCCTACGACAAGTCCCAGGTGAAGGACTCCCCGGACTTCGGCGTGGGCCAGCACCTCTCGCCGGAGCAGGAGCTACAGCTCTACCGCTACTACGGGCTGGAGGTCCCGAGCGGCGGCAACGGCTCGGGCAGCGGCAGCGGCAGCGGCACCGCGAAGGACGCGGCCCCGTCCGCCGCCGCGACGCCGCCCGCGCCCCCCACCGCTCCGGCCGCTCCGGTCGTGCCGCCCGCCGGACCCGCCGCCACGCAGGCGATGCCGGTGGTGACCACCGCCGCAGCGGCCGCCGCGGCCACCACGACGGCGACCGGCTCCACCCCCACCTCCGACACCAGCCGCACTGCCGCGTTCATGGCGCCGCCGCCGGCCCAGACCGCCTCCGTCCCGCCGACCGCCGCGACGGCCGCTACCGCGGCCACTGTCGCGGCCCCCGCCGAGCCGACCCCGTCCCTGCAGAAGACGGACCCGCTCACCGGTCCACTGCCGGGCACCGCGGCGGCCGCGACGCAGGCCGCCCAGGCGGGTGTCCCCGAGCCGATCGAGTTCGTCTGCCGCGAGGAGCGGCTGGACATCTCCACGGAGTGGCGCGTCCTCGGCAAGGCCCGGCTGCGCAAGTACGTCACGGCGGAGCAGGTGGAGCGACGGGTCCCGGTGATCCGCGAGCGGATCAGGGTCGAGCGGGTCCCGGTCGGCGCCGAGGAGCGTGCCCAGCTGACGGAGCAGGAGATCACCGAGAGCACCGAGGAGGTCACTCTCCACGAGCAGCGGGTCGTGGTCCGCAAGGCGGTCGTCCCGGTCGAGCGGATCCGGCTGGTGACCGAGCGGTTCACCGAGGAGGAGATCGTCCGGGACGAGCTGCACCGGGAGCACATCCAGGTGCAGGACAGCACCCGCCCGGCCGGGCCGACCCCGGTGCCGGGCACCGGCCAGCCCGCCGGCCAGATGCCGTCCGGCCAGGCCCCCGCGGTCGCGCCGTCCACGCCTCCCCCGGCCCCCGGCCGTCCGGACCTCCCAGGTCACGCCATCGGCGCCTGACACTCGCTCAGTCCCCGGTGAGGGCCGACCCGCGCACCAGTGGCAGCGGGTCGGCCCTCTCCAGTTCCGGGTCGTCTACCGAGAACGTGCGAACCGGCCCCCGCTCGCTCCAGGGCGTCTCGAAACGCACCGTCACCCGGCCCACCCCGCTGCCCTGCACCCAGCCGTGCCCGAGCTCGGCGTGCCGAACGTCCTGGCCCGGCATCCAGCGCCGCACGGTGAGCAACGTGCCGACGCTGCCGCCGGGATGGAAGGCCCGGGGTCCGTCAGGTCCGCCGTAGGCGGCCTCCTCCTCACCCGCCGCCTCCGAGCCCGGGTCTTCGTCCGAGCGGTCTGCGGCCTCCGCCGCCTCCCGCTCGGCCTGGGCGAACAGGTCCTCCTGGGTGAAGTCGGCGAGCCCGGTCACTCCGACGCCCAACAGGCGTACGCCCCCGGTGAGTTCGACCGCCTCCAGCAGCCGCCGGGCGATCGCGGAGATCACCAGTGGATCGTCGGTGGGGGCCGGCAGCGTCTCGGAGCGGGTCAGCGTGGAGAAGTCGAACCGACGCACCTTGATCACCACGGTCCGCCCGGACCGCGCCGCGGCATGCAGCCGCCGCACGCAGCGGTCGGCCAGTCGGTCCAGCTCGGCGCGGATCAGCTCCCGGTCGCCGAGGTCCACCTCGAAGGTGTCCTCCACCGACACCGACTTGGCGTCCCGCTCGGCCACCACCGCGCGTTCGTCCCGTCCCTGCGCCAGCGCGTGCACGCCGGCCCCGTGCGCCCGGCCCAGCAGCCGCACCAGTTCGTCCTCGGGCGTGGCCGCGACCTGCGAGACCTGGGTCAGCCCCAGCCTGCGCAGCGTCTCCGCCGTCGCCGGACCCACCCCGGGCAGCGCCCGCACCGGCAGCGGGTCGAGCACCTCCCGCTCATGGCCCGGCTCGATCAGCACCAGCCCGTCCGGCTTGGCCTGCTCGGAGGCGATCTTCGCCAGGAACTTGGTGCCGGACAGCCCGACCGAGGCGGTCAGACCGACCGCCGCGAGGATGTCCGCGCGCAGGTCCTCCCCCAGCGCCCGGACCAGTTCCACGCCCTCGGCCACCGACCCCTCGCGCAGCAGCTCGCCGTAGGGACCGGCCTCCAGGTCGACGAAGGCCTCGTCCAGGCTCAGCGGCTCCACCAGCGGGGAGAGCTCCCGCAGCAGACCCATCACCAGATCGCTGACCTGGCGGTAGAGCTCGAACCTGGGGATGAGGTACGCGGCGTTGGGCGCCCGCCGACGCGCCTGCGCCATCGGCATCGCCGAGTGCACCCCGAACACCCGCGCCTCGTAGGAGGCGGTGGCGACGACCCCCCGCCCCCCGAGCCCGCCGACCACCACCGGCTTCCCGCGCAGGCTCGGCTTGGACGCCTGCTCCACCGCGGCGAAGAAGGCGTCCATGTCGAGGTGCAGGATCGTCGGCACAGACCGCATGCTCCTATCGTCGCCGACACCACTGACAACGCGGGGTTCCGTGAGCTCTTGTCTGCGGCGTGTGCCGGGCTGTTCGCGCAGTTCCCCGCGCCCCTGATAGTGCAAGTTGCCCACAGTGGGTCAGTTGCAGCCCCCCAGGGGCGCGGGGAACTGCGCGGCAAGCCAAAGCCCTAGCGCCACTGTGCCAACGTGCTCACCTTCGGCCCCAACAGCGACGGGTCCGGCTTCAGGAGTGCGTCCAGCACGGCCTCCCCCGCCGCCGGCAGCTCCCGTACCCCGCCGTAGTACCAGGTAGCGTCCCGCGGCTCGTCCACGCCGATCCCGTAGGCGTCGATCCCCGCCGCACGGCACATACCGAGCGCGCGGCGGATGTGGAAGCCCTGGGTGACCAGCAGCGCCCGGTCCACCCCGAAGATCCGGTGGGCCCGGCTGCAGGAGTCCCAGGTGTCGAAGCCCGCGTAGTCGCGGACCACCCGGTCGGCGGGGACCCCGTGCTGCACCAGGTAGGTCCGCATCGCGTCGGGCTCGTCGTACGCGGTGCGCCCGTTGTCGCCGGTGACCAGCACCGCCCGCACCTTTCCGGCCCGGTAGAGGGCCAGCGCGGCGTCCAGCCGGTGGGCCAGGTAGGGCGAGGGCACGCCCTGGTCCAGCCCCGCCCCGAAGACCACCGCGACCGGCTCGGACGGCGCGTCGGCGACGGTACGCAGCCGCTGCCCCTCCTCGACGTACAGCCAGGCCGACGGCAGCAGCGCCAGCAGCGCCGACGCCGCCACGACCCGAAAGGCCCAGCGCTGTCCGTGCCTGGTCCGCAGTACCGACCGCAGTACCGCCCGCAACCGTCCCAGCGTCATCCGCCACCCCACAGCTCCACGAGCCCCTCCCCAGGGCTCTGATCACTGCGGACGCGCGGTCAGCCCGCGCGGTTGCGGCGTCGTGCCAGCTCGTCGCCGGGGTCGAAGCCGACCAGGGTCTCCCCGGTGTCGGCGCGCTCGCCGTGCAGCCGGCCCAGCGAGCCCTCCAGCTCGCGCCAGACCGCGCCCAGGGCGATGCCGAAGACCCCCTGGCCGCCCTGGAGCAGCTCCACCAGCTGGTTCGGCGAGGTGCACTGGTAGACCGAGGCTCCGTCGCTCATCAGCGTGATCCCGGACAGGTCGGCGATCCCGCAGGTCCGCAGGTGCTCCACCGCGGCGCGGATGCTCTGCAGCGAGACCCCGGCGTCCAGCAGCCGCTTGACCACCTTCAGCAGCAGCACGTCCCGGAAGCCGTAGAGCCGTTGGGTGCCCGACCCCTGCGCGGCCCGGACGCTGGGCTCGACCAGCCCGGTCCTGGCCCAGTAGTCCAACTGGCGGTAGGTGATGCCGGCCGCCGCGCAGGCGGTGGGGCCGCGGTAGCCGACCAGTTCGGAGAACGGATCCGTCGCTTCCCCGGGTCCGTCCGCCGCGTGGCCGGGACCGTCGGGCCCGGCACCGCCCTGCTGCGGGACGCCCTGCTGCGGGACGCCCTGCTGCGGGACGACGGCCGGAAGGGCCTCCCATCCGCTTCGCGCCGCCCGCATCGACCGCTGCGGGGCATGCCGCGCCGGATGGAGGGGGCAGGAACCACCTGCGGCCGTGCCGTCGCCGGTGCTGCTCACACGGCCCTCCGTTCCACTCGTCCTCCGGATCCGCCGCTCAGGGGCAAGGTGGTGCACCCAGGACGTCCACAACCGACGGTAGGCAGTTGGCCGACGTGCGTCAACGATCGCCACGCTGGGCATGGCGGGTGATGTCGCCCCGATGAGTGGTTTGGCGTGTCCTGACCGGGGGTAGGGGGGTTCATTTACCCCCGGCGGCACCGGCGTGGCGCTACTGGCTGCTGCTGCCGAAGTCCTCCGGCGAGATCTGGTCCAGGAACTCCCGGAACCGCTCGACCTCGTCCTCCTGCTCGTCCGGAATGGCGATGCCCGCCTCGTCCAGCACGCCGTCGCTGCCGTAGATCGGTGCGCCGGTGCGCAGCGCCAGCGCTATGGCGTCCGAGGGACGCGCGCTGACCTCCACACCGCTCGCGAAGACCAGTTCGGCGTAGAAGACCCCCTCGCGGAGGTCGGTGATCCGCACCTCGGTGAGCTGCTGGCCGACGGCCTCCAGCACATTTCGGAAGAGGTCGTGCGTGAGCGGGCGCACCGGGGTCATCCCCTGCTGCGCGAAGGCGATGGCCGTGGCCTCCCCCGGTCCGATCCAGATGGGGAGGTACCGGTCGCCCCCGACCTCGCGCAGCAGCACGATCGGCTGGTTCGACGGCATCTCCACCCTGACACCCACGACGTCTAGCTCGTTCACACTCGCAACCCTAGGGCGCACCGCCCCGATACTCCAGTTCTGATTGGTTTCGGAGGGGTGCTCAGGCTCCCGGGCGGGCCCGCAGTCCGGCCTGGACCAGGGCGGCGTGCAGCCGCACCGACAGGGTCGCGAGCTCACGGGCCAGCGCGGCGGCATGGGCCTGGGTCTGCGGGTTACGGTGCCTGCGCAGCGGCGCGACCACCTGTTCGACCAGCCCGACCTCCCGGTCGGCCGCCGCCTTGACGGCGCGCAGGTGCCGCGGCTCCAGACCGAACCGGCCCAGCTCCGCCACCAGCCGGGCGACCTGCAGCATCTCCGGGTCGTAGCCGCCCTCGGGGGTCGCCACCACCAGTCCGTACGACTCCCAGTCGGCCAGCTGCTGCTCGGCGACGCCGGCCGCCGCCAGCAGCTCCGCCCGCCCCAGCCGGGGGCCGGGGACGAACACCTCCGGCTGGGGCGACGGCTCGATCGCGTACGGCTGCTCGGCGCCCGGCAGCGCCGGCGGCTCCTCGCCCGCGTCCAGGGCGTCCAGGTGCTCCCTGATCACCCGCAGCGGCAGGTAGTGGTCCCGCTGCATCCGCAGCACCTGCGCGAGCCTGCTGACGTCGGCACGGCTGAACTTGCGGTAGCCCGAGGGCGTCCGCTGCGGCTCGACCAGGCGCTCCGCCTCCAGGAAGCGGATCTTGGAGATGGTCACCTCGGGGAACTCGTCACGCAGCACCCCGAGCACCGCGCCGATGCTCAACAACTGCCTGCCGGCCTCGGCCGTGCCGATCTCTGACGTACCGATCTGGGACGTGCCGGTCCGAGACGTGCCGTTGTCGCCCTGCACAGGATCGCTCCTCCGTTGTGCGCCGAGCCCGGCCGCAGTCGGTCCCGGCGGAACATCCCCCTGCTCAGAACCCCCGGCGGCTCTCGAAGAAGACCACCCGGTACTTGCCGATCTGGACCTCGTCACCCGTGCTCAGCGGCACCTCGTCGATGCGCTCGCGGTTGACGTAGGTGCCGTTCAGGCTGCCGACGTCGGCCACGCTGAAACCGGTGGGCGTACGGCGGAACTCGACATGGCGCCTGGACACGGTGATGTCGTCCAGGAAGATGTCGCTCTCCGGATGCCGGCCCGCCGTCGTCAGCTCGGTGTCCAGCAGGAACCGGCTGCCCGAGTTGGGCCCGCGACGGACCACCAGCAGCGCCGAGCCCGGCGGCAGCGCGTCCACGGCGGCCTGCGCCTCGGGCGAGATCACCGGTGTGGCCTGCGTGGACGTCACCTCGGGGTCGTAGGCTTCCAGGCCCGAGATCGAGATGGTGGACGTCTGCTCGGACAGTCCCTCCGCCTGACCCCGCGCTCGCAGTGGGGCGCCGCAGTTGGAACAGAACCGGCTGGCCTCGGGGTTGCTGTTGCCACACCGGGTGCACACCGTCATCCCTGCGGCCTCCTGTCGCGGATCGCCTGTCTGAGCCTGCGCATACGGATCGGTACCAAACCCTCCAGCTGAGGTTGAGGGTACCGCTCCCGGTGCTATGCCCGCCCCGCCGCCGAAACCGGCGTGTCGCTGGTCCTCCCGGTACATCGGGCGCTCCTGGACCGGCGCCAGCGAGTCGCCCTCGTCCGGGCCGCGCATGCCCGGCACCGCCCGGTGGCGTGCGGTGGGCGCCTCGACCGCGCCCTGAGGGGACTTACGACCGAACAGCTTCGAGAACAGACTCACGGACGATTCCCCTTGCGTGACACGAGCCTGCCCGAGGGGCAGGGTGAAGCCATCATGGACGATAGTTGAGAACTGCTGTCGACAGGGCCGTGGGCGACCCGCCGGAACCTCATGGCTGCGCCGAGTGAGCGTAGCCAGGGGTGCTCAACGGGATCAAGGCCGTCACCGACAGCGACTTCTGCTCGGAGACAGTGGCCTTTGCCCCCTGCAGCTTGTCGACGGACTGGATCACACCACCGGGGATCCCCAGCGCGACGTCGAGGTCGTGCGAGTTCCCGATGACGGTGAAGCGGTAGGGCTGGGTGACCTTGGTGCCGCCGGTCACGACGGTGCCAGGATCGGCGTCGGAGAACCAGGTGCCGGCGACCACGCGTACATCGTTGATCTGCACCGCCTCCGCCCCCGCTGCGCGCAGCTCCTCCAAAGTGTTGAGCAGCATATCTGCTTGCACCTTGCCACCGGGGTCGTTGACGGTGAGGACGATACCCGGACCGGTCGCCGCGACCGTGCCCGCGAGCACGCCCAGCTGCTGTTCCTTGGTGCGGGTCTGCTTCTGCGCCTCGGCCGCCTGCTGCGAGCTGTTCTGCAGCGTGGCCAGCGACTCCTGCAGCTGCTGGCGGTCGTCCTGGAGCCGCTGCTGCTTGGCGTCCACTTCGTCCAGCAGCCGGACCAGGTCCTCCTGGCGGGCCCCGCGCAGCTGCGACTCGGTGTTGGTGGAGCGCACCTGGATGGCCAGGCCCAGCCCCAGCGAGAACAGCAGCAGCGCGACCACGACCTGGGCCCGGGACAGCCGCGGCGGCCACAGCGCGGCAGCGAGCCGCTGACGCCCGGTCAACCCCTCGGAATCGTCGCCCGGCCGGTCCGCCCGCTGGTCCTGGGCAGGCGGCAGCGGCGTTGGGGGCTGCTCCCCCGACGCTTCCTCGTGCTGGCCCACCTGTCACTCCCGCCGCTTCCGACCTGCGTCGATCATCCTGCCATCCGTCCTACCCGGCCGTAGCACCGGGCTAAGCCCGGAACACATGCCGCCTGATCGCCGCGGCATTGGAGAAGATCCGGATGCCGAGCACCACCACCACGCCGGTGGACAGCTGGGACCCCACCCCGAGCTGGTCGCCCAGGAACACGATCAGCGCCGCGACCACCACGTTCGACAGGAAGGACACCACGAAGACCTTGTCGTCGAAGATGCCGTCCAGCATGGCCCTGATCCCGCCGAAGACGGCGTCCAGCGCGGCCACGATGGCGATGGGCAGGTACGGCACCAGCCCCGTCGGGATACCCGGCTGGACCACCAGCCCGACGACGACCCCGATGACGAGGCCCAGTACGGCGATCACGGTGTTGCTCCTCCCCTGCCGGACGGGGTCGCGTACTGCAGGCCGCTCCTGGCCGCCGCAGGCAGATCCACCCGGTCCTCACTGCTGATGCTGTATCTGATGGCGTAGTCCGCCTTGAGCTGCTCCAGGTAGACGCCGCCGTCGACGTTCTGCCGGAATCCGTCCGCCAGCCCGGAGCCCCCGACGGCGTCCACCTGATACGGGAGGCCCAGGGGGTGGTTGTCGACCAGTATCGCGTCGCCGGCCGCCCGGATCGCCGAGAGGGCGGTGAGCCGCTGGCCGTTGATGGCGATGCCCTCCGCCCCGGACTGCCAGAGCGCGTTGACCACCAGCTGGACGTCCCGGTCCCGGACCCGCCCGGTGTCGCTGAACCCGGCCGCCGTACGCGGATTGCTCCCGCCGTCGGTGCCGGCAGAGACCGCGTCGTCCATGACCACCCGGATACCGGGGCCGTAGGCCGCGCCCGCGCCGGAGACCAGCTGCAGCACCTGCAGCCGCGCGGTGTCCTCGGCGGCGGTGCCGTTCGCCTTCGCCTGCTGCTGGAGCTGCTTCTGCCGGGCCCGGTCCCGGTCGATCTCCTGCTGCACCTGGTCGGCGTTGGCCTGGGCCGTGCCCACCCGCGCGATCAGCTCCTGCCGCTCCTTCGCGGCCACCGGCGCCGAGGCCCTGACCTGCACCGCCCCCACCGTCAGCACCAGCGCCGCGAGCAGCAGCCCGCCGCCGAGGGCAAGCTTGCCGCGCAGCGTCCCGGGCATCCGGCTGGTGCCGTACCGGCCCCGGCGGCGGGCCGCGTCCGCGTAGCCGTCGTCGAGGGCGTGCTCCATGACATTGGTGAGCAGGGACATGGACGCGTCGGGGCGCGCACTCCAGTTTCCCGCGGAACGCGCAGCCCGTTCACCATCCGCCCCTGTCGTCGACATGCGCCACATCGTCGCACGTCGCGTCGGAGTCACCGGCACAACTCGCGCCGTGCCCGGTCAACCCGGCACACGATCGTGACAAACACCCGAGGCCCTGAGCGGCCGCTGCCGCGGCGTCCGCTCAGTCGCGGTCGGTGGCTTCGACCACCGCGCTCCACTCGTCCAGCAGCGCCTGGGTGGAGACGTCGTCCGGGCCCTCCGCCCACAGGTGGGTGACCGCCTCGGCCGGGTCGGGCACGACCATGGTCCAGCGGCCGTCGGTCTCCACCACCCGCACCCCGTCCGTGGTGTCGACATGCCGGTCCCCGGCCGCCTCCACCACCGAGCGCATCACCATGCCCTTGGCGGACCACGGCGTCGCCAGGTCGCGGCGGTGCACATGCGCCTTGGGGATGCGGGCGTCGATCTGGCTCAGCGTCAGCTGCGTCCGGGCGACCAGCCCGACCAGCCGGACGAAGGCAGCGGCGCCGTCGAAGATCCCGCTGAACTCCGGGATCACGAAGCGCCCGCGGCCGTCGCCGCCGAAGATCGTGCCCTCGGCGGAGGCAGCGCTGGTCAGCGCATCCGGCGAGGTCGTCGTCCACTGCACCTGGGTGCCGTGGTAGGCGGCGACCTGCTCGGCGATCCTGGTCGTGGTCACCGGCAGCGCCACCTTGCCGCTCCGGCCCTCGGCCGCCACCAGGTCCAGGAACACCAGCAGCGCCCGGTCGTCCTCGATCAGGTGCCCGCGCTCGTCCACGAAGGACACCCGCTCGCCCACGGGATCGAAGCGCACCCCGAAGGCCGCCTTGGACGAGGCCACCAGCTCCCCGAGCCGCACCAGCCCGGCCCGCCGCTCCTCGGCGGTCTCGGTCGGCCTGGCCTCGTTCATGCCCTGGTTGACGGTCAGCGCCTCGATGCCGAGCCGGCCCAGGATGCTGGGCAGGACCAGGCCCGCGCTGCCGTGCGCGGCGTCGATGACCACCTTCAGACCGGCCTCCGGCACCCCGCTGGTGTCCACGGCCCGCAGCAGCGTCCCCGCGTAGGAGTCGAAGACACTGGCGGGGAAGGTCAGGTCGCCGATCTCACCGGGGAACGCCCGGCGGTACTCCTGCCGGGCGTAGACCCGGTCGAGCTTGCGCTGGCCGGCCTGGGAGAGGTCCGCGCCGCGTTCGTCGAAGAAGAGGATGTCCAGCGAGTCCGGCACCCCGGGCGTGGTCCGCAGCATGATGCCGCCGGCGCTGCCTCGGGCCGTCTGCTGCCGGGCCACCGGCATCGGCACGTTCTCCAGGTCGCGCACATCGATGGCACTGGCCTGCAGCGCCGAGATCATGGCGCGCTTGAGCGCACGGGCGCCACGGGAGTGGTCGCGCGCGATGGTGACCATCGCGCCCTTCTTGAGGGTGGTCGCATAGGCGCCGGCGAGCCGGACCGCCAGCTCCGGCGTGATCTCGACGTTGATGATCCCGGAGACGCCGCGCACCCCGAAGAGGTGCTCCTGGCCGCGGGACTCCCAGATCACCGAGGTGTTGACGACCGCGCCGGCCTCGATGGTCTTGAACGGGTACACGCGGACGTTGCCCGCGATGATCGACTCCTCCTCGATCAGGCACTCGTCCCCGATCACCGCCCCGTCGTCGATCCGCGCCGCCCGCATCACATCGGTGTTCTTGCCGATGACGCAGCCGCGCAGATTGGTCTGCGGCCCGATGTAGACGTTGTCATGCACGATCGCCCGGTGCAGGAACGCCCCGCGCTTCACCACGACATTGCTGCCGAGCACGGTGTTCTCCCGCAGCTCGACCCCGCCCTCGACCTTGGCGTAGTCGCCGATGTAGAGCGGCCCGCGCAGCACCGCGTCGGGGTCCACCTCGGCGCCCTCGGCCACCCAGACCCCGGGGGAGATCTCAAAGCCGTCGATGTCGACGTCGACCTTGCCCTCGAGCACGTCGGCCTGGGCCTTCATGTAGCTGTCGTGGGTGCCGACGTCCTCCCAGTAGCCCTCGGCGACGAAGCCGTAGATCGGCTTGCCCTCCTTGAGCAGCTGCGGGAAGACGTCCCCGGACCAGTCGACGGAGGTGTCCGCGGCCACGTAGTCGAAGACCTCGGGCTCCATGACGTAGATGCCGGTGTTCACCGTGTCCGAGAACACCTGGCCCCAGGTCGGCTTCTCCAGGAAGCGCTCGACCCGGCCCTCGTCGTCGACGATGGTGATGCCGAACTCCAGCGGGTTGGGGACCCGGGTCAGGCAGACGGTGACCAGCGCACCCTTCGAACGGTGGAACTCCATCAGCTCGGTCAGGTCGAAGTCGGTGAGCGCGTCACCGGAGATCACCAGGAAGGAATCGTCCTTGAGCGCGTCCTCCGCGTTCTTGACGCTTCCCGCGGTCCCGAGCGGGGTCTCCTCGTTCGCGTAGGTAAGAGTCATACCGAGCTCTTCGCCGTCGCCGAAATAGTTCCGGACGAGGGAAGCAAGGAATTGCACAGTCACAACGGTCTCGGTCAGCCCGTGTCGCTTCAGCAGACGGAGCACATGCTCCATGATCGGTCGGTTCACGACCGGAAGCAGGGGCTTGGGCATGCTCGAGGTCATAGGGCGGAGGCGCGTGCCCTCGCCTCCGGCCATCACAACGGCCTTCATGTCGGGTGGTTCCTCCTTGTGGCCTAGGCGGAGCTGTCATCCGACGGCCGACCCCGCCACGGGCACCCAAGGGCCACCCGGCGGTCAGTCGACCGCGGTGCCCGTCCGTACCAGACGACGGGTCTGAACCGCGTACAGGATCCCTGCCCACCAATACAGCGTCGTACCCCACCAGACGAACGCCCATCCGATGATGAATGCCACACTCCCGAGCCAGTCACTCCTCTCGGTGAGCAGAAGCAGCGGAAATGCGTACATCAGATTGAACGTAGCCGCCTTCCCCAGGAAATTCACCCCGGGCGGTCCGTACCCGTGCCTCCGCAGCACCGGCAGCAGCGAGGCGATGAACACCTCCCGACCGAGCAGGAGCGCCGTCAGCCACCAGGGCATGATCCCCCGCCAGGTCAGCCCGACGATCGTCGACAGCACGAACAACCGGTCCGCGAGCGGATCGAGCAGTTGACCCAGACGGCTGATCTGCCCCCACCGCCGCGCGAGCTTCCCGTCCAGGTAGTCGCTCACCCCGCTCGCCATCAGGATCAGAATCGCCCACCCGTCGTTGTGCGGTCCCCCGAACTCCGGCCACAGCACCAACCACAGAAACACCGGCACACCGACGAGCCGCGCCATACTCAGCACGTTGGGGATGGTGAACACGCGGTCGGTCTGGACTCGCGTCTCCTGAACCTCCACCCGGGAGCCTCCTGGGACGAACGGACGACGGGACGGGACGAGACGGGTACGGCTGTACAGGGACTTTACCTTCCCATGGAGCGGGGGTGGGCGGGGCGGGCGGGGGGCGGGGAAGGCGGGGCGCCGCAGCGGGTTGGCGGAAGCTGTGAGTGGCTTACATGGCGCCACCGATGCCGGATGGCACGCCCGTGGCTTGTTGCTGCTGCTCGCTCCGCTGGTCCGAAAATAGCGTTTGACCGCAAGCGGGACCGTTGGGTTCAGGCAGCCTCGATGGGTTCGAAGCGGACGGTCATACCGAGGGCGTTGGCCTGTCGGGTGATGCGTCGGAGGGCGCGTTCGGGGTCGTGCTTGATGTAGTAGTCACCGCCTAGATCGTGGAAGGCGGTGTCCTGGGTGAGGATGTGCCAGACGGCGGTCAGCATCGAGTGTTCGAGGGCGACCAGGGCTTTCTTCTTGCCGAGTCGGGGCATCAGGCGCATGTAGCGGGCGCCGAGGTAGGTGCGGTCGCGGGTGCGGGAGGCGGCCATCGCGGCGGTACCCAGGGCCGCGCCGAGCCATCGGTTGCCGTGGCGTCTGCGCCCGGACTTGTGCTTGCCGGCCGACTCGTGGTGCCCGGGGCAGACCCCGGCCCACGAGGCCAGGTGGCCGGCGGTGCGGAAGCGGGACATGTCTCCGCCGGTCTCGGCGATGAGGACTTCCGCGGTGATGCGGCCGACGCCGGGGATCGTCTCCAGGAGATCAAGCTGGCGGGCGAAAGGGCGCATCTCCTCCTCGATCCGCTCCGACAGCTCGGCGATCGTGGCCTTGAGGTGATCGATGCGCTCCAGGTGCAGGCGGCACAGGAAGGCATGGTGCTCGCCGAAGTTGCCGGTCAGCGCCTGCACGAGGTCGGGTATCTTGGGGCGCATCCGGGCCTTGGCCATCTGGGCCAGTGCCTGCGCATCGCGTTCCCCCTCGATGAGCGCGGCGAGCATGGACCGGCCGGAGACGCCGAGGATGTCGGTGGCCACCGCAGAGAGCTTGATCCCGGCATCCTCCAGCTCCTTCTCCAGCCGCTGGGCCTCGCGACTGACCTCGCTGGCGAGCGTGGAGCGGTAGCGGGTCAGGTCACGCAGGTGCCGGATCGGCTCCGGGGGCACGAACGAGGCCTTGAGCAGGCCGCACTCGCCCAGCTGGCACAGCCAGGCCGCATCCGCGACGTCCGTCTTGCGCCCGGGCAGGCCCTTGGCGTGCGCGGCGTTGACCAGAATCACGTTCAGGCAGTCCTCCAGCACGTAGAACGCCCCGCGCCAGTAGTCGCCAGTGGCTTCCATGACCACCAGGGCGACCTGTTCGGCGACCAGCCAGTCCCGCAACTCCAGCAGCGCATTGGTCGTGGTGGCGAAAGTACGGATCTCCTGCCGCCGCGAGCGTCGCCCGCTCGGGCTGGGGGCCCGAACGCATGCCTTCAGATCCTTCTTGCCGATGTCCAGCGCGGCACACCGCTCGTGCAGCACGTCCATGTAACCCTCCCCGACCACGACCGAGTTGACCGATACGCGCCGTCCGGAGGAGCCACAGGGCTGAAGAGTCTGGTCCGCGTGCTACTGCAACAATTGACGGTCCCTGTCAGCGGCCCCCAACGCCATACTGAACGACGAGCTCACAGGCATCACAGATACATCGGCGTCCCGGACAGCACCGCCCCATTTTCCCGCCTCCACGGCGGCCAGCGAAGCGGCCTGGGTTACTGAACGGAAAATGGGGCTTCGGGAGGGCAGGCGGTAGCGGCCGGGCGGGAGGGGCCGGCGGTTGGTGGTGTTGGGTGGTGTGGGGTCAGGCGGGTTCGGTGGTGGGGGTGAGGGTGACCTGGTGGCCGAGTTTTTCGAGTTGGCGGATCAGGTCGCGGGCCTTGCGGGCCGGGTCGCCCTGGCGTGTGAACCAGTCGGCGCCGAGGTCCTGGTAGACGGCGTCGGGGTCGTTGACCAGGTGCCAGACGATGACCAGGATGGAGCGGGCGACCGCGACCAGGGCGCGTTGGTAGCCGCGGCGTTTGACCAGGCGTTTGAATCGTGTGCCGAGGTGGGTGTCGGTGCGTGCGGCCGCGGCGGCGGCTTCGCCCAGGGCGCCGCGCAGCCAGGGGTTGCCCTTGCCGGTGCGGCCGGTGGTGTTCACCGCTCCGGACTGGATGGTGCGGGGGGTGAGCTTTGCCCAGGAGGCCAGGTGGTCCGCGGTGGGGAACTGGCTCATGTCGGTGCCGATCTCGGCCAGGATGGTCTGCGCGGCGCGCTCGCCCACGCCCGGGATCGCGGTGAGCTTGTCGACCAGGGCCAGCAGGCCCGGGCGTTGCGGCCCGGGTGGCGGCGGCCCCGGGGCGGGGCCGGTGGGGCCGTGGGGCGGTTCCATCGCGGCCAGGTGTTCCTCGATGCGGGCCGAGAGACGGTCGATCTGCTGGCCCAGGAAGTCGACCACGGCCAGCTGGACGGTGAGCGTGAACGCGTGGTGCTCGGTGAAGCCCCCGCGCAGGGCGGCCCGCAGTTGCTCGGTGCGTACCCGGGCCCGGCCTCTGGCCAGGTCCGCCAGCACCGCCGGGTCCCGCTCGCCGGCCACCAGCGCGTCCATCATCGCCCGCCCGGAGACCCCGAACAGGTCGGCCACCACCGAGGACAGCTTGATCTGCGCGTCCTCCAGCAGCTTCTCCACCCGCTGCTTGGCGCGGGTGCGGTCGCGGACCAGTACGGTCCGGGTCCGGGTCAGGTCCCGCAGTTCGCGGATCTCGCGCGGGGGCACGAACGAGGCCCGCAGCATGCCGCGCTCATTGAGCTTGCACAGCCACACCGCGTCCAGCCTGTCGGTCTTGGGCCGCCCCGGCACGTTCTTCACATCCCGCGCGTTGACCAGCCACACCTGCAACCCGCACGCCTCCAGCAGGAAGAACCACGGCTTCCAGTACACCCCGGTGGCCTCCATCACCACCCGCTCGATCCCCAGGCACCGCAGCCGGTCGCCCAGCGCCAGGATCGAGTCGGTGTCCGCGGCCACCGTCTCCAGCCGCTGCACCCGCCGCCCCGCCACCGTCTCGTGCGGCACCCGCGTGCACACCACCCCAGACGCCTTGGCCACATCGACCGCCGCCGCCCGGTCCACCAACTCCGGTGCCTCCTCCGACACTTCCTGCGGATCCGACACCTCGACCACCACCCTCCGCACCGAACCGAACCCGACAGGGGCCACCCGCAGAGCTGCAAGGGGCCTGGTCAAGGCCGAACGACGTGCTCGAAGCACAGTGCACTGCCCCTGGGAGCAACTCCGGCACCAGACTCGCGGACAGGCTCCACCACCCAATGCGAAGACGACGTCGGCGAGCGGCCCCACCCCATTTTCACGCCCGCACCGGCGTCCAGGGATACCAACGACTCGCGGCCAACTGCAGCGGGGGAGCCAGGTCGGGGCGGGCGCCGTTGCCGGGCGGCGGGTCGGTTGGGGGTGGGGCGTGCAGAAACGTTCCTGCCGGGGCCGGGAGCGTTTTGGGGTCACTGCCTATACGTTCGGGTCACTCGTCCGACGGATCCTGCCCGCTTTGTCCGGTTCTGGCGTCGGGGGAGTGACCCAAAAGCATAGGCAGTGACCCCAAATGACCCATCCTTGGGTGAACCGGGGTCACTTTTGGGACAAGGTGACACTTGATCTTGCCGTTATGCCCGATTCATCCAGGTATTCGTGTACCGAAAGTGACCGGTGTCCCAGAAGTGACCCCGGTTCACCCGAAGACACACAGAGGGAACGTTTCTGCACGCCCCACCCCGCCACGCGGGCCCGGGAACGGCGTCCGGCACCGGTCTGGCTCCCCCGCTGTGGTTGGCCAGCGAGCGGAGCGAGCAGCAACAAGCCACGGGCGGGGGTGGGCGGCAATGGTGGCGCCATGTAAGCCACCCACCCTTGCCGCCGGCCCGTGGTGGCGTCCGGCCTCCCCGGTGTACCGGGTGCGCACTGGTGGGGGAACGCAGGTAAGCCCCCTGACCGGTGGTCAGGGGGCTTACCTGGAATGGTTTGTTCGGCGGCGTCCTACTCTCCCACAGGGTCCCCCCTGCAGTACCATCGGCGCTGTGAGGCTTAGCTTCCGGGTTCGGGATGTTTCCGGGCGTTTCCCTCACGCTATGACCACCGAAACTCTATGAAGATATCAACCAACTCGCCGCCGGAAGCGGGGGGTCGTTTCTTCAGAACAACACAGTGGACGCGTAGCAGCTATGGTCAAGCCCTCGGCCTATTAGTACCGGTCAGCTCCACCCCTTGCGGGGCTTCCACATCCGGCCTATCAACCCAGTCGTCTACTGGGAGCCTTACCCACTCGATGGTGGTGGGAGTCCTCATCTCGAAGCAGGCTTCCCGCTTAGATGCTTTCAGCGGTTATCCCTCCCGAACGTAGCCAACCAGCCATGCCCTTGGCAGGACAACTGGCACACCAGAGGTTCGTCCGTCCCGGTCCTCTCGTACTAGGGACAGCCCTTCTCAAGACTCCTGCGCGCGCAGCGGATAGGGACCGAACTGTCTCACGACGTTCTAAACCCAGCTCGCGTACCGCTTTAATGGGCGAACAGCCCAACCCTTGGGACCTACTCCAGCCCCAGGATGCGACGAGCCGACATCGAGGTGCCAAACCATCCCGTCGATATGGACTCTTGGGGAAGATCAGCCTGTTATCCCCGGGGTACCTTTTATCCGTTGAGCGACGGCGCTTCCACAAGCCACCGCCGGATCACTAGTCCCTGCTTTCGCACCTGCTCGACCCGTCGGTCTCACAGTCAAGCTCCCTTGTGCACTTACACTCAACACCTGATTGCCAACCAGGCTGAGGGAACCTTTGGGCGCCTCCGTTACATTTTAGGAGGCAACCGCCCCAGTTAAACTACCCACCAGACACTGTCCCTGATCCGGATCACGGACCCAGGTTAGACATCCAGCACGACCAGAGTGGTATTTCAACGACGACTCCACAACCACTGGCGTGGCCGCTTCACAGTCTCCCACCTATCCTACACAAGCCGAACCGAACACCAATATCAAGCTATAGTAAAGGTCCCGGGGTCTTTCCGTCCTGCTGCGCGAAACGAGCATCTTTACTCGTAATGCAATTTCACCGGGCCTATGGTTGAGACAGTCGAGAAGTCGTTACGCCATTCGTGCAGGTCGGAACTTACCCGACAAGGAATTTCGCTACCTTAGGATGGTTATAGTTACCACCGCCGTTTACTGGCGCTTAAGTTCTCAGCCTCGCCCCGTCGAAACAGAGCTAACCGGTCCCCTTAACGTTCCAGCACCGGGCAGGCGTCAGTCCGTATACATCGCCTTACGGCTTCGCACGGACCTGTGTTTTTAGTAAACAGTCGCTTCTCGCTGGTCTCTGCGGCCGGCCCCAGCTCAAGGAGCAAAGTCCCGTCACCAGTACCGGCCCCCCTTCTCCCGAAGTTACGGGGGCATTTTGCCGAGTTCCTTAACCATAGTTCACCCGAACGCCTCGGTATTCTCTACCTGACCACCTGAGTCGGTTTGGGGTACGGGCCGCCATGAAACTCGCTAGAGGCTTTTCTCGACAGCATAGGATCATCCACTTCACCACAATCGGCTCGGCATCAGGTCTCAGACTATATGTGCGGCGGATTTGCCTACCACACGTCCTACACCCTTACCCCGGGACAACCACCGCCCGGGCTGGACTACCTTCCTGCGTCACCCCATCGCTCACCTACTAAAGATCCGGGTCACCGGCTCCACCACTCCCCCTCGTCCGAAGACTCCGGGGCGGCTTCGCGGGCTTAGCATCGTCTCGTTCGACGTTGGCGCTTCAAAGCGGGTACGGGAATATCAACCCGTTGTCCATCGACTACGCCTGTCGGCCTCGCCTTAGGTCCCGACTTACCCTGGGCAGATCAGCTTGACCCAGGAACCCTTGGTCAATCGGCGCAAGAGTTTCCCACTCTTGTATCGCTACTCATGCCTGCATTCTCACTCGTGAACCGTCCACAACTCGTTTCCACGGCTGCTTCACCCGGCACACGACGCTCCCCTACCCATCACAACCCTCGTTGGAGGTTAATGTTGCAATGACACGGCTTCGGCGGTGTACTTGAGCCCCGCTACATTGTCGGCGCGGAATCACTTGACCAGTGAGCTATTACGCACTCTTTAAAGGGTGGCTGCTTCTAAGCCAACCTCCTGGTTGTCTCTGCGACTCCACATCCTTTCCCACTTAGCACACGCTTAGGGGCCTTAGCCGGTGTTCTGGGCTGTTTCCCTCTCGACCATGGAGCTTATCCCCCACAGTCTCACTGCCGCGCTCTCACTTACCGGCATTCGGAGTTTGGCTAAGGTCAGTAACCCGGTGGGGCCCATCGCCTATCCAGTGCTCTACCTCCGGCAAGAAACACACGACGCTGCACCTAAATGCATTTCGGGGAGAACCAGCTATCACGGAGTTTGATTGGCCTTTCACCCCTAACCACAGGTCATCCCCCAGGTTTTCAACCCTGGTGGGTTCGGTCCTCCACACGGTCTTACCCGCGCTTCAACCTGCCCATGGCTAGATCACTCCGCTTCGGGTCTTGGGCGCGCTACTCAATCGCCCTATTCGGACTCGCTTTCGCTACGGCTACCCCACACGGGTTAACCTCGCAACACACCGCAAACTCGCAGGCTCATTCTTCAAAAGGCACGCAGTCACGACCAGTAAGGGCAAGCCCTCCTGGAGACGCTCCCACGGCTTGTAGGCACACGGTTTCAGGTACTATTTCACTCCGCTCCCGCGGTACTTTTCACCATTCCCTCACGGTACTGTCCGCTATCGGTCACTAGGGAATATTTAGGCTTAGCGGGTGGTCCCGCCAGATTCACACGGAATTTCTCGGGCTCCGTGCTACTTGGGAACATCACAAAGGAGCCGCCAGTGTTTCGTCTACGGGGGTCTTACCCTCTACGCCGGACCTTTCGCATGTCCTTCGACTACACCAACGGTTTTCTGACTCCTCGCTGATCCGGCAGAATCAGCCTGTAAGTCCCACGACCCCAACCACGCAACCCCTGCCGGGTATCACACGTGACTGGTTTAGCCTCATCCGATTTCGCTCGCCACTACTCTCGGAATCACGGTTGTTTTCTCTTCCTGCGGGTACTGAGATGTTTCACTTCCCCGCGTTCCCTCCACACCGCCTATGTGTTCAGCAGCGGGTGACAGCCCATGACGACTGCCGGGTTTCCCCATTCGGACACCCCCGGATCAAAGCTCGGTTGACAGCTCCCCGGGGCCTATCGTGGCCTCCCACGTCCTTCATCGGTTCCTAGTGCCAAGGCATCCACCGTGCGCCCTTAAAAACTTGGCCACAGATGCTCGCGTCCACTGTGCAGTTCTCAAGCAACGACCAGCCACCCATCACCCCCACACCAACAGCGCGAGGTTCACTGGGGCCGGCACCGAAGACCCGACCATACGGCCGCGCCTCAGGACCCAACAACGTGCCCGACCCGCAGGACCCACCGGACACCGCGCTCCACGCACCCAGGGGTGCAGTACTAGCGATCTCCGACGACCCTGCGTGCCGAATAGTCAACGTTCCACCCATGAGCGAACCAGCACCGGACAGTCGCCGGTGTCCTGGCCTCTGACCGCCGTAGCGGTAGAAGTGCTCCTTAGAAAGGAGGTGATCCAGCCGCACCTTCCGGTACGGCTACCTTGTTACGACTTCGTCCCAATCGCTGGTCCCACCTTCGACAGCTCCCTCCCACAAGGGGTTGGGCCACCGGCTTCGGGTGTTACCGACTTTCGTGACGTGACGGGCGGTGTGTACAAGGCCCGGGAACGTATTCACCGCAGCAATGCTGATCTGCGATTACTAGCAACTCCGACTTCATGGGTCGAGTTGCAGACCCCAATCCGAACTGAGACCGGCTTTTTTGAGATTCGCTCCACCTCGCGGTATCGCAGCTCATTGTACCGGCCATTGTAGCACGTGTGCAGCCCAAGACATAAGGGGCATGATGATTTGACGTCGTCCCCACCTTCCTCCGAGTTGACCCCGGCAGTCTCCTGTGAGTCCCCGGCATAACCCGCTGGCAACACAGAACGAGGGTTGCGCTCGTTGCGGGACTTAACCCAACATCTCACGACACGAGCTGACGACAACCATGC